>JAHBXT010000002.1:692076-1384153 GCA_019636385.1 Pirellulaceae bacterium | reverse complement strand
CAGCATCGAAGCGGTATTCGTCGTTGATCTTGCCTTGAACCCAAGACCCGCCAGCACCGCGGTTGCGATTGCTGATCTTGGTGATCGTCAGGTCGAGGTCGTGTTGGGTCATCTGCTGGTCTCCGTTGTTCGGTTGGTGAATCGTTTTCGCGTTAACACACATGAGCCATGCGGTTTGAACCGCATCAAGCCGGATTCAAAAGGAATTCGAATTCTTTTCTTCGGTGCATACTTGCGTGCGGAAATGTTGGGCGAGCTTTGCGGCTGTGGCTTGCACATCAGCCAGTTCGTCGAAGAACTGTTTCATGGTCGATGGGTCGGAAGCGGCGAGGATCGGCATCTCTTCGACCGCTGCGTACAGGTCGCTGATCGTCTCCAGCGCTCGTCGGTGTGCGCCGAGGAACTGGGCCGAAGTAAGGCGTGTTCGGTTGGTCAAAGTTGGCATCGTGGTGATCTCCGTTTGTTTTTGTTTGAAATGTCGTATGTGATGACACACATGAGCCATGCGGTTCAAACCGCATCAAGCCGAAGGGGAAAAGATTCTGAAGGTTTTCCAAAACCTTTCCCCCGGCGCATCGGCGTGTTGCGATCAGCTATCGCGACATGTTTCCCAGGCCCGCTTGCTGCCGTAGCAGATTTGCCCGCCCTCGACAATGTAGACGGTGTTGTCGTCGGCAACGTCTTTGGCGTCGTCGTCTTCATCCTCATCGTCGGACGCATCGTTCATGTCGCGACCGCTGGTCACGCCGCAGATTCGGTTCTCGAAGGGCCAGTTCTGCTGGGTCATCAGCCGCACTTCGGCGTCGCCTCCGAACTCTTCGCGGTAGTCGTTGAGGATTTCGATCAGGGTGTCGAGATTCATGTTTGTTTCTCCGTATGGGTGAATGAAAATTGGTTATGCGATAACACACATGAGCCATGCGGTTCGGATAACCTCAAGCCGTCCTTGCAATGTTTTCAGCAGGTTTTCTCAGCATTCTTTGGAAGGCAAATATTCGTCGATCGCGTCGGGCAACATGCTGCCGGAAAGGACGTCGATTGCTTTCTCAAACATGCGGAGCTCTGCTTCGAGGGCTCGAGCGGAATCTCCGGTCGCTATTACGAATGCGCCGGCCAGGTTGTCAGCCAGTCGCCTCAACCTCGTGACCAATTCACGGTAGTCCTCGCAGAGATCCAGCGCGGTGGCGCGAGGCATTTGCTTAAAGGCGGTTCTGATAGCAACGGGTCTGGCGTTGGTTCGGGACATCGGTTTGTTCTCCTATTGCATGGTGAAAGCGGTTGGTTGCTGGGCGATGACACACATGAGCCATGCGGTTCTACCGGCAGCAAGCCGATTCCAGCAGCTTTTTCCCATGTTCTTCCATCTTGCTCGGGAGGCCTTACGGGCCCCGACGTTGGCCCATGTTGCGATGTTTTGAGTGTTGGGTACTTGGTCGAAGGTGTTCACAAGAACGCGACTGTGGGCGAGTGTCGCGACCAAGCGGAAGAACGCCGCGCTTCCGTTCGCGGCGTCCGTGGCATTCCGCTGGTCTGTGGTTTAGAGGATCTTTCCGAGGCGGCTGTTCTTCATCGCGTCCAGTGCTTGGACCGCGTTGAAATGTTCGGTAAGAAGCGGGCCGGCGCTGGGTGTTTGTTGTGCGTCGGCGACCTCGAGGGTTTCTGCCAAAGTCATCAAACCCTCGATTGCCTTGTAGTAGGCTTCGCGGATCTCTTGGGCTTGGTGGGCGTCCATCGCCTTGAAGATCTGGCGAAGGGTTGCGTCGGTCGCTGCGTGTGGGTTGTTTGCGTTGGACATGTTTGTGTCTCCGTTTCGGAAAAAGGTTTGAATGGTTTACGCGATGACACACATGAGCCATGCGGTTGGCGAAAGCTCAAGCCGAGCATGCGAGAATTAAGCGTGGAATTCGCAGAATTCTTTCAACTGAAACATGTCGCACAAAACGCGATATGTGGCGACGACAAGAATGCTGGCCCACAATCTTTGAACTACTCAAGTCAACGCCACATTGGCGAAACGGTGGGCCACAAAACGCAAAAACGCCGGGTTGGTTCTCCCGGCGCTTCGCGTGGTTTGCGATTAGGCCGCGCGGTCGTATTTGCGGGCGAGCTCGAGGAGTTTGGTTTTGATCTTTTTCCATTCCGGTTTGGTTTCGCTGGCGATCTCTCCGTAGACCTTGTCGCGGAGGGCTCCCTTGTACCAACCTTTGGTCCATCCGAGTCGGTAGAACAATCGGTTGATTTCGGTTTCACCCTGGCCGGCTCCGGGGCGATCCCAGCAGCTCTTGGTGCCTTCCTTCTTGATGTAGTCCCATTCGCTGCAGCGTTTGGTATTGAGGGCGAGTTCGACCAAGCCCAAAACCATCATCAGGTATCCGACCACCTTGGTCTTATTGAGCGTTCCGCCGAAGGCCCGGAATTCGATTCGGTTCTTGCCGCGGGTCAGGTGGGTCAAGTTCAGCAGGTGGTAGCGATCCGATTCGCATCGGCTCTTGGCGTTGTCTTTGTTGCCGTATTGTTTGATCCGCTTGGCGTACATCATCTGTTCGCGTTTTCGGGTTCCGGTCGAGGCGTAGATCGCTCGTTCATGGTTGCCGACCAAGGAAATCAATCTTGCCAAGGCGGCTGCGTCTCCGTTCCAGCTAACCGTTATGTGCAGGCCGCAGCTGGAATTTACTCGGCCTCCGCGAGCGTTGATCTGGTCGATCGCGTTCTCGATCTGCTTTACGCCTTCAACCCCTTTGAGTATTGGGCTTACAAACTCGCATCCTTTGCGGCTGGCGTTCTCGGGTCGGATGCTGCCGTCGCGTTCTGCTTTCCATCCAGTTGGCAGCCAGGGTACTTGGTATCCGTTGTGGTAGGGTCCGATCGGTGTGTTGTCGGTGCCGGGGAGGGTGGTTTCGAATTCGATTCCGAAGGCGATTTCGTTTGCGTTCATCGTTGCGTTCCTGTGTGGTTCGAGATGTGTTTTGCGTCACGTTTTCTGCGTCGCGATGACACACATGAGCCATGCGTTTCGAGGAACCTCAAGCGAAGTCTTGCATGTTTTTCCCAGTAATTTCCATGTTTTTTGAGAGGCCACCGGTGCCCCAACATTACGCCACCGTCGCGTCCAAACATGCTCCGCATAACCAGGCGAACATGCGGCCAAAACGCGACGGTGCGCAAACGGTGGCCCCACGTTTCGAGATACCAAGTCACGGAGGAATGCGATGAGTGAAGGAACGGGCCAGGTCGATCCGACGAGGCTTCCGGTCGAACAAGCGGCGAAGCTACTTGCGGCCGCATACCGAGAGCGGATCGATCCAGATAAGATCCGCCTCGACATACAAAGCGGTGCGCCGGTGAACGCGGATGGCACGATCAACCTCGTGCAGTACAGCGCGTGGCAAGCAAAGGAGATGGGACGTGGCGAGTGATCCGAGGAAACTAAAACCCAGCGAGCTATGCCGACTGCTGAACTCGACGCCGCTAGGCGAGGTGATCAGCGAGCGGCAGTTGTATCGGCACCGTCAACGCGCCGGCGCACGAATTGGTGACAACAAGACAGTTGATCTGCTTCGCTATTGCGCATGGATGCATCTCGTACGTCATACGCCTCGTACGACGAGCGGTGTCGATCCGTACGATGCGATGAAAGAACGAGCGCGTGCGCGTAACGCAGCGCTCGCACTTGCAGGTCGTGACATTGGTGAACTGCCGGAGGTCGATAACGCAGATCGCAAAGATCGCGCGTCGCGAGACTTCCGATACTTCTGTGAGACCTACTTTCCACTAACGTTCCATCTCGCTTGGTCGCCGGACCACATCAAGGTGATTGAGAAGATCGAGCAAGCGGTTGTGCATGGCGGTTTGTTTGCGCTAGCGATGGCGCGTGGTAGCGGCAAGAGTTCGATCGCCGAAGTCGCGTGTATCTGGGCGGTGCTTTATGGTCATCGCAACTTCGTATGTTTGATCGGCAGCGATGAAGGGCATGCGTGCGATATGCTCGACTCAATCAAAACCGAACTCGATAGCAACGAACTGCTCTTAGCCGACTTCCCCGAGGTCTGCTTCCCGATTCAAGCTCTCGATGGCATCTCGAATCGCGCCAACGGGCAGCTCTACAAAGGCAAACGTACGCAGATCGGATGGACCGCAAAAGAAGTCGTACTGCCAACGATCGAAGGCAGCAGCGCCAGCGGAGCGATTATCAAGGTCGCCGGCCTTACTGGTCGCATCCGAGGTATGAAGTTCAAGCGTCCTGACGGTAGAACAGTGCGTCCGAGTCTCGTGGTGCTCGATGACCCGCAAACGGATGAGAGTGCTCGTTCGCTTTCGCAATGCGCGAATCGCGAAAGTATCCTCGCCGGCGCAGTGCTTGGCCTAGCTGGTCCTGGCAAGAAGATCTCTGGCATCATGCCCTGCACGGTTATTCGCCCAGGTGACATGGCCGACAATATCCTCGATAGAAATCGACACCCGGAGTGGAATGGCGAACGCACCAAGATGGTCTATGCGTTTCCCAAGAATGAATTGTTATGGGAACGCTATGCCGAGATCCGCGCCGAAGGGATGCGTGGCGGTGATGGTGGTGAAGCGGCCACCGAGTTCTATCGGCAAAACCAAGCCGCGATGGATGAGGGGGCTGTTATTGCATGGCAGGAGCGGTTCAACTACGACGAGCTCTCGGCTATTCAACATGCTATGAATCTCAAGTTGCAAGACGAAGCAGCGTTCTTTGCTGAGTACCAGAACCAACCTCTGCCAGCGGAGACTGTTGTTGACGGAATGCTCAAACCAGAAGAGGTCGCGAGCAAAACCAACCGAATGGATCGCGGCTTGGTCTCGATCGGTGCGAACCATCTCACCGCATTCATCGACGTCCAGCAAAAGCTCCTGTTCTATGTGGTCACCGCTTGGGAGGACGACTTCACCGGTTATGTGATCGACTATGGTTGCTACCCTGACCAACAGCGTCCGTACTTCACGCTGCGCGAGGCTCGCCAGACGCTGAGTTCCGAAGCGACTGGAACCGGACTAGAAGGATCGATCTACGCTGGCCTCGAATCGCTGACATCGAAACTGCTCGAACGCGAGTGGCAGCGAGACGACGGCGCTGCGATGCGCATTGGACGCTGTCTGATCGACGCTAACTGGGGGCAATCGACAGATGTGGTCTACCAGTTCTGCCGTCAGGCCACGCACTCCTCTGTGATCATTCCCAGCCACGGTCGCTTCGTCGGCGCTTCGAGTTTGCCATTCAGCGAGTACCGACGCCGGCCAGGTGATCGCGTAGGGCTCAACTGGCGTATCCCCAACGTCGCCGGTAAGCGGGCCATCCGCCACGTGGTCTACGATACCAACTGGTGGAAGTCGTTTATCAACGCTCGGCTGCGTGTTTCGATGGGCGATCGCGGCTGCCTCTCGCTCTTTGGTACGAACGCCGAAACGCATCGCATGCTCGCCGAGCATTTGACCTCGGAGTACTTCGTCAAGACGGAAGCCCGTGGCCGAAGCGTCGACGAGTGGAAGCAGCGACCCGAGCAGCCGGACAACCACTGGTTCGACTGCCTCGTCGGTTCCGCCGTTGCGGCTTCGATAAGCGGCGTCGCATTATTTGGTTCTAACGAAAATCGAATCGAAAACCAACAGAGACGAAGTTTTCGAGAAATGCAAAAATTGAAAAAATCTTGACGGGGTTTTATACATAACCAACATTTCTATGGAACATTTCCAGCCACGATTTGGGTCATCTCATTCATTACTGTTTCGATGTCCTCTATAAAACTTCTGAAACGTCGAGATCTCTCTTCAACGGATGTTCGCTTGTGCGCGAACTCTCCCTCTGCCTCCTTTGACAGAACAATTTCTAACGCGGGACGGTATTTGGTTTCCATCGTCTTAAGTATCCGTTTCTCAATCTCCTGCATATTGTTAATCACGATTGGAAATACTTGGTGAGACAGTTGTTCGTGATACTCTCTAACCTTTGCTAAGTAGTGCGAAGTCAATGTTTGACGAATCTGAGCAGTTTTTCCAGCGAAGTCTGCTTCCTGAATTGCTTGCCCTGCGTTCTGCAGATTCTGAGTTCCCATTCGAGCAGCGTGTTCAAGGCCGTCGAGGATCTCGTTCCCACCCATTAAACCCCAGAAACTCTTGGGCTTGAAAAGGAGCAAAGCATCCAGATCCGTGACTCTACCCATCACCTGGCCATCTACGCGCTCGCAGAATAAGCCTGACTCGTGCTGAATTATTTCGTCGAATGGGGTTGTTACTTCCGCGTTGTAATTGACGTCCTCGCGGATTCCCTCAATTGCAGACTGAACACGCTGTGTAAGTTCCTCAAAAAAGGATTCAACTTGCTGACGCACGATTGCCCGAAAGTTGCGTTTTAACAAAGTGTTAAGGTTATCAACAATTCGCATCTCGATTTCAAAGTGGTAGGGATACTTTCGCAGTTCCCGCTCCGAGATAATCTCTTTGTAAATTTGGTACGCATCTGTCTCGGGACCTGTCTCGAGTTTAGACTTTAGTTCGTCCACCAGCTCCTTGGTTTTCGCAACTAAGATCGCACCTTTCTGTACTGCCACCTCATTTCTGAGTTCTCGAAGCTTTTCTTGGATACCCGTCGCGCGTTCTTGAAATCTCAGATCAACTCTCTGGTGCGTAACCTCCTTCTCCTCTCTTTTAAGATTTCCTGTAATCAACGAATCATCAGCCTCCTTTGCTCTGCGAAGATGGTGTGGGAGCGGCTCGCCGAAATTTGCTCTAGAATTCTCTTGCGCTGCTCTGAGCGTTGTCTGCCGAAGCCGTCCATTTAGGAATTGGACAACCTGTTCTTGCAGATGTGGAATCTGGCTCTCTTGAAACGCAGTTGCGTGCGAGTCAGAGTAACGAACCTGTAAGGCATCTTCATAATCTTTAACATGGTTCTGTAGAGCTAGGTCATCTATTGACTCCCCTTTAATCCCAAGTTGCGAGAGCAATCCATGTAAGGCATTTGTTCTAAATGCTTGATAGCCGATTGGTATGGCAAATTCTTGCATCTTTGCTTCAAAATCCGCTATAGTCTGTCGCTGCTGCTGACTCGAAAGCGAATCCCATCGATTTAGTGCCCAAAATGTTTTTTCGGCTACTTTACTTTCGCCCGCGCGAAAAAGTTCCATAATCTCGACTTCGTCTTTATCGAAAAGTCGAGTTGACATGAGTACAAAGACCACCGCATGGGCGTCCTCCTTTACAAACCTAAACGTTATCTCGCGGTGACGCGGGTTTGGTACGCTGACCCCGGGCAGATCGACTACCACAACATCTTCCGGTACCTGAGTTCCCTGCACAAACAGAACGACTCTGTCTAAAAACATAGCCTCTGTTTCATTTCTAATGATTTCTTGTACTTTACCAATACTAGTCTTTACTATTTGCCCACGTGGTTCAACTCGACGTTTGGCTCGCTCCGTGTGAAACGTTTCAAACTGCTCGATAAGGCGTTTTCCGCGTCCCTCATTCGCTAATGGCTTGACAGACTGAATCATGTTTTGGAACGGCAACTGAGCTAAATCAGGCTGGCCGTACAATTTAGAGATTTCCCTGCGGTACATATCATCCAGTTGCGTGACTTCAGCTTCGTTTAGGTAGTGGAGTTCCGCGCACTCGTCATCGGTAGTAGATCTTACGAATGTTGGTACAGCCGTCGTGACCTTGGTTGACTCTGGTAGCAAGTATCGTCCGAGGAAAGCATTCACCAGAGAAGACTTACCTGCGCTAAACCCACCCACAAATGCAATTGTAAGATCGGGATTTCGAAGCCTGGAAGCTTCACGGTCCAATAGCACAAGCTTTTGGCGCACGTCGATCGGTAGTGAATTGACAAACACCGGATCTCTGGCATTAAGCTCATCTCTGATCTCGCGAAGGCGATTGATTCTTTTGAGTAATGCTTCTCTTGCGGCTTGGTATTCGGCTGGCTTCATTGATGCCCCGGCGATATGGCTTTGTTGGGTTAAGTCGGTTTAATCAACATGGGGGGTGATTATAGGCTCTAGTTGCGGTCATTTGAACCAGAGGCTTACTCCTCCTCTGGCTGATCCCGAACAGGACGACAGCAAAATTTAGGAAATTTACCATATCTCGCAAATACCATCGCCCTTTGGATCGCGAGAAAACGAGCTAAATAGCGATGATTGCTGGGGTTACGACTTCCCGGCGACAGGAAAATTGCCTTGATGAAAAACCTGGAAATGGCCTGGGTGGAGACTGATTTTGGGACGTCGTTCGGACAAATTGCATAGTTAGTACTGGAAGAGGCAATCGAGTTTCTTTTTCACTCGAAGAGGGTTTCCAGATGTCAGACAACTTGCAAGAGACTATTCGCGAAAGTGCCAAGGCACCCGCTAAGGCATCGGGAGATGCCGGCAGCGTCGAGCAGCACAAGCTCACCGAGCAGATTGCTGCTGACAAGTATCTGGCATCCAAGGCGGCCGCCTCTCAACCGAAGCGTGGTCTTCGTTTCAACAAGCTCGTGCCACCGGGTGCAGACTAATCGGTTCGCAACGAATCAAGCTTGATTCTATAGGCAGGGGTGTCGGGTTTAACAGAAGGGATTGATTCACGGATGTTTAAGTTGTTGTCAGGGATTCTGAGCAGGAACGGCGATCGCAAAGATCGGTCGCTCGTCCGTGGACGCTCGGCCCGACACCCCTGGTCGTTGGTGAGATTGCTGGGGCGCTACGACGCTGCGACCACCACGGTCGACAACGTTCGCCACTGGGCGGCGGCTGACGGACTATCGGCCAGTGCGGCCAATAGCCCCGAAGTGCGCCGCACGCTACGCAACCGTTCGCGATACGAGATCGCCAACAACTCTTATGCTCGCGGCATCTCGCTGACTCTAGCCAACGACTGTGTTGGCACTGGACCTCGATTGCAGATGCTAACCGCTGACGCATTCGCAAACCGATTTGTTGAGCAAGAGTTCTTTGCTTGGGCCGATGCAATTGGCTTGGCAGAGAAGCTGCGCACGATGCGGCTGGCCCGCGTGTCGGATGGTGAATCGTTTGGCTTGTTAACTAGTAACCCAAGAATCGAATCACCGGTTCAACTCGATTTGAAGCTGGTCGAAGCTGAACAGATCACGTCACCCATCTTGGCTCTCGACAGTTATCGTTACCTCGATGGCATTCGCTTCGATGAGCACGGAAACCCAATTTCGTATGACGTACTTCGAGAGCATCCAGGTGATGACGCGTTCTCGTTGACTGAGAATTACGACACTATCGATGCCAATTCCGTCCTACATTTTTTCCGCAGCGATCGGCCTGGCCAGATCCGTGGTATTCCCGACATCACGCCGGCGCTTCCACTCTTCGCGCAGCTGCGACGATTCACTTTGGCTGTTTTGGCGGCTGCGGAAACGGCGGCTGACTTCGCAGGGATTCTTTACACCGATGCGCCGGCAGGTGGCGAAGCCGATGCGGCTGAACCGTTCGAGCCGATCGAACTGGAGAAGCGAGCGCTCCTAACGATGCCAGGCGGTTGGAAGATGGCTCAGATGCACGCTGAGCAACCGGCAACCACATACGCCGAGTTCAAGCGTGAGATTCTCAACGAAATCGCACGTTGTTTGAACATGCCGTTCAATGTCGCTGCCGGTAATTCGTCGGGCTACAACTATGCCTCCGGGCGACTCGATCACCAAACCTACTTCAAGTCGATCCGTGTCGAGCAGTCCCAAATGGCTCGCACCATTCTGGATCGCATTCTGTACGCATGGCTGCGCGAGGCGATTCTCATCGAAGGCTATCTGCCTAACTCGCTTCGCACTCTCGACTCGTCGTTCGAGCATCAATGGTTCTGGGACGGACATGAGCATGTCGACCCAGCCAAAGAAGCCAATGCCCAGAAAATCCGCCTCGCCAATCATACGACAACTCTAGCCCATGAATACGCGAGGCAGGGGCGTGATTGGGAGGCGGAACTTAAACAACGCGCGAAAGAGATCTCGCTCATGCGTGAGCTCGGACTCTCGACCGATTCAACTTCACTTTCTCCAGGAGATGTAACGGATGACGAAGACATTGCAGTCGAACAAGCAGAGTGAGGTAGACGCCGAGTCGGTACCAAGCTCTCTGCGAATCGTTTGTGACGATGCCAGTTCGATCAATTTACAGGCCGCTGAGGCTGCCGAAGAAGGCAAGCCGGCGCTGCGAAAGTTCTCGATGGTCGCTTACACCGGTGGCGCGATGCGTCTTGGTGGCTGGCCATATCCCGTAGTCGTTGACTTAGCGGGCATGCGAGTTACTCGCAAGTCTCGCCCCATTCTCAAGGACCACGATCGCGCCAGTATCGTTGGTCACACCGACGACATCATGGTCGGCGATTCTCGGCTCGAAGTTGCTGGCGTGATCTCAGGTGTGGGCAATACCGCGCAGGAAGTGATCGCCACCAGCGAGAACGGCTTTCCTTGGCAAGCATCGCTCGGTGCGAACGCGGACAAGGTTGTTTTCATTCCTGAAGGCAAGACTGCGTCCGCCAACAGTCGCGAGTTCAAAGGTCCTGTGTACATCGCTCGCAAGTCAACGCTGGGTGAAGTCTCGTTCGTGGCCCTTGGTGCCGACGATGACACCGAGGCTCGCATCGCGGCTGGCCAAGCTGGCGATGACGAGGAGATCGACAACGAAGAGTCGGACAACGACAGCACCGAGTTCGATGATTCGGAGCTCGACCCGGTGAATGCAAGCCTGGATATGGGCAGCAAGCCCAAGCGCCCTGTCACGAGTGGAGTCGTTTCCAAGATGCGTATCGAAGCCGCTGCTGAATCCAAACGTATCGCCGGCATTCGCAAAGTGTGTGCTGGCAAGCATCCAGAGATCGAAGCTCGCGCCATTGAACAAGGCTGGAGTGTTACCCAAACGGAGTTGGCAGTGCTACGAATCGAACGCCCCAAGGCCCCCGACCAACAGGCGGGTGAACCCACCTATCGCCGCGAGGTTCTCGAAGCGGCTTGCTGCTTGACCCTCAACATGGACGAGCAAAAGCTGCTCAAAGCTTATGGCGAGCGGACGCTCAATACAGCAGCAAAGTTGGGCAGAATTGGCCTATGTGAGCTGGTTGCAGAATGTGCTCGACTGGAAGGGCACTATGTTCCGCGACTGTTCGGTGATGGGAAAGAGACCATTCGAGCTGGTTTCTCCACAATGTCGCTTCCAGGCATTCTGGAAAACGTCATGAACAAGACGTTGCTTGCAGCCTACGAAGGCACTCCTATCGCAGCATTCGACCTCTGTCGCATCGGCACTGTGAACGATTTCAAAGAGATCTCGCGCTATCGTTTACTCGGGACAGGGAGCTTTGAGAAAGTCGCCCCCGATGGCGAACTCAAGCATGGCGTTCTGTCTGAGCAGAAGTATGCCAACAAGGCCGATACTTACGGTCAGATCCTGTCGCTGACTCGCAACGACATCATCAATGATGATCTGCAAGCGTTCATGAGTATCCCTGAGGAATTGGGACGCAGCGGTGCACAACTCGTTGATGAGTTGTTCTTCACGCTGTTGCTCAGCAATCCGAACGGATTCTTCTCTGCCAACAATGGAAATCTCCTTTCGGGGCTGGAGACGACTTTCGGAGCGCCTTCGCTTACGGTTGCTAAAACTACTTTCCGCAAACAAAAGGCTGGTCCAGGTAACAAACCCAAAGACCATAAACCGATCAACATTCGTCCCGAGTTGTTGGTTGTACCGGTGGAACTGGAGACTGATGCTGAACTCTTGATGGGCTCGGCTCAACTGATGATCGATGCATCAGGCCAGCCCACCAAGATCCCTGTGGACAACCCGCATCGCAATCGCTATCGCGTGATCTCGGCTCCTCATTTGAGCGATCCGTATTACGTCGGTGCTAGCCCCAAGGCCTGGTATCTGTTTGCGAACCCTAAGGTTCTAGCGGCCTTTGAAATCGTCTTTCTCTATGGTCGGCGTACACCCGTGGTTGAGCAGGTTGAAACGCCGCCCAACAAGCTGGGCATCTCTTTCCGCAGCTATTTGGATGTAGGGGTGCGTGAGCAAGACCATCGAGCCGTCGTGAAGAGCAAGGGAGAGGCTTAAGCGAATCGGCTACATAGTGCAGCCGATTCATTTCTGGTCTTCACATTCGAGTAATCATTCAAGAAGGTAAACAAGCATGTCGTTCGCACAATTTGTTCAGCAGGGTGAGGCAATCGACTACACACCCAACGCCGACCTGTCAGCGGGTTCCGTTGTAGTGCAAGGAGACTTAGTGGGCATCACTAAACGGGATATCAAGGCCGGTCAGTTGGGGGCGATCTCGGTCGAGGGTGTCTTTGATATCGCCAAAGAGCCAACTGCACCTATCGCCGCCGGCGCAAAGCTCTACTGGGATGCCGGAAACGATCAGGCTGTGACTACGGCCACCGGCAACAAGTTGCTGGGTAAAGCAGTGGCTGCCGCCGGTGTGAACAGCGCTACGGTGCGTGTTCGCCTAAGCCAGTAGCACAGCTCAGCAATTCAGCCTCAGATGAAATTGTTGTAACAAGCGCAGGAGAAGCACACGTTGAATACCCACCACTTGGCCCTGCTGATCGGCCTATACCTTGGCTGCTGCGGATGTATGCCTGCGCCCACACAAGTTCGCTTACTACCCAAGCCGGAACCGGAGCAACCGCCAGCAAACCTGCCGGTGCAATTGCATCAGCGCAATTGGACGGGATCACTTGGTCAGGGGAGCTGCGTTCACGCCTCGCTTGTGAACCACCTGCGTTGGCTGAACAAGTTTGAACTTGGTGAACGCTGGCGAACGACTTATGCCGACGGCGAGTGGGATTCTCGTCTCCGCGATCGCTTGGATGCTGCCGGCATCGACTACAGCTATACGCTCAAGGCCGACCCACGCTTCCTGGATTGGGCCAGTGCAACCAGGCGTGGAGCGATCCTCTGGTGGAAGCCCGCGCACTGCTGCACGTTCGTCGGCTGGATCGAGCGTGATGGACAGCAATACGCAGCGATCCTCGACAACAACTACCCGGGGCGTTTCGAATTGACACCTCGTGAACAGTTCATCCGCTTATGGGCAGGCTACGGAGGCTTTGCCCTGACCGTTCTCAACGATCCCAGCAGTTCACTGCCTTACCCTAGTTATGAGGTTCTGTAATCACCATGATCAACGATACGATTCGAATTCGCTTAAGTCTGGGGCTGATCGTGGTGGCAATTGTCCACGCAATTCTCTTGGGTGTGGTCTTCACTGCTTTGCATAACAAGCCATCGCAACCGCAGCCCGAACATAGCTGGAGGCTGCCTAGTAACCGTCCGATATCACCCACTGTTGGCACAATTGAAAAATTGCCAGAGCCACAGTCGGTGAACTTGCAGGCACAGGGAGAGATCAAGCAACAGATCCGCAGTTTCCCGCCTTACTGCCTGCCACATCGCCTCTATCCAGCGCCAGTAGTTGTGCAGCCTCCCATCGCGCAGCAACCTAGCATACTCACACCAACTCTAGCTCCTCCTTTACCACCGCTGCCTACGCAAGAGCCGCTGGTTGTAACACCAGTCTCCAACCCGGCTCCGCCTCCACCTAAGAAGAGTTACCAGATCGCCCTGTTCGTTAACACCGATGCGACCAGTCAGCGACTTCAAGCGTGGTTCACGCAGAACAAGGAACTAGCAGCGCTAACGGAAACTTGTGAATTCCAGGTCTACACGGCAACCAATGCACTCTACAAGACTCGCTACGCCGACATTGTGCCTGCGGAACAGTTCCCCGTGGTGCTCTTCCAAGATGCAACTGGCGGGCACATCCACGCCGCTGGTCGGTCGATGATCCCGAGTACGCCTGAGGAGCTATACGCAGACCTTCGCCATGGTTTCACGCTCTACAAGCAAGCCAAAGAGGCACAGAAAACTGGAGCAGTGAAAACCAAGGGTTATTCCTGGGACAATGCGATCACGCCGACGCTGTATCTGTCGGCCGAGGATTGTCCCGATGGCTATTGCCCAACGCCACCCTCCGAGGATCGTCGGCCGCTAGATCGAGTCCGCGATCTATTTGAAGGTACGCAGGACACTCGCAACGCACTGCTTTGGCTGTCAGCCGGCGAGATCGCCACGGTCGCGCTCATCGCAATCGCAGCCGTGCTGCTCGTGTTCATTCTGATCAAGCGCGGCATTAGCTGAGCGTTGCGCTAACCCAATCCATCTTCCTAGTGAGGTTCTAAGCAAACATGTTACTAACCATCGCCATCATTGTGGTTGTCGTCCTGCTGGCAATTGCTCTACTTCCTGTGAAGAAACGGGAACCCGAGCAACTCAAGCAAGCGTCGCCCGTTGCTTTCTTAACTCCAGAACCAGCCCCGCCCGTTCGTCAAACAACGCTTCGTCAGCAGCAGCTTGACGAAGAGGCCCATGCGGTTGCTTCCGAATACCAACGACGCGCCAATGCGGTTTGGCTCGATGAAGTTCGAACGAAGGCTTCGAAGCTGCTGGGCAACACGAAGGCAAAAGCCGAGTCATGACCAACATGCTTCAAAAGGGCCAGGAGTGGCTTGCCTCCAAACTTACCCAGCACGCGTCTCGCCAGGTCGTGTATCGCCGAGGAGAGCTGGGAGCCACGCTCCAAGCCACGATTGGCAAGTCGCTGTACGACCAGGACGATGGCGAGGGCATTGTCACTCGCAGCCAGGTCCGCGACTTCCTGATCGACACGCAATCTCTGCTCCAGTCGATCATCGGAACGCTGCCGCGCCGCGGTGACACGATCGTCGAAAACGATGGCAACCATGCCTTCATCTTTGAAGTGATGGCCCTTGGTGGCGATCCACCTTGGCGCTACAGCGACCCATTCCGCTTGAAACTCCGCATTCACACCAAACAGATCGAATCCCATCCCTCATGACGACCGTTCTACAAGTTGCCGACAGCGTCACCGCCCAGCTCAATGCCGCCGAGTTCGATTTCGAGTTCGTGGCCGAGCGTTTGTATGTTCCCAACTTCGACCTCGAAGACATGAAGGAACTCCGCGTCAGCGTGGTACCTCGCGATGTCGAGTTGCTTCCACATGACCGAGCACACAATCGATACCACTGCCGTGTGGATGTTGCTGTGCAGAAGAAGTTTTCGAAGGGAACCAATGAGGAGATCGACCCGCTGGTGGACCTTGTGGAAAAGATCGCCGACGAGTTTCGCTTGAAGCGGCTCGTGTCATTTCAAGCGGCTCGATGCATCAAGGCCGAACATGCCGTGCTGTACTCCAGCGAACACTGGGAGCAACTGCGTCAGTTTACAAGCTTGTTGACCTTAACCTTTGAACTGGCGCGATGATCAGGCTCACCGTTCGAACTCAATTCGATAAGCGAAAGCTGAAGAAGAAGGTGGAAACTGCCACCTTTACATCGATCAGCGAGGCCGGCGGTGCCATCCGTAAAACTGCAAGTCGGAGCATTCGTAAGCGTAAAAACCCATCCAAGCCTGGAAGCCCACCGAATACCCAGACTGGCATGCTCAGGCGAGTAATTCGCTACGAAGTAACCAATAACAAGACCGAAGTCATCATCGGGCCTGTGAATGAGATCGCAGGCCGCCTTTGGAACCTGCATGAATTCGGAGGCGTGGCAACCAAACGTCGCAAGCTGAAGCCACATCGCTTTCGAGTTGGCGAGCATGGTCCGATCCGAATCAAGCAGCACGGAAGCAAGACGAAGTTTGCGCGGATCGAATTGCGAACCGCAGCACAAGCCAATCGAGCCACTCGCTTGATCGCTGAAGAAAACGAACGCCGCAGTGACAACAAACCTCGTCATTACCCCAAGCGCCCCTTCATGAAGCCGGCACTGGATGCCAACCGGAGTCGGCTCCCCATGTTTTGGGCCAACTCAGTTAAGTAAACGTTCGCCATAAGGAATCATTCACGATGCCAGAAGTAAGACTTGGTCTCGAAGCCGTCCTCACCGTCGACGGCGTCGAGATCACCAATGTCAAGGATCTAACCGTCAGCCTTGAAAAGGCCGAAGCCGACGCCAGCACTCGGGCCAACAACGGCTGGCGCGCAACGGTCGGAACGCTGAAGGATGCGTCCATCGAGTTCACAGTGCTGAACAAGGATGGCGATAGCGCTTTCGGCTTGCTTCAGGGCTTGTGGAGCAGTGGTGATCCTTGTGATGTCGGCATCAGCGACGCTGGTGGCACGCTCACACTGACCTGCGAAGTGATGACCTTCAATGTCAACCAGAACTTGGAAGAGGTCATCTCCGCTGATGTGACTCTCAAGCCAACGCAGTCGAGTTCCGGTGGTGGCATGAATGTGGGACCTGGCTTAGCTGGTCCTTGATCGCTGGCGTTGCTGTTGGTTTAGAGGATTCATAACACTCAGGAAGGCATCATGCAGAAGTTCGTTGACCGCGCCGGTCGCATTTGGATTGTGGATATCGATAACACGACGCTGCGCCGCGTGAAGACTCTCACCGGAGTACATCTTCTTGAAGCAATCGATGGTGATTTGATCACGCGACTCTCGACCGATCCGTTGCTGTTGGGCGATGTTCTGTTTGCGATCTGTAAACCGCAAGCGGACCAGCAGCAGATCACCGACGAAGCCTTTGGTGAAGGTCTAGCTGGTAACTCGATCGACGATGCAACCGGTGCACTCCTCGAAGCGCTGATCAATTACTTCCCGGAGTCCCGACGCCGTCTTCTGCGGAAGGCGGCCGAGAAACAGAAGCTGATCGAGACTCGGGGGATCAGTGCGATCGAGAAGCGACTGGACGACCCGAACTTGGTCGACAAGCTCGTAGAAGATCTCGAACGCAAGCTCGCTGTGCCGACATTGAACGACTCATCGTCCGGCTTGCCGGCATCGTCGGAGTCGATCCAGGCCCCTTAACGCTTCGCCAACTTGTGCTGATGGCCGAGGCCAAACGCCAACACGATTGGAATGTCGCGAGCACCATTATGGCGTTGATGGCCGAGATGAACCGTGATCGTAAGAGACGTCGCAAGCCATTCAAGCCCGACGACTTCAATCCCTACGCAGAGCAGAAATCGATCGTTGCTAAAGGAACCGTTGAACAAGCGGCAACCATGTTGGGAGCAGCTTACACGAGAAACACTCAAGTCTCACCCCTCAAGTCTCAAGCCTCATTATGTCCCAAGTCAGAGCCGGAGGAGCCTACGTCGAGCTGACCGCAAGGAGCGCCCAATTCCTTAAGGGACTTGAAGCTGCGCAAAAGCGGCTCAAATCGTTCGGTGCGTCCACGCGACTGGTCGGCACCAAGCTCACTGGCCTTGGTGTCGCGGCGGCAGCACCTGTGGGAGCCAGCCTGGCAGTTTATACCAGTTTCGATGATGCGATCCGGGCCGCTGGCGCAGCTGCCAATGCAACCGGCGCGACATTGGAATCGCTGCGTAACAAAGCCAAGCACCTGGGAGCCACAACCAGCTTCTCGGCCAGCGAGGTCGCTTCTCTGATGACCGAGCTCGGTCGAGCTGGTTTCTCTCCCAAGCAGATTGAAGAGATGACGGGCGCGGTCATGAATCTCGCCAGAGCCACTGGGACAGATGCAACCGTTAGCTCTGGGATCATGTCAGCCACTATTCGTCAATTCAGCTTGGAAGCAACCGATGCTGTGCGAGTCTCAGATCGATTGACCGCAGCGGCCAATATGTCTTTCAATTCGGTCGAGTCCCTTGGGGAAGCGTTGCAGTATGCAGGTCCCGTGGCAGCTGATGCCAACATGAGCCTCGAAGAAACACTGGCTATTCTTGGAACGCTCGGAAACCTCGGCATTCAAGGTAGCGAAGCGGGTACCGCATTACGCCGATTGCTTACGCTCGGCGCAGCAGAATCCGAGAAATTTCAAAAGGTGTTCGGAGTCGCGACTAAGGACGCGCAAGGAAACGCGAGAGACCTGGTAGACATTCTTGGCGAAGTTGTCGCTGCATCGGCAAACATGGGAAGCGGTGATCGCGCCCAAGCCTTTAACGAAGTCTTCGGTTTGATGGGCATCACCAGTGCGTCGGCGATTGGAAAGACGGTTACTGATACCAAGAAACTGCTTGCCGACCTGAAGAAGTCAAATGGTATCGCCGACAAGACCGCCCGCGATATGGATGCGGGAATCGGTGGCGCGTTTCGAATCTTAAAGAGCTCCATCGAAGGCGTGGCCATTGCGATCGGCGAATCGCTCGACCTCTCGGTCACCAAAATGATGAACGCGATCTCACGGGCTCTTTCCGGTCTGATTGAATGGATCGGTAAGAACCAGGAAGTGGTCAAGAAGGTCGCACTCATAGTTGCCGGTGTCGTCGCTGTCGGCGGAGCCTTCATCGGCATTGGTAGTGCTGCTGCAGTGGCTGCGTTCGCCGTCGGTGGACTAGCTTCGATGTTCTCGCTAGTGGGAACCGCAATTGGAGTCCTTGTGACCATGATTGGCGCTCTGTTCACGCCTCTTGGCTTAGTGGTCGCTGCGGTCGCCGCGCTGGGTGCCTACTTCATCTACTCGTCCGGCATTGCTGGCGAAGCGATCGAGTATTTGAAAGGAATTTTCGAGACGCTGAAGGCTGATACGATCAAGGCCTTTGGTGCGATCGCCAATGCACTGGCTGCCGGCGATATCACCGCAGCAGCCAACGTTCTGTGGACCTATCTCAAGCTGCAGTGGATCAAAGGCACGACCTATCTCAAAGGCGTGTGGGCTGACTTCACCAATTATCTCTCCGATGTTTGGGGCGATACGGCTTATGCCATCGGCGATGTATTGATCAGTGCACTTTCCGGTCTTGCTAGCGTATGGAACGCGACGCTCAGTTTCATGGCCGATGGCTGGACGATCCTTACGACCTCGGTGCAGAAGGGCTGGAACTCAACGATTGGCTTCCTAAAAAAGGGATTCATTCGACTGCGAGAGCTCGTAGATGTTGCTGGCGACGTTTCTGTTCAGATCGGTGGCGTGCTCATCAATGCTCTGGCAGGCGTTGAGACCGCCTGGGTCGAAACCATCGACTATCTCGCCGACACCTGGTCGGTGTTCGTTGCTCAAGTTAAGTCGATGTGGAACTCGACCGTTGGCTTTCTGCGCAAGGCCTGGATCAAACTGAAGTCACTGTTCGATGACGATGTGAATGTCGAAGTCGAAATGGCCAAGATCGACAAGGAGATCCGCACAGCGGACGAAGCTGAAGAAAATAAGAAGCAGCAAGCCATCGCCGATCGTATGAAGCGGCGCGACGCTCGTAAACAGCAGATCGAAGCTAATCGCGTACAGATGCAGGAAGGCATCAAGCAGCAACTTGAAGAACGTCGCAAGGCACGCGCAGGTCGCGACATTGATGCTGAGATGGCGGTCATCGATCAAGAAACCGAAGCCAAGAACCAGGTCGTCGATGCATCGCGAGATGATCAGTTCAAACAGAACGAGGCGGCCGGACAGTCGCGGCAACAGACCATCGACGACACCACCGCAGGGGTTCAAAAGACTCTCGATCAAATGCGTGAGGAGGCTCGCGTTGCCCGCGAAGCTGGTCGCCAATCGCCCGAGGATCGCGCTAAAGAACGTGACCAGCAGGTAGCCGCCGCTCAAGCGGAGTTCGATGCTGCCGTGGAAGCAGCCAATGCTGCAAAACCGCAAGAGCCTGAAGCTGCCAAAGAACCAGACGCCGGCACTCCGATTCCTCCCATGCCCGCGCCACCAGTACCCGGCGATGTGAAGGTTCCCAAGGTCGAAGTCGATGGTATCAAAGATCCCAAACTGAAACCGCCCAAGAAGAAGGACCTCAAGCTTGGGCTCGATCGCTCGGCCAAGGATTCGCTAGATCAGTTCTCCAGTGGCCCAGAAACGGCGACAGAGAAGACCGAGGCGGCTGGCAACTTCGATAGTCGCGGCCTGGGACTTGGTAGCGGCGCATCGCTGATTCCAAATTTGCAGGTCGCTGACAAACCCGACGTTGATGAAGATGCCGATGCCGGCGATCTTGATGTCGATCCGCAGCTAGACGCCGAGCCCGAAAACATGGAGGTGCCCGAAGTCCTTGTTCCGACAAAAGAGACGCCAATAACGCAGTCTCAAGACATGTCGGACGAAGAACTCGACGAGTTGGCCGACGCGCTGTTTCCTGAGGAAACCGAGCCATCGCTCAACCTGGAATCTCTCATTGCTTCCTTTGCTGCCGTGCGAGTTCGACTCGAGGAGTTCGACGCAGCTCTATCGCAAAGTGTCGCGCGGCTGCAGATGCCCCCAGTTACTGGCGAAGGCTTGTCGGATGATGTGAAGCGAGCCATCATTCAAACCGCTGAGAACACCGCTCAGCTGGCCGAACGCGCCCGCACGGGAGGCTTCGTGTTCAGCTAATGGGATTCTCACACGGTGGATATGATTTTGAACTCGCTGCGCTGTCCAAGAAGGCAACGCGTGGCAAGACGACCTCGGATACGTTCGTCTATGTGGCCACCAATGGTGGCTCAGTCGATCCGGCAGTCGCTGCGAGTGCGGCGTTGGCCCACTATCGAGCCACCCAGCGAGACCTGATCCCCTATCTACAGATCGATGGCGAGTACATCAACGAGAAGCACGCACTCGTCACGGCGTCAATCAATCGAACCAAGCTTGATCCGGTCT
Organism: Pirellulaceae bacterium; assembly: GCA_019636385.1. Classification (NCBI taxonomy): domain Bacteria; kingdom Pseudomonadati; phylum Planctomycetota; class Planctomycetia; order Pirellulales; family Pirellulaceae; species Pirellulaceae bacterium. Next base: position 1,363,551 of record JAHBXT010000002.1, on the reverse strand, counting down.
CGTTCAATACCACTGGCGCATCGACTCACCTTAATCAATCCCTCTTCACTCGTGGAATCTACGCGGCCCCTGGCAAGATCGCTCCGAACTATCGCGGTGCAATTGGCGTGAGCGACTCGGGCGTTGCCGGCGTCGACGTGACCGTCCCGGCGTTCGAGTTCTCTGTCCGCAAGAAGTTTGAATTCGTCTCGACAGCTTATCTGCTCGCTATGGTCGCGATGACCGGCCGCGTCAATTCAAGTCCGTGGTCGATCTTTGCGCCAGGCGAGGCCTTGTTCCTGGGTGGCGAGGGCGGCGAGGACGAACAGAACTGGGTTGATGTGACTTATCACTTCGCGGCGCGTCCTAATGAAATCAACCTTACTGTTGGCAACATCTCTGGCGTGGCGAAGCGAGGCTGGGACTACCTCTGGGTCAAGCACGGCGAAGAGGTGGTTGGCGATCGAGTCTTGCAAGTTCCTGAAGCGGCCTACGTCGAGCAGGTTTACCCCGAAGCGAATTTCAACGCATTGGGGATCGAGTAATGGCAAGACGCGTTCGGCCAGGCGAGAAACTCAATATCACGGCAGCGGAATACAACCGTCTGCTCGCGGCCGCCGATGCCGTTGCGCGTGACCGACTCGCAGGTGGCGCAGGAAACCGCACCCACGTTCGCGACGCTACCACCGTTCGCGTTCACTATCAAAGTGCGACCACGGTGCCCATCGGTGGAATCGTCGGTTTTAACGCCCCATTGGGCGATCCTGACGTCGACAATACAGCACTCGCTCGCTTCGTGCGCGATGCCACGATCCAGTCGGTTCGACCTGTCGCCGACGAGCATATGGGACGATTCGGTGTAGCTATCGAGCCGATCGCCGAGGACAAAGTCGGTCGCGTGGTATTCGCCGGAGTGGTTGCCGCTCGTGTGAATGTTCAAGATACCTGGCATCAATATGCTGATGTCGCCGACTCGGGAGGTACGACACTCCAGTCAAAACCCAACGGCTCCGCCCAGATCCTATGGCGACGTGATGCGAATCAGACCGGCGTCCAGTGGGCTGTCGTTCGCGTTGGTAAGCCGGCCGATCCTGCGTTCCTGGTGAAGGTTCCCAGCGGTGGTATCCCTGGTCGCTCTGGTCTCGCGACCGGGTCCGCCAACTGCGACCTCTTTCAGCTCGACGATGCTGGCACCATTGAGCCGGTCTTGAAACCGAATGGACAAGGCGTTCGCATCATCGCTCGCAACCCGAGTGCCCAGCGCATTCGAGGCCCGGTGTCCAACTATGACGATGGGCAGTATCTCAGCGTCACCTACGATAGCATTCGTTCCTGGATCATCGACCCACCCAAGCAAACGTTGCTCTGCAAACCTGTCTCGCGTCTCAAGGCCAAGAGCTGGGGCATGGCTCGCGAACTGCGGTATGCCAACGGTGTCTGGGCACCGATCGGCGTTAAGGTCGCGGTCTACAACGTCTGTGACTATGCCCTTCTGACAAGCCAACAAATTGTCTGCCACTTTCATGAAGACACCAGCGCTTACCTAACCATCGGATGCCGCTGCTGCGAGGGAAGCAGTAGTTCAAGTTCCAGCAGCAGCTCGTCTAGCTCTTCGAGTTCATCCTCATCGTCGTCGTCGAGCAGCTCCAGCAGCTCCGGCAGTAGTTCATCGAGCCCATCCTCGTCGAGCAGTTCAAGCGTCTCATCAAGTTCATCCAGTTCCATCAGCTCATCGAGTAGCCAATCCTCAATGAGCTCATCGTCGAGCGAGCATTCAAGTTCGTCGCAATCCTACTCGGTACCATCGGTCTCAAGTTCTGGATCGAGTTCGTCTAGTCTCTCGAGTTCATCCGGCTCGAGCTCGTCGCATTCAAGCTCAAGCCAATCATCAAGTTCTGGATCATCTGCATCAAGCGGTTCTTCTAGCGATTCGAGCCAATCGATTTCACTGAGTGAGCCCTCTTACTCAAGCAGTGACTCATCGAGCGGATCAAGCTCTGATTCGAGTCATTCGAGCCAATCCAGCGGCTCCAGTGGATCGAGCTCGAGTGAATCGGAGTCGAGTCAGTCCGAATCAAGTGAATCAGAATCGAGCCAGTCTGAATCGAGCGAATCGGATTCGTCGCGAGAAAGCGAATCGTACTCCAGCGACGGCAGTCACAGCCAATCGTACAGCGCAAGCTACTCGGGATCATCCAGCGGTAGCGATTCCAGCAAGAGCAACTCGAGCGGAAGCGACAGCAGTCAATCCGATAGTTCGGAAAGCGAATCGGCTAGCTCGGAAAGCGAGAGCCAATCGGAAAGCCAATCGGATTCCAACGAACCAAGCAGCGATAGCAGGTCGGTACCGAGTTACTCATGGCCCAGCTATTCGGAGCCCAGATACTCCAGTGGCAGCGTGTCTGTGTCGGCGAGTGACTCCAGCGACAGTGAGAGTAATTCCCAAAGCGAGTCGGAGAGCCAGTCGGAAAGCGAATCAGGTAGCGAATCGCGATCAACGAGCGAGCCATCAAGCAGCGATGGGTCAGAAAGCCGATCCAGCAGCGATCGGCCAAGTTACAGCGATAGTGAAAGCTATAGCGTCCCCTGGTCGACCAGCCATTCCACCAGCGGATCTGGCAGCTATTCGCAGAGCGGCTCAGGCAGCGGATCAACTAGCGGCTCAGGCAGTGACTCATCGCCATCAACGAGCGATTCGCATGATCCATCGACAAGTGACTCACATGATCCATCCACCAGCGAGTCGGATCGTCCGAGCGTAAGCCACTCCGATAGCGAACCGCCAAGCGAACCTCCCACTTCCGACAGCAGCACGAGCGAACCATGCAATACGACATGGATCTGGTCCTGCGGTTGGCAGCTCCTTGAAAGTGATTGTCCCGAAGTTGGCGATCCACCGAGCGGATCGGGTGGGTACGACGGTGAAGTTGTGGAGGTGGCGGCATGATGCATTGTCCCAATCTGACCAACGACAACCGCTGCCAAGTCGCCAGCCATCTAGCCGACTGCTCCGTCCAGGCTTCGTCCAGCGGATGCCGAGCCTGCAGCGAGTGTTCGAATCCGCAAGCTGTCAACCTTGTGACGATCGGTATGGCCATCGTCAACAAGCGTCGACGCAATCAAAACGTCGACGAACTCAAAACACTGCTGAAGAGCTACCTGCCCAATCAGGAAGAGCCCACGACGCTGCGGATCGCAGCCTATAGGCCCGGCCCGGGTAACGAACTTCGCAAGATGCTCGCATGGTTCGCAAGACCAAGCGACACCTGCAAGTGTGAGACCCGCGCCGAGACCATGAATGATTGGGGCGTGGAAGGATGCCGTACGAATCTCGACACCATTATCGAATGGCTTTTGGAAGAAGCCCAACTCAGAGGATTACCCCATGGAAAGTTTACTAGAACCATCGCCAAGTCACTCGTGCTCACTGCCATCCGCCGGTTCGAACGTAAGTTCCCAGACGGTGCACCCGAGCCCAACGAAGACGATTTCGATGCCGACGAAGAAGATCGTTGAACGTTGCTTCCTCATGAATCTCGATCGACGCGACGATCGTCTGCGCGAGTGGATGCAGCAACTACCGCAGCCATGGCCATTCCCAGACGTCGAGCGATTCGCAGCCATCGATGGTCGCAGACTAGCGACGCCCGAGCAGTGGCGTGCCGGCAATGGTGCCTGGGGCTGCTACCGTTCGCACTTGCTGATCCTGGAGAAATGTTTGCTTGAAGGGATCGATTCGTATGTTGTCTTCGAAGATGACGCAGGGTTCGTTCCCGACTTCGTTGAACACCTCGATGCATACGTTCGCGAACTTCCTGAAGACTGGGGACTAGCTTATCTCGGAGGCCAACACCTGTACGCTGCCAAACATCCGCCCAAGAAGATCAGCGACCACGTTTACCGACCTTACAACGTCAATCGCACACATGCCTTCATGGTGCGTGGTCGCGCAACGATGAAGACTCTCTATCGCCACCTCAACTGGAATGACTGGCACCTAAAGCACCACATCGATCATCACCTGGGTCGATTGATTCAGCGGCGATACGAAGCTCTGGTTCAAGGTAAGAACGTTGAGAAAGAATCGATTCCGGTTTACACCCCCGATCGCTGGCTCGTCGGCCAACTGCCGACCAAGTCCAACATCTGCGGTCGCAAGTGGACCCAAACCAGGTTCTTCAACGATGCCAAGAATGCCGACCACAGCGACGCGCCGTTCTTCGCCGTCCTCGGGCCCCATCGCAGTGGAACAAGTTGCGTGGCAATGGTCATGCATCATTTGGGCGTTCACATGGGCAACGAACTCGGTGGCTACGAGGCAACTGGAGGTGGCGAGGCGATCGGGCTAGCGAACCTCTGTGAAAAGGCGATGCGATTCCCAGCGATCGATCCCAAGATCCCGGATGGTCAGCTTGCCAAGCAACTGAAGGCCTGGATCGTAACGCGGAAGGCAGAAGCCATTCGTGACCGCACTGTCGCTGGCGGCAGGTATCCGCATCTTTGCAGATTCGCAAGCCACCTCTCCGACGCTCTCGGTAACTCGCTGCGAATCATCGCCGTGGATCGCCCAATCGAAGCATCGATTCGTTCGCTTCAAGATCGAAGTAGCCGACATCCAGGCCAATGGTTCGCAGCCGGCGATGACGCCTGCGACAAGCTACAGCGTTCGCTTCTTGAACATCGCGAGACGTTCATTCAAGAGCATCCAGAAGTCCCCGTCCATCGGATCAACTTCGCCAAGCTAACGGAAGATCCCGAAACCGCAATCAATGAACTGATCGCATTCCTCGGCATTGAGCCCACTGCCGAAGAGATCGATTCGGCGATCGCCCACGTGAACCCGGAGTTGAGGAAGTTCGGATGACACCAGTGGAAGACGTCCTCGCCAAGATTCGACATCGATACCTCATCATCGGCTCCGGCGCACTGCGGTTGCATGGGATCGATTGGGAAGAAGGTGATCTCGACATTTGGCTTGATCCGAGTCTCAGCGATGACGATTGGCAAGCCTCTGTCGATGATGCCGCTGGTTCTCTCAAGCGACCGTGGAAGCGAGGCGAGCCAGACGGAGCCGGAGGCCTGCGTGCATCAACTCGCATCGCGTGCTCGCCACCGCTGGACGTGATGCGTGAAGTCATGGGCTGCACCGCTGACGATTTCGAGAAGGCCTTCGACAACTCCCTGATCTCGTTTTATGGAAACGTCGCTCCACTGAACTCGATCTTGCATATCAAACGCAGCGCGAAGCGTCTCAAAGACTATCGCCATGCCATCAAACTTGCTCGCAAACTCCTTAACGCGTGGTGAAACATGGAAGCAACTGTACCCATTCAAGACATTACCTTTTGCATCAAGACCATTCATCGGCCTTGGGCCTGCCATCGACTCGTCCAATCGCTTCGAAAGGAGTTCGGCGAACCCAAGATCGTTGTCGTCGACGATGGCCTGCCCGAACATTGGTTCTCGCGCAAGTATCCCGAGACCGCTAAACACTGCAAAGTGATTGACCTTGAGCAACACGATGTGGGCGTCGGAATTGGACGCAACACGGCCATTGATGCCGCCGACACCGAATTCATCTTCCTGCTCGATGACGATCAAATCGTCACACCAGAGCTACACCTCGATCGCGTCTACCAGCGGTTCATCGAGTACGAGCTCGACATTCTGGCTGTCCGTCAGGGCGCTGGTGGCCGGCCTATGCTTTTCAGCCCACTGATGAATGGCAGCCGCATCTGGATGCATCGAGGCGAACACAAACGCATCGGTGAAACCTGCTGGTGCGACATGGTCAGCAACGCATTCCTTGCGTGTCGCGACACGCTCGCCCGCGTTCGCTGGGATGACGAGATCAAAACGTACGAGCACTGGGAGTTTTTCTATCGGGCGTCCCAGATCGAGCATCTGCAAATTGCCGTTGCACTCGACTGCTCAGTAGTCCACGACCATGTGGCAGCTAAGCCTTACGGAGCTCTGCGAGCCCGACCCAAGTTCCGCCGATTGGGGCTTCGTAAACACGGCTTTGATTCACTGCGTTATCCAGGAGGAGGTATCGTCCATGCGTGATCGCGTCACATTCTGCATCAAGACCATCCATCGCCCTCATTGCTGCGCAACGCTCGTCCGCAGCATCTACGAGCATTGTGGCGATGACCGTCCGCTGATTTATGTTCTCGACGACGGGAAGCCTGAGCTGCGATTCTCGCTTACCTGTCCTGACGAAGCAGCGTTGGTCGATAGACTCATTGAGACCGAATATGACATCGGATTGTCGGCTGGTCGCAATCGTCTCGTTGAAGCCGCGCAAACTCGGATGGTGATCTTCTCCGATGACGATCACGTCGTTGGTCCGCAGACGCGACTGAATGATCTCGTGCGCAAGTTCGAATCGAGTCGGCTCGATCTATTGGCAACACTCAGCAAGCAACCACATCGCCCTCATCCGGACGGAACGCCCCGGCTGCTCACTTCGTCCGGTGGCGTACTTCACATTCCACGCGGTGAGTATCGGCGCATTGGTGACATCGCAGAGTGCGCATTCGTTTGTAACTGCTTCGTTGCCCATCGTGACATCTTGCAGGCCATTCGATGGGATGAAGAACTGAAGGTCGACGAGCACTGGGACTTCTTCTGGCGAGCCAAGATTGCCGGCGTCAGGGTTGGAGTGGCGATGGACCACGTATTTCCGCACATCCACGTCGATCCGCCGGCCTACACGCGACATCGACCAGTGTTCTTAAGAGCGGCTCTTCGTAAACACGGATTAAGGAAGGTACTTTGGAAATGAAGCGAGTCATCGCAATTCTGGATCTGCCACCGCGCCGTGCGGTACCGACAGTACGAGAGAGTGTCGAGGCTGCTGCCGAGCGATGGAACGCCGAGTTGCATTGGATTCGACGTCCTCTGCAACCATGCCATCCATTTTGGCAAAAGATGTTCGTCTGTGGTGATGTTGCAAAGCGGTTCGGTCCGTCGCATGTCCTGCAGATCGACAATGACATGGTTATTCGAAGCGACTGCCCATCGCCGTTCGAGTTGGCTCAACCCGGCCAATTCGCAATAGTTGCAGAACGCCAGTGCGCTCAAAACCGAATCGACAACGGCGGGTGGCAAAAGACAGCGCACGAGATTTGGGCCAAACGTTGTCGACTAAATCCCGCGCCGACCTGGATGCATCCTAACGGTGGACTGTATCTCTATGACACCGAGACGTTTGCTCGCATGTTCGAGCGAATCATCCAGTACTTGATCGTGACCTTCGGAGCCAACGATCAAGCAACGGATGAGTCGCTGATCATCAATCAACTGTGGAACGATCAACCTGAGACGATCGCATTTCTCCCGCCTGATTTCAACGTCAGCATGTTGCAGACGCCTGAGTGGGCAACCAATCCAGTGATGCAATCCTTTGTCTACCACTTCATTGGCCCCAGCAAATCGCATCTGGATCGATGTCGCTGGCAGCGAAGCAAACCGGCTGAATTGCCATTTCCTGACAACCGTCAATCGATCGAACTGATAAACGAGTGGAAAGACGATCCGCCAGCGAGCTACGACATTGGCTCAATATTTCGACCCGATCTCGCAGCGAACCTTCTGGCTGTTTATCCGAAGCTGCTCGTTTCAGGAACGTGGTCCGATGAGCTGACAGTTTACGACGAGAGACTGACGAGCTTGGATGAGACGTTCTCATCTCACTTGGTGCTTACTCGGTTTCTCATCCGCCTTGGCGTGAATGCTCGTCGTTTCAAGCTTCGTATCAAAGAGGGCGACGATGGAACGCTTCAGCTTGCCCGCTCTTGAGTACCACGTTGCTCATGGTTGCAACTTGTCCTGCCAGCAGTGTAGCCACTACAGCAATTTTCACTTGGCCGGCAGGTTGCCAACGGTCGCTGACGCGGAGTCCGAGTACTCGCAATGGTCGCATCGACTTAAGCCAACGCGATTCGCCTTGCTTGGCGGCGAGCCGCTGCTAAATCCTGCGATCTCGGAGCACATTCAGCTTGCTCGACAACACTGGCACGACAGTGAACTGATGCTGGTCACCAATGGATTCCTCATGCACCGCTTCCCAGAGTTGCCCCAGGTTCTCGTTGATACAGAGTGCCAACTTGAAATTAGCCAGCATGGAACACATCAAGACTACCTCGAACGGTTCCGCGACGTGAAAGCGATAGTGCGGAGTTGGCGTAAGCAGTATCCGAAGCTTCGCATCAACATTCGCAAATCGCACAAAGGCTGGATGCGGCAATACAACGTTATCGATGGCAAGCCGATGCCATTCAACTCCAAGCCAGACGCTGCGTATCGCGTCTGTATGCAGCGAACGTGCACCCAGCTTGTGAATGGCTGTCTCGCTAAATGTCCCGCACTCGCATATTGGCCACAGCTAGAGACAAAAGCCCACCTCGAATCCATTTCGGAGTGGGATTTGTTCCGTGACTACGAATCTTGCCCGCCAACAGCGAGCGACGACGAGCTTCGCTTATTCCTCGAAACCAAGTCGATTCCCCAGTGCGCGATGTGTCCTAGTAGGCGCGTCGCGTTTCGTCATCCCAGTCCCTTGCAAAGGAGTAACTTGCAATGATTGATAAGTTCAAACCCAAGATGCCACCGTACCCATTCATTCCACCCTTCGATCCGCCGTCAGAACAACCACCGTATATTCCACCGGAGAGTTCTGGAGGCGACGATGAAGGATCGTCAAGCGAAGACCCGGGCCCACGTCCGCCATGGTGGCCCGAGGATTGGCCTTGGCCGCCTCCACCAGATGAACCAGTGGTTATTGAAGCACCACCTCCGCTCCCCAACATCATCTGGCCGCGGCTTCCACCAGATCATCCCTATCACTTGCCACCAGGTTACCACTTCCCCGACAATCTGCCCGAAGGCCATCCAGGACACTATTACCCAGGCATGCCTCCCTACCCTGTACAACTACCTTGATGTTTGCAAGGGTGTCATTCTGAAACTTATTAAATAGCACTGCCTCAATTCTCAAGCACGGGGTCAAGACTGTAGTCGTTGAAGCCAAAACTTTCGCTGAACGGTCGACAATTACGAAATCTACTCCGATCGACTCGCCCCACTATTTGATGAGTCCGTGGAATAGGATGTTCATAATCTGCACGTGCCGTTCTTCAGGCTGTTGGCGTCGGCCGTTGATTCGGTCAGTGAAGATGATGCCGTACAGCAAGTCCGCGATGTGATCCAAGATTTGTTCGGCTGGCAGATCTTGTATTTCTCCCTTTTGCGCCAAATCGGTCAACAGCTCACGCCACGGTTCCATATTAGCTTCGCGGTGAGCAAAGTAGGTGGAATGGGTATGGTCTCGAAAAAAGACTCGTTCTTGAATAAACAGCTCAACGACCTCGGAGTTGTCATGGAAGAAAATCAGATAGCTGAGAACCGCTTGGCTTAGTTTTGCCAGTGGAGTGTGACTCGGGTCAACGCTGGATTGAATCGTCTCGTTCAAGCGATTAACGGCATCCTCCAGGCAGGCAGCAAATAGCTTTTCTTTGCTAGCGAAGTAACGGTATACCAATCCCTTGCTGATCTGAAGGTGGTCGGCGATGGATTGGATGTTTGTGTTGGTATACCCGTGCTCAGCGAAAAGTCGTGCCGCTACCTGCAGAATCTCCGCAATTCTGCGATCTCGAAGCTCAGGATCAACCGGCCGCCCTGGTGAGGGATGCTTTGTGCTGCTATCGCGCGACAATGAACGCTCCTCTCTCAGGGAAACCACGTTAAAAAGTTGGCAAACATTCGGCTTTGCACTTTCCAGGTCAGAAAACTGCATTCAACCAGTGGTGCTTCTGTAGCCATTGTACACACCAAGTGCTTTGTGTTTTCTAAAAGAACCAGGCATATTCAGGGCATCGACAAGCTCTTGTCACGAAACCGTCTAATCAATCTCGTCGAATGACTCGAGTGCTGGCATTGGTGCCGCTTCAATGACCGGATTCTGCGTCATAGCCTGATCGACAACTGGTGTGGAATTCTGCAGATTCCAGCCGCCGCCGAGTGCTTTGTAGAGGCGCACCACGCTCACCACAATATTGCCTTGGGCGGAAATCAATTCGTCCGTGATGAGTGTTAACTGACGTTGGGAATCGAGCACCGCCTGAAATGGGATGGCACCCGATGCGTATTGCTCAGTCGCATTGTCAACCCCCCGTTTCGCGGAAGCAACCGCTTGTTCAAGCTGCTCGGCGATTTCTTGATTGCGACGGTAGCTCACCATAGCATCTTCGACCTCTCCCACGGCGCTGAGCACCGATTGACGATACTGCAATTGTGCTTGACGGTATACAGATTCGGCGGCGTCAATTCCTCGAAGGACTCGACCGAAACTGAAAATGTTCCATCGCACTGCTGGGCCGACGCGCATTCCGAAGCTATCGCTCTCAAAAAGGCTTGAAAGGTTTTTTGTGTCCATTGTAAAGACGCCGGTTAAGGAAACGGACGGGTACAGCTCGGCCTGGGCTACTCCGATGCGCGCACCGGACGCGATGACTTTTTGTTCGGCGGCACGCACGTCAGGTCTCCTGCGGACTAAATCGTGTGGTATTCCGATGTCTATCTGAGCTGGAACGCGAGGAATTGAACTCGAAGGTTCAACGATGTCCAATAATCCCCGGGGTTGCTCGCCGCGCAAGATCGACAAGCGATTGTTAATAATCTCCCGTTCACGCGCGAGATTTGGCACGCTCGCACGGGTCGAGTACAACTGCGCTTCGGCCTGAGCCACATCTAGGTCACTAATGGCTCCCGCCTCAAATCGTCGACGAGTAATAGCTAGCGTTTCCTCCTGGATCGCAATATTGGCGTTAGCTTGTTCGATTCTTGCTTCGATCACTCGCATTGAGACATATGATGCAGCCACGTCGCCAAGCATGCTAACTTGCAAAGCGTTCTTCGCTTCGGCAGTTGCGCGAAGATCGGCACAAGCCGCCTCCGTTAATCGCTTCACGCGACCAAATAAATCAACTTCCCAATTGACGTTGAAACCTGTGGACCACAAATCGAAGGGCGGGAATGGAACCCCCGAGATGCCCGCAGGATTGCCATTATCACTAATATCGATTCGGTTGTACGAAGCCTGATGGGTGACGGAAGGGAACAATCCGCTACGAGTTACGCCCACGCGTGCTCGAGCCTCTTGAATTCGTTCCGCAGCCTCCTGAATGGATAGATTTTGATCTGCGACTTGGTAAATCAATCGATGCATCGCTGGATCTTCGAAGTTCATCCACCAATGGTGGTCAGCCGCATTTCCTGGACCAAATCGTTCGTCGTGATGAGCGTGCCAGTCGGACATCAGCGGGTCGTGCGACGGTCGAACATTAGGCCCCACCACGCAGCCAGTGGCCGACAAGAACAGGCAAGTCGCAAGTAAGAAACCTGCCACGGTCGCGATCCGATCCACCCGCGGCAAGCCCCCAATTGATCGAACGACCCTACCAGACGTAGTCTGAATTTGGCAGTCTTCAGGAATCGCCCCTCTACGTGGTAGACGGAGGGCAGTTTGGAACCAGGATTTATTGCCATCCTTTTCGAAGGAATTCTTTAGGTCGCGTGAAACTTTGCGGCTGAAAACGCATGTCGCCGACTTGAATGACTCGCGGGTCATGTTATTCTACCTGTTTTGATTTTCATTTATGTGACCGGCCAGTCATAAAACTCGAGCACTTGGCTGTATAGTCGGCATTTCCGCGTTGTTAGGCTTAATGCTCGTAACCGTAGTTAGCCTTAGACGGGTAAACAGGTTTGGGAAAACTAGGAGAAATTTTGTGTTTAGGCAATATATTGCTGCTAGGAGCTGGCCCCCGATCGGTGTGCAAACGATAATTCGAGTCACTCAAGCCTTGATAGCCAAGTCCAGCCAACCAGGGTACTTCCAGCTTTGGTTAGCTGTCATGTGGGCATTGGGGTTCGCTTTGGCGGCTGGATGTAACGAGCATCACGAATCGGTGGAGCCTTTCAGGTATGAAGGTCCCCGGAAAGTGAAAACGGCTGCGTTAGAGTCAATCGTTGATAATGTGTTTGCTCAGACTGGGACGATACGTGCGCGACGCGAAATACCGCTGGCCTTTCAGGTACCCGGCCGGATTACCAGTCGGCATGTCGATACGGGTATGACCGTCCGTGCGGGCGATGTGTTGCTGGAACTGGATCGGAAGGACTTCGATGACCAGCTTTCAGCCGCTGTGGCTCAATTGCGAGCCGTTGAGGCGGAGGCGCGCGATTCCGAACGAGAGCTCCAGCGTCAAAAGCAAATGATCACGACCAAAGCCACCAGCCAAATGGCACTCGACAAAGCACTGGCGGCCGTCGATGCCGTGACTCAGCGAGTCGTTGCCACTCAATCGCAGTTAGCTTTGGCCAAAAATTCTCTGGAGTACACCCAGCTTCGGGCTCCCGTGGATGGTCTGTTGGTTGATGTCTTTGGCCAAGCGGGGCAAGTCGTTGGCGTGGGGCAAGAAGTTGCTCGCCTAGCGGAATCGGGAGAACTGGAAGTCGAGGTGGCTTTACCCCAATCGTTGATCGGAAATGTGCCTCAAAACGGCGAATGCTTTCTCAATGGCGGAGAGAAACGATTTCTCATTGAGCTGCGTGAGGTCTCGGGATCAGCAGATCCGATGAGCCGTACTTGGCGGGCTAGGTACCGGGTTCTTAAACCCGAAACTGCTTCCTTACCGCTTGGGTCGATTGTTCGCGTCCGCCTCAAGCTGTCAGATGTCGATCCCTATCTGAAACGAGTCCCCATTGCAGCCATAGATGAACGGGGAGATCAACCGCGTGTCTGGTTGCTGGAAGAAGGCAAAGCAAATCCTCATTCTGTGGAGATTGTCGAATACAACGGGGAGTATTGCAAAATTCGTAGCCAACTACCTGATGGTGCGCCCGTCATTTCCATGGGAACCCACCTGCTGGAAAAAGGAATGTTCGTGGAGGCGATCCAGCAATGAGTTTCCCCAACCTATCCGCATTAGCTGTTCGTGAACGGTCTCTCACTCTATTCTTCATGCTTCTGGCGTTGGCCTCAGGGGCCTACGCTTTTCTGTCTCTTGGGCGTGCTGAAGACCCGGCATTCAAGATTCGAGCTTTGGTCGTGTCGGCAATCTGGCCGGGGGCAACGGCTCAAGAGATGGTCGATCAAGTTGCCGATCGATTGGAAAAGCGATTTCAAGAGGTACCCTATTTCTACCGAGTCGAAACGACTGCCCGGCCTGGTCGGGTCGACATGGTAGTTGAATTCCATGACTATACTCCTGCCAAAGAACTGCCCGAGGTGCTGTACGAAGTTCGCAAGCGAATGTTGGACGACGCCCCTTTCTTGCCTCAGGGCGTGATTGGGCCGATTGTCAACGATGATTTTGCGGATGTCTACTTTAACCTCTTGACAGTAACGGCCCCACAAGTCCCCATGAAGGATATTGTGCGAATCGCTGAGCAAACACGCGACCGACTTTCCCGCGTTCCGGGCGTGCAGAAAGCAGTTCTGATCGGCGAGCGTGCAGAGCGGGTTTATATCGAGTTTGATATGGTCAAGCTCAACTCATTGGGAATAGCCGCTACATCTGTTTTCGAGGCCATCCAAGCCCAGAACCAATTGGTTCCCGCAGGCTTGATTGAAACCGGCGGCCCACGCATCTATTTTCGTTCCGGCGCAGATCTCTCGGACATCGAACGTATCCAACGCCTTCCCATTCGAATCGGTGATCAGCTGATCCAATTGTCGGAACTGGCTGAAGTTCACACCGGCTATGAAGAACCGCCACTCTTTTTGGTTCGTTCGGGTGGCGAAGATGCCCTATTGGTTGGTGTAGTGATGGCGAATGGAGAGAACGGGCTCGAGCTAGGAGATCGTTTAAAGAGTTTTTTGGAGGAAGAGCAATCGCGATTGCCATTAGGGGTCGAGCTACGTCAGTTCACGAACCAAGCCGAGGCGATTTCCCAAGCGGTCGACCTGTTTCAGGTTAAGTTTCTGGTTGCCCTTGGTGTGGTGATGTTAGTGACGCTTTTAGCGTTGGGATTACGCGCCGGTTTAATTGTCGGCATTGCAGTACCAGTGACGCTGGGCATTACGTTTGTGGTCATGAGTATCGTGGGGATCAACTTAGATCGTATCACGCTGGGTGCATTGATTATCTCGCTAGGCTTGTTAGTCGACGACGCCATGATTTCGATCGAGATGATGATTGTAAAGCTGGAAGAGGGCTGGGATCGGGTAAGCGCGGCGGCTCACGCCTGGGACGTGACCGCCGCACCTATGCTATTCGGTACTTTGGTTACGGTGGCAGGTTTTGTACCGATTGGGTTCGCTCGCTCTGGTGTAGGTGAATATGCGGGAAATATCTTTTGGGTACTTTTATATTCTCTAATGGTTTCTTGGGTCGTAGCCGTGACTTTCACACCCTACTTAGGTGTGATGCTGCTTCCAAATTATAAGAAGCATGATGCGGACCACGATATCTATCAGACTCGAGCTTTCCGCATTTTCCGGTCATTGGTTCGCGGTTGCTTGAGATTTCGCTGGCTCGTCATCCTTGCAACTTTTGGGGCTCTGGGCTTATCCATCGTTGGTTTAGCAGGTCCCGTGAAAAAGCAGTTCTTTCCTGGATCTGACCGCCCCGAAGTTCTCATCAACGTCTACATGCCGCAGGGCACTTCGATTCAAGCAACTGAAGCTGTCGTGCGACGATTGGAGGCAGTCGTCGAAGACATTCCCGAGTTCGACCGCTACGCCAGTTTCATTGGGGCAGGTGCTCCGCGGTTTTTCATTTCACTCAATCCAGAACAGCCTGACGGTTCCTTTGGCAAGGTCGTTGCCATTGCGAATGATTCCCATGACCGCGACATCGCCATCAACAAAATTAGAAAGGTGATATCGGAAGGGGCGTTCCCCGAAGCTCGGGTACGCGTCGACAGATTGCTATTTGGACCGGCCTCTGCTTGGCCGGTAGGTATACGGGTAATCGGTCCTGACCCGCAGAAACTTCGAGAAATTGCTGGCAGGGTTCGTGAAATCATGGTTGCCCACCCGCACACGGACAATGTCAACCTTGCATGGAATGAGAGAGTCCCGGTTTACCGGCTCAATGTGGATGTGGACCGATTGCGAGCCATCGGTTTGACCCCCATTGATGTCGCCCGACAGTCTCAGTTTTCGTTCGACGGAGTCCCAGTCACCGAACTGCGACAAGACATTCGAACTGTTGAATTGCGCGCTCGCGGGTTATCAAGTGTCAAGCAGATCGAAGCGTTGCAAGGGCTAGAGATCAAGACACAGGACGGAAGAACGATCCCGGTTGCACAACTAGGGGAATTGCAGGTCGACTTCGAAGAACCTGTTGTACAGCGATATAACAGGGAATTAATGCTTGCCGTTCAGTCCGACGTGATTGGAGCCGAATCGCCAGACGTTGCGGCCCAAGTCTGGCAGGATCTAACCGAGTTACGGACCGAATTGCCTGCTGGCTATCAGTTGACGCAAGCGGGGACGGTAGAAAATTCGGAAAAGGCCAACGCTTCGATCAACAAACTCGGGCCCGTTATGCTCGGATTGATGCTCATCTCAATCATGCTTCAGGTGCGCACCTTTAACGGTGCCTTTACCACACTGGCGACTGCTCCACTGGGGTTGATTGGTGCCGTGGCTGCCTTGCTAATTTTCAATCAACCATTTGGATTCGTTGCTTTGCTAGGCCTGATCGGATTAGCAGGGATTCTAATGCGTAACACATTGATTTTGACCCAGCAGGTCTCTGACAATTTTGCCGCTGGCATGTCGCCTGAAGATTCCATTGTTGAAGCGGTAGTGCGTCGAGCTAGACCGGTGATTTTGACGGCATTGGCTGCCATGTTTGCCTTCATCCCTTTGACCCACGATACGTTTTGGGGACCAATGGCCTACGTCCTCATAGGCGGAATCGCATCCGGAACCGTCATCACACTGTTAGCGGTTCCTGCTTTGTGTAGCCGGTATTTCCTCGCTCGACAGCGCCGTGACGTTCCGAGTAAATAACGATACTTCTTTCGAAATTTGGAGACCGTGATACGACAAGCCGAGAGGACATGATGAATCGATTATTTGAAAGCTCTCTGCTGAACCATGTGGCGGCGTCCAGTCTCCGATTCGACTACACGCCATTGCTCACAGCCAAGGCACAGCCCGAACAGAAGGATTTGGTGGTCAAGGATGAGAAACGGTCGCGCGAGATTCCAATTCGCGTCTACCTGCCCACGGGCCAGGCGACTGCGCCCGTCGTGGTGTTCAGCCACGGACTCGGCGGCAACCGCGAAGGCTCTGCATTTCTGGGCAAGCATTGGGCCGCGCGGGGGTATGTCGCAGTTTTTCTGCAACATCCAGGAAGCGACGACTGCGTCTGGAAGGACAAATCCTTGGCCCAGCGCCGGGCTCTGTTAAAGCAAGCAGCGACTCTAGAGAATCTTCTCCTTCGGGCTCAGGATATACCCGCTGTGCTTGATCAACTCGAAGTTTGGAACATGGAAACCGCGCACGCTTTCGCGGGTCGATTGGACCAAAAGCGGATCGGCATGTCGGGTCACTCATTCGGCGCGGCGACGACGCAGGCGGTCAGTGGCCAGACGTTTCCGATGGGCCAACACGCCGGCGATCTTCGCATTAAAGCCGCCGTCGTGATGAGCCCCACCCGTCCGCTTACCGGAGATACACAACAGGCCTTCGGCGCGGTAAAGATTCCCTGGCTGCTGCTCACCGGGACGAAAGACACGACGATCTTCAACAGAACCGATGCGAAGTCACGGCTCGTAGTCTTCCCAGCGCTGCCCTCGGGTCGCAAATACGAACTAGTGCTTAACAAGGCGAAGCACTCGGTCTTCACCGAACGCGCGTTGCCGCGCGAGACCGCGTCATGCAATCCGAACCATCACCGGGCGATTCTGGCGGTGACGACCGCATTCTGGGATGCGTACCTGTGCGATGATACCGAGGCCCGGAAGTGGCTAGACGGCGAGACTGTGCGGAGCGTACTTGAGAAGGACGATCAGTGGCGGAAGAAATAAGCCGCTCGCCGCAAAGACCGATCCGCGAATTATCGGGAGACATTGCTGGAACTGCTATTCGCAGGCGTTGTGGCGCACCAACAATCGACGGCGGGCTGCGTGAATTCTGGGACAATCCAAGATGCTCACGGATTTCGCATCTTTGCTGACAACTCGCTCCCCTGAAGCCTTCACCTCACTCGCCTGCAACCTCTCGTTCATTTCAATGGTCGCTCAGATTCTTTATAATCCGTTTCAAAAATTCACGAAGCGTCTCGATCTCCACCGGACTCAAACCGTGCTCCGCAATAAGACGGGCTCGCACCGAGCATTCAACAACCACCTCGGCGAGTTCCTCCCCGCATTGATTGAGACCAATCATCTTTCGACGTCCGTCCGACCGATCAGCAACGCGTAGGATCAGGCCATCGCGTTCCATGCGCTCCAGGACGCCAGAAAGAGTGGCGGGTTCGATCCTGAGCACCCTCGCTAGTTGACACTGCGAAAGGTTCCCATTCTTTCGAAGCCAGCCTAGTACTTGAGACTGCCGATAAGTGACACCATAATGAGCAAGTTCAGCATTCAGCGATTGTTGGTATACTCGAGCCGTTTGCGAGAGAATATTTCCGATGTCATGCGAAACGTCAGTCTCGTGAGCTCGACCGTGCGACTTATTTGGTTTAGGTACCGACATCCTAGTTTCGTTCACTTATTCCCCGGCAGCAATCGCCAGACCAAAGAGCAGCCACGACCATTTATTGCTCCAATTGTTTTTCATTTCGTCATACCTGCTGAAACCTCCCGATCCGTCGAGCGCCAACACGAACCGGGCCGTGGCAGAAGCGGACTTCCATCAATTCGCATGTACGCTCTCACTCTTACTCAAAGCGGCTAATTGCTGCGAGTGAAAGCTCGGTGATGTATTGTGCGACCTCGTCGTTTGACGGCGGGTCACTATGCTTTTGCGGTAGCATGGCGAAAGCTACCTTTGCGAACATGCATTGGCTTATGATGCTGCAGGCCAGCCAGAGTCGCTTTGACTGCAAGGAATCGCGGGGGAGCAAGTCCTCAAGAATCGGCAAAAGGACATCCATTATCAGTTGAACGAAACGTGCAGTCTCATCGCTGCGTATTCCAGTTGGTGCCAGCCACTCACGTAGGATCAGCCGCGTCTGCCATGCGACATCGTTCAACTCAGCCATTTGTTCAACAAGCGTGCAAACACACGCATCAAGCCGCACCTTCGCCGGTTCTTCTGGGGAACACGTTGGAAATTGCGATCGGCTGACGGTTGATTCGAGGGCCAAGCCAAGGCTAGCGACATAGAGCGTCCGCTTTTTACGGAAATAGTAATTGACTGCGGCATTGTTCACGCCAGCCGCTTCGCATATCTCGCGGATCGTGGCACCATGGTAACCCTTCGCAGCGAAAATGGGCCCAGCCGCTTCGAGTATTCGTGCGCGGGCTTCGTCATTTGCCATACGGGTGCGCCCCCAGTCCCGTTACAAAGCGCTCGTGAGACTGCCTACCCCGGCGTAGGGAGGAGGCAGTTGATGTACACTTCAACGTTGTCGTAATTCGGATCAAGGTCCTCCACCGAGGTCAATAGAGCTTTCAGTTCATCAGGAATCATTAATCGCTATCCTTGAAACCTTCCAATCGGACGAACATCGAACCGGAGCAGGCCCCACCGAAGAAGACGCGCCCCTTCATCGACGATGCGACGCACTCCGCCGCATCAGCTTGCTTTCGCGGTCTCACGGGTTTTTAATGCGGCAGCCACTTGCGGTTCATTCTTTTCACGCTGTTCGACATCCTGGTCTGCCAAATGAATCGGTCTGGCTTCGATATCCTGCTGCACTGTAACTCCCAGGATGCGCAAGACACCGCAGCTTAGGTCATCCAGCAGGCTGTACACCACCGGGATAACCACGAGCGTTAGCAGCGTCGACGTGAGCATTCCTCCGATTACGCAGGCACCCAAGGGCTGGCGGGTCTCCGATCCAGCCCCCAAGCCGATAGCAATCGGGATCATGCCGGCGATAGTGGAAAAGGCAGTCATCAGAATCGGGCGAAGCCGCACTGGTCCCGCCATTAAGAGCGCTTCGTTCTTTTCCATTCCCTGCTCGCGACGGAGCAGGTTTGTGTAGTCCACCAACAGAATGGCATTTTTGGTGACCAACCCCATCAACATGACCATGCCGATCATACTGTAGATGTTCAGAGTCAGCCCCGTTATCGCCAAGGCGCCCAATGCGCCACCGATCGACAACGGCACCGAGACCATAATAGTGACTGGGTGAATGAAGCTCTCGAACTGCGACGCTAGAACCATGTAGATCAGGACGATCGCGAGAAGGAGCGAGAAAATGATGCTGGCGAATGATTCGGCCATCATGTCTCCGGCACCAGTAAATGCACTGACCACTCCCGGCGGGAGTCCGATTTCACGTTCCATGGACAGCACGTCCGTCATGGCGGCCCCAAGCGGCTTAAAACTCTCTAGGTTGGCCATGATAGTGACCTGCCGCTGCCGATTCTGTCGGTCGATTTGCACCGGGCCGGTGCCTTCCACAACGTCAGCGAGCTGACGGAATTCAACTAAACGTCCACTCCGGGTTCGCACGGGCAGCGCCGCAATCGCCTCGGCACGGTCGCGATCGCCTTCCGCCAGACGCACGCGAACGTCGAAACTCTCGCCCCCCTCCTCGAATGTGCTGACGGGCCTGCCACCCACGAGCGTTTGGACGGCAAGTCCCAGTTTCTCAACGTTGATACCCAGATCGGCCGCCCGATCGCGATCGGGCAGGATCGCCACTTCCGGCTTGCTGGAGTCATACGTAAGGTTGACGTCGACAATCCCCGGGGTCTCGCGCATCCGCTGCGTGACCTGCAGGGCCATCTTCTCAAGTTCAGCGATGTCCGTCCCGCGTAGGTTATATTGCAGCGGAGCCGATCGGAATCCACCGCCCGAAACGCGTGGGATGTATTCGACGCTGATTTTGGAGTGGCCAAGATCCTCCACACTTTGTCGGGCCATTGCCATGATTTCATGCTGGCTGAGTGTCCGCTCCGCCTTGTCCGGGAGTTGGACCAGAATCATGCCGTAATTCACGCGACCTTCCTGGCCGGCTCCAATGGTTGTGTACAAGTTCGTAACATGCGGCAATTCCCACAGCCGACGCTCCACTTCTTCGAGAATTCGGCTGGTTCGATCAATGGACGAGCCGAGCGGCGTTTCGACCTGCACGTTGAACTGCCCCTCGTCCTGCGAGGGCGAGAACTCGGTCCCTATCAACGGCAGGAGCATTACGCTGCCAACTAACACGCCGATTGCCAGCGCCGATACCAACCAGCGGTGCCGCAAAGCAAATCGGAGCGTCAAGCCATACAGCCATTCGGTGCCCGTGAAGAATCGTTCCACGACATTGAATAGTCGCCCGTGTTGAGGGGTAACCTTTAGTACCCGGGAACAGAGCATCGGTGAAAGCCATACGGCGATGAACGTCGAAACCACGACCGCGAATGTGACGGTCATCCCGAACTCATAAAAGAATCGCCCAACCAGGCCATCCATGAAGGCGACTGGAATAAACACGGCGACAATGGCGAGCGATGTCGCAATGACTGCAAAGCCAATTTCCTTCATGCCGGCGATGGCAGCATCGACGCGTGACTTCCCTTGCTCCATATGCCGAAACGCATTCTCCAGTACGACGATGGAGTCGTCGATGACCATGCCGACCGAGATGCTCAACGCCAGAAGCGACATCATATTCAGAGTGAAGCCAAAGGCGAGCATGAAGGCATAGGTGGTGACGATTGTCGTCGGAATGGTGACGGCTGCCACGAAGGCGCCGCGCCAACTCCTCAGGAACAGCAGAATCACCAATACGGCGAGAACACCACCCCGCAGCAGTTCGCCCTGGGCTTCGTTGACACTGTCTGCCACGAACAGCGACAAATCCTGAGTCATTGTCAACTCGTACCGATCCGGGAGGTCGGATTCAATATTGGCCAGGCGCTTCTTAACCTCCGTGGCAACTGCCAGCATGTTCTCACCCGACTGCCGGCGGACTTGCAGCGAGACTGCCCTCTGACTGTTGAGTCGTGAAAGACTGCGGAAGTCTTCCATTCCGTCTTCAACTGTGGCAACGTCCTTCAGGCGAATGGGTGTTCCTTGACGATGCGCCACCACAATGTTTTCGAAGTCCGCAGGACGTTCGATACGTCCTTTGGTCTTGACGACCAATTCGCGCACGTCTGTCTCGACGCGACCGCCGGGAAACTCAACATTTTCCTTTTCGATCGCCTCCACCACGTCCGAAGCCGTTAGGGCATATCCGCGAAGATCGTCCACTCGCAGCCAGATGCGGATTTCGCGGTCACGACCTCCCACGACTTCAACGGCACCGACACCGTCCACGCCTTCAATTTGCGGTTTGATTACGTTGTCCGCGTATTGCGTCAGCTCGCGGATGGAATCGGTTCCCGCCAGCGTAATCGACATGATAGGAGCCGAATCGGGGTCGAACTTCTCGACGACCGGGGGGTCGATCCCCTTCGGCAGGTCCGCCCGAATCGCCGCGACTTTATCCCGCACGTCCTGGGCGGCAATGTCGATGTTCCGCCCCAATTCAAACTCGACGAACGTCATCGACAAGCCGGTTACGCTCTCGCTGCGTAGCGACTTGATGCCGCTGATCGTATTGACCGCTTCCTCGATCGGCTCGGTGACATCCGTTTCGATCGTTTCCGGATCGGAACCTTCATAAAACACCGATACGGTGACGATCGGGAAATCGACGCTTGGAAACAGGTCCACCCCGATTCGGTTGTATGCCACAAGACCGAACACGACCATCGCAGCGACGACCATCGTCGAAAAGACGGGTTGCTTGATCGAAATCTCAGAGATCTTCATCAGTGGTTTCCTCCCGTCAATCCAGCAGCCAATACATGCTTCTCGTCCTGATGCGCTGCATGTCGCTCCGATTCACCGGATTGCACCCGCATGCCGTCAGCCAGCACCGCGGGATCCTGAAGCACGATGCGGTCGCCGTCTGTCAGTCCATCAATGATTTCTGTAATCCCATCTCCTTCCAGTCCCAGGCGGACGACCTTCTGAGTGACTCGTTGAGATTCAGCGTCGTAAACAAATACCTGGGGTTGTCCTCCAGAGTAAACCAGGCTTTTCGTTGGGACGACGAGTGCGTCGCGTGCCGAGTCGATCTCAAATGCCACCTTCACAAACTGCCCGGCCTTAAATTTGCGCTCGTGATTCTCGACCGCCACGCGGACACGGAACGTGCGAGTTTCGTGGTCAATTTTCTCATTGACGAGGACCACCAACCCGGGCACCGAATCGACAGTCCCCGCAGCCTGAACGCGAACCCAATCCTCTATTTGGACTCGCCCCATGTAGCGCTCTGGTATACCAACCTGCACGACGACGAGGCTCAAGTCCATCAGTTCCATCAGTTCCACGCGTGGCTGCGACGTCACGCGTTCCCCCTCTTCGACGAACCGTTCCACGATGACCGCATCATAAGGCGATCGAATGACCGTCTTTTTGAGGCGATCTTCCTTGATCCGTACATCGGCCTCGGCCTGGCTGACAAGGGCCTGTGATACGGCAATTTGCGCCTCGGTCGGACCGGCTTCAGCCTCGGCCAAATCGGCTTCCGCCCGTTCCACTGCAGCCCGCGCAGATCGAAGCTCTGCCCGCACGCGTCCAAATTCCTGCTGCGAAGTGGCCCGCTGGTCAATCAGCGATTCCATTCGCTTAAAGTCAGATTGATTGCGTTCCTCACGGGCCAGGGCTTCCTCACGGGCCGCTGTCAGGCGGCGGATCTCTTCCGGCCTCTTCCAGGCGAGAAGGTCCTCCAGATCCTTTTGAGCCTTCAGCAACTTTGCTTTGGAGGCAGCCAACTCCAGCTCATATTCGGTCGGATCGAGATGAACGAGCACCTCACCTTGAGCGACGGTTTGACCGAGGTCGAGACCCTGGTTTTCAGAATACTTGCGTCCCTCAATTTCGACTTCGATTTTGCGCGATGACCGCGGAATCGACTGAATCACACCATCAACTTCGGCTACCACCATTGTCCGCCGTCGTGGAAGAAAATTGCCTGTCAGTTCCAGTGTCTTGGCGACCGTGCCCTGCCGGACGCTAACCAGTTCGACCGCCATCGCCGGAATCTCCTTCCGGGCACTGGGCTCATGTTGCGAGACGGCTTGCGACTTTTCGAAAAACCAATGACGCGCCGCCAGCGCCAGCGCTCCAACACTTACAACGACAATGAGCGTCGTCACGACCGGTCGTATCAATTTCCTCATATTATTGCATTCTTTTCAGAGGTTTTCTTCGGGCGAACTATTCGACGGACGGAGTTTCGCGACCGACGAGCAGGCCATGAAACACCATGTCCAGGATGGTGTCGCATTGACTGGAGAGCGTTGCCTTACGACCCGAAAAGTAGTTGGTGAACATCGTCCCGTATACCACGTCGGAAACGAATTCGGTGATCCGCTCGACCGGGATGTCGCGCACTACTCCCACTTGTATCAACTCGCGGAATAACGCTTGCCACGGCGCCATGTTGGCGTCGCGGTGAACGAAATAGGTTGGCTTCTTCCTGTCCCGAAAGTGGGCACGTTCATGAATCAGCAGCTCGACGATTTCCGGATGCTCGTCGAAGAAGGCTAGGTAGGCGCGAACACCTTCGGCAATTCGCTCCAGCGGTGGCTCCACGCCTGCGATTGCCGCATCTACCGCACTTTTGAGCCGCCTCATCCCATGATCGACAGCCGCCAGAAAAAGCTCTTCCTTGCTTGGGAAGTAACGATAAACCGTCCCCTTACCGACGCCTGTTTTGTTGGCGATTTCCTGCACGTCTGCCGCCGCGAACCCGTTCTCCGAGAACACGACCGTTGCGGCGTCAAGGATTTCCGCACTGCGCCGCTCCTGGAGTTCTGCGTCAGGAGGGCGCCCCACCGGTCGGGTACTTTTTGAGGTGACTGGCATGGACAGGAATCTCCGGAGGCACTATTTTGTTAACGGACCGGTCCGTCCGTGAATGGAGTTAAGACTAATCGGCTGCCGACACGGCGTCAATCCCAGCTTTTGAAACAGGTGGACCGGAACATTCCGCAGCAGTCGCATCCCGATGCTAAGGCTGTTCAAAAATCCCACCGCAGGAGATCAAATCAATGTCGAAGTGGTTCGTCGTGCTGTCATTCGTTGCCGGGGCAGCCTTATCCTGGGGCGTCTACGTTCCAGTTGTCCACCGGGCCGCGTTCGAGTTAAAAAGCAACCTGCGTGCGTTCATGTTCGTCGGTGCAGCCTACTTCGTCGTCGCGGTGCTGATACCGGCCTTCTTCATCTTCGTGGCTAAGTCCGATCCAACCGTAAAGCCCGGTACCGTGCCGAATTTTCACCTGCACGCCTCGCTCTGGGGGTTGGCCGCAGGGATGGCTGGCGCAATGGGTGCGTTATGCGTGATCTTCGCCGCAACCAAGGCTGGTCCGGGAGCTGCAATCTTTGTGGCACCTCTCGTGTTTGGGGGAGCCCCGATTATCAACACTTTGGCGACGATCTATTACTTTCATCCCACCAAAACCTTGCCAGACTGGCGATTCTTTGCCGGCTTGATCCTGGCAGTCGTCGGTGCGTCGCTCGTGCTGGTCTATAAGCCCGTTGACAAGCCACAGGTGCCAGCACTCTCGCCGGCCGATACTTTGCCCGTCGAACTTCACCGCACTGTCGAACATTGACGTGCGCAAAAAATGGCAAGCAACCTACTGGTTTTTACCAGAGCATGCCGTAGGGTACAGCCAATGACAGAGCGGCAGTCTAACGCACTTGTACCATTCGTTGGCAGTCGGGCGGCAAAGCGAAGGAGCAGGCTTGGGACAGTAATTGTCAGGGCTGCATTGTTTTTGAGGGCACGGCAACACGACGCCCGGTTTGCTGCAGTACCTGTCGGCACAGCGACACGCAATAGGAGTGACGCACGGCGATGGTTTGCGGACGTAGTCATCGGGGCAACACAATGACCAGATGCCAACTCCCCAACCTACATTGCTCGATGGAGCCATTGCATCGCAGGATGCTTCGTCGGCGTGAACTGTCGCTAGCCCCGCTGTCAAGGCGATCGCAACCATCAGCATTCGCACGCTTACTGTAAGAATCCAGCCGCGTTTTATTCTCGATTCAGATTTCATTCTTACATATCCTCCATGTCGTCGGTAACTGGTTGTGGTAGGGGCTGTATCTCAGGGATCTCAGGGCTGGGCGGAACTGGCAGATCTTCGGGCAATCCAGATGAGGAGGCGCTAGCCATCGAGGGATTAAGCCGAATTTCCCACCCGCCACCCATTGCGCGGTAGAGATCGACGAGGCTTTGTGCAGCGTTACCGCGGGCGACCGCCAGTAACTCTTGTTGGTTGAGGAGCAACTGCTGAACGGTGAATAGGCGATTGAAGTCGATTTCGCCCTCCTGGTATTTGACCTGCGCCACACGCTCCGCCTCGCTCGCCTGGCGGGCACTCTCTTCCCGCACCTTGATCTGATCGGTGAAGTGCAGATAAGCGACGATGGCGTTTTCCGCTTCCTCATTGGCTTGGAGAACTGTTTGCTGGTAGCTGGCTACCAATTGCTGGAACCTTGCATCCTGAACGCGAATGTTGTTCAACAGTCGCCCATAGTTGAGCACGTTCCATCGCAAAGATGGCCCTACGGTCCCCCCGAAAGCGCCGCCATTGAAGACATCACTAAAACGTTCGGCCTCCCATGCCATCATGCCGTTGATTGACATGTGGGGATAAAGTTCAGATTGAGCGATTCCGATTTCCGCGCTCTGTGCAGCAACCAATCGTTCAGCACGTCGCACATCGGGACGTCGCCAGATCAATTCTGCGGGTACGCCAGCGGTGACGACATCGGAAGCGCTTGGAATCGAAGCCGGGCCATCGAGCATGTACGATAGGTCGTGAGGGGGCATGCCCATCAGTACTGCCAATCGGTTTTGAGCCTGTCGACGCTGAATCTCAAAGGCCTCAATAGCCGCCAAGGTATTGCCCAGATTCGCCTTCGCCTGCGGGGTGTCCAGTTCACTGTCGGCGGCTTTCGCGTCCAGGCGAGCCTGAGCTACGCGAACACTTTCATTTTGTAGAGTGGCATTCTCACGCGCAACTTCGAGACGTTGCTCCAGCGCTCGCAGTTCCACATAGGTCGTCGCCACCTCTCCGATGAGAACGACTATCGCGTCATCGAATTCTTCCACTGAGGCGTCTAGACGCGCGTCGGCACCCTCGATAGCGCGGCGATATCTGCCCCAAAAGTCCAGCTCCCAGCTGAGGCTACTTCCCACGCGCCAGTTGCTGAATTGCGGCGCAGCCAAATTCGCGAACGGTGAACCGGCAGGAATAGTTGGGAACAAAGCCGTTTGCTGGCTGCGCTGCGTGCGCGTGTAATCCGCGAATACCTCCTGAGTCTGCGGAAAGAGATTGCCTGCCACCACTCCGCGCCTGGCCTGGGATTCCGCCACACGAAAACCTGCTTCGCGCAGTGTGATATTCTGAGAGTAAGCCGTCTGGATAAGGCGGTCGAGCACCGGATCGTTGAAGACGGTCCACCAAGTGCGGTAGTCACCAGACTCGCTGGAAACACGCGAGCTCTGCGAGTCGATCCATTCATCGGCCACTGGCGCGGCGGGCCGCTTGTAATTGGGGCCCACCTTGAAGCCGTTGCGATAGTATTCGCGAACCCCTGTGCAGCCGCTCGCGCAGACGAGTGTCAGCAGGCATGCTGACGCGAGGGCGGCAAGTCGCCGTGAAGCTTCAGCCATCTTTTCGGTCCTCCGTGACCCATAAAACCTATTCGCTCGTCCAGAGCCCTATCGAACCGAAAAGGCCTACGCGAGACGACATAATTCGCGGACCAGCCAGTCCGCAAAATGCTCATCGGCGAAATCCTCGTGCTACTTGATACAAACCGTGCTGTCGGAGCGACCATTTCGCCGCTGTGATGGTTGCAACGGATATTCCGATTTCAAGGACATCCCGCGAGGGATTTAATGCGTCGGGCCATCCCTTATAACACGACGGACCAGTCAGTCTTGAAATTCTGCCGGTGCGATGCTACCCTGTGGACGGACCAGTCAGTCAGAGGATTCTAGTCAGCCAGGAGATTTCCGTGAGCACCATCAAAAACACCCGAGTACGACCCGTTGACGAAGAACTTTGGGAGCGACGCACTGATGAGATCCTTCACGTCGCCGCAACGCTCTTTGCAGAGCGAGGATTCGCTGGCACCGACACCCAAGAGCTGGCTGATCGCGTAAATATTGGAAAAGGAACTTTGTATCGGTATTTTCCCAGCAAGCGGGAGCTATTTCTGGCAGCAGCTGATCGCGCCATGGGCCGACTTCGCGAATACCTCGACGCCGCGATAGGCACTCGCGACGATCCTCTGGAGCAGATTGTCGCAGCGATTGAAGCGTTCCTTGGATTTTTCGACCAACATCCTGAATTCGCCGAGCTCCTGATCCAGGAACGCGCTCTGTTCCGCGATCGCAAGAAACCTACCTACATTGAGCACCGCGAGAAGAACCTCGAGCGTTGGCAGCAGTTGTACAGGTCGCTGATTGATGCGGGGCGCGTGCGCTCGATGCCCGTTCAACGCATCACATCGGTTATCAGCGACCTTGTATATGGAACTATGTTCACAAACCACGTCGCCGGCCGGCAGAGATCCTTGCGTGAACAGGCCGACGATATCGTGGAAATCGTTTTCTACGGCATCCTTTCTGATTCCGAACGAATTTATTGGGAGAGGAAGCGATGAGCCGATTCGCCAGGACAATTTCGCCAATCACTCGCCAAACTGAATACGTTCCGACAGACGCACCAACGCCCGTAGTCTGTAACTGTACCTTTGATGTTCGATGGATGGGGCTACTAGCAGGAGCCTTGTTCATTCTTGCCGGATGCCAGAGGGGCGAGAGCCCCCCGGGAACTTCGGCTGCAGCACCACCTCCACCAAAAGCACTCGTGAGCCACCCGGTAGAGCGCTCTTTAGCCGAGACACGCGAATATACAGGGCATCTTGAAGCTGTCGCGACGGTCTCCATCCGTGCGCGGGTGCGCGGCGTCTTGCAGAAGATCCACTTCCAAGAAGGAGCCGAAATTGAACAGGGAACATTGCTCTACGAACTTGATCCCAGCGAGTATCAGGCAGCAGCAGATGAAAAGGCGGCCGACATAACGGGCCTCGAGCAAGAGTTGAAGCTTGCTGAGTCTGAAGCGAAGCGATCTTCGGAACTATATGAACAGAAAGCGACTTCCAGAGAAACATGGGAATCGAAGCAGAACAAACTGGCGGTGACCAAGGCGGAACGGGAAAAAGCTCGTGCAGCACTCAAGCAAGCGGAATTCAATTTGAGTTACACCAAGATTTACGCACCGATTTCAGGCCGTGTGGGAAGGACGCTCGTGACAGTGGGAAACCTGGTCGGATACAACGAGCCAACCCTATTAACAACCATCGTGAAGATGGACCCCATTTACGTAGATTTCGAGATTCCCGAACGGGATCTCCTGCGTTTCCAGCAAACGGACGAGGCGCAATCTTCGAACTGGTCGCTGATGCGAGCGCCGCTGGGGATCGGATTGGAATCAGAAACGGGTTTTCCGCACGCTGGCATTATTAACTTCCGGGAAAACCGCGTCGAATCAGAAACCGGAACTGTTCTCGTTCGCGGGACGCTTCCTAATTCGGACAGGAAACTCGTCCCCGGCTTGTTCGCTCGCATTCAGGTTCCAGTCGGTCTGCCAAGGACGCGCCTGCTCGTTCCCGAAACCGCACTCGCCGCAGACCAGCGTGGCCGCTACGTACTCGTCGTCGATGCCAACAACACCGTGGAACAACGCCCCGTGCAGATCGAAATAAACATGGAGCACAGAGGATACCTGTCGATTCGCCAAGGATTGACCGCCACCGATCGGGTCATCGTGAGTGGCCTGCAAAAAGCACGTCCTGGCGCCAAGGTAGCACCGGAGTTAGTGCAGCCAGAAGAGGTTGTGAAAGTTGCGGCACCCACCAAAGCGTCACGGCGGGATGTTCAGTGACCCAAGTCCTCGCTTTGCGCCTTCGAACTTGGCTTACAGCGTTCCGCTTTGTGGATGCAATAGAATTCTAAGGTAAACCTATGCTGTCCAAATTCTTCATCGACCGCCCCGTTTTCGCGAATGTCATTGCCATCATTATGGTAATCCTTGGCGTCGTTGCGATGTTCAACCTGCCGGTGGAACAGTATCCCAAGATCACTCCACCGACCGTGCAGGTCACAACTGTGTATCCAGGGGCCAACGCCCGTGTCGTCGCGGAAACCGTCGCCGCACCTATCGAGCAGCAGGTCAACGGTGTTGAAGGTATGTTGTACATGTCGTCCAACTGCTCGGCAGACGGTTCTTACGCGCTAACTGTCACGTTTGACATCGGCGTCGACCTTGACACCGCCCAAGTACTGGTTCAAAACCGCGTCGCGATCGCCGAGCCACTTCTACCGGAGGAAGTACGCCGCCAGGGTATCTCTGTCAAGAAACAATCAACCGACATCATCCTAGTAATCTCGCTTGTTTCTCCAGACGAGACATTCGACAGCCTTTTCATGGCGAACTATTCGACCCTGCGTTTGCGCGATGAGCTGAGCCGTGTTTCAGGAGTAGGTGATGTGGTTGTTCGAGGGGGAACGGACTATAGCATGCGGGTCTGGCTCGATCCCGAGAGACTCAGCGCACGCAATTTAACTACTCAGGACGTGATCTCCGCTTTGCGCGACCAGAACGTCCAGGTGGCTGCTGGCCAGATTGGGCAGGCTCCCGCACCGGAAAATCAGTTGCTTCAGCTCCCCGTGACAGCGATCGGCCGGCTCAGCGATGCTGAACAATTTGAAGAGATTGTCGTCAAGAAGCAGCAAGGACGAGTTACATACCTCCGCGACATCGCCCGCGTCGAACTGGGAAGCCAATCGTACGATTCCTTTAGTGTCCGATCCGGCACCCCGGCCGTGAGTATTCTTATTTACCAGTTACCCGGCGCGAATGCTCTGGAAGTAGCGGAGAATGTTCGCGAGTCCATCGAGCGACTCAAGCAGGATTTTCCAGTTGGTTTGGACTACAACATTCCCTTCGATACTACCAAGTTTGTCGAGGCGGGCGTCGAGGGAGTGTACCATACCTTGATCGAAGCTGGCGTCCTCGTCCTACTGGTAATCCTCGTCTTTTTGCACGACTGGCGTGCAGTGCTGGTACCCGCCACAACCGTTCCGGTGACGATCGTCGGCGCGTTCGCTGTTATGCCGCTTTTGGGCTTCACGATCAACTTCCTAACCTTGTTCGGCTTGGTGCTGGCGATTGGGATCGTCGTCGATGACGCCATTGTCATCGTGGAGAACGCGGCGCACCATGTCGAGCGAGGGCTCAAGCCGCGCGACGCTGCTATCAAGGCGATGGAAGAAATGACGGGGCCGGTCATTAGCATCACGCTAGTTCTTACGGCCGTATTTCTTCCTGCTGCCTTTCTCGGCGGCATTACCGGGCAACTCTACCGACAGTTCGCACTAACAATTGCTGCGACTGCCATCCTCAGCGCGATTAACGCCTTGACGCTGAAGCCGGTGCAGTGTGCGACCTATCTGCGTCCGTTGCCAGAAAAACGCAATCTTTTCGTTCGGGCATTCAATCGAGTCTATGGCTGGGTGGAGCGCCTCTATGTGTTTTTTCTTGGCCAGTTCCTGCGGGTGGCCTTCTTAGGGATGCTACTGTTTTTCGGGCTGATAGCTGGCACCGGCTGGTGGTATTTCTCTCTGCCAACCGGATTCCTACCGACAGAGGACCAGGGATATGTTTTAGTGAGCGTTCAACTGCCCGACGGTGCATCGCAGGAACGGACCAGGGCGGTAGTGGACAAGCTGGACAAAGTGTTTGCGAATGAGCCGGCGATTGACAATTGGCTCGTTCTCGGCGGGCTTTCGATTCTGGATGGTACGACCGCCCCTAATGCCGCGACGGCCTTCGCCGTTTTCAAGGACTGGGGCGAACGTCATGACTCGAAACTCAAGCAAGAGGCGATTGTCGCCAGGCTGCGACAGGAGATGGGACAACTTCACGAGGCCGTGGTTTTCCCGATCGTCCCACCTGCAATCCGAGGGCTGGGGAGTTCAGGCGGTTTTCAGATCCAGATCGAAGACCGCGCCGGCGTGGGCCGAGAAGAATTGTTCCAACGACTTCAAGAGATTATCCAGACCGCACAAAGTCGGCCCGAGCTCGGACCCATGCAGACGACGTTTCGTGCGGGTGTCCCACAATTGTTCGCTGATGTGGATCGGGTAAAAGCACAAAAGCTGGACTTGGACCTCGATGACGTATTCAGCACCCTGCAGGCAAATCTCGGATCGTTTTATGCCAACGATTTTAACAAGTTTGGTCGCACCTATCAGGTCCGTCTTCAAGCTGAGCCGCAATTCCGCAATTCGGCTGACGACATATATCGCCTGCGCGTGCGTAACGCCAACGGGCAAATGATTCCGATTGGATCAGTGCTTACCATCGACGAAGCCTTTGGGCCACAAGTGATTAACAGGTACAATCTTTATCCGACCGCTTCGATTATCGGATCGTCGGCTCCGGGACGAAGTTCCGGCGAAGCGCTTCAGGCGATGGAGAAGGTTGCCCGTGATGTGCTTCCAAACACGATGGGATTCGACTGGACGGGAATGGCCTATCAGGAAAAACTGGTAGGCGGGCAAGCGTTCGCAGTGTTCGCCCTTGCCGTGTTGCTCGTTTACCTCGTCCTCGCCGCCCAATACGAGAGCTGGATTCTCCCCTTTGCCGTGATTCTCGTTGTTCCGATTGGAATGCTTGGTATCGTGGCCGCAGTTTCGTTTCGTGGGATGGACAACAATGTGTACACCCAGATAGGAACGGTCTTGATTATTGCGCTAGCCAGCAAGAATGCGATTCTCATCGTCGAGTTCGCACGAGAATTGCGAATGCACGGTCGAAGTATTCGGGAAGCGGCAATCGAGGCCTCTCGTCTGCGTTTCCGTCCGATCTTGATGACCTCATTCGCATTTATTCTCGGTGTGATGCCGCTGGTCAGAGCCCAAGGAGCCGGCGCCGCCAGCCAGCAGTCCTTGGGAACGGCGGTGGTCGGCGGAATGCTAACTTCTACGATTTTGGCCGTTTTCTTCGTACCTCTCTTCTACGTTGTCATGCAGCATTTGAGTGAATGGCGAAAACCGACTGAAAGTCATGCTGAATCCGATTTCCGAAAAACAGATGAACTTCTGCCATCAGCCGCGCCCAATCCAGACAGGCACACGCCCTAACCTAACCGTAATTAATAGCTTTTGCGCTGCGGCAGCGTGCTGACTTGCACGCTCCCAGACATTAAAAACTCTAACATCGCGATCATCCTGGGGGGATTCCTGAACATAATGAACTGCGCCACCTGATCAGCGGGTTTTGTGGGTGTAATGGATGTGTTAATGATAAAATAGGAATTGCTTCCGCCGCGCGGAAGGTTTAGACTCGCCGGCATGTGAAATCCCATCAATGGTGGGTTTTTGATAACTGCGGAGGTTCGAAGGCGTTTCACCCACAACATAACCGAACGGGTCTCGAACTTCGTAAATCCTTGCGTTGCAAGGCTTTACGAATTTCGAGCGCAGAGAGTATTGTTACGAAGAGGGTTGCGCACGGGGAGCTTTCGTCAAAGTTCTAACTTTGGCGACCAAAAGACTTAACGCCCGGCGTCGAGAGATCGATCGCCGGGCGTTTTTCGTTTCTACCCACTTATTCGCGGGTTTCCTACGCTTTTCGCGGTTCGCCGGCCCAAACCGCCGCGCTCTCTGTTTGCAAAGAGATTTCCGACTCTCGAACGCAACCTTCAAGGTTGCACCCGCCGGTGCGAAAAATCGGACTCGAACTCTCTGACTCTCTCTTTTCGGGGGCCTCCAGAGTTAACAAAGAGTTCTCGTTCGAAGTCCGGGCGAGAACGGTTTCGAACCTTTGTTGCGTGATTCGCAGTCTATGACTCTAATGCCCCTCTGGCGACCATCGAAAGCTAGTTCTCATTGTGCTTGGCAGATGGCGGAAGCATTCAGGCGATACAATAATTGGAAGGTTTATGGGCAAATGGTCAGTGCAAGCACTAGAAACGCAGTTCGGTAGACACAGATGTTAATGACGGATGATCTAGCACAACGAATTGCGAAGGATTTCCAAGGCGAAAAACTAGACGGTTTCACCATCGAGGGGCTACATGCTAAGGGCGGTACAAGCGTAGTTCTGATTGGTACAAATGGCGGCAATCAAGCTGCGATCAAAATCTACGCGCAAGAGCTGTTTCAGAAATCGAATGCCGAGAAGGAGCGGATTGATCGGCAGGTCGAAAAAAGTCACTTGGTTCACCCAAATCTTGTAAGGACTTACTGTGCTGGTGTGCACCGAGGCTATCACTATTTGACGATGGAGTTCGTTGCAGCACCAACCCTAGAAGAGGTTGTTCAAGATTTGCCACGCGAGAAAATTCGTGCAGTTATTCAGCAGATCGCTAAGGCTGCACTCTTCATGCATGCGGACATGCAACAGGTTCATCGAGACATCAAGCCCGCCAATGTTGCCGTCCGAATGGAAGATTTTCACGTTACGCTCCTGGATCTAGGTCTGGTTCGACCTGTAACTGGCGCGACAATTACGGATCAACTTTCTGTTCACATCAGAGGCACCAAAGAATACGCTCCTCCCGAACTGTTGGACAACATGGTGCAATTAGATGAACAAGGCTGGCTTGCTGTAACTTTTTACCAACTAGGCGCAACGCTGTATGAGATGCTGACTTGGAAGGCACCATTTGCGGAACTTCAGGGCGATGCATTGCTAAGAGCGATTCGTGAAGTCCCACCAAGCATTGACTCTGCCGATGCGCCGACAGATCTCGTTAAGCTTTCTCTGGATTGCATGCACAAGGACCCAATTAAACGACTTTCTCTTGTCAGCTGGGAGCGATTCCTAAACACTCCGTCTATTGGCGATCAACTGTCGCAACTAGAAGAGCTTTTAGGAACTTTGCACAGAACAGAAGCCAGAACATTGAACTTCCCAGAAGGAGCCGAGTCTAAACATCGTCTCAAACGGACATTCACAGAGATTGCACATGAAGTCGAGCTAGCGATCCGGTCCTTCATGTCGGGAAAAGAGCTAGTGTTTCCAAACTATACAATCGCAAGACGTGAAGACTTAGAATCGGAGACAAGGTCGATTTTGGTGGTCGAAATTGAGTATGGAGCCCCTCGGCTTCCTAGCTCTGTGTGTTCCGTAATCTCGACAGAAATCACTGACGCTAGTTCACGGTCTTGTACTTGCTCTATGTCTACCTCACTCGGTCAACTTCCACCTCATATTGACGAGCAGGCATTTAGAACATTCTACGAGGGCGTTTTCGTTCTTGAGCAATTCTCGATTTCTGTTCGTGAAGAATTAGCGAGGGACTTAATGCAAATATTAAGGCAAGCCAATGAACAATGAATGGTGGCTCAATTTGACGAAGCTAGATGCCGAGCAAGGAGGAATTCTCAACTTACCGCTTGACCAAGATCATTTGATACTTGGACCTCCCGGTAGTGGGAAGACAAATCTACTGCTGTTGCGAGCCAACTACGTCTCAAAAGTCACGCCCAACATTCTCGTCGTAGTGCTTGGAAGAACGCTGCGTGAGTTTCTTGCTCGCGGGTCCGATCAATACAATTTTGACGTCGATAAGCTAAAGACAAGTTCGAGATGCTTTTACGATCTTCTTAGAGAGTATGGGCACGCAGCCCCGGACGTCGATGTCCCTTTCGATCAAGTTAGGCGAGAACTCGTTGAGAGAGCACGCGCACTACGAGCAAGCCTGGATTATCCACCTTATGATGCGATATTCCTGGATGAGGCACAAGACTTTCTACCCGAAGAAATCGATGTGTTTCGGAGCTTATCGAACCGTATCTTTGCAGTTGCGGATTCAAGGCAACAGCTTTACACGGGCGGTTCAGGCGTTTCAAGTTTGCAATCGGCATGTGCAGTCCATCGACTTCGTTACCACTATCGAAACGGAGTTCAGATTTGCCGAATAGCAGATTCAATTGGCAAAGGAATGGCTTCCTACGAAAGGACGCTTCCCACCTGCAGATATCCCGAGGATAGCTTACCAAGTTTTTTCGAATGGAAAGAATTAGATTTCGATGGGCAAGTTGCAGCCATAGTGAAACAGCTTCAAATTCAAACTAAAGCATTTCCGGGTGAAATGCTCGCAGTAATTTGCCCTCGAAACTCCGATGTCGATCGCATGGGCGACGCGTTGTCGAAGACGGCGCTTGCAGGGATGGTTGTTAAACAATCGTCGGCTGACGGTTACTCGACGTTTGACATGAATATTCCAATTTGTCTAACCACGATGCATGGTTGTAAAGGACTTGAATTTCGAGCGGTACACGGTGCGATGATGGATTCTCTAAAGCGATTTCCCCTGCAGCGCAACCTAATTTTCACCCTTGCAACTCGTGCCAAGACGTCATTGGCGATCTATGGCGATCCCATACCACCATTCGTGAAGAGTGCCATTCTGTCAGTCTCGCCACCAGAAACTCTGCCCTCAATCAATCTGGCTTTTGGGGGTGACGAATAATGATCATAGTTAGTGGCGAGCGCAACGTATTGCTGAGACTGTTTTCGCGGCAACTCTCTCCGGCTGCTCACGGGCGAGTTATCGATTCAGCCAAAGAAATACCACACGAAGAAGTCGTCGCAATTTATCATGATGTGGATAACTCGCAATCTTTTCCTGATACTTTAATAATTGAAACTCCCAATATCCAAGAGTTTTTTGCCTGGTCGAGTACTTACTTGCCTCAGTGGTCACCACTTTCATCAAACATTCGCATCCTCTCGCGAGATCAAATCGACAGGCTAGAAAGAACTCGCCAAACGGCAATTCCACAACGCTTCTTGCGAGGACTCTTTTGCCTTACGGTCGGTGAACTATTTTACGAATGGCGCATGGCCAAAGGACAAGCTTCGCCTAACTTGTTATCTCTCAGGAGCACGTTTGGCTACGCTGCAACCAATGCACTCCTTCTGGGTGAGTATTGCCTCAATAACCTACTTGCTAGATGGTCAAGAACTCAGCATCTTCTTCAGTTAAACCCGCGCCGAATGAACTCAAATACGCTGAAGAATATCTGGTCGCCATTTTTTTTGATGGCAGAATCAGCTTCTTTAGAGAAGGCTATGTCAGTGGAGGCGATTGCGGCTGCAATTTCTGAGGGCTCGCAAGGCAAACTGTTTGATGACAGGGCGTTTGGTGTTTTAGTAAATCCAAGAGGCCGTCGTGAGGATTTCGTTGTTGAGCTCGAGAGGTTTATCCGCACAACAAGATTCGACAATCCAGTTGATTGCTTCTGGGCCGCTACCGTAGCTTCGAAAATGTCATCTGCACCTCTTACGCACTTTGATGTCCTCGGTGACATGACGAACTCAGAGCCTCGTATTTTGCTTTGGTATGCCTTTCTTAGCGGCATGCTTGCCAATGAGCCAGCCTCCAAAGTAATTGAGCGACTTCTATTTCAGTTGGAGGGTGACCTGCGGTCTCAGCTTAGACTAAAGCCGGACATTACTCTTGATGAACTAGAAGTCATTATGAAGCCAGACTCTCAAATTCCAGAGTGGGTGGG
Organism: Pirellulaceae bacterium; assembly: GCA_019636385.1. NCBI lineage: Bacteria > Pseudomonadati > Planctomycetota > Planctomycetia > Pirellulales > Pirellulaceae > Pirellulaceae bacterium. Next base: position 1,326,763 of record JAHBXT010000002.1, on the reverse strand, counting down.
GATTGGCGCTCGCTTTGTTAATGTTGAAATTGAACCGGGAGTTTGCTCTTCTTTTCGATTACGTGCACCCACCACAGAGCATAGCGGCCTGCCCATAGCAACCATAGACGATAAGCGTCTATTCGAACAATTGCTTACTCAACTCCGTGATGTCTTTGAAAGAAAGGCAGCGACTCCCACGACCTCCTCTACCAATGACATCAACCCTCGAACGTCAAAGACAAGCCGAAAGAAGAAAAATTGAAGGCGACAGTAGTAGTCATTGCGAACAAATGGTGGGAGGTTACGCCTTTGATGGCTGTCTTGCAGCACTGCAGGAGCATAAAGCCTGAATTCTCTGCTTGTCCCTTTGTTTTTAAGGTTCTAGATTATACGCCACCGCATGCGGCTACTAAGGAGAAGCCCCGATTGCGGCTTCAGTTCGACAGCACCAGAATCGATGTGTGGTGTATAGAGGATTTGATTCCTGAAGGTAGGGACACTTCGTATACCGCAGAAAAGCTTACTGCAATTCAACTTCTGAAAGAGCGACATATAGATCCCGGAAGTATAGTAATTGCTTTTGGTACGGCAGCGAGTCCTAACGCAGACTTTGCGGGAAGTGTTGTCGTTGGCTGCAAGGTCTTTGTCACGGACGCAAAAGAGTACGACAAAGGTTCTCCCACAGCGTCGATTTCCGATAAGCTGAATAGCATAATCGGCTCGTCGTCGGGTGAGATTTTGATAGGTTCAATTAATCAAGAACGCATCAACGATGCGGAGCTGAGGTTTTTAAGTGCGAGAAACGGTGCGGCGGTAGTTCCGAAGCTCTTTGCGAGTCCCACAAGCGTTTCCGTTGGAGTAGTGAATGTTTCGAATAACAAAGAATACAAGAAATGGGATAGTGCTGCATTAGAGCGATTCGCGGTTGTGGCGAGCGGATCATATACCTTATCCATGGATACGACACTCGGGCTCGTGAGACTTAGCCTCAACAATCCATTTTTATTCATTGCGGGGATTGCCAATCGAGTAGGATTTTTTAACGAAGAGGTTGGTAATCGCAAATATTCTCAGAATTTCGCCGCAGTTCACAACGCTGCAATTTGTCTCGCATGGCTCCTGCCGGGTTTCTGCGATAACACGAACGATTGAAAAATTGTCTATCAACGATCACCCACGTAATTCCACTTTTCGGGATCGTTTCGATCGATTTCGAAGTCATCCCATTTGAAGCGATTGGCGTCTGAGATCTTCGCAAGCATACCTACGACCTTCTCCCAATCGGGGCTTGAGTCCGCATTGTCCCAAATCAAGAGGTTCGAGTTTAAGGTAACTGCCAAGATACGCAGCAGAACACTCGTATTAGCGCCGTTATCAAGAGGGATTGGCCGCTCAGCAAGATGCTGAATCGAAATCTTAGTCGCGCCTGTTCGGTGTATTCGATGAGGGACGAAACGCTCAAACTGTGGATGTACATCCACTGCTTGATCACCAGGCAGCGAGCGAAGCTGATGCGGTACACTGCTGGCCGTTCCTTCAAAAAAGACCTTCGCTAGTTGCTCGAAGGCCCAGATGAATGCAGTCACATGACAATGCAATGACAAAACAAATGGAATATATCCTGGTTGGCAATCTCGACTGTCCCTTTCAATTGAAAGTACGTAAACGAAATCATCGTACGGTGTTGTAACACAAGCGTGGCCGAATGCATATGAAACAAGCTGGTTAAACTGATCGCTAAACTTCTCAAATACCTCTTTGTCAATTCCTTTCTTGTCGTTTTGAGTCGGAAGTCGAATAGGGGCTGCGTAAGTCGCAATCTTACTTAGCTGCAAAGACTGCCAATTGAGCTTTTCAGTTCGCTCGGGTGGCAACGCGAGTTCATCTCGCGCTCGCCTCTCTGCTTCTTCTTTCAGCCTCAATAGTTCTTGGACAGGAAATCGAACTTCGTCATCGTCTATCAGTTTTGCACATCCCGTGCACAACCAAATGCCATTCTCGATCGATCTGCGCTGCTCTTTCGTTTGGCTAGCATCGAAGCGGGGGCCGCCAGGCGACGCAGCACAAATGTGTGCCGCAACTCCAATCATCACTCTGCCGTCGGCTTCCGTCGCGGGGCCAGCGGTTGGTGACTTACAACGTGAACACCGCATGCATACCCGAGCTGCAAGCGTATCTTTCGTATCCTTGCTGAAATCATCCCGTCGATTTGGCATAAGTGGACATTGCCCCGATTCTTTCCCGTTCCAATAGTCCCTTGAAAGCTAATGCACTTTCTAAGATTTCTTCCGCACCCTAATCCGTCATTTCGAACCCGCACCGGGTATTCCTACAGATAGACGCGGCTGTTGTGGCTGCGAGTGTCTGTCTTCGAGCCGCCAATTATAGCGGTGTTGAGCATGGAGGTGCGAGTTGCTCTCGTCTGTTCCCCCTTCTTCACTGTCCGCGCCGGCTCGGCGATCGGAAATCGCTGCGATTCTTGCGGCCGGCATCGTTCGGATGAAATCGCGTATGGCGATCCTGGATTCAGAAATCGACGACGATCCAGCGGAATTGCCAACAGCTTGCCTTGAGGTTTCTTCGGAAAGCGTGCTCTCTGTGACCAACGTGGTTAACGACCAGTGAGTCCGTATTTCCGGGAGAAATCAGTGCAAATCGACATCGACAAAGAGGTCGCTCTGCTCCAACGCATGACAGTGGGGCAGCTGCGAGAGAAATTCGAAGAGACGTGGGGCGAGCCGACCAACACTCGCAACAAGCAGTGGCTTGTCAAACGCATCGCTTGGAAGATGCAGGCCAACATCGAAGGTGACATTTCACAGCGGGCCAGGCGTCGCGCCGCTGAACTTGCTCGCGGTACCGACATCCGGACGACTGCCCCCAAAGCCATCAAGCCAGCCCCGAAGGCGACGGGCGACACCGTGACGGGTTTCGTCCAGCCAGAAGAGAACAATCGTCTCCCGCCGCCGAGATCAGAGATCGAGCGAGTCTACAAAGGCGAGAAAATCGTGGTGCTCGTTCTGGATAACGGCTTCGAATACGAGGGAGCCATCTACAAGACGCTCAGCGCTGTGGCCAAGAAGATCACGGGCCAGCACTGCAACGGATACCACTTCTTCAAGCTCAACAAAAAAGGCGGTGACAAATGAACAAGGCCAACATCAATCGCCAGTTGAACTGTGCGATCTACACCCGCAAGTCCACAGACGAAGGGCTCGACAAGGAGTTTAATTCGCTTGACGCTCAACGCGAATGCGCCGAAGCGTACATCAAAAGCCAAACACAGGAAGGCTGGCACTGCCTTCCCGATCGCTATGACGACGGTGGATTTACCGGTGGCAACATGGATCGTCCGGCGCTCAAGCAATTGCTGGCAGACATCGAAGCAGGCAAGGTGAACTGCGTGGTCGTCTACAAGGTCGACCGTCTGAGCCGCTCGCTGATGGACTTCGCTCGCATGCTCGAAGTCTTCGAACGCAACCAGGTCGCGTTCGTCAGCGTGACGCAGCAATTCAACACAACCAACTCCATGGGCCGGTTGATGCTCAACGTGCTGTTGTCATTTGCTCAGTTCGAACGCGAGCTGATCTCTGAACGCACCCGCGACAAAATCGCTGCCGCGCGACGCAAAGGCAAATGGTCTGGTGGCATGCCGCTGCTGGGCTACGACATCGAGCCTCAAGGTGGCAAGCTTCGAATCAATGAGGTCGAGGCCAATAGAGTCAGGGCGATCTACGACCTGTACTTGGAACGTGAATCGATCATGGCGACCATCGCTGAGCTCGACAACCGTGGCTGGAACAATAAGTCATGGAAAACGAAAAAGGGAACTCTTCGGGGCGGCTCGCCGTTTACCAAGGCGACGCTGTTCCGGCTCCTCACCAATGTCACCTACATCGGCAAGCTGGTCTACAAAGACGAAGTGAACGAAGGAGAACACGACGCGATCATCTCAACGGACGTCTGGCAGAAGGTTCAATCGCTTCTGAGTCGCAACGGCCGAACTGGCGGCGTTGAGGCGAGAAACAAATTCGGTGCGATGCTCAAAGGAATCCTTCGATGTGCATGCTGCGACTGTTCGATGACGCCGACGCACACGACCAAGAACGGATCGAAACGCTACCGTTACTATGTTTGCATGAAGGCCCAGAAGCGTGGCTGGAAGAACTGCAAGTCGAAGTCCGTGCCGGTTGCCGAGATCGAGAAGTTTGTCGTTGACAAGATACGCCACGTTGGCCACGACGCGGCGCTCGTCGACGAGGTGGTGGAGCAAACCAAGATCCAATCCGAGCGCGAACTGGGGGCACTTGTGGCCGAACGGGACGAGCTTGTGAAAGAACTGGAGTACTGGAACGAAGCCATCCGCGTTGCCGCTCCCAAGATTAAGCCAGGCTCGCCCGACGCAACCTCTCTGGAGCAATTGGCTGACTGGCACGAGAGTCTTCGGCGCGCCGAACATCGGCATGCGATCGTTACCGCGAAGCTGACGGCGATGCAGGCCCAGACGCTAACCCGCGAAGATGTGGTCAACGCATTGACCAGCTTCGAACCAATCTGGGAATCGCTTACAGTCCGAGAGCAATCAAGGATCGTACAGTTGATCGTCAAGCAGATCGATTACGACGGAGCGACCGGTCGCGTGACCATCACCTTCCATCCTGATGGCATCAAGACGATCGCCATGGAGAACCGTCCTGAACTCGTGGAGACGCATCATGAATAAGCCAGTAAGCGTCGACTTTCAGTTCTCAATAAAGCAACGCGGCCGTGGAGCCAAGAAGCGAATCGTCGAAGGGGCAGCCCCATCGGACGAGTCCAAGTCAGCGCTCGAACGCATCCCTCGCATCTCGCGATACATGGCACTCGCGATCCACTTCGAGGACCTCATTCGGCAACACGTCGTCACCGACTACGCCGACCTCGCCCGCCTCGGGCACGTGACCAGAGCACGCGTGACGCAGATCATGAACTTGCGGCTACTCGCGCCAGAGATCCAGGAGCAGCTACTTGATAATTCAGAGCCTAGCCGCAGAATTCAGGAGGCCGTACAGCTTAAGACCGCTCAATTAATCACTGGACAATTCAGTTGGATTCAACAACGAGAGCTGTGGCATGACTTGATTCTATCGCATTCGCTCAATAGCAAAGTTTCCAGAATCAGGACGTGATGAGTAGTCGACGTATGGGCCGTCATAGCCACACAATTTCAAGATGAATTTGTTTACGAGAACCCGCAACGTATCGAACACTCGATTACCTTCATCTCGAACAGCCAATGATGTTGCACCTTGATCGCTGCCATGTAACGCCGCATTGCGCTGTTTTATTGCGGAAACTTCGTTTGAGTTGAGTAACAAGCCAACCTCCTGAAATGGTAGTTGCAGTTTCGCAGAGTTCGGTGCTCCAGTTAGATTTGACAGCCTTGCTTCCAGCACACCACTCAATTCAAACAATGCTGCCTCGTCAATTCCTGTCAAGTCGGATGATTCTAAATGAGTACGTAGCCTAGAGACGAGCGTTTGGCTCACTAATTCCTGGACTGCAGTAAGCAACTCACGTCGGATGCCCTTCAACAATGGTCTGTTGGACCATATCTGACTCGTGTTGCAATCCAACTCGGGGCGAATCTGCATCCTCGATTTCGTCCAGATGCTTGCCAGCCTTTCGATACTAAGAGACGCTAGAGCAAGTCGGTCATCGAGGACGCCGTGTAACGCTGTCCAGATCGGATGTAAAATTCCCACAAAGTCAACTAACTCCGAATTCTTCTTGAACTCTTCGTACAGCTTTGGCAGGCGTTCTAGAACTTCGTGTCCGAATTCAAATCGCTCGACACCAAACATGGGAAGCGGCGCATGCAACGGCTCGTTTTCTTCGTTATTGGATTGCCGGCATCGCACCGGCCCAAAGTATGTTCGGGTGATTAAATCGTCATTTAAAAACGTGTCCGCAAACGGAAACGCGACCATATCACCATTCAAAAAACTGATAAACGATCGCTCTTCATGTCCAACCCAATCTGTTTCAGAAGCTACTGGCGAGCGCCCGTATGAGACCCAAGATGCGGGTCTCGTGGTAACGAGACCGTTCGCGCCATAGAGCTCGATCTTTGGTGAATTGGATAACAGAATGCGAGACCGCCCTGTGGAAATCGAGCTACCATCCAGATCGTGGAAATCAACTGACTCCGATTGGTGAAAGCAGTTTCCAACATGCCCTATAAAGAACATCCTATATGCGAACGAATCTGTGCCATTGCGAAAAGCAAGTTTTCGTTTTGTCGGAATATCAACAGCAACCGATGCGCAAGAACCCGAAAAGCCGCTACTGCAAGTCAAGCGACCGTTGTGATTGGTTTGAGTCGATACCGGTTTGCCCAGGAATCCGTAGATCCGAACTTCTGTTCCGTCAATCGTAAGTGCAGTCCAGTCCGGTAGGGAAAGATCTACTGTGACGAATCGACCGACGCCGCAAGGCATTTCTTCGGTCGGTCGATAATATGCAGATTGTTCGACGCGAAAGAGATCATGGAAAGTGAATTCTAACTCGACTCCTTCCGTGGCAGTCCATTTCAACCAACCTTCTGTTTTTGGGTACAGTGGACAGTCTCGAAACCGAATACTGTTCAAAGTTACGTGATGTGAGCCGTCCTGATTCTGATCAAGCATAAAGTTGATCCCTGCTCCGCGCTGCGATACGACTACCTGACGTGCGTACGTGATGACCGACTGTAGGTCTCTGCTTTCTCGGCAATTCGTTCCAGTTCTTCTGCATTCAGGGATGCCAGCGCACGAAACACTCCAGGCTGCTCAATGATCCGGTCAGCAATACGCTTGGGGACATGGTGGGCGAGTAGCAATAGCTCCTCTTCGTCCGCCTCCAGGACGTCCGCAAGGCGGTGAATCAGCGACTCGGACGCCGTGCCCTCGAAGTCGAGTTTGTCGTTCTCGACTTTGCTCAGATACGAAAACCCGACGCCGACCAACGGAGCCAGTTGGCGGAGGGAATAGCCTTTTGCTTTGCGGAGTTCACGAATTCGGTCGCCGAACTTGTTCATCTTCATTCCCTGCTTGTTCCAGTGAGGCTAGCATTGTACGATTGTAGCAGCTTGCAGGCAACACTGCCGGTGGTGGAAGAGGTTGTCGAGCGAATCAAGAATGGATCGATCAGCGACTATGTGTTTGATGTGGAAACTGCGAGGATGAAGCGACGGCGATAGGCTGAAATTGACGTGTCCCCAGCGGCAGCTTAAGAGAGCACTCGTTCAACCGGTCTGCTCGAAATGGATTTCTGTTGGTCGAGACTGAGGTAACGAAATTGTTGCGGTGGATGAAATGTCTGCCAAGCTTCTCGCAACTCAACGAGAGTAATTGGCTTTTCAAAGACCTTTACCTGCGAGAAGTGGATGCCGACGGCTAACGTATGGTTACGAAAGTAATCATCAAATTCTGCACGGGTTACTGCTGCAAGCTTTCGTACATTCTTCCACAATTGCTCTGGCTCAGCTGCCTCAATGCGTTCGATAATGGCAGTTGCAACAACGGCGCATGTTGGCATTGATGCATAGATCGCTAGTTGGGAACCTACCTCGGCTCGCGGTACTCGCTTCCTCAACTCCACCAACTTTTGCCCATCCAAAATTGCTTGGACATACCGCGGATGTATCGATAAAAACAGCATTTTCTTAATCCAGTCGTGAGGCTTGCAGATAAATCGTTTCGAATGCCGCTTGGCTTATCTCCAATGCTGAGATGAATTGCTGGCGTTTCATCCCATCTTCTATCAAAATTGCGTTTAGCTCGTCCAGCGAAATTGTCCGTGGGAACAGCTCGGTATTCGTGAATTCCATGGCGAAAGCGAGTGTATCGGGGTTCCCAAAGTGATCCATGAGGTGCCGCCATTCGAAAACTCCAAGTCGCTGATACTCTCGATACAGATCTTTGACGGTACCCGTGACACCTTTGGTCATCACCGAGCATGCTCGAATGCAACCGCCTCCGCGCTGTTTGCTGCCACTCACGTACCAAAGGATGCGCGCGTTATCGCCTTTCGGACTATTCTTGGGTCTCTTGTAATACACGGAATCAGGGTTGATTACCAAGCGAGTGTCCATCGAAAGTAGCGGACGACTCCAGATGCGAAAGTCGAATAATTCCTGCGCCCATTCGGGTTGAATTGGAACAACGTAGGTTGGCAGCTTACCGAATGCTAATTTTCCAGGATGGATCAAGGCCTCAAGCCGCTGCGTACTAGTTTGACAACCGCCTGCAGCTGCGTCCGCGAGGCCAAGGATGCCTGCAAACAACACCGCAGGTAGGCCATTTGCGTCAGTGATTTCATTTATCACTTCCAGAAACGACTTATGATCCCACACTCCCGGTAGCATCGCTCTGATGTATTGTTGATCGGCAATTTGGAACCCACGACGCAAGCATGCCGCAAGAAGTGACGGCTCCACGTGCGGATCTTCAATTTTCAGGATTGTACCTTTGGGAGAGTTTGCTGTTCCAAGTGGCAAATACGCGAGCAATTCAGAGATGACATTACCAAGTCTTGTGCCTGCGAGCCTGCGAGTTACGCGAAAGATGCGAAGACTCTTCTCGCTAGCACTCTTGATTTCAGTCAGAATCATAGCCAAAGACTGTTGATTTGCATCGCGAATGTGAGCGACCTCAAAACGATCCGGAAGGCTGAGTGCTCCGTCGATCATCGCCGCAAGTACGCGCCGACTTTCTCCCTGTTTTTCTTTCGCAAACTCCGCGAGATCGAGTTCATTGATCGATTTTACTCGATGTCGCTCGATGCCTGTGTTTCGCATTTCGCGATATTGATAGATACCTACTCGAACAACTGAGTCAAGTTCCGAAATGATCTCTGAGGGCCGCTGCACCCGAAGGCCAAGGCTACCTAGAATGTCAGGGGCCTTCTTTAGAAGTTCCTCGTCGTAGGTTGCAAACGCGGCAGCATTTCGTGATGCGGCAATCGCTAGATGCCGTTGGTCTGAAATCTCGCTTGGGTCTTTTGGGTCGCCAAATATTTCACGTAGTGCATCTCGGTGTCGCTCAGCTGCGTCAATATCGGAGGAGATGACATTCCACGACGTGCGGATTGATGAAATCATCTCACTTCTCATCGGCTCGTCTTGTCGATCCAAATCATTGAAGACTTCTTCTGTAACCGCAATCGATATTTGATCCGCCAACCAATCGGCAAGCAACCCTGAGGCGCTTTCATGTCTTGGCCGGCTTGGGTATCGAATGTCAATGCAGACGTTTGCGTCGCACACGATCAATGGCTGCTCTGGAAGGCTGGGGGAAAGCTCGAACAACGGCGTATCGTTTAGTGTTAAGGTGTAGCCTATGAGCTCGCTTCCATCGAGTTTCTTACCAGGCATCCGTTTACCTACCACGAACCCTAGACTATGCCAGACTTGTGCTGCCACATAGTCAGCCCTGCAATTGAGACGAATGCGAGCATTTTCCGAATAGTCTGACCGCAACTGGTTTATCAGTAGTCGGCTAATTCCTTTTCCTCTGGATTCGCTGGACACAGCCAAGTGGGCAATCCTGATTTCGCTCTTTTGATTTACGGAGAACAGAACGTATCCCACAATACCTCCACCACTCTTGGCTACAAGTATTTGGCGTTTCGCCAAGCGCTCTTTAAATGCACCCTCCGGAAGAAATCCCAGCTCGCGTTTATTCTGTCGATAAATCGATGTGATTCCTTCGAGTTCTTTCTGCGATGATGCGTACGAGATGGTTGTGTCGTCGATAACTCGGCCTCGCGTTGCAGAGTGGCTAGCATTGGGGGGAATTCGAAGGCCTCATTGTAGGCGAGTTGGCTCTGGCTTTGCATTGGCTGGGTAATTAATCGTTGCACTCTCCCTGCCGGGTTACAGGTTCACCCGTCAAGACGTTGAATTCCAGGCCGTTTTTTTTGGACTGCCTAGGCTCTATCTGTAGGAATACCCCGTGGTACGCGGAAATGACGGCCCAGAGCCGCATCTTTCCCGAGTCGCTGTCAGCGGAAGCAAAGTTCAAATATATTTCCCGATTCGTAGGAGCTGTCACCTAACGTGTCACAGCCATCGGGATGATAGCATTCGCGATTGGCAGTGGCTTGGCCTGGATGGAATCACTCAGGACAACGGTCATGGACTGGCGGATGGGATGCCTACGCTAGGAATTTGCACGGTGGAAGCCGTAGGCCAGCCCCTGCCAATCGCACTTTTTGTGCGTCAGTCGTTTGGATCGCTTGACGTTTTAATCAATGAAGGATTCGTATGGCTATCGACACCTGGGTCGGCCACCAGACTGACGAACAACGTCGTCGCTATAGGCACCTGTTCCAAGATTCACAGAAGAAGGCTCTAGACTCAGTGTTCGCCTAGTGCCTTATCATAGGCCAAGTACTCGGCAAGGAAAGTGACTTCTTGGGTGCTAAAGTAGATGGCCAAGTAAAAGCCCGGTGTGGCTTTCGGTCTGAACTTCTGGCAGACACTAATTTCCTGAATACCAGAGAATTAAGAGCGGCCACGCAAGGTCGCTTCAATTGGTTTGTCGATAGCTAAAAATTGGTCTACAATGGAGATCAGGGCTGAAATGATAGGAGACCACTATGAGTAACCAGATTCCAGTTGAAAGCATGTCGGTTGCTGAGAAGCTCGAAGCAATGGAGCAGCTCTGGGGATCTCTTCGCGAATTTCCTGACAAGATACCTTCGCCTGACTGGCACCGAGAAGTTCTGGAAGAACGGCAGCGCCGTCTTGAAAGCGGCCAGGCGACCGTCTCCAGCTTGGAAGATGTCAGGAAGCGGCTCGAAAATTTGGGCTCATGAATGTTTACCTCTCGTCGGATGCCGAGCAGGATTTGGTCGATGGCTACTGGTTCTACGAGTACCAGGAACTGGGGGCGGGTGCCCACTTCAAGTCATGTCTCTTGAACGACGCGGAACGACTGCGGACGACCGGGGGATCACATCCAATTGTTTCGAATTTTCACCGGGCACTAAGCCAAGTTTTCCCGTTCAGCATCTATTACCGCATGGACGATGAACAATCACTGACCGTTGTGGCAATTTTGGACCAACGGCAAAACCCGTCCAAATTGAGGCGGTTGCTCAAGAATCGAAATTGACAATCTTGGACACTTGGTTTTGTCATTTGTTCGCGGCATATTGGGTGCTAACCAGCGCTGCTAGGCATCGTGAAAACCGGCGGGTATCTGCCCCAATCTTGTTGAAGCAATTGCGTCAAGCGGCATTCTTTTCCAGCCAGAGTTTCAGGGCTTCGTTCTGAATCTGCTGAAAGGAAAATGAGCTTTCTCCCCTCGCCTCTTGTTCTCGAATCCATGCTTCCATCTGAGCGATCAACTTGGGCTGAAACCGCACTGTCTTCTGAACTGTGGCCTTGGCCAGTAGTCGCTGCATCTCATCGGGAGTCTGGAAAGTTTGAGATCGAGCTGCGACTCGTCGCTCGGGTTGACGACTCGGCTTTTTGATTTGGCCTGACGTTTCCTGTGATTCAGTATTCGGCAGATCTGATTCAATCTCTGATTCCGCTGATCGGATTTCCGGATCTGTTTTCATCTGAACCACTTTTTCAGATCGAGATTCAACAACTGTGGGAGTAATTCCCTTTGCGATAAACTCTTCAATTTGAGGCGACAGCGCTAAGGCGTCAGCCGCTGAACGTCTTTCTTTAACCATTTGCAACCTTCCTTAAGTTTTTTACCTTCACAATTTCGCGAAACAATTTGTTGATGTCCTCTTTGGCTTTGATAATCGAAGCAGAATCAGAATCCATTCGCGTGACAACAGTCCCCTTCTGATCAGCTTCAGGAAATGCTTGCAAGTCGCGAATGACTGTCTTTGCAACTTTCAATCCCAACTTTGGAGCCAGCAATTCGATCTCGCGAAAAATCCGCGTGCGAGTTTTCGCTTTGTTTAGAACGAGCCAAGCCTCCCTGGGATTGCCTCCGGTTATGTTTCGTGCAAATTCCAGCACTTCCACAGATGATTGAGTAGATCGTAGACATTTGATGGTTGGCTCCATTGGGAAAATCGCCACATCAGCCATCACCATCAACGCTCGTGCCTCGTCTTCTAGCTTTGCAGGTGCGTCCGCAACAATGTCGTCATACTCTTTGGCGAGTTGCCGAATTGTCTTTGGTATCTGATTGGCATCGAACAAAGTGCCAACCTTGATCGTTGGTTCGGCTTCGGCCACCGCTCTGGCAGTATGCATCTGCTTGTCTGTGTCCAGAACGGCAACCCTTCTCCCCAGATCGTGCAAATAGATCGCTAGCGAGGTCGCTAACGTCGATTTGCCGACTCCACCCTTCTCATTGGCTAATAAGTACATCATGAGAAATGGAATCGCACGGATTCCTGAATCAGGCAAGATGCATTCTTGCCTGAGTGCCTGATTCAGTCACGACTGACTGCAAGACTGCCTGAATCATGACTGATTCAGGCGTGATTCATTCCTGAATCAGTCAGGCAAGCATGAATCATGCAGGCATGACTGAATCGCCAACTATTTGAAATCCAACCGGAATTCGGCCCCAACAGTGGTTTCCGAAAGACAGAAATTGGGACGGAGCGGCCCGTCAGCGAAATTTCTTGGCCAACCCTAGGGGCAAGGAAGGGTTGTCGCTCCAAAAGCCTCTGGAGGCGAATAAACGAACCAGCCAATTTCACCAAAGGACCGATTGTCGGCTCGAAAAAGAGTGCTGATCTTGAACCAAGCGGCTGTGCTGAGTGCTTGCCACTCGATTTACACCCATGCTGGACTGTTGGGACACCTTGCCAGCTCCATTGCAGCAAAACACCGGTAGCCGGTGGTTGACTGAATTGTTTTTCTACTTGCCAGACCCGGACAAAGCAGGGTAGGCTCTGGCTTCAAGTCAATTAAAGTATCTGGGCTTCTCTCTATGAAAATGCACCAATATGGGATGTTTGCACGTGTTTTGAGACAAGCCGTCTTGCAATCCAAACAAGTCTTGCAAGTGTCCCCAGACAAGCTTGCACGTGCTTCGAGACAAGCTTGCACGTGCTCCCAAACAAATTTGCACGTGTTATCAGCCAAGGATCGCCAGTATTTGCTAGAAAATCCAACGACTTACAGCCCCCTAACTCTTAGGACTATAGAAATTAAGAAAGTTCTCTCGAACTTTTTATTTTTGAAATTGGAACCAGCGAATGGAAGATAGCGGACTTGAATCCCCAATCGTACTTCCATCTGACCGCGATTCTTTCGGCGGTAATGAAACTTTAGGGACCAAAGTAATCCCTCTGTTTGGCCGCGACGAAATGAATTTGATCGAGTTCCCGTTCGGTCCCATTACTCCGACCGCGACCAAGACATTAGAAATCGATCACATTGTGCGGGACAAAGTTACCAAGCGAGAAATTTCACGACGACTGATCATCACTGGTTCGGAAGCATTCGGACTGCCACGCCCCATCGATGAACAAGTCCTGGTCGGACTAAAAGCGTTAACCCAAGAATCTGGATTCACTTCGCGGAAGGTTTGGTTTAGCCAATACCACCTCTGCCGCACATTGGGCTGGAATCCCGACGGTAGAGCCTACAAGCGGCTGGAGGCAAGTTTGGATCGAATTGCTGGTACAACCCTCAAGTTCAAGAACTCATGGTGGGATAAGGGCGAAACCAGTTGGCGATCGCATACGTTTCATTTGTTGGACAATGTTGAGCTCTGTTCAGCAGAGCGATACGAACTAATGCGGCAACGAAGTGGCCAGCGTGAGCAAGCAGCTTGCTATTTTGTTTGGAACGAAGTGATCTGGAAGAGCTTCCATGACGGGTATATCAAATTGATCGACATGGAGATGTTTCGGAAGATTGCCAACGGAAGACGACGTGAGGTACCACTGAGACTTTACCGCTGGCTTGATAAGCAGTTCTACCGACGCGAGGTCGTTTCCATCGAGATTTCGAAACTGGCCGTAGGCACACTGGGACTTGCAGCCAAGTATCCCAGCGAATTCAAGCGAGTGATTGAACGAGCAGCCAAGGTGCTGATCGATTCTGGTTTCATGGCAAATGTTGAGTTTCATTTGAGCGCTAACCATACCAGCATCGATGCCATTTTCTACAAAAAGCGAAAGCTCAAGATCGCAGCGATGTCCCGAAAACCGGTCTTCAGCGACAAGACATCCACTCTCATGAATACTCCAGTGAGTACCATTGATCAGCATACAACGTGGCTCGCTCAGCAAAACGAAAATGACTTGATGATGGCCGAGGATCAGGCGTTTGAACAGGCATTTGGATCAAAACTCGAACGCCAATTGATTCAGCAAGATCGGAAAGAGGGAAAACCGATTCTGGAATCGGGCAGATTGCGGCAGGAGTTCATTCGTCGCTTCATGGAACAGGGAATAACCTGCGCAGCAGAAAAGCAGGTCATAGCGAGCTGACCTGCTTGTTTGATTCTACTGTTTTTCAATGTACGTGACGTGGTCATTGATGATCGAGTAGGTGCTATTCCAGGTGATGATCAGCGAATCGAGCAATTTGATTCCAAGAACTTCCCCAGCTTTGGAAATATATTCCGTTGCTTGTTTATCAGCGTCGCTGGGCTGAAGATTTCCGGAAGGGTGATTGTGAGCGACAATAATGGCACAACTTCCGACAACCACCGCTCGTTGAAATATCTCTCTAGGATGAACGAGAGCCTGATTCGCAACACCTGTGGAGATCAACGAGTAACTGACGATTTGATGTGATCCATCCAGATACAGAGCGATGAAGTGTTCGCGACTGTTATCAGGCATTATCGACGAAATAAACCTGGCCACTTGCATTGGGTCTGTAACGGCAAGGAGCTGTTGAGTGGTCAAGCGGTAATTGACATTGACCTCTCTGATGTAAGTTTGATTGAGATGTTTTACGGTTGTACTTGTCATTTTATCCTCCGATGTTTTGCAAAGTTTTCTTTGCCGCATCGCGCTGAGCAGAAAGCGAATACCATCTTGCTTTCACGCGACTTTGGCTCGGTGGAATAGGGAAAGCACGGCAAGTCAAGGTGGAGTCTCGCCGCTAGGCGAGCAGCAGCCGCTTAAAATCAAAAACAAAGAAGGCGGCGGACCTTGACGCCGTGCTAAGATCAGAAGAGCCAAAGACGAGAGTAACGGTATCAGTCGAACAAGAAATCGATGTGACGCGCGCCGTCCAGGACGCGGAGAATCTGAACTGAGTTCGATTCAACTCGGTAAAAGATCACCCAGCGTTGTTGTGGAATGGCGCGTATCCCTGAGCCGAGCTTGGGATAGAGCTGGCCCATTTCGGGGTGATAGCGAAGCATCTCGCATCGTTCTCGGATTCTCTTGACCACCTGAACTGCCGTATGCGGTCGGTCTTCAGCGATGTAATCAAGAATTTCGTCCAGGTCAGCAGAAGCTGCCGGGGTAAACTGAAGCGACTTCATCCTTCGCGGCTGCTCTTCTCGATTTGAGCGGCTCGCTTTTCAATTCGATCAAAAACCTCATCACCGGTCAGCAATTCGCCTCGGTCAGCCTGCTCGATCCCCAACTGGACGGCATCGGATATTTCGACTTTACGCTTGAGTAAATCGACCGCCATATTGAGAGCTTGTTCCATGGAACTGGCCTTGCCGGAATCGATCAGCGATTCGATGAACTTGGAATTATCTGGCGTTAGTTCGACACTGGACATTTTGGTTGGCTCCCGATTAGTATTCTGTCCTTGATTGTACCATAAATCGCCCCGAATTAGCACGTAAGTTCTGCCTGCTAATGCCTGGGGATTTCCTTCCCGAGCTGCTGGCATAATCGCACAGCGATTTTGACAATCTGGTCCCTCGGTAAGCCAAAGTAGTGGGCAGCAAGATCAAGCTGATTTCCGGCTGCTCCGCACTTAAAGCACTTGAAGGCATTCTTCTCTGGTGACACTGCGAAGATGATACTATTTGGGGAAGTGGAGCCATGGATAGGGCAGGCTCCACGGAGGTATCTTCCGCCCTGATAACTTTTGGTTGGCTGCCAACCGTAGAGTTCCAAAACCTCACGCAATGAAACGATCTCTTTGAGCCTGCGAAAGTCGATCGGCTGTAGGTTTCTTCTGTCAGGCGCCGGTTGCATCATGGATGTTACGGCTCCGTCCGTGGCTACAAATTGTAAAGTCCATATCGCCAATTCTCTGACAGTCTGAATCCTTAAGCAAAAAAATTTTGCTTAGCAATTTCACCTATGGCAATCTCTGCCATGGAATACGGAAATACCTCACACCTGCCGCAAGGCGAAACACCTGCTGCGATAAATCGCTCAGCAGGGCTTTCATCTCAGGAGCGACTGTCCGGACCTAAACCACCCTCCAATCCCTGCTACTACGAACTAGAGCAGATAATTGAACTTCGAAACGCCTGGGTTCTGGGCGAAGAGTCTCTTGCAACTGAGGATTCCGTTGAAACCAGTCCTAACTTAAAGCCTCGGGGACAAGAGGAGGTTCTGAAACTTGCGGATTCCGCACTAGGCATTCTGGAAAAGGAGCTTAAGGCCGGAAAAAGCGAGACACTGACGAAATTCCTGACAGCAATGAGCCAGTTTCATAACTACAGCTTCAACAATTTGATGCTGATTGCATTTCAGCGTCCAGACGCTACCCATGTGGCCGGTTTTCAAGCCTGGAAGCAGCTCGGTCGCAGTGTAATGAAAGGGGAGCAGGGAATTAGAATCCTTGCACCGGTCATCTTGAAGCAGAAGCCGGATCTGGAAGGTTTCTCGGAAAGTAAGCAAGATGCTGATCAGGTCGAACAACCAAAGCGCATGTTAGTCGGTTTTAAGGTAGTGTCGGTCTTCGACATTTCTCAAACTGCCGGTGAGCCGTTACCAGACATTGGCACTGTCAAGGGTGATCCGGGCGAGAATCTGGCTCGCATCGAGTCTCTGATACGAAGTAAGGGAATCGAACTTCAATATGAAGAATTGGGAGCAGCCGAGGGGCTTTCCAAAGGTGGGACAATAGTCATTCAACCAGACCTAGGATCGGCTAAAACATTTTCTGTTTTGGCTCACGAGTTGGCCCATGAACTGCTTCATCGGGGTGAAAGAAGAGCAGAGACTACGCGGAACCAGCGGGAACTGGAGGCCGAGGCAGTAGCCTTCGTAGTCTGTCATGCATTTGGAATTGAGAGTGCCAGCCATGCATCCGACTATATTCAGCTCTACAAGGGAGATGCCGAGGAGCTCGGCAAATCGCTGGATGCGATCCGCAGTACAGCAGC
This sequence comes from Pirellulaceae bacterium, assembly GCA_019636385.1. NCBI lineage: Bacteria > Pseudomonadati > Planctomycetota > Planctomycetia > Pirellulales > Pirellulaceae > Pirellulaceae bacterium. Next base: position 1,309,511 of record JAHBXT010000002.1, on the reverse strand, counting down.
CGAGATCATTTGCGGTCTTAAGTCATTGAATCAGGAGTAGCGACCCAGCGGAGATTCAGGCGGAGAGCATGGGTCACTAAATCCTGTCTAATTCATTTTCTGATGCTCACAAGTCTTGTACTTACACCCGTCTCCCTAAACGCTTCGCTGCCGCGAAAGGCATTTTGGGGAAGAGATTCTGTTTCGGCTCCGACCTCATCCAGCCAGGCTCGGAAGGCAATTGAGTTGGCATCGCTACGGAAAAATGGACCTTCGCTCATCACCGATACCAGCCGACCACCAGGAGCCAGTAGGCTGAATGCGTGTCGGACATGTTTGATTTCCTGTCCATCCTCAAACGGAGGATTCATCACAATGCAATCGTACTGGCCTTGATGATCCAGGAAATCCTCAAACGATATATCATATCCCTTGGCTTCCAGAATTTCCTGTAAGCTGCGATTGATCTCAATTCCGGTCACATCTGCGTCTGGAAACTGCTCAGTGATTGCGTCCAGAATGTCGCCTTTACCGCAAGACGGCTCTAGGACTCTTTCCGAACCCTTCAATTGAACCAGTTCCAACATTCGGTTGATCACAGGGCGCGGAGTCGGGAAGAAACCGGGAAGTCGTTTACCACGGAGGCTATCTTCGGCTTTGGTAATCGGATTGTCAGCCAATCGTTCGGCTTGATGGCCTGCCAATTCTCGGATCGCTGCACGTAGCTCTTCAATCGTGTGAATGTTGGCCGCTCTCAGTCGTTTCCAGTCTTCGAGTGACGACTCAAGCCACCTCACCTCGATTCCTGCCGATTTTGCCCGATCCACAAATTCTTGGTAGAGCTCAATTTCATGGGGGCGTTTGAATTCAAAGATCTCTCCGGATTTGGTCGATTTTAGAATCTTTGCCAATCGCTTTGAAATCTGCATGCAACCAGACCGCCCTGCGGCAACGGTCAACACATCCAGCACGTTTCGCTTGTGAACAGTCGGGTAGGGAAGAGCCACAAAGGGAACATCCGACAGATTGGGCAAGCGGTCTCTTTCGAGCTCGCGTTGATCGTAAGTCAGTGGCCTGTCTGCTTCCTCCGCTTCCCGAAATAGAACCGACAGATGATCTTGCTTGGCAGACCTCCAAATGGCATGTAGCGTCTCGACATGTGTCTTCGCTCTAATTCCATCCAGGAACTCGGCCTCACCTCGCGACATTGAATCGGCGATCGACTGAACGGTTTTGGCCAAGGCAATTTCGGCATAGGCCCGGCCTCGCATTCCAGCAGCCATACCGGCTCGGCGTGCGGTGTTCTTGAGCTTCGATTCATCATCAAGCAGGACTTGCTCGGCATTTTCCAGTAAGCGGGATGCTACCTCAGAAAGCCGTTCTGCCGCTGTCTGTTCCCGATGTGCCTTTCGTCCCTCCAGCTCCTCAGTGCGATCCGCGTCACCGTTTAGTAATGCAGCGAACTTAAGAGCTGAGTCTTCAGAGATAAACTGGAAACCGGCATCGGCTTTCCGGAAGGAACTGAACCATCCTCCCAGCATTTTGGCTTTGCGGTTAAGCTCGTTGTAAACATCCCGTTCCACCCGTTCGGTAAGCTGAACTATCCACAACGGGCATCCCTTCTTGTCGTGGTATCCCTGTTTGATAGTAAAGCTGGATTCGGATAGCCCTTCCGACTCGAACTTGGAAACTTGCGTTGGCTTTGCATCAGCCCTTTGCTTTCTACTCTGTTGAGCCGCCAGCCGGTCGTAGGTTTCCAGTTGCTGCTCAGTTAATTGGCCTATCCCCTTCAATCGAATCAGTTCCCGAAACTCGCTTAAGGATTCTGGATTCTCAACGATTTTCTGTTCGGCTTCTTGAGCTTTGGTCCTGGCCTCGTAATAGGATTTAAGATCATCAGCGGTTTGACTCGGGACCAGCTCGCTGAGTCGCTCCTTGAAACTCTGTTGGAGCGGTGAATAGGAGAACGAATCTTTGAGATAAAACGACCTCAGCAATGCGTCATAGATCGACTGGGCATTTTCTTGTTTTGTCCGTCCGCCGAACTTGCCTAGGTTTCGAGCTACATTCTGCATTCTTGTGGCATTAAACCGGGACTTTAGATCGCTCAAAAATGCCTCTTCGGCTTGGAGCATAGAGTTAAACGCGGCATGAAGCTCTTCAATCTCCAAGGTTTGATCGCCAAGTTTTGACCGGAAATGCTTATAGTCGTCCATGGTGAAATTGACCGCAAGTTTCTCGCCATAAGCTGGGACATTTTCCGACATGGCCAATCCATTTTCTGGATAATGCTGTCGATTGCTTGCTTCGACCGTTTGATTGAGCGGACCAGTCAGGAATTCTTCTTCTTCGTCCAGTGGAGCCGGGTAGATCTGCCCCTTGTCGAACCAAATTCCATCCCCTCCAGCACGAAAGCGAACTGCCACTTCCTGTCGAGCATGGGAAATATCGACCACTTCACCGAGTTCAACTTTGGACGGGTCGAAGAACACCTCGACCACATCACCTCGCATGATTGTGAAACGATGGGCAGGGCCATCGATGTCTGCCCGAAGGCGGTCAACGGTAATTAAATCTCGATCCTGCTTAGGAGCTGGCCACTTATATTGCGTCAGTCCTCCAAAGTCAGTCTGTCTCTCTGGCCTTACAAATCCATAGGCTACTTTTGATTGCGTTGTTTGTTCCATTTCATTCTCCAACGATTGGGCATCATTGCCGTTACTCGCTGGAGTTGGGTCGCACGGGAAGTCAAGGGGAAGCCTTTCGGCTCCGCCGAAAGCAGCAGCCTCCAAATCACTTGCAGAATCACCAGAGGCGGCCCTTGACCCCGTGCTACAATCGGAAGTGCTGACGGCAGACACCACCTCATTCTCAGGTGGCAGATCATCCCAATTGAAGGTAAGCTGCGAACTTCTATTTGTAGCTCTCATGGACAACGATCTTGCCATGATCGCCATTGCTACTCAAAAAAATCTTTGCCAGGGTCCCAACATCTGTATCCATGAGCAGGTGGATTGGCTGGATGAGCTCAAAATGTCATGAACTGGATGGTTTCAGCTCTAATCTGAATGAAAGAGCTTACTTTATTAGAATCGCGAAGTGACCAATGTTGTTTTAGTGGCAGCTAAATGCAAAGGTCACGCCCTCCTGTGTCAATAACCGCATTCGGGCGCGAAATACTGCGTAGACAAATGCCCCCAGTTCAAACTGCTCCTGTAGCGGAACGGCCAATCGGCAAGGTCTCTGAATCATTTCCAACCAATCAGGGTCTAGCCACTTTCCAGGCGTGTCTCAAACGGACGGAATCGAAGAAAGAATTGGGATTCGAGTCGGCTCCTCTTCATTGATACCCCAATGGGAATTCGACGGGTCATCATTATTGAAAAGAACCTCCTTTACAGCAACGGATACTGGTGGGGTCTTGAGGAAACTGAAGTAGGTATCAATGGATTGGTCGCATGGAGTGACAACGCAGAAAGCGTCTCTGCCTATAACAACCAGAACACCTAACGCGAATGGAGTCCCGCTAGACTGAAGGCAGATCCAGAACCGTTTGCTATTGATACTGCTCTCAATACGACGACTGGTCGCGATCGGCCAGACCAAGTATTCGTTCTCTTTGAAGGACCTTTGTAGTAGCTCTCGAGTGTTTGTACCTTTCAACGAAGCTTGCAAAAACAGTTCACGAAGCACATCCCCGAGTAGAGTTCCACTTGGAGAAAAGACATGTTTGTAACCCATTAATTTGAACATCGTCAAATGTGCTGCCTTTAAGGCTGTCGCCCAAACCTCTGGAGAGAAGTCTTTGCCAAGTCGAATCTCGAAATTGTTTGAATTTACGGTCGATGCTACCGTCGTGTCTATCTTAACATTGAAATTTGCTACCTCTCTTCCGTTTACTTCGACAATGAGAGGAGTGTGCGTGTCAACTCGACGGATACCATTTGTTCGATAGTGCTCAACCTCTTTACCTTTTATCACAATCTTTGGTTTAGTAGCCTGGCTTAATTTTTTCTCACAAAGAAAATCTACGTCCGCTTTGTTGCGGGCCTGCACAGTATTGAGGTTTGCCTCGCAGAGTTTGCCAAAGGTGTTGTCGACGTCCTTACGCTGCGGAACCCAAGGTCCGCTTCCATTCGTCGACTGGGGTAGAACATGGCCCTTACAAATCTCAACTGCTTCATCCTTATGCAGAATCGGGCAGAAAAATGTCCCTACATCCCTTCCCATAAATTGGCGGAAGTCCTCGTTTAGCTCTTTGAGGCGTCTAAACAGTGCTTCATCCACTTGTTAGTCCTTATACGGCTGGATTCTACATCGGCGCGGGAAGGTCGTAGCTATCCTTTCGGGGATACGTTCTGGATGCATAAGGTTCACACAGAATTGCGAATCATTCATTGTTCGTGCCGAAACGGAAACGACCTGCTCGGCGGCTGAAATGCGCGGCAACTTCCTTTTTGCATTCTTCCAGCGATCGCTAGAATCTGGTGCTAACATTCAAATTCTTAATGAGGCGCCTGGATGTCCAATTATCAAATTCAGACAAACCCTACACATTCAGTTCTTGGCTAGCCGCAATCCATTCAACAAAAGTGTCTTGCCTCTGATGGAAATGGAATTTCTCGGTAGTTGAGTTAGCATACCCACTATCGGGAGGTGTTCCATGGGACAAACAAGACGTAATTTTGGTGCAGAGCAGAAGGCGGAAGTGGTCCGTCGGCATTTGAAGGACAAGGTAGCGGTCAGCGATCTGGCCGACGAGCTGGGCATTCAGCCGAGCCAGATCCATCAATGGGTGAATGCCGTTCTTGCGCAGGCTGAGCAGGCGTTTGTGGGTAAGGGTGGTCGTCGCGTGAAGTCGGCGGCGAAGCTGGAAGATGCCAAACAACGTCAGATCAAGCGGCTTGAGGAGAAGCTGCAGCTGAAGAATGAGGTGATCTCCGAACTCATGGAAGAGAACGTCAAGGCAAAAAAAGAAAATGGGGACCTGTGACTGGACGCTGGGTCCCCCATGATACGCGTGACTCGATCGTTGATTACCTGAGGTATTGGAGCGATCGAGCTGAAATTCCAATGAAACGCTTGCTGTTCTGGCTCGGACTGGCTGCCAGCAAGTTCCACAGCTGGAAGCATCGCTATGGTATGGCCAATGAGCATAATGGCCAGATACCACGTGATTGGTGGATCGAAGAATGGGAAAAGAAAGCCATCGTCGATTACCACGACCAGCATCCACTAGAAGGCTACCGACGCTTGACGTTCATGATGCTTGATGATGACATCGTGGCTGTCAGCCCGAGCACCACATATCGCGTACTGAAAGCTGCTCGGCGATTGGATCGCAAGAACAATCTGCCCAGCAAGAATGGCACAGGTTTCGAACAACCCGAAAAGGCCCATAAACATTGGCATGTTGACATCAGCTACCTCAATCTAGGAGGTACCTTCTACTTCCTGATATCGGTACTCGATGGCTACAGTCGCTACATTGTCCACTGGGAAATTCGCGAGAAGATGGAGGAGCAGGACGTCGAAGTGGTGGTGGCTCGCGCACTGGAAAAGAATCCTGGTGTCAAGCCGCGAATCATCAGTGACAATGGACCACAGTTCATTGCCAAGGACTTCAAGCTCTTTATCCGGATCTTCGGTCTGAGTCACGTTCGTACGAGTCCCTACTATCCCCAAAGCAACGGCAAGTTGGAAAGGTTCCACGGGATCCTGAAGCAGGAATGCATCCGACCTAGTTGTCCAGCAACGGTGGAAGAAGCAAAACGCCGCGTTCACGATTTCGTCGAACATTACAACAACGTGCGTTTGAATAGCGCGATCGGATATATCACTCCGGCCGACAAACTGGCAGACCTCGGACGTGTGATTGCCGCCGAACGCGATCGCAAGCTGGAAGAAGCGCGAAAGCGCCGCGAACTTGCCCGGCAAACGCAGCCGCGAGTTGCATAGTCGATGACGACAGATTAAAAACGAATGCAGTTGTACGGAGGATAGGGCTCTGCAGAGGTGCAACCTGAGCGCCGCACAATCGCGAAGTTGGAAGCTGGGGTGGCGCAAGCCGAGCTTGCGTCACTACCTCCCCTTCCAACTTTGCCCAAAAGCGAAAAACCTCCGCATGGATGCAATCAATTCTCACGCAGGATGCGTTCAACAACTCGCTAACTCTAACCCCTTGCAAATTCCGATTCCCGGTGAACCAAGACAGTTCATTGATGATCTTGGCTGGGACAACTTCAGTTCATCGCAAGAGCTGGAGATTCATGATCAGTGTATTCGGCTCGAGTCGGTCGCCGAAAAGCGTGGCCTGCGTGTATTCAGCTGCAAACTACATCGGACTTCCCTCGCAAACCGTGGTCTTCTTCGCCGAATTCAGAAGCAGCTTATTCGCCAGCACCACGAGCACATTATCGTTTACCACTCGGAAGAACCGCAAAAGCAAGTCTGGCAATGGGCAATTCATCAGATCGACGGACGAAAGGTTCGACATCGAGAGCATCCTTTCCTCTCGTATCAGCCACCGAGGCCATTACTCGAACGGATAAGTAACCTTCGGTTTACATTGGATGATGAGGAGAATGCAACACTTGTCAATGCTATGGAGCGAACGCGTCTCGCTCTCGACGTCGTTCCCGAGCAAGAGATGTTTGCTCGACTGCCTTTTTACGCGAAGCAATCGGATGAACTTGCGGTTGCGATGCGAGAAGGCGAGCCTGGAGCGTTTGACCGTTTTTGTGAGTTTCATTTGCGTTTGGCCAAGCGAGCATCTCGAATGCTATTCCACTGGTTTGGGATGGAAGAAGATGATGCGTTTCAAATCGCCTGTATTGGGCTCATACAGGCTGCGAAGCGATACGATCCCGTTCGTGGCTTGCAGTTTTCGACTATTGCAAGTTATTGGCTACGAGCTTGCTGCCAGCGCCATGGTTTAAATGCTGCATATCTTGTCCGTTTCCCGGTGCATGTGTTCTGGCCGCTATTTGCCGGCAGTCTCATCGCTCAGCACCTTTCTTTCCCAGATTGAAGAACTGGAATCCGTTGATACGGCGCTGCCCTGTGACAGCTCTGGCAACCGAAGTGAGTGATTTGTATTGCTGGCCGTTGAATTCGAATCCAGAACTTCGCACAACCACTCTTATCGTCTGTCCTCTGTAGGTTTTGACCAGAGAAGCCCCAGGCTCAGGGATTCGACGATCGACTGGGGGCTTGAGTACCGTGCTTACCGTTCTGGATGTCGAGGTGTCATCGGCATCCGTCTTTGCCCGAACGCGAAGAATCGATTTTCGAAACGGCCTCTCTGCTGCAATCTGTTTAGCGAGTAGTCTCGATTCCTCGGAGATATCGCCTTTGGTTGCTGCCTGTATGATCCAGAGGATTCGCTTGATGTACCAGCGTTTGCATTTGATCGAGACCCTGCGTGACGACAATCCGTGATAGCGTTCTCAGAGTTCGATGATCGACATTTGTTCGAGTCTGTTTTGCTCTCTCTTTATGTTTAGGCCCATAGGCTCTCCCGTTTGAGGTGCATTTTCGATCGCGTTTCGCGTTAGTCACAGAGAGCGCGAACGACGCGATAACCTCAAGCCGAGATAAGGGGTAAATCGGACTGCCTTGCAAGTAAATACCAGCCATTAGCCCTGATTGCATCGATTCGAGCGACGAACAATCGGTTGCGGATTGCTGGAGGCGATGGGATGATAATTGGACTCGAACACTGAATCTCATCGATCTTAGGTAGTTTCAAGAAGTCGATGTTGCGATCCTTACGCCATCCTCGGGAGCAAGCATTTTGGCAAAATCAAAACCACATGTGACGCGAACAACGCACTGCTGCCCATTCGACCAATTGAGTTGGGAGCAATTCGAGCAACTCACGTTGAGGCTCGCCATGAAAAATGGGTATGAGAATGCAGAGCATTATGGAGCAACTGGGAATGATAAAGCCAGGGATATTGTGGATCGAAGGAAGGGTGCATATTTCCAGTGCAAGAACCAAAAGAGTTTCCCACCGAAAGCCGTAAGGCAAGAGATAGACAAGATTAAGTTGCACAAAGGAGTGAAGTTGGTTGTGTTTGTTATTGCTGGAAAGGTTTCGTCCACTGCACGTGATCTTGCCGTTGATTTACTAGGGAAGATCCCATGCGAGTTTTGGTGTGAATCGAAACTCGATGCGATGGTTAAGGACTCATCCACAATCCTTAGGGACTACTTCGATTATCCTGAATCAAGAAAAAGTACCAAGACGAAGGGTGCGAGAGTGATCCGCCCACTTGTTGGGAAAATTTCAGTTGATCAAAAAGGAAAAGTCAAAGCGACCGATGATGAATTAGCTGAGTATCTATCGGAGATCATCGCGAAGTTTGAGAACTCAAAAAAGATCGGACGCATCCGCATTCAACTGGAGAAACTTCAGGAGATCAATCTCAAGCTAAAGCACAAACAGTATAGTTCTCCGGACCACAAAATTGCATTGATGCGCACCAAGCGTGGGTTGATGGATATTTCGAAGCGCATAGAGCGAGGGCTCACCTTGCTTGGGCTTAGCTGGCGATACTCAGGTACTTTGTCGGACAAAGCAGTCATTGCTCGAACGGTAGTGAGGCAAATTCTCGAGCTTGGCGGTTTTGTGGAGGAGCCTCGTCAACTGCCATTCAATCAACGAGGCGCCACCATTGAGATATTCGCAAGAGAGCGCTCTTATCCTCGCCAGTTGCAATTGGAGACGAGTCGAACGGAATGCGAGGAAATTGAGAAACGAATTGGGTTTTCAGTGTATGGCACTGTAATGAACGGGCAATCATGCTCTTTGTTGCCAGCAGAATTCCTTTGGTTTCGAGCGTATCCCACGATGATTGTTGCAACGGTTTGGTTCAAAGCGTATCCCAATGATGACCAACTTGCCGCTGAAAAATGTGATAGGGACAATTGGCTTTTCGGACTGGCATAGTAGAAAGTCATGCCTTGAGCGTGAGCGATTTTTTGCTTCATACGGTTTCGCTTTCCGTATTTCGCCACTCAAATCAAACTTTTCACCGAAAAGAGAGTCCGAAGGCGAGAAAAAGTATCGAACTGGTTTCGATCGTTCGAACGACACCGAACAGGTCTCGAACTCGCGTAAGTCTTTGCATGTCAGATGTTTATGGCGAATCTCAAAAGAGAGTATTGTTACGAAGAGGGTTGCGCACGGGGAGGGGTGGGGCCGGCGGGGCACGCTGGCTTTAGTCAGCGATGGGAGTCGTGGGCCGAGTTCGGGCTGTAGAATTTGGTGATGTCGATGCCACCGCGCTGCTCCTCTTCAAGCAGCTTGAGGCGTAATTCAAGTTGCTCCAGACGACGCTGCATTTGCGGCAGCAAGGCGGGCAGTGGATCTACCGGTTGAAAGCGCGGTACGGCGGGATAACCGAGATGCCGCTGCATGGCGGCAAATAGGTACAGCGGGTCGTGGCGGCGATTGGCTTGAGCAATCCTGCCTTCCTGGACGCCAAACAGTACCGGATCGCCAGTCGGTAATTCCTCGTCAGTCTGGGTATCTATCTGCGAGCGGCGCTGCTGGGCGAGTTGGCTGCGGGCGTAGATCATGTCGGCCAGGTCAACCAACCCCAGTTGCTTACGGACATTCAAAATCCACCGTTGCCAGTCTCCCACAAAAGCCGGATCCTCCGACATAGCCTTCAGTCCACGATCGTAGTTCAGCCGATTCCGGGCAATCGCCTCGAATTGAAAGAAAAACAGTCCCTGCGGATCTAATGTATCCTGAGTGCGGTACAGCGCCTCGGCGGCCAAGATTTGCAGGCCGGTCCGATAGTCAAAGCGCCCACGGTCGTCTTCGGCTTCAGCTATCAAATAGATTTGGAAAGGCACGAAATAGTGGCTGAGCACCTGCATGCCCGTGTGCATCTTGCCGTGATGTTTCAGTTCTGCCAGCAGAACATCGATAGCCATGGGCAGCCGCGTCGTGGAGAGCAGTTCGTGCTTGGTTTGCTGCATCAGCTCCTGTAACGGCAATCCGGCACCCATCCGCTCCAACAGCACGCGATAGAAATAGGCTTGCTCGACATACTCTTCCTTGGCCAACATACAAGCCGCTCCTCTAAGAAATCACTGAAACCGACTTATGCCGAAGGCTGTTAAGGTTGAAGTAGGTGGAAGGACGTTGAAAGCGAACAAAGAAAGTGGTGGGCCGGCGCGAGGCTGAACCACCTGAATGTGAGCAATTGTATTCGCAAACTCCATGCCTTTGATTCTAGCAGTACTATTTGTATCCCGCTTGTCCCACCCTACAAAGGCTACAAAGGTGCGGAGTAAAGCAGTTTACCATGTGGGGTTAGCCAGTCACCTCCGGACCGCGAAAATAGATCAACCGCATACAACTGGGGACAAACACAATTGCAATCAGCGTAGCGCCCAATACACCCGCTCCGATGGTAATCGCCAGCGGAGGCCAGAAGGCACCTCCGTCCATGATCAGAGGCAAGAAGCCGGCCACGGTGGTGGCCGTGGTGGCCAGCACGTGCCGAGTGATTTCGACGACCGTGTCGACCATAGCTTTCAGGTTACCCAAGCGAGCGGCCAGGTTGTTCTGCAGGGCAGCCACCACAACTATGGAATCGTTAATGGCCACGCCGATCAATCCCATGGTGCCAATAATGGCCATGAATCCAAATGGATGGCCAAATAACCATAAGGCTCCCATACCCAGTCCTACCGACAGTACGGCAACGCCTGAAATCATTGCCGTCAATCGAAATGAAGACAGCGCCAAGACCATCGAGGCCAACATGCCTACCACCAGAATGGCAACATTGGCTAACAGTCGCCCTACCGCGCTGTTGCGTTCGTGGGCTTCGCCTCCCAGTTCCAGGCGATATCCTGGCGGCAATTCAAAACCCTGGCGTTCCAATTCGCTACTGAGTGCTACCAGCGTTCGGGATGGCAACGCTTCGGCGCGCAAGTAAGCTTTGATCTCGTTGATACGCACGCCTCCGTAGCGAGCAATCAGTGCTCGCTGAGGCGTCAAAGAAATGTCAGCAACTGAGGAAATCGGTACCAGTGAGGTCAATACGGGCCAGTCGTCGCTACCACCTGCGGCAGCTCCAGAGGGTGTTTCAGGTGCGGAAGAGAACAATACAGTCTCTCCCAGGGCATCAATGCTGCTCGAGCGCTGATCAGCGATACGCACTCGTACAGGCACCTGTTCGGTCTGCTCGATCAGCGAGCCAGCCTGCAGCCCTTCCAGGCGCGAGAACAATTGATCGGCAATGTCGCGCTCGGTCAGGCCGGCCCAACCTGCTTGCTGCGCGCGGACGGCTACTTGGGCAACGGCACGCGATTCCCCGAGCATCGTTTTGGTATGAATCACTTCGGGCAGGCCAGAAGCGATGCGTCGCAACTGTTCTCCTAAGCTGTCCAGTTGATCGATGTCTGGGCCGGAAATGCGCACTTCAACGGGTGCGTCAAACGGTGGGCCCTGCTCCAACTGTCGCACTAGAATTCGTGCCTCAGGAAACTGTATGTCAACCTGTGCCTGAAGCTGCCGAATCAGATCGCCGGCGGGAAACTCACTGTCAAGATTGACGATCCCTTGGGCAAAATGCGGACTATTTTTGACCCGGCTAATGACGTTGTAATAGAACGAGGGAGCGCTGTTGCCAAAAAACCAGGAAACCTGAGCGATGCGCGGTTGATTGCGCAAAAACCGATCGAGCCGTTGGATAACCGCCTCTGTTTGAGCCATTGAAGCACTCGGCTGCAGTTCAACTTCGATATGAAATTGGCTACGATCCGAGGGTGGAAAGAACTGTTCGCTCAGTCGTGTAGCTGCCACAAACCCCGCGATCGGCAAAGCCACGCCAATAGCAATACCAATCAGTGGCCTGGCAAAAACGAAACTCAAGGCACGCCGATAAACCGCAGTCAGGCGCTCAATAGCGATGCCATGTCGCCAGAGTTGCTTCAAGAAATGAAACGATTCCGGCTGGTGTTGGTTCAAATGGGCCACGCGCTGTTGCAACCAGGCAGCGACTGTGGGCAGAATGGTCAGCGACAAAAACAACGAACTGAACACCGCCAGAATGACCGTCAGTGCGATTGAACCCACGAACTCGCCGGTTGGTCCTTCCATCAGCGCGATGGGAGCAAAGGCGAAAGCGGTGGTCAGCGTCGATGCGGCCAGCGGTGCTGCCAGACGACGGACCATATCCACGGCGGCCTCATAGGCCGACAGCCCGCGCCGCAGACTAATCTCCACTTCGTCTGCGGCGATGATCGCATTGTCGATCAGCATCCCCAAGGCGATGATTAATCCAGTGACTGACATCTGATGAATGGGAATGTCCAAGAGTCGCATACCGGTCAAGACGATCATCGTCGCCAGTGGCAAGGTGGCCGTGACCAGAAGTGAACTGCGCCACCCTAAAAACAACCAGGTGGTCAGCGAGACGGCAACCATGCTGAGGGCCAGATTCGATAGCAGCTTGTGAATGCGTCCCGTAACGAATTTCTCCTGCTGCATGATAATGTCCAGCTTGATTCCCGACGGAAGTTGCGACTGGAATTCCGCCACAACGTCGTCAGCCAGCGCAGCCCACTTGTCGATGCGAAAGTCGCTGCGCAGGATAACGCCCAGGACGACCGATGGCTGCATGTCAATCATAGCTTTCGACCCAGGAGGCTCGGGCGTGCCACGCCGCAACGTAGCAATGTCGCGGACATGCAGTGTGTAGCCGGGTGTCGAGCTGTCTAGTTGCGTGTTGGCGATGTCCTGGAGGCTACTGAACTGATTACGAAACTGAACGACGGTTTCGGTAGCAGCGGAGCGCAGCATTCCGGAGCTGGTCTTGACGTCGGCCTGGCTTAACCGTGCTGCCACCATTGCTGGAGAGACGCCTGATGCAGCCATGCGAGCCGGGTCGATCTCCACCAGGATTTCTTCCTGTGGGTCGCCAAACAGTTCGACCAATTTGGTACCTGGCAGCGCCAGCAGCCGATCTTTTAGCTCCAAGGCTTGTCTTCGCATGACCCCATACCGGGGCTGACCCTGGCCAACCCAAGTAATTCCACCGATCCAGGCGAACGCCGACATTTCGGGTTGATGGAACTCGGGGCGTCGGCAACCTGCCGGGAGTTCGCCGATGGCATCCTCCATCTTGCCGCGCACTTTGGGCCAAATCTGATCCGGCTCGTTGATCGCGTCCAGCAGTTCGATGGTGATCAGCGAAACGCCCGCGCGACTTACCGAACGCAACCGCTTGATCTCCGCCACATCTCTCAGGCGGCGTTCGATCTTCTCGGTGACCAAGGCTTCGACTTTTTCGGCGTCAGCTCCGGGATAGACCGTTGTCAACTGCGCCACGCGAGGTCTCAGCAGCGGGTCTTCGCGACGCGGCAGAACCATCAAGGAACTTAACCCCGAAACGACGATCAGCAGGACCGTCAAAGCGGTCAATCGCCGGTCCCGGTAGAAAGCGGCCGCCAAGCGCGCGACCCCCAATCGCTCCGCCACTTCATTTCCAGGCTGTGTCTGACTGCCCGCAGCGGATGAGCCACTGCCGCCGGTAGCGTTACTTGAGGCGGTCATCGATCACCACCGCCTGCGACTGCGTGTTGCGTAAACTCCAAATCTAAGGGCTCGACCAATTGGCTCAGTACTTTTTGTCCCGCCGTAAGGCGATGCACGCCACTGACAATCAGCAGATCGTCGTCGGACAGGGTGCCTTGAACCTGTGACCAACGGCCGGTAGTTCTTAGCAATTCAACTTGGCAGGCTTGAGCAGTGCACTCGACTGCATTGGCAGTCGTCGCTGGCTGCTCTTCTGGCCTGGCAATCAGCAACGACCACAGTCCGCGTCCAGCCGAGACCAAGGCGCTGGACGGAACCCACCATCCACCTCTATCGACAGGGACCTCAATTTCTAGCTCGATCGCCTGGCCAACTCGATGATGCAATTGACAGTTCGCTAATGCATCCGCAGTTGCAGCCGGTACGACCGCTGCGGTAGTCGGCACTGCCGCAGACGAGGGCAACGAAAACACAGCTTGAACATTACGAGTGCGCTGGTCAATCACGGGCGACAGCCGCGATAATCGTGCTGGCAAACTCAAATCCTCGCACCAAATGCGGGCAGCCCCCAGTATTTGCGGTGAAACCAGATCAGCGGGCAAACCTACGTGCACCTCTAGCTGTTCGGTCTCGGCGACTTCCAGAATCGCTTGGCCGGGACTGACAACCACGCCTTCATCCACAAAGCGAGCTTTCACATGACCGCCAAACGGTGCCAGGATTAGATGATCAGAAATCAGCACAGAGACCTTTTCGATTTGAGCCTGTAAGCTTCGAACTGTTGCCTCTTGAGCCAGAAGTTGTTCGGCCCGCGTCCCCTCTTCCAGCAGTTCGAGCGTCTTGTTGGCGTTATCCAGTTGAGCTTGCGAAGCATGTAGCGCTGTCGCACTTTCGTCGCGCTCTTGCTTGGAAATGCTGGACGACTGGATCAATTGATTGACGCGATCCGCATTAGCCTTGCGTAGAGCCAGCATGGCCTCAGACTCACGGACCTGCGCCTGCGCTTTTTCAATCTCTTGAGCGCGTGGTCCGCGACGTAGTTCCGATAGTCGCGCTTCGGCACCTGACAATTGTGCCACCAGAGCGTCGCGTTCGGCCAAAAGTTCGCGATTGTCCAGCTCGGCCAGAACCTGCCCGGCCTGCACCTGATGGCCCAGATCGACACTTACCTTGGTTACTTTTCCCAGTAACTTCGAAGCCAGAAGGCTGCTGCGACGAGCCTTCACGACTCCGGGAAATCGCTGAGCTAAGGTGGTGGGTTGCAAACTGCCCAGTAGCGCGGTGCTGGTTGGCAAGCGGTAGGCAGTCTCCTGGCCCGAGCGTTTGCCAGTGGCAGCGACGTTCGGGTGATTGCCAATTTTTGCATCCAGCGCTTCACCGCTGGATGGCTCGCTGCCAGACTGTTTGCCGGACTCTAGTGATACGGCTGGTACTGATGCTTGAGGACTTTCGCTGTGAAGCAGCGTTTGTCGGCCATGTTCATCGAACTTCAACATGCCGATGGCGACCCCACCGCCGGACAGCAAAATCACGGCAATTAGCCACAGCGTCATTTTTTGACGCACCGTCATTTTGCCGACAAAAAAAGGGGCTCGACTGCACATCTTAGTGGTCATGTTTGAGTAGCCTCTCACGCAAAGAATTCATCAGTTGGTCGGTTTGTTCGTAGCTGACCAAAGGTTGCCAGTTGTAGCCGTTCATAAGAGTCCAGCCGTGATAGCGAATGCTGCGTTGAGGCTGGTTTACTCCGATGTCGACCAAGGCCGGGCTGGTGGCCATCAGGATCTGGCTGCCGTACATTAGCGCCCAAAATCCGAACACAAACTCTTCAGCCGACAGCTCTTTAGGCAATTGAAGATCGCCCATGGCCACCGCATCGCGCACGACTCCGGCCACAATTGCCATGATGCGTTGTTCGAACTGCTGTACCAATTTTTGGCGAATCTCTGATGATTTTTCGAGAATGGCCCCGCTCCGCAGCATCTCTTCGATCGCAAAATGCTGGCGGAAGTGAGAGGCGTATAGATCGCATGCGCAACCGATGGCTGCCATCCGTTCACGGGATCGCGGCCTGGAAATGGCGGCGGTTTCAAACAGCTTGCGACGCAGCTCCAGCGATTCCAATGCCAGGGCAACTACTATTTCTTCTTTGTTCGGAAAATGGTTGTACAGGGTACCTTTGGCAAACTGCATTTCGGCGGCCAACCGCTCCATGCTCAATCCGCCAAGGCCCTCGGATAAAAGTGTCCCCCGGGCCAATTGCAAAATCTGCTGCTCGCGCTGATCGATCTGTTGTTTTTTGCGGGAGATCGTGCTCATGTCGCCAATATTGACGGACCGTCAATCTTATGTCAAGCGGTTTTCTAGCTGTCGGCCTCGCTTTTTCAAAGAAATACGAGTGGTTACTGGAGGCCGGCAGCGATTTTTGACCGCAAAGTCAGGTAAGGGCAGTAAGTACCGGGCTGGGGAAGAGCGGCTCTGGGCGGAGGCGTTTTACGGTGTAGGAAAGGCCGGCGCGGGCCATGTCCAGCATGGCCGACGTCTCGCGTCGCGTTTTGTAGTCGCGTTGGATTCCCTGATGCTGTCGTCAATGGAAATCGCGGCTGCGGAGGTCCAGGTGGCTTACATGCTGACTAAGATCATCAATGCGACCTGCGACGACATGGATAATGCCCTCGCGGTTTTCCAAGACACCCTGCACTAACCAGGCGTTGGAGCAGCGCGCGACTTTGTAATGCCTGTTCCAAATCTCAGGTTTGACCACCAAGTTAATCGAGCCAAATTCATCTTCCAAAGTCACAAAGGTGATACCTTTGGCGGTGCTTGGCCGCTGACGCAATAGCACCACACCAGCGACGCGCACAAATCGACCATCGACTGCCGATCGCAAATCACGAGATGCGGTGACGCGTAGCCGATCCAGTTGTGGTCGAACAAACGACACCGGGTGTGCTCTCAATGAAAACCCGGTCGTTTCATAATCTGCGTAGACCTCTTGCAGGTCGCTCAACGACCCTAGCCCATCCGGCAGCGGATCGTCTTCATCTGCCCCCATGGCCTCCAATAAACCATGGCTGGCGGAGCTGCGCTCCTGGGCCAAGGCCTGCCAATATGCTGCGCGGCGTTGGCCTGCAATCGACTGCAGCGCTCCGGCATCAGCTAAGCGTGTGACCATCGACTGCGATAGCTTTGTCCGTCGCGCTAAATCACGGACATCCATAAACGGGCCATGCTGATGGCGATCTGCTACGATGGTCAGGCCAATCTCGCTGGGTAAGCCGCGAATCAAGTGCAACCCAATTCGGATCTGTAGATTGGCAGCGGATGCATTCTCAATCGGTTCCAGTGTGGACAGCCATTGGCTGGCATTGATGTCTGCTGGCGCGACACGAACGCCGTGCGACTGAGCGTCCTGCAATAGCTGGGCGGGAGCGTAGAAGCCCATGGGCTGGCTGTTGAGTAGTCCTACGCAGAAGGCGGCCGGATGGTAGTGCTTGAGCCAACTGGACACATAGACCAGCAATGCAAAGCTGGCTGCGTGGGACTCCGGAAAGCCATACTCGCCGAAGCCTCGAATCTGCGTGAAGACGCGCTCGGCAAATTCGGCTGTCAAACCGCGGGCCAGCATGCCATCGATCAGCTTTTTGTGGAATTGGTCAATCAGCCCGGGACGTCGCCAGGCCGCCATCGCACGGCGCAGCAAATCGGCTTCTCCAGGCGTAAAGCCGGCGGCCACGACAGCCAAACGCATGGCTTGCTCTTGAAAGATGGGCACGCCCATCGTCTTTGCCAGCACCTGCTGAATTTCGGCGGTTGGATAGTCAGGCTGCAGGCCACTACGGCGAGCTTTCAGATAAGGATGGACCATCTGACCTTGAATTGGACCCGGGCGCACGATGGCAACTTCGATAACCAAATCGTAAAAGCAGCGTGGTCGTAAGCGTGGTAACATGCTCATCTGCGCGCGACTTTCGATCTGAAAAACTCCGATCGTGTCGGCCTGGCAAATCATGTCGTAGACAGCCGGGTCTTCGGTGGGTACTGAGGCTAGAGTCAAAAGTCGCCCAGAATGCTGGTGGATCAGATCGAAGCATCGGTGAATTGCGCTCAGCATGCCCAGCGCCAGGCAATCGACTTTCAGTATTCCCAACTCATCCAAGTCGTCCTTATTCCACTGAATGACGGTGCGACCATCCATGGTGGCATTTTCGAGTGGGCATAGTTCGCACAGCCAGCCCTGTGTCATAACCATGCCACCTACGTGCTGCGATAAATGGCGTGGAAAGCCAATTAAGCTTTCGACGAGGTACAAGAAGCGTCGTCCTATGTCGGATTGCGGCTTCAAGCCACTTTCGGCGACTCGGTCGGCCAGCGAACCCTCGGTCAATCGCGAATCAACCAGCTGGCACAGTTGAGCGATGCGATCCAGGGAGATTCCTAGGGCTCGTCCGCAATCGCGGATGGCCGAACGAGTGCGGTAGGTGATGACCGTGGCGGTCATCCCCGCGCGGTGCCGACCGTATTTGGTATACAAATACTGCAAGACCTCTTCACGCCGCTGATGTTCAAAGTCCACATCGATGTCTGGTGCTTCGTTGCGCTCCTGGCTGATAAAGCGTTCAAACAACAAGTCCAGTTGGTTTGGATCCACACTGGTGATGCCCAGGCAGTAGCAAACTACGCTGTTGGCGGCAGACCCGCGGCCCTGGCACAAAATGCCTCGACCGCGTGCGAATTGCACGATATCCCAGACGGTCAGAAAATAAGCTTCATACCGCAATTGTTCTATCAGCCGCAGTTCATGATCCAACAGCTTGTGTACTTTGGGGGGGACGCCAGCAGGGTAGCGCTGCGCTGCCCCCTGCCAAGTCAGTTGCTTGAGATAGGCCAGAGGAGTCTGCCCAGCGGGCGCTAGCTCGGTGGGATATTCATAGCGCAGGTCGTCTAGTGTGAATTGCACCCGAGAAGCAATTTCTAGTGTTCGCTCGATAGCCTCGGGACAGTGGGCGAACAATTGGCTGATCGTCTGGCGCTCGCGCAGATGAAACTGGGAATTGGGCAGACGTTGGCTGGCGATCTGATCGATAGTGGTGCGGTGCCGTATGGCCAGCAAGCAGTCGTATAGTAGCGCGCGTTCCGCCGAGTGATAATACACGTCACCGGCGGCTACCAGGGGTACGGACGAGGATTGGCTGAGTCGCATCAGACGCCGGAGTTTCTCTTGATCGTCAACGCCATAATGCAGTTCGGCTAGCAAGTAGCCTCGATCGCCAAACACTTGGCGGAATAATTTCAGCCAGTCCAACCAGCTCTGATCGTCATGCGGATCGAAACTGGCCGCCGGCACTTCCCCGTACCTACTCTGCTCGTGCTTTTTTTTCCTGTAGCTACGCTCGCCAGAGCGTAGAGAATTCAAAGGCACCTCGTCATCCTCTAACCAATCCACTTTTGTCCAGTCGGCGTCCTGAATTTCCCAAGGCGGTGGACGGTCCTTTTTTTCCAATTGCGGATTATTCGGCAGGTTGGGTAGATCCATGGGCTGGCGCAACATCAGTCCGGCCAGCCAGCCCTCAGACAATTCCGCGACATCGCGCCAGTTCAACAGACACTGGCCTTTGGGAGCGGTTAGTCTGCCGCGAGTCAGCAAGCGACATAGTCGACCATAGGCAGCGCGGTCTTGCGGCCAGACCACCAGTGGCGGGCCATCGACCGGATGCAATTCGACGCCCACCACCAGCCGCAGGCCATAGTCTTTGGCTGCGGTGTGAGCCCGCACGATCCCGGCCAGAGAATTGCGATCCGTGATCGCTAGAGCTTGATAGCCCAATTGGGACGCTTGCTGAAACAGCTCGTCGGCGTGTGAAGCGCCTTCCAGAAACGAGAAATTCGATCGGCAGTGCAATTCGACATATTGGAGGTGGCTCATCTCAGCCCCGGCAACGGCTCCAGCTGTGGCTCCAAAACACCCCGAGCGCGGCGCCACATCAACACACCTTCCAGGAACATCCACATCTGCAAGGCCAGGATGCTGCTGCCAAAGGCGATCAAAATCCAGTTGCGTTGAGGTATCCAATCGTAAACCAGCGAATAGGTCATGGCCCAACCAGGAATCAACATCATGAGCAGGGCGGGAATGGCCAGCAATGCAATTTGCTTGTTGCGTCGCCACAGGTAAAACGTTCCCACCATCAGCGCTAGTCCGGCCAGCAGTTGGTTGGTGGCGCCGAACAGCGGCCATAAAATGCTGCCACCGCTGCCTGGTTTGTCGCCAGCAAAAATGGCGATTGCCCCGGCAACGCCCACCGCCGCCGCAGTGGCTACATGTTTGTTGTGGGTCGGCAGACCCAGGCTGCCACCCAATTCTTGAATTACGTAGCGTTGCAATCGAGTCGCAGTATCCAAGGTCGTTGCTGCAAAGCCTGCCACCAAAACCGCCATGATGCCAATGCACAGTTCAATGGGTAAGCCGACGGTGGCCATCAAATTCGCGCTGCCTTCGACAAAAGCCCGCAGTACGACGGGTAGCGAACCAGTAGCTTTCCAGCCTGTGCCTTCGGCCGATACACGATAATACTGATCCCAAGCCGCCCGACCCGTAATTGGCTGACCTGCCGCATCCGTGACGCGCACATAGCCAGTCGGTGAGCCGATGCCCAGCAGCGAGCCTGACTGCGCGCCGCTGTCTGACTTGGCGGAGGAGACAACGGATGCGGCTGCAATTGCCGCATTCCCAGCTTCCGCCGACTGAGTTGACGACTGGGTAACCGCAGGTGACTGCCGCTGCAAAACGCCCATGCCGATTCCGGCGGTGCATGCCAGCACAACGACCACCGCCAGCGCCGATTCAAACAGCATCGCACCGTATCCAACTAACTGTGCATCGCGTTCGTTACCGATTTGCTTACTACTGGTGCCCGAACTGACTAAGCAATGAAAGCCACTGCACGCCCCACAGGCAATAGTGATAAACAAAAACGGAAGCATCGGCGGTGCGTCTACGGGAACTGAATCAGAAACGGCATCAGCCGAAGCGAATAGATCACACTGGCCGGAGACGCTGGCGATCAATAAACCCGCCAACAGGACCGCCAGGCCCACAAACAGTTGATGGCTGTTGACTAGGTCGCGGGGCTGCAACAATAACCATACGGGCAACGTCGATGCAAAATAGCAGTACACCAGCAAGCAGATAGTCCAAATGACGACCGGGTTCAGATAGCCATCGGGTTGACCGGTTGTAATTTGGATTGGCAAGTGGTAGACGCCCAGGTATACCGCGAAATATAAGAGCGATAACGAAACAAGGCCAGGGATAAGCATGGACACTCCCCAACGATGCGTCACCAAGCCAACGCACATCGCCAACGGCATCGCCAGCCACACCGATAGGACGCTCTGGGGATATAGGCTAAAAATCTGAGCGATCACTAGACCGAAAATGGCCAGCACGATCCAAAGTGCCAGTGCCAAGATGGACAAAAAAAGAATGCGTGCGCGCTTGGAGATCATGCGTCCGGCAATTTCGCCGATGGTGTATCCCCGATTGCGCAGCGAAATGACTAGCGCCGACAGATCGTGAACTCCGCCAATCAGGATACCGCCCAGCAGTATCCAGGCTAATGCAGGCAGCCACCCCCAGAACACGGCCAATGCTGGCCCCACAATCGGTCCCGTACCCGCGATGCTGGTAAAATGATGTCCAAACACGACGCTCTTGGGTGAGGGCACATAGTCCTGATCATCTTGAAGAGCTCGACTGGGGACCTGCGCCGTGCTGGATAGTTCAAACAGACTTCGACTGAGCCACCGACCGTATGTCCAATATGCTGCCAGCAATAGCCCCAACGATCCAAAGCATACGACCAGTGTACTCATTGCGAATTCTATTCAAGCTGTGGGCGAAGATTATATTTTCATTCAAAGGAACAATTGGGCCGCTGGCTGGTCGTGGCAATCATCCAAGCCCGGAGCAAATTCATTCTTGCCTCGCTGCCTGCGCCGTTGTCTGCGAAGGCTGCGCGTCGGGACAGGTATGACGATTGGAGCAGGTCGAGCAACCGGTACCATCACCGATGCCACCACAACTGCCTTGAATCGGCTTGCGGCCCAAGATTACCCCAATTGACATGGCAGCCATCACAATCAACAGTGTGATCATGACGACAGCGAAAACAGTCAGAAATGTCATGGCTGGCTAGCCTCCGCTTTTACTTCCGACAACTCAGAGTTCAATTCCGGCAACAAGGTGCGGAACTGCCCGGAGACGATCGATTCCAGGCGGTCATTGACCCGCACAACCAACAGGGCGGACCACTGATGCCGATCGATCAATTGTAATGCTTTCTTCAGCCCCGCCGACATCAAAGTGGTAGCGATCGCATCCGCCGAGGCGCAGTCGGCAGCCAAAACGGAAGCGGATGCAATTGAACTGGCGACCGGCCGGCCGGAGTGAGGGTCGATAAAGTGTGTGAAGGCCTGCCCGTCAAACGTGTGGAAATTTCGATAATCGCCACTTGTGGCCAACGCCATGTTGTCCAAGCTAATAATTTGATCGATTTCGCGTCGCTGCGGATCCGGGCGTTCAATTCCTACTTGCCAGGCTAGACCATCATGGCGGACACCTTTAGCGATAACCTCGCCGCCCACCTCGACAAAATAATTCTCCAGTCCCAATTCCTCCAGCACGCCCGCCACCCGATCCACACCATGTCCCTTAGCAATTGCCGACAGATCGACTCGCAGTCCCGAGACCGTCTTTCGCAGGCCAGGAGGATCGGTACGCACCTCCAGTTTGTCTGAGCCCACGCTGGCCAACAGTGCTTCGATCTGCGGATCGGTGGGCCGCTTGTGGGGGGGCGATTTTGCTCCGAAGCCCCACAATTCAACCAGCGGGCCGACTGTCACATCAAATGCGCCATCCGAATCGCTATAAAACTGTAGGGCCAGTGCCACCACCTGCGCCGTGTGAGCGGAAACAGGAAACCAGTCATCTGCTGAGTATTCATTAAAACGCATCAGCTCCGAATCCTGGCGATAGGTCGACATCTGTGCGTTGACCGACTCCAATTCCAAATGAACCCGCTCGCTAATCTTCAACATCGAAGCGGTATCTGCCACCGGGACATACTTGACGGTGAAACTGGTGCCCATTGTCCGTCCGGATATCGTTTCTTGAAGCCGAGCGGGCGGTCGTCCATAGCAGCCAACCAGCAATGCAAGACTGCTTAGCAGAACCCAAGTCCATTGACGACGCTCAAGGGTACATTTCATGTTCTATTCCTGAATCGAATTATTGTAAACACTGACGCCTGTGCACCCTACGCGCGGCGCGCACAGTCATCGAATTCCCTGACCGGCAACTTGCGCGGAACGCTCGCCAACAGCCTCGCGTTGACCGCTCGTGTCGCCCATTGCGCACTTGAGCGCATGTTGCATGATGTCGCGATGATAGGTCAAAGCTACGTGTCCTTGGCCACGCAACAACCGGCAGTCAGCACCAACTAATACGGATGTGGAGGCCGGAAAGACGATGTTGTCGGTGTTGGAATACCAGTTCACGAACTTGCCGTATGTCCGCTCTGGCCGTTGGACTCGTTCACGCTGAGCCAAATTGACTAACCAATCACTGGCTAGACGCATCTCTTGGCCATTGCGTGCCTTGGCGCCTTCGGCGACCAAGGTACCGTGGTGTGGGCTGCCGATGGTAATGACTTTTTCAACTCGATCGACTGCCGAATCCTCCGATGCCAACCAAGCTCGAGCGGCCAAGCCTCCCATGCTGTGGCAAACCAAGAGCGGCTGGCGCCCGCCCAATTTCTCGGCGCGACCAACTGCCTCTTCGACCAGCGAGACATACTTATCAATCGAACCAAACAGCGGTTCCAGATTCACCGATACATAAGGCACCGCATTGTCGCGCAAGAACCGCATCCATGGTCTCCACAATCCTCGATTGCACACGAAACCATGAATGAACACGACGCACGCATGTTCGGAACGTTCAGTTTGCGAAGAATCGGGTAGCTGTCGCCATCCGAACGGCTGCCACCAGCCGAAGACTTTCAGCATCGTCCACGATTCGATCCACCAGGCGAAAAGCAGTTCGGTTAATGACGCACGGGGTGCCGGATCGCGGCGATTAGCGATTGCCATTCTCGCAAAGCCAGGCAGCATAAATAGCCACGTTGAAGAACCCGCCAACAACAAGATCAGCCATGTCCATGGCGGACCGCTCCAGTAGCATACAGCGCCAATGACGAGTAACTGGGCCAGCACCAACCCCAGCACCAAGCGGCGCACCATGCCAGCTAACCTTGATCGAGTTGCAGGTATCCTCGACTGGGTGTTGTTGTCATTCATGGCGGGCTCCCGGTAACTGCCTGTTCCTGTTTGTAACCGTTGCTGGATATCGTAACCACTGGCGCTGGCGGGGGAGCCGCGCGGGACCAAGCTAGATAATCATGAACGAACTTTGTTAGTCGCAAAGAATCACTGAGCATTCCTTAGTTTGCAATGGCCCCGCTTGTCCCACACTATGAACTACGAAATGCTTGAACGATTGCTCCTTAATTGGCGTTTGATTCCGTGGCGGACGACAGCACGCTATCGCCGGTTAGACTCTGGCGCTGCGCCGACAGCCAATCACTATACGTTCCGGCGGCGATGTGCTGTCGCGCCTGAGCCATCAGTTGCTGGTAGAACGTCAAATTGTGGTGGGTCAGTAGGATTGGCCCCAACATTTCGTTGGCGATAAACAGGTGCCTGAGATAGGCGCGGCTGTGTCGACAGGCCAGGCAGGGGCAAGCCTCGTCCAACGGCCGAGCATCTTCTGCGTACCGCGCGTTGCGCAGGCGTATAGGGCCCTTCCAGGTGAAGGCCATGGCATTGCGGCCATTGCGCGTCGGCATCACACAATCAAACATATCGATACCCCGTGCTATGCCCTCTAGGATATCGATTGGCCGACCGACTCCCATCAGATAGCGAGGCTTATCTGCTGGCAAGTGCGGCGTGGTACACTCGATGGCCTGATACATTTCATCGGGAGTCTCGCCGACGCTAAGTCCGCCCACCGCGTAGCCGTCAAACGGAAGCTCAGTCAATTCTGTGGCGCTCTGGCGACGCAGTTCGGGATCTAGGCCCCCTTGCACTATTGCGAATTTGGCTTGCTGGGGATGGCGAGCTGCTTCCAGGCAGCGCGCGGCCCAGCGCGTCGAGCGTTGCATAGCCTGAAAGACTTTTTCAGGCGACGAGGGGAGCGCAACCACATGGTCCAAAACCATGGCTATATCGCTGCCAAGCTGTTCCTGAATCTCAATCGACCGTTCGGGAGTCAGCTCCAAGAGACTGCCGTCGATGTGTGAACGAAAGCTGGCTCCTTGTTCCGTAATCTTGGAGCGCGCGGCTAAGCTGAATATCTGAAAACCGCCACTGTCGGTAAGAATCGGGCCATCCCAACCCATGAAGCGATGAAGCCCGCCGAGCTGGCCAATGCGCTGGCTGCCTGGCCGCAGAGCCAAATGATAGGTGTTGCCCAGAATCATCTGTGCGCCGGTCGAGCGTACTTGATCGATGGTCATGCCCTTGACGGTCCCCACGGTACCTACGGGCATGAAGGCCGGTGTATCAACCGTGCCTCGCAACGTCGCTAGCCGCCCCAACCGCTGGGCACACGGCTGGGAGGCGGTTAGCAACGAAAATTGAAAACCGTCAGTCATAGGCGACTCAATCAGTCGCCGCGCAGTTTAAGACTGTAACGAGTCAGCTTTTCGCGAACTTCATTGAGGCTGGTCACGCCAAAGTTCTTCGACTCCAACAAGTCATCGCCAGTCTTGCGAATCAGTTCACCGATGGTGTTGATTCCCAATCGAACCATGCACTTGCGAGCGCGGACGGACAGATTCAAATCGCTGATCGGGCGTTCCAAGACCGCTTGTTGATCCGGTGTCATGCCCGACAGATCCAGTGGCGGATCTGGCTCTCGGGCCTGATCGGCTAACTGTCCCAGATACAGCCCCTTGGTGGCCAGCATTTCGCGAATTTCGACCAAGCTGGTTTCCCCGAAATTCTTGCTGGCCAACAACTGCTGCTCGCTGATGCGAACCAAATCCCCCAACGTCTGAATGCCCATCTTGCTCAGACAATTGCGACTGCGAACAGACAGCTCGAAATCGTTCACCGATAGGCTCAGCAACAGCGTCATACGTTCGGTCTGGCGGGCTGCATCTTCGTCGAAATAGATATTGCCGCTGGCAGCAGCGTCTTTCATGTAGAGCCGAGCCCTTTGATGGCCGGGGTAGACATCCAAGATACGCTTGTAGCAGGATTGCGCCTTACCAAACTCGTTGCGATCCTCGTACAACACACCCAGGTTTATGAGAGTTCCGATATGAGCCGGGTAGTTGGACGCTGCACGTTCATAGAGTCGAAAGGCCTCAACCTCATTTCCACGTCGATCGTGCTCCAGTGCCAATCCGAACAGTGCGCCGGGATGTTGATCGTCGTGCTGCAAAGCGCGGTTATACAAGCGAATTACTTCGTCCGAATTACTGTCCAGTGCGGAAACCGTTGCCGCCCGCTGATAATTGTACTCGGCGGTCTGCTCGGCTGGTCCGAAGATGTTATCCAGAATGTCCATCGCCTCGCGCAGTTTGCCCTGATAGCGTTTGATCTCTGCGATCGCGATGTTGCACACATCGGCATCGTAGCCTGCTGTTTTCGCGGTCTCAAAATGGGCAATGGCCGATTCAGCGTCGTCCAGCTGAAAGAGTGTCTTGGCAAGGTAGAACTGAGACAGTGCACCACCATCCGCGTGCATCAATGTCTGTTTGGCCTCGTCGAACCGACCCAGTAGGTACTCGCAGACTCCCAAGCGCACAGATTGCGCCGGGCTGCGATCAGTCGTTTGAGCCAATTCTGCGATGGCGTCGCGCAGCACGCTTAACTGGCTATAATCTTCCGACAGCGTCTTACATAACTGCCGAATCTCCTGCGGACCAAAGGCGTGATTGGCAACCACAACCTCATGAACGTCAAATGCCGAAGCGCTAGACATCCTGAATTGACTCCTCGTTTTTTCAACTCATATAACTAAACCAGAGCCAGCGATGGGAGTCGAACCCATAACCCCCGCATTACGAATGCGGTGCTCTGCCAATTGAAGCTACGCTGGCTTCGTTTTTTCCGTTTCTCCTAACGGCATAGCTGGCCCGTGTTTCAAGATCGTAGCGGACTGGCGCCGCGCCGCGCTTACAAAACACAGTCGCCACGTTCAACCCAATGGGTGGGAACTAAGGCGAACCTAGCCCTCTTTCGCCCAACCAGCTACATCCACATACCATTTGGGAGGGGAGTGCCAGAGGGGTTACACAGCGGAATTAAGCCCGCTAGTTTACTGAATGATGGCACCCTCGTCTAGGCAACCTAGCAGGGGGGATTTGTTGCGGCCGCCAAACGGCTTTCAGCCTCTAGACCGCCTCACCAGATTGACAAAACTCCATCCTGACAGGTACCAGCCGGTGCCAAATGTGCTGCACCAGCGACAGTTAGCCAAAAAAGCTTGTGGAGTTTCACTGAGGCTGTGAATACTCAGTTTAGCCGCACAATCCCTGGAAATCTCTTGTTTTGTCAACAGACAGATGCCTGCCGACGAGATATTGCGGCTGATCGCTGCGATGGTCAGCTGGCTATCCTCGACCAGGATCGATACCGGCCTCACCAGTACCTGCCGATGGCAGGACCGACGTTCCGTTAAATCGTAATGGTAGTCTTCAATGACAAGCTGTTTAACAGCCAACTCCACATCGCAATTGGTCGACGCAAACGAATCGCGCAGCATTTCGCTGCCTCCAAGTGAAGCCAGTATTTGGGCGGGGCGTTGGTCACGCGCCTGCCAACCCTAAGCAGGAGCACCCTGACGGGAACGCAAAGTTTCCAATTGAAACCCTAGTGCGCCCTTGTCAACCGCGCACCTCCTCTGAGACTATTTTTGGCTGATAGCCTGTCGGACAGTGTCGGCTGTAACGAATCCCCGATCTAACATAGCCTGGCTAGGGATTGGACAGAAATTGGCCACAATCATCGGTGCGACCTCGGGCGGGGCCAGAATTCCCCATATAACAACGATACTCACGGCCAACGACAGCCACCTTCACCGCTTCCGTGGCCTGCATGTCGACACACAATTCCTTGCGTTCGAAATCATGACCATCAATCTAGACGAATTTGAACTGCTGGCCCGCACTCGAAAGACGACTAAAGTTTTAGCCGAGGCAGGTTTTGAAGCGCTACAATTCGAGCAGCAGATCCAGCAGTTGTTGCAGTGTGCTGGCCAGGCCCCATTTCACAAAGCCTGTGCGATGCAGCATCGCACGGCGGCGCTCGACGGCATTGAGCCCTGGCGATTTCACATCCTGCCGGCAGTCCAGTGCAGACATCTGGCCGCGCAGATGCGGGATGTAGAAGCCGCTGGTAAAATCCCGGCCATGCTACTGAGTGCACATGCGCTGCTGGTTGCTACCTGGTTGCCTAATCCGACCTGTGGAATTAATGACAGCACCAGCGACAACGAATCGTTCGAGGCGACTGTTGAGAACGTCGAACACATCGCTGCGGCTGCTGCGGCTGTGCAGTCATTGTTGCTTGCCGCTACAGCCGCAGGGCTGGATAACTATTGGTCTTCCGGAGGCGTATTACGATTGTCCACTTGGCGCCGAGCGATTGGCGTCGCGGACAGCGAACGAGTCTTAGGAGCAATCTTCTTGTTCCCATCGCAGTTGCCAGTTCATCCAGCGGCTCAAGTGGTCGGCAGCAAACAACGCGAGCGACGTTCGCCGCCCACGGCCTGGTCGCGGTGGGTCAGTTTCGCAGATGGCGATCAAACCAGTTAGCAAACTGGCGGATGTCCCAAGCCATGCTGGGCCAACCGTGGGCTCCACCAGCATGAACGACCACCTGGACGTCATGATGCAACTCTTTGGCTCGATCGCGGAAGCGTAAGGACTGTTCCAGCGGAACCAGAGTATCCGCGTCGCCGTGATAGATCAGGATTGGCGGCAGGTTGTCGTCGATAAAGTAGATCGGCGAGCACTCGCGGCCAATCTCTTTCCAAACTTCCTTGTCCGCTTGAGCTTCGGGGCCAAACGATTTGACAAAACTCTTTGGCAACCAGCCGTCGCCTAAATTTTCAGTTGATGCTCCGAGATTCAACAAGTCAGTTACCGGATAGAAAATGGCTACCGCCTGGACTTGGCTGCTCATGCGCTCGATAGGGTCTGCGGCTTGACTGTCGCCGGGATCGCCGCGCGTTGCCAGCATCAAACTGAGATGTCCACCAGCGCTACCACCGGTAACGCCGATTTTTTGTGGATCTATGCCGTACTCATCGGCATGCAACCGAATGAAACGCACGCCGCGCTCCATGTCCTGAATGATTTCCTGCACGGTGGCATCTGGCTGCGAGACATGGCAGATGGCAAATACCGTGTAGCCGCGTCGCAGAACCGGTGCTAATATCCAAGCTGGAAACTCACCTGGCTGGCTGGACTTCCAGCCACCGCTGACCAGCATCGCTATGGCTAATCCATTGGGGTTGCTAGGCCGAATGATATCCATCGTCAGCGGACGATCGCCGCGTCGCCCATATTCCACCCCATCGGTGCGCTCGAATTGTGGATGGTAGTACCACCATACTGAGCCAGTACCGACGCCCACCAATGTCAGCATTACGAGTACAAACCAGCCTAGCCGTTTCGACCAGCGTTTCAGGCCACTTGAGAATGCCACATCAACTCTCCATTCGGTATTCGTCGCCGTCAGGTTGACTGGTCCTGAATCGGCTGAGCCAGTTTAACAGATGGTGTAAAGCATACACCGCCAATCCCAAACCCAATGGTGCGATGTACAGAAACATCACAAACACGATCTGTGCTTTCCGCGACGATTCTGCATCCGTCGTCACCTCGGTGAGTCCCCAGAAGGCTCGTAGGTCGTTCGAGAATGCAGGAACGCGCATCGCCAGCCCCAGCAGCATCGCCACGCCGCTAGCCACGACCATCAGCAACAGCAGCATCAACATCGAGAAACTTAGTCGCACCGGCTGTCGTTCTTGAAACGGCGATTCGGCAATGGTCGGTGAACGCTGTGTGTCCTTCAAGGGTCCGATGCTCCATATCCGTCTACGCGGCTTTTCGGGTGAGCGTGTTAACAAGCTGGCGGCAGAATTCTCAAAGTGCAGAAAGCAACGCAACTGGCCGGGCTGCAAACCATTCGGCCCCCGCTAGCCCAACCCAGGCGCTATTTAAATGCGGACAGTTACCACAGATAGGTCGCCACGCTCAAGGGCGGCAACTCCGCAACCAGCCACTGACGCTCGAATTCTACCACAAAACGTTGCGGTTGCCGGCTGGAATTTCCTGCCACCATAACCAGTTGGCCATCGGGATTCTGCAGCACGACATTGCGGAAGCTCCGCAAGTCGGATTCGGAAGACTCAATGTAGACCGCTCCGCGTCGAATAAACTTCATGAACTGGCCCTGCATGTAATAATCAAAATTGTAGCGTACCTGACCGTCGTCCAGCAATTCAATACAAGTGGCGCTGGCCGAATGTGGTCCTCGATTGGGTCGGCGGTGTTCGTCCAGCATGACTACCCAAGCATTGTACGAACGTGCCCAATTCCGCAGAATGTCGATCAATTGCAGAGCGCCACGCGTCCTGAACACCGAGCCCTCGGTGAAATAGATCGACTTGTTCGGATAGCGCTGGTGCAATTGGCTCTGCGCCTGCACCCTGCCTTCGTAATGATGAAACGCCGTACCGTCTACATACTGAGCGGCCTGGGGGTCCTCTAGTACCGCCAGAGGAAACTCCAGCTGATTCCAGTTGTGATCCCAGCACCAAATGCGAGTAGTGATGCCATGCTGCTTGAAAAGTGGACCCAAATGATCGCGAATGAAATCTCGCTGCTGTTCGCCGGTCCAAAGCGTAGTGGGATAGTTCAGATCGGTATGTTGCGGTTCGTTCTGGACAGTTATGGCGTAGATGGGAACGCCTGCTTGCTGATAAGCTTCAATGAATTTCAAGAGATATTTGGCCCAAGTTGCGTAATACTCCGGCTTCAAACTGCCCGTGCCGAGTCGCCCTGAATCCTTCATCCACGCTGGCGGACTCCACGGCGACGCGAAAATCAGCAGGTTGGGATTCAACTGTATGGCGCGCTGGATGATGGGCAGCACGTAACGCCGGTCGGAGTCAATTGAGAAGTTTTCTAGCTCAGGATCGGTCTGGCCTTCTGGCACATCATTATAGGTGTAATAGGGTTCACCGATGAAGTCCGAGGCGCCAATGCAGACACGCATCAGGTTCATGCCAATACCGTATTCAGGATCAACCAGTCGTCGCAGCACGTCGTCTCGTGCGGATGTCGACAGTTTAGAGAGATTCTCGCAGGTCGCATGCTCCAGCGAGGCACCCAGCCCCAGGATTGACTGGCGGCGTTTGCTGGCGTCGACTTCCACAACTGGTGCATCACCCTGGGGTGGAGTCGTTTGCCATTTCAGCGATGGCATTTCTGTCAAACTGTGTGAGTTGTCCTGACTACTGAGGATAACTCGTACCTGACCGGCCAACCTTCCATTAGCAGACTGCGTCCCATCCAAGGCAGACGGCGATGGATTCTCAGTCTGTCCAGACGCAATTGCCGTACACCACCACAGTGAAAATCGAAATACCAACACCAGCCGCAACAGTTGCACCACATATCTCCGTTCACTGATTAACCAAAACGCTACCTTGTCGTACATTGTAGCCCACCTGCGGTGGATCGTCATCCGTGACCCATCGCGTTTCAATAAGCTTCGGCTCGATACGCGTGCCTGCTCGGGTTTATCAGGCTATGTCTAGGCAAAGCGCGTCAGTCTGTTGACTTAGGCACTGGCGAAAGAGAATCCTGATACGGGATGTTCGGTCTCCTATTCAGCAGCCAGCCAAGTGTGTAGCGGTTGAGGTGAAAATGCACTAGAATCTTCGGCTTCTCGAGGAACCAACCAGGCCTTGATGTTTTGACCGCTTCGTTTCTCGTGGCTCCAACATTGATGATGCAATCAACACGATCCCGACCAGAGCAACTCGCAGGCGTTATCGAAGGTTTTTACGGACCTCCGTGGAGTCGAGCCGAGCGGTTGGGGCTACTGGATCAAATGGTTCAGGGCGGTCTGAACACCTACATGTACGCGCCCAAGGATGATCTCAACCATCGTGCATTATGGCGCCAGTGCTACGACGAGCAACAAGCAGCTACCATCAGACAATTGATCTTCGATTGCAGTCACCGTGAGATTCGGTTTATTTATGCTCTCAGTCCCGGGCTGGATATCCGCTTTAGTTCAAGCGAAGAAATGTACCGGTTGCAACTGCGGCTAGCGCAGATGATGGAGTTGGGTTGCAAGCATTTCGCGTTGTTGTTTGATGATATTCCCGACGCGATGCACGAGGACGATCGGCAGCAGTTCGGAAGCTTTGCTGCCGCTCAATGCGAGATTACGAACGAACTATTGCGGTGGGTTCGCGAGCAGCTCTCGGACGCTCAATTTGCATTCTGCCCGACGCCGTATTGCAGTCGCATGCAGCGGCGGAACTTGGGTGGTGCGGACTATCTCCAGACGGTTGGGCGCCAATTGAACAGCGAGATCGATGTGTTCTGGACCGGCCCGGAGATTATTTCGCGCGAGATTACGGTTGACCACATACGTCACATGCAGGCACTGTTGCGGCGTAAACCGCTGATCTGGGACAATCTACATGCCAACGACTACGATGGTCGGCGAATCTATTGTGGTCCGTATGCAGGTCGCCCACTGGCGTTGCGTGGCGAAGTAGCCGGAATCATGCACAATCCGAACTGCGAATTCCCGCTCAACTTTGTCCCCTGGCAAACATTTTCCGACTATTGGCATGCAGGAAGTCAATGGGACGAGCGTAAGAGCTACTTGCAGGCATTGGAATCCTGGCTGCCGCGATTTCGTTCGACCAGCGGTACGATTGGACTGGAGCAGTTGATTCAACTGATCGATTGCTTTTATCTGCCTTTTGAGGAAGGGCCGGTGGCTCAGCAGTTGCACACCGCTGCTCGGCAATTGACCGCAGCCCCCTCACAGCTGTGGCCAGAGCGAGGAGCCCAGTTCGCGGCATTGGCAAAACCACTGCGTAACACCTGTGCAGAAATTGCCAACCTGTACGATCGCGCATTATTTGCCGCCTTGAGCCGGCGAACTTGGGAGTTACGCGAAGAACTGGACTTACTGTTGGCTTGCATGGCTTGCAAAGTTAACGATCCACAGGCGGTCTGTCGTTCAGACTACCATTTGCCAGGCACCTATCGCGGCGGGCTGGTCCCCAAACTTCAACGACTATTGCGGCAAAACGCCGATGAATCGTTCACGCCCATAGTAGATGCCACGCTGTCAGCCGATTCGCTAACGGGAAGTTGATCACTTGTTAGTCTCCTGGGTACTCTCGCCAGTGAGTGGAATGTCAATTCGGCCCTACGGATTGGCGACTGTAACTACCTTAGAATGATGGCCTCAAACAACGATTTCCAGTGGAGCTGAACCAATGCCAACTTTCCGAATGCGCACCGGTGTGCCGGCGGACCAGGCTGCGGCTTATTATATCTGCCTGAAGACGGGCGATCACGGCGGCGACGGCGAGCCGTTTTATCGTGACGACCCCGATGCCTTGGGCAGGATCTTTGTGGGGCCGTATCTGGCCTTCGAACCCGAGCTGAGTTTGATGCTGGAAGACGACGACGGCGTTTGCGGGTACGCCTTCGGTTCTCGGGATTCACACGCTTTTTACCAGCGGTACGAAACCCAGTGGAGGCCCCATCTGTGCGCTCAGTTCCCCATGCCCAGCGGAGACCCCAGCACCTGGACTCGCAGCCAACTGGTGCACTCATGGTACCACCAGCCAGACTACTATTGTCCTGAGCCCTACCAGCAATATCCTTCACACTTGCACATCGATCTGCTGCAGCGGGCTCGCGGCGGCGGTTGGGGTCGAAGAATGATGCAGGAAATTATGCAGCGGCTAAGGCAAGCCGGCTCGCCCGGCGCGCATCTGGGCGTGAGCGTACGCAATCAACCCGCAATGGGTTTCTATCGTACACTCGGCTTCCAGGAATTGGTTCGAGTAGGTAATGACGACGAGGGTTGCGTCTATTTCGGGAAAACGCTTTGACCAGATGCTGTTTTCAGCGATAATCAGCCGACGCTAATTTGCTTTCGTTTCGCGCCAGGCCAGAATTCGACTATGTCTAACCAACTTGCATTGCTGGGCGGTAAACCAATCCGCACTCAACCCTTTCCCGGCTGGCCCATCTTTGATCAAACGGATGAGGCGCGTGTCCTGTCCGCTCTGCGCAGCGGTAAGTGGGGACGGCTGGATGGCCAACAGGTTGCGGAGTTCGAGCAGCGATTTGCAGAAATGCATGGCTGCCAACATGGAATTGCAGTGGTCAATGGCACAGTGTCGCTGCGACTGGCGCTGATGGCAGCGGGCCTTAAGGCAGAAGACGAAGTGATCGTTCCGCCATACACCTTTTACGCTACGGCATCGGCAGTGGTCGAAGCCAATATGATTCCGGTGTTCGCTGACGTCGATCTGCATTCATTCAATCTCTGTCCACGGGCCGTACAGGCGGCTATCACATCTCGCACCCGGGCAATCATTCCCGTGCATTTTGCGGGGCAACCGGCGGACATGGATGCCATCAACCACATTGCTAAACAGCACAACTTGTTAGTGCTGGAGGACGCTGCTCATGCCCATGGAGCCGCGTGGCACAATCGGCCGGCCGGCAGCCTGGGACAGCTTGCGTCCTTTTCGTTCCAGTCCAGTAAGAATTTGACCTGCGGTGAAGGCGGTATCATCACGACTAACGATCAGCAGTTGGCCGACACGTGCCGATCACTGCATAATTGTGGTCGTATCCCAACCGGTGTTTGGTATGAGCACCACACCATTTCCGCCAATTACCGACTAGGGGAGTTACAAGGTGCCTTGCTCAACTCACAGTTGGACCGATTGCAGGAGCAGACTGCGCGGCGCGACGCCAACGGCAGGTTGCTCGCCGAACAACTGGCGAAGCTACCCGGGATCCATCCGCAGCTCAGGCCACAAAGCTGTACACGGCACAGCTACCATCTGTTTATGCTGCGGATTGACCCAGAGTTATTCGGAGTCCCCAGAGCGGCGGTTCTGAGTGCCCTACAGGCAGAAGGTATTCCCTGTTCCGCTGGCTATGGCTATTCATTGTACGATCAACCGCTGTTTCGTAACAAAGCGTTCGGACCGTATTTACCTGAGGCCGTCTCACGGCTCGATTACCAATCGGTGCACTGCCCCAATAGCGATGTGCTGTGTCGTCAGCAGGCGGTATGGTTAGGGCAATCACTCTTGCTGGGCAGTCAGCGCGATACGTACGACATTGCCAACGCATTTGAAAAGATTCAGCAACAGCGACAAGCATTGTTGAATTGGTCACAGCGTGCCTCGCAGGCGACGGCGGGAGCGGCCAGTTGAAGTCGTTGACCTCGTTCCTGGATCGCCATGTCGTTCCGCCGCTCACGGTGCTCAGCGAGAACACTTATCTATCTGCGATTCGCGCCGGTATGGTGACGATTGTGCCGCTGACGATTATCGGCGGCCTGTTCATGATCATTTCCTATCTGCCCGTGGCCGGCTGGGAGCAATTGGTCGAACCCTATCTGCCACTGCTGCAGATTCCGGTCACTGCAACTTTCGGCTTATTGTCCATCTTCGTCTGCTTCTCAATCGCTTACGACTTGGGCCAGCGGCTCAAGCTGGAAGCCGTCAACAGCGCCAGCGTGGCCACGGTGGTATTCATGATGGTTCAACTGGAATTGGAAAGCGGGCGGTTGAACATGGACAATCTCGGTTCGGCGGGCCTGTTCACAGCGATTCTGGTCGCGCTGCTCTCAGTGCGTGTCATGCGGTTTTTCAATGATCGCAATTGGGTTATTAAACTTCCCCAGAATGTGCCCACGGTGGTTTACGAATCGTTTCTGTCGTTGTTGCCGTTGCTGTTTTTGATGGTCAGCTTCTGGGGCGTGCGGTTTGTTGCCGGAATTGATATTAACTGGTTGTTGCAGCAAGCCTTCTCGCCGCTGGTGTTCGCCCTCAACACGCTGCCTGGCATCATGGTGTTCGCCTTTCTAGTAACTTTGCTGTGGTCCGTCGGGATTAACGGCGACAACACACTGGATGCGATTGTAGCGCCCATCTTCTTGCAGTATCTGACGGCCAACGTAGCGGCTATGAGTGCCGGACAGCCGCTGCCGTATGTGACTGCTCAGGGCTTTTTTACCAGCTTCGTTAATGTCGGCGGTACCGGTGCGACGATCGCCTTAGCGCTCGTGATGGTCAACTCGCGCGAGCCCGGCTACCGCCAGATCAGTCGTCTGTCATTGCCGACTCAAGTGTTTGGAATCAACGAGCCAATTTTCTTTGGCTTTCCAATTGTGCTCAATCCAATTTTCATGATCCCTTATGTGCTCAATGCATTGTTGCTGACGGCGGGCACGTTCTTACTGATGGACGGTGGCTGGATCAACAAACCGTTTGTGCACGTACCTTGGACCACGCCGCCGGTGATTGGCCATTTTCTTGTCTCTGGCGGCGACTGGCGGGCGGCCGTGTGGGGTGTGGTGTCCATTCTTATCGCCATGGCTATTTATTTCCCATTCGCTAAAGCCGCTGAGCGCCAGCGCCTGGCCGCCGAAGCCTTAGCGGAAGCTGCTGCTACATGTGGTGGTACACATACATCCCCTGTTGCCGATCATCGTCCGACGTAGCCGCGTTTCTCGATCGCCAGCTAACGTTGTGTTGCTACCGGCTCACCAGCAGCAGCAGCTTGCTTGCCTGGAATTTTCAGTTCTCCAGCTTAAGGCCCAGGAAGCTGCAAAGTACAGCCAGACTCTCTGCAGGCTGTTCCTCCATCGGAATATGGCCGACTCCTGGTAGTATCTCCAGTCGGTCATTGGACAAGTCTTGTTCAAATCTCACAGCCATGTCAACTGGCGTCAATTGGTCCTCGGCGCCCCACATAATGAGTGTGGGTTGAGTAATCTGCTTGATCAAATTCGTTTTTGATTCGGTCGCCGTACGGAAGCGATCACCTAGCGCCTGTCGATTACCTTCTCTGAGAGTTAATTCAAAATACCGGTCGACCAGGGTCTCCGTGACCTTTGCTTTATTGGCGTAGACATTCAAGACACTCGCCTGAACTAAGCTGCGCGGCGTAATGGTCGTCAACAGCCGGTTAAGTACCGGAACTCGGGCCAGACGGAATGCAATCGGCACGCTTTTGGCTGCCGTAGGATAGCCAGAAGCGTCAATCAGCACCAACAACTCAACGCGCTCTGGCCGACTCGCCGCAACATTCCAGGCGATATTGCCTCCCAGCGAATTGCCTGCCAAGACGCACTTGTGAATTTCGAGGTTATTGAGCATGGCCTCGACAAACGCAACGTACTTGTCCATGGCATAATCGCGATCTGGAAATGGGCCGGTCAAGCCAAACCCAGGCAGGTCAAACCTGACCACTCGCTTTTGTTTGGACAAGCTGGCCACCCAGGCATCGAACGTGTGCAGGCTCGATCCAGTTCCGTGCAGCAGAACTATGGGCGTCGGGTCGTCGCTTGGCCCTTCGTCCCGGAGGTGCACCTTCATCCCCAGCACATCGGCAAATTGCGATGGTGGCTGAGCATATTTGCCAGCCAGCCCAGCGACCGATCGATCTCGATATCCCCACAGCATCAGGGCTACTAGCAGCAACGTTGCCGTCCCAACGAACAGCCATCTGCATACACGCAATATCAGGCTCATCGCACGCATTCCTGCCAGCTCCTTACGACTAATTAGTTGGTTAGCGTCACATTCAAACCAGTCTCCGCGCGATCGTACCTGCAGTTCCTTGCCAATCGCTAAATTCAGTGTTTGCCGAATTGGTGACTTTGCCCATGCATAGATTTGAATATACTGTAACCACTTGCTGGTCTGACAGGCAGATGATGACTCACAAAATCATCGCCGATTTATGATCCAGCCCGCTCTGGTCCGTTAGTACACAACCCGTCCCACTTGTGGCGGCGCTGTCATAAAACTTGAAACATTTGCTTCTCGGAGGCTCTTACATGCTCGTGTCCAAATTACCTAGCCGCTGGCTGATACTCTTTTCTGCTACCGTGACGTTGTGCTTGCTGCCAGTGGCACCGACGCTAGCCGTCGATGCAGGATTTGGCGTCGTGGATATCACACCGGCAATTAGCGCTGACACTCCGGTGTGGATGGCCGGTTATGGGCAGAACCGCAAGGCCA
The DNA here is from genome assembly GCA_019636385.1 of Pirellulaceae bacterium. Lineage (NCBI taxonomy): Bacteria > Pseudomonadati > Planctomycetota > Planctomycetia > Pirellulales > Pirellulaceae > Pirellulaceae bacterium. The sequence continues at coordinate 1,271,571 of JAHBXT010000002.1, read as the reverse complement.
TGGGCGTTCATGATCCTCTTTATGCGCGGGCCGTCGTACTCCGCGACGGGCAGCAAAAGGTGGCGATCGTGGTTGCTGATGTCGTTGGGATTTTCTATCCCGCGGTGCTAGAAATCCGCCAGCAATTGCCGGGATTCAATTATGTGATGGTGGCTGCATCACATAATCATGAAGGTCCCGACACCATGGGACTGTGGGGGCCGTCGCCGTTTAAGTCCGGTGTTGATCCCGCCTATATGAAGCAGTTGGTTGACGGCTGCGTCCAAGCGGTTCGCGATGCGGATGCGGCGGCCGTAGCCTGCAAAGCCAGTTACGGAACTGCCCAGAGTGAAGTGCTGCTGCGCGACTCACGCTTGCCTACGGTCTACGATCCCGTGCTCCGCGCAGTGCAGTTTACCAATGCCAAAGATGGCTCGGTAGCCGGTATTGTCATTCAATGGAATTGCCACCCAGAAGCGATGGGGCCGCAAAATCAACAACTGACCGCTGACTTCTTGTACGCTACTATTGAGCGCCTGATGGACAAGCATCATTGTCCAGTGGTCGCGATTACCGGTACCGTTGGGGGCTTGATGGCCCCGCCTCGAAACGTGGTCAAGAACGACAAAGGGGAATTCCCTGGCGAAGGGGACTTCGAGTACTGCCGACTGTACGGCGAAGCGGTCGGAGACTTGGCGCTGCAAGCGATTCAAGCCGCGAAACCGATCGTCTTGACGCCTTTCAAAGTTGCCGCCCATCAAGTTGCCCTCCCCATGGACAACCCGGTCTACAAGCTGGGAGCCACTTTGGGACTGATCCGCCGCGATATTCAGCTATTTACTGACGACTTTCGCGACATTGGCGAACCCGTCGATTTTGCTCGAGCCAAAGGTACTGTGGCTATCGTTTCCGAGGTTGCCTGCTTGCAACTGGGCAGTTTGCATGTCGCTGGCATCCCAGGTGAAATCTATCCGGAATTGATCTACGGCCAGTACCAAGAACCGGTTGAACCGAATGTCGATTTCCCAGATGCGAATCTCGAAAAGCCGCTGGTCAAGATTTTGCCGAGCAAGGAATTCTTGATAGTAGGCCTGGCCAATGACGAAGTGGGCTACATCATCCCCAAGCGGCAATGGGACGACCTGCCCCCCTTCGCATACCAGCGGACGTCTAAGCAGTACGGTGAAGTCAATAGCATCGGACCCGAAACTGCGCCGATCATCATGCAAGCCATGGAAGAGTGCGTGCAGGAGTTGTCCAAATCCAAGTAGCAACTACCAACGGCTACCCTTCGTCTAACCTGTAACTGATTGACAACAATAGCTATGGCAACACGTGTAGCGCGATTCCTGTGGCTGGTAGCATTGTTGGCAAGTCCGCTACGGGCTCAGATGGAGTTTGTGGTCCTTCCGCAAGTTATCTCGCTAACTGGCCAGGATGCTATTGCTCATTTGCTAATACAAGAGGCTGCGCCGAATGTTGAAGCTGCACAGGCTGGCGGCCAGCGCGCGGCCGGACCTGCAATTGCCAATGGCGTCACGCTGCAGATTGCCGAGCCTGCTATTGCAAAGATCGAGAACCAATGCGTCATTGCCGTTGCCGACGGAGCGACCGAGTTACTGGTGCGCGTCGCCGGGTACGACCGCATTGCGCGTGTCCCGGTGGTAGTGCGTGGGGCAGGTCAGCCTAGGCAGTGGCAATTCGGCGCGCACGTGCAGTCAATCCTGTCACGCCAAGGCTGCAACAGTGGCGCTTGTCACGGCGCATTGGCTGGCAAAGGAGGCTTTCGATTGTCGCTTCGTGGCTACGATTCAGATGCCGACCATTTCGCGATCACCGCTCATGATTTTGGGCGTCGAATCGAACCGGCTGACCCCACCAATAGCTTGTTATTAACCAAGCCAAGTTTAACCCTGCCGCACAAAGGCGGTTTACGACTTGAACCGGGCACACTCGACTACCGAATACTTGCGCAGTGGATTTCTGCTGGTGCCCCTGGCAGCCAGCAGGATGATGCTCGACTGACCAGCATTGAAGTTCTGCCCGAAGCGGTACAGCTTGAGGTGGACGACAGTCAGCCGCTGGTTGTGCTTGCGCACTATGCCGATGGCCGTACCGAAGATGTAACGACTTGGGCCAGATTCAGCTCGAGCGACGAGACGGTTGCTCGCGTTGATGACAAGGGTATTGTTCAAGTCGTAGGGCGCGGGCGAGGTGCCATAGTAGCTTGGTTCGCCAGCCGCATTGCTAACACCAAGATTGACGTACCGTATCACGAGCCTTACACTCACCCCGCCCCATCATTGGTTGGCGATGCTAGTCAAGTAAGCGCGATGCAGCGCAGTGGCGCGCTTCAAGAGTTCCATCCCCAAAATCTAATCGACCGGGTGTTGTTGGACGAGTGGCGATCGCTGGGCCTCGCCCCGTCGCCAATCTGCGATGACGCCACGTTTCTGCGGCGAGCCTACCTGGATGCGACCGGGGCTTTGCCAACTCCAGAGCAGGTTCAACAGTTCCTGGATGATGCAGATCCGCAGCGCCGCCCACGACTGGTCGACCAGTTGTTGGGCAGTCCTCGGTTCGTTGATTACTGGAGCTACCAGTGGTCAGACCTGCTCCTGGTAAACGGCAATCTATTACGCCCTAAGGCGGTAGAGGCCTTCTATCGCTGGATCCGCACCCAGGTGCAGGACAATGTTCCGTGGGACCAGTTCGCACGACAAATTGTGTTGGCGCGAGGCGACAGTCTACAGTATGGCGCTACCAATTTTTACGCTATCCATCAGACGCCTGAGGCCATGACCGAAAACGTGTGCTTGGCCTTCATGGGCTTGTCCATTGAATGCGCCAAGTGCCACAATCATCCCTTGGAGAAATGGACAAACGATCAGTACTATGCGATGGCCAATCTGTTTTCGCGCGTGCGCGCCAAAGGCTGGGGGGGTGACGCACGTAACGGCGATGGTGTTCGCACGTTGGTCGTGCTGGACCGCGGAGACTTGATTCAGCCATCGCGCGGCCGACCACAACCTCCAGCTGCCCTGGACTCTCCGCCGTTAGATGAACTGGATTCAGAAGATCGCAGAATATCACTGGCTACTTGGTTAACCGCTCCCGAGAATCCTTATTTTAGCCGAGCCATCGTCAATCGCGTGTGGGCCAATTTTTTTGGAGTTGGTCTGATACAGCCGGTGGATGATTTGCGCTCCAGCAATCCGGCCTCCAGCCCGCGACTAATGCGACAGCTTTCCGATTACCTGGCGCAGTCGGGTTACGATCTTCGAGTCCTCATGCGACTGATCATGAACTCCAGCGTATATCAATTGTCATCCGAAGCTACCCCTTTGAATCGCGACGACCAACGATTTTTCTGCCGCTACTATCCGCGACGATTGATGGCCGAAGTGCTGCACGATGCGGTGGTTCAAGTGACCAATGTGCCTACCGTCTTCAAAGAGATTGAATTCTCAGGTGCTGATAAACAGCCGACGGATTTCTATCCTCCAGGCACTACCGCCCTTGGCTTGTACGACTCGGCCGTTGCCAACCGCTTTCTGCAAGCGTTTGGTCGGCACCAGCGGCGCATTACCTGCCAGTGTGAACGTAGCGACCAGCCCACGGTCGTGCAGGTATTGCATCTGAGCAACGGAGAGACCATCAATGAAAAACTGGCCAGTGACGCCTGCGTGCTCACAGACTGGCTGGACAGTTCGCTGCCATTGGAGACGATCGTCCAGCAAGCCTACATCCGCACGTTGTCTCGGCGTCCAGCGACGCTTGAGAGCCAGCGCGTCGTGCAGGAATTGAGGGATGCTCTAGCTGCTGGTGCCTCACCTCGCGAGGCACTGGAAGACCTGCTGTGGAGCCTCCTAAGCAGCTCCGAATTCTTATTTGCTCACTAGCGGCCAGTACCAAGGCACGATAACCATGCTGAGCGCAAAGAGGATCAACGTTACCGGCAACCCAAATCGCACGTAGTCTGAAATGCGATAGGCTCCAGCACCATAGACCATCATGTTGGTCTGATATCCAAATGGCGTTAGAAAACTAGCGGATGCCGCGATCATCACCACGATAACAAACGGCGTCACGTCGACACCCAGCTTGGCGGCTGCGCTGGTGGCTATTGAAAACATCAACACTGCCGCCGCATTGTTGGTCACCAGTTCCGTAGTTAGCATGGTGGCCAAATAGACCGCAGCCAGCGACCAGAGCGGATTCCCGCCCGCCAATTCCAGCAATCCGTTGGCCAGACTAGAAGCTGCACCGCTTTTATCCAGCGCATTGCCGATGCCGATAGCTGCCCCGATCACAATCAGCACTGACCATTCAACGCTACGTAGCGCTTCGCCTTGCGTGCAGCAGCGGCACAGGACCATCAGCAAAGCACCAATCAACGAGGCGGTCAAAATCGACGCTACATTCAGTGCGGCCACAGCCACCAGGCCCAACATGATAATCACCGACAAAGCAGCTCGATCATGCCGTCGGACTGCCGCTTTTTCTACAGCACTGACCAAGATAAAATCTCGCAATTCGCGCTGGCGGTGCATAAACGATGGTGCCGCCTCCAACAGCAATACATCGCCCACCTCCAGCCGCACATCGCCTATCTTGCCTGACAACCGGCGATCGCCACGCGCCACGGCCACGACGGCAGCACCAAACTGCGAGCGGAATTGGCCTTCGCGAATCGTTTTCCCCAGCAGCGAGCAGCGAGCGCTCACGACCGCCTCGACCAACGTTCTTCGCCATGCCGGAACTTGCAACTTACGCGCTTGATCATCGGGACTAATCAGACCACGAATCTTGCGCAGATCGACCACAGTGTCTAACGCACCAACTAGAATCAGCGCATCGCCACCCAGCAAGCGCTCACTGGGCTTGGCTGCTGTGATGATATTGTTTTCACGCTGAATTTCCGCCAGGTATAGGCCCGGCAGATGACGCAAGCCGGCTTCTTCGACAGTCTTCCCAACCAGCGGACCAGCAGGGTCTACTTGCACTTCGACCGTATATTGCTTGGGGTCATCCGACGCGCTCACCGCCGGTCGGCGATCGCGAAGCAGTACTCTGGAACAGGTAATCATGTAGACGAGCACTACTACCAGTGCGGGAATGCCTACCGGTGCCGGTGCGAAAAAGCTCAAACTGGAGTTAAATCGCTGCTCGTACAAATCCCGCACGATTAGATTCGTGCTCGTTCCCATCAGCGTGCACAGTCCGCCAAGAATTACCGCGTACGACAGTGGCAGTAGCAGGCGACTGGGGCTAACTCTCAAACGCTTGCTCAAATCATCTGTCACCGGCAACAATGCCGCCACAATTGGTGTGTTGTTCAAAAAGGCGCTGGCGATCGCCGCAGGTGCAAGTAATCGGAACTGCGCTCCGCGCAGCGTCCGGGCTTTATCCAGCAGCCATCCGGTCGCCAGTTGTGTCCCACCTGTAAATTCCAATCCGGCAACCGCTGCAAACAGCAACGCCACAGTAATCAGCCCCGCGTTTCCAAATCCAGCAACGGCTTCGGTAGGCGATGGTAGCAGCTTGGTGCCCGTCACGTTCTGTGCCAGCATAATCGCGGCCAGGCCAATCAGCGCCAAGACGTCGGCCGTAGCCACCCGAAAAGCCAACCCCACCAACAAGCTAAGCGCGACTGAAATCGACAGCCACGCCTCCCAATTCTCCATTATCCTGATCCCTTAGTCGTGAGCCCAAACCTTATGACTCTGGCCTGTGTGATGCAAATAAATTGGCCCCGCTTACAACTGGTAAATCATGCCAACCACCAGTTAGGTATGATACCGTAGGTTCAAATAGCCGACACAACCCAGTACGCCCTGACCCCACAAGAGCGGCCAATGCTGCACTACAGGTCAATTGTCAGTCAGCGAGACTGTGTGAGTGGCCTGGCCTGTCGCAGGTTAGCTTGACGATCTGCCAGACTATTGACCGGCTTCTGCTGATTCTCCGCCTGAGGATTATCAGGCGCAGAGTTCTCTGCAGTTTGACTGGCAGTGGTGTGAAGTTGAGGTGAATGCGGACTGTTTAGTGCGATCGGTGGAACGACGCCAGGAGCTAAATTCGGGTTGTTGGGTGGAGTACCCAAGTTTGTCGACTCAGATTTCAAATGCTGGTGAAATGCGGGAGGCAGGTCAATTGTATGCACAGGTCTGGCACCGGGGATTGGACCTTGGATCACCGGTTCGCGTGATTCTCGCTGATGACCGACGACTCTGACATTGGATTGACTGTCGGCCAGCTCAGTCGGCTGGTCTTTCGTGCTGGATGCGGGGACTCCCGGCAGAAGTTTAATTGCCGGTTCGGAGATAGTCGTGCCACCTTGACTACCTTCATAACGCGCGATCAGGCTCAATTTTCGCGATGCGCCACCAACCTCGTCCCATGGTAACCAAACGCTATACGACGGACCAAGTTCCGTACGGCTCATGTGCTGTGTGAATTGTTCGGCTGTATACACAAACTTACGTAATGGTTTTTGATCCAGCGGATCGACTTGATCAGCATCAAAGACATAGACTGCCAAGCCCCCATCCACAGTAACGGGCTGATTGATGTCCGTCTTGTAAAAATAAATCCTGCCACCAAAGCCCCGCACGCCTGGTTGCCCAGGTTGATGCAGCACCGAGTCGCTCCATACGGCCAATATCCGATCGGGAACCTGAGGCTTTTCCTGTTTCTTCCAGGGCCATAGCGAATCTGCCTGGAATTTAGGTGAGAACTGACAGCCAGACGACAGCACCACACCCAGAGTCAAGACAATGGTTGCCAGTCGAAATGGCAATCCGACAGTCGCAGGTTGACAATGGACCAACTGGCTCATGGGCGTGCTCCGATCGGTTTGCCAAACGGATCCAGCGGAGCTTGCGACGACGGAAACAGCGCAGCGGGTCGGACTGGCAGACTGGATGAGTCAAATTCGGCCGACTTCAAAGACTCCTCTGGGCCATTGTTAGCTGCAAAACTGGCTGGCACAGTGGCAGAAGATGCAATTGGCAACTCGTTCAGTACTGTGGTCAATGAGCCTGGCGCTCGTGTGGTCTCTGCGGGCATTGATGCCGGTGCGTTGTGCCTGAGAGTCCCCGGCGAAATGGGCATTGCTTCCTGGACTGGAGCTGCGGGAATGCCACGAGGATCAACATCGGGATAGACGATTGGCCATTGATCACCTTCTAGCGAATGCGAGGTCAATCCCGCATAGGACCGAACATCGCCATGGATGTCGAACACATCCGCCTCGCACCAGCTTACTCGTGCAAATTCGGCCTGCTTCAGTCGCTGCATGTCGACCTCATTGCGAATAACGTGTGGCGTCAGGATAATGAGCAACTCGCTGCGATTCATCTCGTCCAATTCATAGCGAAATAGATTCTTTAATACTGGAATGTCACCCAGCCAGGGTACCTTTCGATGCACCTTGTTGGTTTCCTTGGAAATCAGTCCACCCAAAATGATCGTTTCGCCATCGGCAGCGCTGACAGTGGCCTGAGCGGTGATGGTGTCGAGGATGGGCGAGCGGATGACTGATCCGTCTTGGGCAACGGAGATGGGAATTCCCTCACTTTCCGGGCGAATCTTCGATTTTTCTGCGTCAATCTCCATCACCACATTCCCTTCGGGGCTAATGCGCGGCGTCACGCCCAAGATCAAGCCGACATTCTCAAGTGTGACTCCCGTCTGAAATCCAAACTGCGTCACATTGGCGGTGGTGATGCGTGGAATCCGTTGACCTACTTGAATAAACGCCTGTTGGTTGTCGAGCGTCAGGACTTGGGGTCGGCTAAGGATTTCCAGTCGCCGGCAATCTTGCAGCGCTCGCAATAAGAAGCTGACGTTTTCGCTGCTCGCTGATAGGACGAGCCCACCGAAACCCAGTCGCTCATTGTTCCGGCCCACCGAAAAATTGGAAAGACCTTGGCCACCGACTACTCCCGACTTGGCAAGCGATTTTGCCGATCCGCTGTTGCCGAGTGGCGAATTGTTGAAGTTGAATCCGGGCGTATTGCTGGCGGCGACGATTTCGTCAATCGTCTCAGTGACGACGCCACCCGGTGTCGATGTGGATGTGGAGGTGGTCCGCTTTAACAAGTCTCCCAGCAAACTACGGTCAAACAACACGGAACTCTGCAGTCCTAACTCCATGCCAAACTCGTGAGTCGTACCCAAGCTGATCTCGGCAATCAGTACTTGGATCATGACCTGGGGAGGCTGCTGATCCAATTGTTCGATTAACCGACTGATCTCGTCATAGTACCTGGGGGTGGCGCTGAGAATCAACTTGTTTTGGACGGGCTCGGGCACAACCACAACTTCGCGCTCTAATTGGTCAAATGGATTGATGGCACCGGGCGCAGCGGCCTCGACTTGTCGTTTATTGCGTAGAAACTCATTTACGGCCAAGGCAATATCGACTGCCGGGGCATTCTTCAGACGGTAGACGGTGCTCTTGCGCTGCATGGTATCGCTTTCGTCCAAGCGAACGATCAGCGCCTCAACAATCTTCAAATCACCTTCAGAGCCGACAACGATGATGTTGTTGCCGCGACCATCGACGGTGAATCGGAGTGGCACCAGCGAACTTTCGTCCGCTGAAGCCGAAAGCTGTGGGCTTGAATTTGTCGCGGCCGAACTCTGCGAAGGTATCAGCGATCGTAACGTTTCGACTAGCGAACTGGCATCAGCGTTAATGATGGGAAAGATTTTGATCTTGGCGACCATGCCAGGCGTGTCTAGTTGTGCGATCAACTGTTGGATAAGGTTCAAATTCTCTGGGGCTGCCGATACGATCAACGTGTTGTTACGGTCGTTGACGGTGATGCGCGTCGCAGACAGGCTGCTGCTGCTTGCTATAGGCTGACCGTCTTTGTCGATCAATTCGATCGGTAAGCTGCCTTCTGCTGTGCTACTGGCTACCGCTTGCCGCAGTGCCGCTGCAATATCAGCGGCCAAGCTATGTCGGATCTCGAACACTTTGGCTTGCTGCATCGCTTGGCCCCGAGGAATATCCAGCTTGACGATCAACTGACGTATTTCCTCTAAATCTCGTGGCGCAGCATGGATGATCAAAGCATTGGTGCGCGCGTCGATGGCAGATTGAATAATCGGGGATAGGCTGCCAGCACTGGTCCGCGTTTGAAACAGGCTCTGCAATTGCGTTTGCAGTTGGCTAGCCACTGCATGTTTCAGTGGTATGACGTCCAGCATCGAACTTGGTGGTACGGGACGATCAAGCTTGGAGATTAAGTCTTTGGATATCTTCAGGGCATCGCCCCAGCCGATTAGCAGGATGGCATTGGGCTGATACAGTCCAGTAATTTGAACGCGGCCTTGCCTGGTAGCTAGAACCGCCTGCTGGGTCGATTGCAAGAGGGGCGCCAGCGATTGAGAACTCACATGCTGGAGTAGTAGTACTTCGATTTCCGGTTCAGCCAAGCGACTGGCTTCGTCTAACTGTTTGATGATTTCTGCCAGGCCTTCCAGTTGCTTGTCACGGCCCCTTAATATGATGGCATCGATTTCGGGCAACATTTCGACCTGCACACCATCAAACTGCTGCAATGGAAGGCCGCGAAGCTCTTCGGCTTTTGCCTCGTCGCCCTGGCTTGGGGCGCCGGTACTTTCCGTGGACTCTTCTTGTGCGGCAGACGCCGTTAACTGGACGCGCCTAAAGCCTCGAAAAGACGGCAACTGGGACGGAATCTGCGAACTGCCCGATGCGGGTGCTTTTTCTGGAGACTGAAAGACGGCTTGCTTGATCAGACATGCTTGCCCGGCTGAATTGAGCGGAATTATTTTTGCCGAATTGCCGGCCGCGTTATCAGTGTAAGCTCTGCAGAGCTGAGCAATTTGAGCAGTCAACTGAGCCGTTCCGGATAGGCGCAGCACTGAGTTTTGCGGATCAAAACTGAGGATTGCCCGCTGAGTCCCCCGGGAAAACTGGATTTTGCCGTCTGGCAGCGTGCTGGCAGCAGTTTTTTGTGCCAAGCAACCGGCAAGATCGTTCAACAGCGGCTGCATTTGCTGGGAGGGCACTGATATCGTGACCTCGCCCTCAGCATCTGGCCGGCTGATCTCTTGAGCGGTAGCATGAAATCCTAGTAGACACGCGGTGCCAATGATCATGGCTAGGCGAGTAAGCTGGACCTGCATCCCGTCACTTTCTAAGTGGTAGGGGCTAAACGGTGGAGACTGTCCTGGTTGCTACGCTAGCAAGAGCGTGAAGCAGAAACTCTGGCTTCCACCTGTCAGCTGGCGTAGCTATCGAAAGACACTATTCAATGGGAATCATCCAGGTCAACCCGAATTCCGCTGGACAGAGCAAGCGGGGGGCAGAAACAGTGGCATTGGCAACGGAGTACGGTTTCACATGCCCAAGAATCCGCTGCGGAAACCTGACAACTGCGCGGCCTTGATTTCGGCAATCCGCTAGTTCACTAATGAGCTGGCCAGCTGTTCGGGCAAGTCGGCCAGTAGTTTTGAAAGATGTGTCACTCGGCCGCGTTGGGCGGCGGGACCTGCGAGCGTCCCATCAGCCAGAATCGTAGTTGCTTGACGGGCCCGCCACCAAGATGCAATCTCATGAGGCAAAGCTAGCCATTTTTCTGGCGATTGCCACAGATGTTCGCATAGTCGCAGGTAACTCTCCCGATGGACAGCAGCTTTCAAGTAATCCGGGTGTGTTACCAGCAAGGCCATGCCAGAAATGCTTCGCAGCAACTGTAGCTTATGCAGCCAAATCCGAGGGCAGGTCTCACCGAGTGATACAAACAGGGTATGGTCTTGTGGCAGGGTGTATGGCAATTCCACTAATTTGCCCACGATCATAGGCCATGGACTGCCGACACCACCGGGCATCGCTTGATAAGGGTCGATATCAAAGCAGGAGGCGTCATAGTCAAATTCTAGCTGCTGCATCCACTGCAGATTGCGGTGCACCATCGGCGCTCGAAAGCCTGTGGCATTGAACCGCCTGCCTGCCTCATTAATGTGTTTCACACGGTAATTGAAAATCGACTGCGAGGCGAACAACCGCCCGTCGTGATTGTATCCATGTATGCCGATTTCGTTTCCGCGGGCAACCAATTCTCGAATCAACCCGAGGTCCAGTCGATACTTGTGCGGCACGAAATACCAAGCAGACTTCAAGCCATACTTTTCCTCCATGTCAACGATCTCCCGAACGCAGCGCTGGCCCTCCGCCGTCTCGATGTCGTGCGTAAGTGAAACGGCGTACCTCTGCCCATCCGGCCAGGGGTGAAGCACGGGTTGTTCATGACCCGCAGCTTCCGCACAATCCACCGCCGATTTCAGTTCACGCAAGAAGGTCACCGGAGTGTACCAATCCGGAATCGGCTGTATCGCTTGGCGTCGCGACCGCTGCAAGAATTGACGCACGGACAAGGGAATCAGCGGACGCAGCAGATAGTACATTCGGAACGCTAGGCTTAAGCGAGTTTTCTCGACATCGCTTGCAAGATGCCTGGCAAACACAGATTGAACTTCTCCAGGAAAAGCGTAATGAGCGGTCTGTGAAAGTTCGCAGTGTGCTGACGTCCCGTTTAGCTCACTTTGGGGAAGTGATGCGATCGAATACTGGCAATTCGCCGTCAACTCCAGCGTACGATTGGACCAACTGCGCGTAATGCCGAATAGACTGTCATAGGCATGCACGAGCTGGCTGGCCTGATGTTTCCAAGCAAGCTGTTTTTCAATTCTTTCGCGCCCCACAGCGCCTAACTTCTGTCGCAGCTCCACATCGCCCATCAACTGATTAATGAGGCGTGCGTACTGTTGGATGTCATTATCTTTAGCATACAGTGCCGCCGCTCCAGCCGTCTTAATATTCTCTGGAGTTTCAAAGCACACTACGGGCTTGCCCAGAGCCATATACTCCATAGTCTTGATGGTCGTGCAGCTGTCGTTGTAAGGATTGCTGGGGTCTGGAGTACAACAAATATCAAACTCGGCGATCATGGCCGGGATGTCGGCGAAAGGTATTCGCCCTGTGAAGGTAATGATATCCTGGAGCCCCAGGGAGCGCGTCAGGGCCTGCAACTCGCTCAGGGCGGCGCCATGGCCAACCAAGACAACTCGCAAATCATCACGTCGGTATTGTCGTACCACAATGTCGATAGCGCGCACCAGGTAATCTACGCCATCTTGAATACCCATCACGCCTACATAGCCAATAACGATAAGCGACTCACCGCTCGGCCGAGCTGCCGAAGTCTTTGCTTGCAGAAATGACTCATTGGGTCCGTTGCGCACAACGTGGCAACGAACTGGTTGAGCACCACAGCGACGAATCTGAACCTGGCGTTGTGTTTCGTTGGTAGCGATCAGTAGATCGGCAGTTCGCGAGGCGAACTTTTCGAACCCCAAGAGCACTTTAGTAACTAGCCGGTTGCCACGGCCCAGGCGTTGGGCATGGTACAGCTCTGGGGACAGATCATGCAGGTCGTAAATAAACCGCTTGCCAAATAGTCGGTAAAATGCGGGAATGATTGCGTTTACGTCCGGCGGTGTATGCATGTGAATGGCATCAAACCCGCCACGCATCATGACGAACAGACTCAATAGAAACTGCATGACAATCGAATAACCGTATTCAATCATGTAGCCTAGCAGGCCGCCTAGTTCGGGAGGTTGCGGATAGCGAAATACGCGCACGCCGTCGACTGTTTCGTATTTTCGCGTGGCCAATCGGTTCGTAGGGCAGATGACGGTCAACTCATAGCCAGCGGCGGACAGTACTTGCGATTGCATGCGCACGCGCGTATCGTCGGGGAATGATGCGTTTTCCAGCAGCATCAAGATTCTGATTGGGCGCGAGCGCTTGGTCATGGGGAACGAAATTCTCAAACTCGGATGGATTCAGTTATCGCTAGTACAACGAGCGCTAGTTGGCTGAGCGCGACCTGATCTACTTGGAGGCTCTTGCTAGTTCTTCGCCGGGGGCCAGAAAGTCTCGAACTCGCTGATAAATCGCGTTAGCAACTTTCATTTTCCACGGCGAGTAGACCTTGCGGTATCTACCGAAATTGGTTTGTTGGCCACCAAATTTTGATTTGAATTGACCAGGGCCATAACTCTCACCCTCCCAGCCGCCACCTGCCAAGTCAAATACCTCGTACCCTTCGGCTGCAAACGTCCGCATAGCGTGCCAGAACAAACAGCTCATTGCGGGAACTCCGGGAATACGCAAAGTTCCGGCGTACCAACAAATAACCCGGTTTTTAAAAGCCAGAAAGCAGCCCGATGAAACCGCTCGCCCCTCGAAATATGCTGTGTAGATTCGCCAGTGCTGGGCCAGGAACTCCTTGGAGGCAGCTTCAAAGAGCGAACAGTCCACCACCGGCAACTTCGATCGCGCGTAGCTTGCACATACCAGCGCATAGAATTCTGCGATGCCCTGGGGTGTGTTCTGTTCTCGAACCTCAACTCCCTTGCGCTGTGCGCTGCGCACATTATTGCGACGTTTGCCTCCCAAACGTCTAAACAGCTCGTCCTCGCAGGAACACAACGGCAGTTCATAATTCACGTAGCCCAGCTTCTGGTATCCGCAGTCCACCAGCGGGTCTTGGCCAGCGCTTACATCAAACAGCGGACGCACTTCGGCGAACAACGCTCGCGACGCCATGTAGGCATCGTGTTGCGCGATCAGCAGTCTGACCCCCAGATGTCCATTCGCTTCCTCCAAATAAATTGGCTCAGCAAACTGAATGGAGCGTGTGGCCATGGTCGAGGCTGCGTGTGCACCTGTCGTGACGCGAACGGCGACCAACAGCGCACACAGTTTACCGGTAGAATCCAGGGCACCGATAGCATAAGGGATATGCTTCTTCGTTGCCTCGTGGCTACGAATCATAGCGCCAGTATGCAAGGCGGATCCCTTGGGATGGCGGCGCACGAATTCGTCCCATTCGGGAATCTCCCGGTAGTCACGTATCGTCAACAACGATCCACTCCTAGATAGTCCGGTGTCCGAAGGGCGTTTGTCTGCCTGGCAATTTACGACTTGCCAACTGCGCTTGAGACAAAGGTGCGAACACCCTCCGCAACACGTTCCACTTGGTGCCGAGTCATTTCAGGATACAAAGGCAACGACAGGATCTCGTTGGAGTACTGACTGCAAACCGGCAATCCCCAGGGCAAGGTTATCGCACCGTGAAATGGTTGTGCTCGATAGAGCGGATTGGGGTAATGCACGCCGCAGGCAATATTCTGCTGGGCCAAGTGCGCGCTTAATCGGTCGCGTTGCCGGTGGCGAACGACATACAAGTGATAGACATGCTTGTATCCAGCCTGCTCACTGGGTAATTCTAGTTCGGTATCACGCAGTTCCTCAGTGTACCAAGCCGCTACCTGACGCCGTTGTTCAGTCCATTGCTGGATATACTGCATCTTGGTCAACAGCACACAGGCTTGCAGCGTATCTAACCGGCAATTGAACCCCAGCAAGTCGTGACGATTCTTGACCTTTTGGCCGTAATTTCGCCACAACGTTAATTGCTCAGCGATGTCCGGATCGCGAGTTACAATTCCGCCACCGTCGCCAAAGGCTCCAAGATTCTTGCCGGGATAAAAGCTGAAACAACCTATGTCCCCGAACGACCCACAGCGCTGGCCACTGATTTCTGCGCCGTGCGATTGTGCGCAGTCCTCTACGACTCGCAGATTGTGCCTGCCAGCAATATCCAGTATCTCTCTCATCGGGGCTGGATGCCCGTAGAGGTGAACGGGCAGAATGGCGCGAGTTCTAGATGTGACCGCTTCTTCAACCAAGTTGGCGTCGATATTGTATGTTTGAGGGTCAATGTCGACCAATACCGCTGTGGCACCCGTATAAGCGATGGCGAATGCGGTAGCCGCAAATGAATTTCCCACGGTTATGACTTCATCACCTGGACCGATGCCCAGGACTTTCAGTGCCAGATGCAGCGCGTCCGTTCCGTTGGCTACTCCGACGCAATGCGGCACTTGGCAGTATTGTGCAAATTGAGTTTCAAACTCGGCTACTTCCTGGCCAAGTATATACCGGCCTTCGTCAATTACCCGCGCCATGCGCTGCAGAACTTCATCGCGAATTTGCTGCGACTGAGTGGCTAAATCTACAAGTGGGATTGGCGGCAAATTGCGGCCAGTATTGGGCTGAGGTCTGGCGTTCATGTTGATTTGGGTATGTATCCGGATGTGATTCTATGGCCTTTGATCGCCCAACGCTCTGAAAATGGCGGTGCACACGATGCGACTAGGCCGATTAACTATGCTGCTTAAAGCCGGACGTCGATTCAACATGCGATGCCAGCGAAAGCCGGCTATTCAGTCGCTCCTGCCTGCTACAACCGGTTTCACCGCACTGGCCACACTGGGTGCTCTCCCACGGCCCTTTCAGCGGCTGTCCACAACTGCACATGTTCCCAGCGAATCGGGCTGGATTGCCACGAACCAATGAAAACGCTGGCACATTCCGACTAACCACGGCACCGGCTGCGATCACCGAGTAATATCCCAGCTCTAGTCCTGGGCAGATAACCGCCCCTGCACCAATCGAACAGCCCCAGCGAACAACCGTCCGGCACAACCAGTTTTCGCGGACGGTATAACGCTGTTGGGCTTCTGGCATTCTCGGAGATCGCGGATAGCGATCGTTGGTAAACGTGACGCGCGGGCCGATCAGTACACCGTCTTCGATAGTGATCCCTTCCCAAATGCAGACCTGGTTCTTGATGGTTACCTGGTTGCCGACCGAAGCGCCTGATTCCAGGAATGTGTGGTCGCCGATGTTACAACCACTGCCAATTCGCACATTCTGCATGACATGAGCAAATGCCCAGATACTAGTGCCTTCGCCGATGTCTGACGATTCGACCAGTGCTTGAGGGTGAATGTTAACTTTCATAAGCCGCTCCAGTAGCGCCAGGCCAGTCAACGTGCTGCTCGCGAAGCGTGCCGCTCGTCAAGCTCGATATCTGTGCCCAACCAGACGGGAGCACCGTCGCGAAGCAGCGAACGATGTGCAGCTTCCAACACTTCAACCACTGCCAAACCATTTTCCCCGCCTGTGACTGGCAAGCCGCCATCCACAATGCAGCGTATGAAATCAGTGCACTCCGCCTTCAGCGGTTCTTTCTCATTCAGGTACGGGCTATAACTCCCGCCGTGTCGATAGGAGAACTGGAATTCGGCAAAATCGCCGGCCGGTGGAGGTAAATTGACCCCCTTGTCGAACACCTTGATCTTTTCTTGATCCAAGTCGTCGTACACGGCCATCTTCTTGTCCCCGACAACCGTCAATACGCGTTCCTTACGCGGGTCCAGCCAACTGACATGGATCATGCCCATGCGGTTCTCTGGAAAATGCATTGTCAAATTACAGACATCGTGATTACCAGGCTTCAACAAGTCGATTCCGGTGCAGCTAACTCGCAGAGGATTATCGTCCAGGAGGTATAGCATCATCGAGATGTCGTGCGTCGCCAGGTCATACAAAGCGCCTACATCTTTTCGAACTGGCCCGAGATTCAGTCGCCGACTGCTGATGTAGCTCAGTCGCCCTAGCTCTCCTTGGTCGATCAGTTCTTTCAGCTTCAGTACTGGCGTAGAATGCAGAAACACGTGGCCCACGAATAACACTCTCGACAGTGATTCAGCCGTCGCTATCATGTCGCGACACTGTTCCGACGTTTGCGCCAAGGGCTTTTCCACCATGACATGCAGCCCTCGTTCCAGAGCTTGCATGGCCAAAGGAAAGTGCGTGGTCGTCGGAGTAGCAATGACCACCGCGTCAACTAGATTGCTCTCCAACATCTGTGAAAAATCTTGGAAACAGCGTACGCTTGGGTGTCGCTCGCGCATGCGCAGCAACTGATCTGGCCGTTGATCACAAACCGCTGTTACTTTGCAATTCGGGATTTCGGTCAAGCACCGCAGTAGATTAGGGCCCCAGTACCCCAATCCAACCGTACCAATTCGAATCATGTTGAGTTCTCAAAGTTGACAACAAACAATGCACAATTTCTGGCGTGTAGCTTGCTCTAGTTCACAGCGAGCGTTAGTTATTATCCTGACGTGCGACCAGCTTTATCGTTTTCAGTAGGATGCTCATATCCAGCCTGAGCGATCGCCGTTGAATATATTCCAGGTCCTTCTGAACCATCTCGTTGAACGTCAGCTTGTTCTTGCCGCTGACTTGCCACAGACCGGTTACGCCGGGCAATACTTCGAATCGCTTGAGCTGCTCAGGTTCGTAGTCTTCCCACCTCAATACGTCCGGTCTCGGCCCAATCAGACTCATTTCGCCACGCAAAATATTCAGTAGTTGCGGCAGTTCGTCCAGCGATGTACTACGCAGCAGTCGGCCACCCGGAATCATTCGCTTTGATAAATCAGGCTTGGCAGCAGCTTGAGTACTGTCCATCAAGTCAGCTACAAATTGACGGTGGTCTTCGGTGGCGACTGGGCTTTCGTGAAGCGTCCTGAATTTGAATATCACAAATTCTCGACCCATCTCTCCTAAGCGCTTCTGACGAAACAGAACGGGCCGGCCCGACACGACCAGTACTAGTAAACTAATTCCAGCTAGTACCGGCAGCAAAAGCACAGCTAGAAACACGCTAATCACGATATCCATGGCTCGCTTCCAGCTTGGAATCGGGCGATGCCGACAATGCTGAAATGCTCTTCGCTTGCGCTCGTCTTCACTGTGGGCTAACTCATCAGCCAGCGGAAACGCGTTCGCTGAGACGAATAGCGAGAGGGCCGCCGGCGACTCTCGCAAACTCCGATGAATGGTAGCTTTGGAGCTTTCACTCTCTGTGTCGGTCGGACTGCTTCGGCAAGTCGTTTCGGTGATCGCGGCTGTAGCCAAATTTTGCAAATGGGCGTTCAGTTTCATCATTTGGCACATGCGATACAAATTCGCCCACCGACAACGCCGTTGGATAGGGGCGGTAACGTCGTTAGGTAGGGGCCTTGAAAAGCTATAGTAATTCCCACAGAACCGGCTCGCAAACAGAAAGCCTTTTGTTTTCGCGTAATCATTCACAGATCTGTATGCTGATTAACCAAGGCCAGTCTGCAGATATGTTTTCTTACAAAATAGAGAGAAATTTCAATGAGCTTCGTTCTGCCGTTAAGGGGTCTCCCATGGCCGACGCTGGGCTTTAGCGTGAACGGCTGCATCTTTAAAGACCACGACACACGCTAGTAGTTGCAACCGTTTCTTGCGTCTCTAAGCCCATACAGATGGGATAATCAGTGTATTCAGGAGACGATACCAATCAAAATTGTGACTGATCAGCCGCCTCATGATCCTGTTTATTCATTCAAACGGCAGATTACAACTGCGGCCTAGACTTCGTGGACGTCATGATCGCTTCAGCCGCTAGTTTCATTCCAAGCGCAATCTTATGGGTCGCCCGCTAGAGTTTACTCAGCCCCGTCCGATCTTCTGATTGACAATCTCCAGGCAAGCGGTAAAGGCTTCGGTTCCCACAGCTACTCTCACCCAGGGGCAATGCGCCAACCAAGGACGCACCGTCTGGCGTGCCTAACTTCTGGAATGTGAAACGCTCGTGCAGGGTGCAGCATTGAAACAGATGATTCGTAAACATTGGAAAACCCTGTTGGGCCTAATTACGGTACTTCGCTGTTGGTGGCGCACTCGCCTCAGCGGTCAAGTTCGTCGCCGACCCATGGATGTAGCGATTCTGGAAGAGCGGATACTGTATAGCGCCACCCCACTTCCAATTGATATTGTGGCAGCCGCTGCAGAGCTGAACGCTCAGCCTGTGGACTCGTGGGCCGATCCGCTGGGAGACAATTTTGATTACTTGCCGGAAGCCTTATTTGCGCCGGAAGAAATTGCGGCTACAGCTTCACTCGGCATAGAAGAAACCACCGTATCCCCAGATGGTTTGGCTGAAGCACTGCACAACGCCGACCCCTTGTCTGAGGATGAGCTCGATGCCAACAGTGTCACACCATCCAGTTCTGACATATATCCCGTAGACACTCCGGCTACCGAACCCCACCAACTGGATGAGGCCTTTATCGACACTTGCCTGATCGAACAGCAACGGCTTATCGACGAATTGCAGAATGACGCAGCAATCCTCGAGAAGGCATGGGAACCGGCGGATGGGACTACGCTGGGCGGCAATTGGGTACTGGCGTATGCCTCAGAAACTCTAGTGACGGCATCTGCCGTGGCCACCGCCAACCGCCTTGAATGTATGCTGACTCAGCCGGAAGTCTACGATGTCGACCGGCCGATCACTGAACAACAGACAAGCCAGACCGCCGCAACCTGCGACATCCACATTCTTAACCGGGTGGACGAAGGCATCGCGCAGATTACGCGACTGCTGGAGGAATTGACACAATCGGATGTTTCACTGACCTCGGGCGGCGAGATCTTGTTGTGCGGCCTGAGCGTTGTCCCCAGTCCTGGAGGTGATGATGCGCTGCAATCCCTCGCATCGTTCACTGCTGCCGATATGCTGGCGAGTCGCGAAAGTGCTGAGTGCCGATTTCAGGTATGCAATTCTGGGATCGAAGCTCTATCAGCGGGGGTGGAAAACGCGTTGATGTTTTCCAACTCGGGCACGCGGGAGCCGGTTGGAATATCAGCCCCCTGGACACAGATTCTAACGACCGCGAGCGAGGTGGCTGTAGTCGTTGAGCGGATCGAATTGGTGTTCTTGGATCAGGGCGTGGCCGATTACCAGCAGCTCTTGAACGACCTGCAAAACCAAGCCGGCGCAGGGACGCGGCTGGAAGTGGTATTGTTGGGCGCAGATACTGATGGGCTGCTGACAATTAACGCCTACTTGCAGCAAACGGAGCAGCGCTTTGATGCAGTGCACTTCATTACTCACGGCACGGACCGCGCGGTTAAGTTCGGTGATACCTGGTTTGATTTGTCGGCGGTAACCGCTCGCGAGGATGAATTTGCATCTTGGGCAGGTTCGTTGAACGAGCGAGCTGATCTGTTGTTCTACGGGTGCAACCTGGCCAGCACTGATGCGGGCCGTGAGCTATTGACGAATTTTAGGAATCTGACGGGGGCTGACATCGCGGCCAGCGTGACGGCCATTGGAACCGAGAGTTTAGGTGGCAACTGGTTGTTCGAGTTCCAACTTGGAGAGATCGAAACGCAGATTGCCATTAGCGCTGCCATGCAGGCAGAATGGCATGGACTGCTGGATACCTTCATCGTGACCAACGCCAACGATAGCGGTGCAGGTTCGCTTCGTCAGGTCATTCTGGATGCCAATGCATTGGCAGGCCATGACGCGATTCGTTTTGCCATTGCAGGAGATGGTCTGCACACCATCCATCTGCTGGAAGCATTGCCAGAGATCACCGATGCCATCACGATTGACGGTTATTCGCAGCCAATCGTTATTGACGGCAGTGGGACTAGTGCCGGTTCTGGTTTAGTGCTGGCCGAGGGCAGCGATGGGAGTTGGATCATTGGGCTCGGCATCACCGGTTTTGCTGATGCAGGTTTGGAGATAAACAGCCATTCTACCGTACTCGTTGGCAACCACCTGTGGGGTAATGAAGCCAGTCAGTTAAGGATTGCATCGACCGCCTCGGATGCCAGCTTGTATGCCAATTTGATCGGCAGTCAGGCGGAAGTTTTTTGGAACAGTGTGGGAGCCGAATCCACAGAGGCCCAGTGGCATTTCACCGCTCAGACAGCCCTTAATCCGTACCAACCTGCTCTCGATCAACTTCAGGCCAAGGACGTGGTGTTGATCGATCTGCAATTGGAGGACTCAGAAACCCTGATCAGAGCCGTCCGACAGCACGCCCTGGTGTTTGTCTACAACAGTCAGTCGCAATCAGCCGCCGATATTCTGAATCAGGTTGGAAACTGGGCCGTCCAAAGTGAGTCGCAGATCGAAACGTTCTCCATTCTTTCGCACGGCGTGGCCGGCGCCTTTCAGTTAGGCAGCAATTGGATCACGGCCGACAACCTGACGGACTATCAGGCTAGTTTGCAAGTCTTAGGCAAAAGCTTCAGTTCAGATACCAAAATCTATCTACTGGGATGTGACGTTACTGGCGATTTGGCCGGGCAGTTGTTGGTGGAACAATTGGCGGAAATTACGTCCGCCCAAGTGTTCGCATCAAATAATGTGACCGGTGCTGACGGAGACTGGATTCTGGAGTATGCCTCGACGGGAGCTATTTTGAGTGCTGCGCAGGGCTTTACCGCCGTATTCGACATGGAAGAACTGTATTCAGCGGAAGTCAGTCTCGCCTGGTACAACGCAAACTGGCAATATCGGCAAACGGTAACCGTGTCGGCGGCGCTCTTGGACGGTTCGACCAATGCCAGTAATTTTACAATCCTCATCGACGTGACCCAGGCTAGTCTTAGATCAACTGCCAACGGCGGAAATGTAGGTCAGGCTGATGGTGGGGACATTCTATTCACGCTCAGCGACGGCACGACCAAGCTGAGTCACGAAATCGAAAGCTATGATGCTGCTACCGGTCGTATTAAGGCCTGGGTGAATGTACCGACGTTGTCTGCGCTTTCGACTACGTCACTCTATGTCTACTATGGCAATGCTGCGGCGGCAAATCAGTGGAATGATTCTGGCACTTGGAACTCAACGTATGGTGGCGTTTGGCATTTGTCGAACGGGAGCTTTGGAGACAGCACTGCCAACGCCAACAATGGCACCAATGTCGGCAGTACCAACGCCACCGGCATCATTGAAGATGGGCGGTCGTTCAACGGCAGCAATCAAAACATCACGGTAAGCGATGCGAACAGCCTCGACGAGACCCAGACATTTACCATTTCGGCGTGGGTCAGACCGACTGTCAATGACTCCTCCTGGCGGACGATTGTAAGCAAGGGACCGGCCGACAATGCCTGGCATTACTGGTTTGGAATTCGTAATGCCCAACTGGAAGTCTATCTCGTTGGTACACAATATAAATCCAATTATGCGCTGACCTTAAACACCTGGTCGCATGTTGCGATGACATTCGACAATGCAACCGATACTATCGTTGTCTATGTCAATGGTTCGGCGGTCTACACAACCACCAGCGCCTCGGCGAATCCGTCAGCAAACAGTAGTCCGCTTTATATCGGGCGATCCGTGTTAAACAACGAATGGTGGCAAGGCTCGATTGACGAAGTTCGTTTTCAAACCACGGTCGAATCGGCCAACAGCATTCTCGCCCATTATCGCACACAGAGCAGTCCTGGCACCTACACCACGTTCACTGGCGAAGTGGGGCCACCAATCATCACCAGTAATGGCGGTGGCGCAAATGCGGCGGTGCAGATCAATGAGAACTCCACTTTTGTCACGACAGTTACGGCCAGCGATCCCGGGTCTCCACCGCAAACACTGACCTACTCGATTAGCGGTGGTGCCGATGCTGCCAAGTTCACGATTCATAGTAGCACCGGTGTGCTGAGTTTTATTACGGGGCCAAACTATGAGATCCCAACCGATGTTGGAACCGATAATGTTTACAACGTGCAAGTTCAAGTCAGCGATGGAGCGCTGACTACGACGCAGAATATTGCCGTGACGGTCCTGGATGTCAATGAAGCCCCAACAATCACTAACGGTTATACTTACAGCCTGACGAGTACCAATGAAAACACGACTTCCTCCGGCACCTTGGCTTCAACCATCTTAGCGGGTGCCAGTCACGCCGACGTCGACACTGGTGCTGTCAGCGGATTGGCGATCACAGCTACAACGGGCAATGGTACCTGGCAGTACTCGACCGATGGTGTGACTTGGCGTGCTTTTGGGGCGGTTTCCAACACGAACGCCTTGTTGATCACGTCGAGCACGCAGGTTCGCTACATTCCTGACAGTGCTAACGGCGAGACCGCCACCTTCAGCTATCGCGCCTGGGACCGAACCACCGGCACAGCCTCGACCAATGCCACGGCCAACTATGGCAATGCTTCCTCCAACGGCGGCACGACAGCCTATTCAGCCAATGTGGCGTCAGCTTCGATGGTCGTAACCAGCGTCAACGATGCTCCCACGCTCACCAACGGTTACACCTATTCGTTGACCGGCACCAATGAGGACACCACGTCGTCGGGAACATTGGCTTCGGCGATTTTGACTGGCGCCAGCTGGGCGGATGTAGATACCGGTGCCGTCAGCGGATTGGCGATCACAGCTACAACGGGCAATGGTACCTGGCAGTACTCGACCGACGGCGTGACTTGGCGTGCTTTTGGGGCGGTTTCCAACACGAACGCCTTGTTGATCACGTCGAGCACCCAGGTTCGCTACATTCCTGACAGTGCTAACGGCGAGACCGCCACCTTCAGCTATCGCGCCTGGGACCGAACCACCGGCACAGCCTCGACCAATGCCACGGCCAACTATGGCAATGCGTCCTCCAACGGCGGCACGACAGCCTATTCCACGAATGTAGCTTCAGGTTCCATGGTGGTCACGAGTGTCAACGATGCACCCTCTGCTAACGTCGACACGGCCATTGCCGTCGAAGCGGGCGGGATTAGCAATGGTTCAGCGGGAATTAACCCATCGGGTAACGTGTTAACCAACGACACCG
Source organism: Pirellulaceae bacterium (assembly GCA_019636385.1). Taxonomy (NCBI): domain Bacteria; kingdom Pseudomonadati; phylum Planctomycetota; class Planctomycetia; order Pirellulales; family Pirellulaceae; species Pirellulaceae bacterium. The sequence goes on along the minus strand of JAHBXT010000002.1, from coordinate 1,247,988 downwards.
ACCCGGATGTTGGCGACACACAGGCCGTGATTGGCGTTGCCGCCGGGATTGTGGCGAACACGGTCGGGAGTGTTGGAGCAAATGTGGTCGGCACGTATGGTTCGATTATCATCGCGGCTAACGGTAACTTCACGTATACTGTGGACAACAACAATTCTACGGTACAAGCCTTGAAATCTGCTGCCGAAACACTCAGCGATGTGTTTACCTATACCATGCAGGATTCCGGTGGGTTGACCAGCACGACACAAATCACGGTTACCATCCAAGGCGCTAATGACTCGCCGCTGATTACGTCCAACGGCGGCGGAGCAACTGCGAACGTCAACGTTGTGGAAAATAACAAGGCTGTGACGACTGTCACCAGCGCCGATCCGGATGACAACTCGCCAACCTACTCCATTGTGGGCGGCCTAGATGCAGCTAAATTTACCATCAATTCAAGTACTGGGGCATTAGCGTTTATCGTTGCACCGGACTTTGAAGCACCTAACGATTCGAACCAGGACAACGTCTACCAGGTCACGGTCCAAGCTAGCGATGGACGCGGAGGTTCAAGTACACAAACAATCAGCGTAACGGTGACCGATGCTGTTGGCACTGATGTCATTTACGCGTTCGAAGACACTTACATTACCAGTGTGAACACGGGTTTTAATTATGGGCAATCTTCAAGCCTGATCGTTGACAGATCGGGTGGCAGCATCGGAAATTCTCGAATCCTCATCCAATTTGATCTGTCGGCAATTCCCAGCGACGCAACCATCACCAGCGCGACGTTGATCATGAACTCGACGGCCAATGGCGGCGCGATGAACATTAACGTCTATCGCTTAACGCAAGCTTGGACGGAGGGCGCTCAGTCGGGTGCAGCCGGTGCAGCTAGTTGGACGCAAGCTCAGGCGGGTGTGAACTGGACGTTGGCTGGAGGTGCTTTTAATTCAACCGTGATTGCCACCCTCAATACGGGTGATACTGGCCAACATTCCTGGAATATTACCAGCCTAGTCAACAGTTGGTATCTGGGCAACTTTGCCAACTTTGGATTGGTTATTGGCAGTCCCGATCTTGGGACAACCGCGATCACTTATGACAGTTCCGAATCTGGCAACGGTCCGCAGTTGCTCATTACATTTGACACGAGCAATTTACCGCCTACGATTACCTCTAATGGCGGCGGTGGATCGGCTTCGATATCAGTCGACGAAAATCAAGCGGCTGTAACGACCGTCATGGCAACTGATGCCAATGGTGACACGCTGACATATTCGATCGTCGGTGGGACTGACGGCGGTGCGTTTAACATCCATAACCAGACTGGCGTACTGACCTTTGTAAATCCCCCCGACTACGAGGCACCTACCGATTCAAATCTGGATAACATCTATGAAGTTGTCGTACAGGTGAGCGACGGTCAGGGGGGGCTAGATTCGCAAACGATTTATGTAACAGTCTTAAATATCAACGATGCTCCCACGCTCACCAACGGTTACACCTATTCGTTGACCGGCACCAATGAGGACACTACGTCGTCGGGAACATTGGCTTCGGCGATTTTGACTGGCGCCAGCTGGGCGGATGTAGATGCCGGTGCTGTCAGTGGATTGGCGATCACAGCTACAACGGGCAATGGTACCTGGCAATACTCGACCGACGGCGTGACTTGGCGTGCTTTTGGGGCGGTTTCCAACACGAGCGCCTTGTTGATCACGTCGAGCACCCAGGTTCGCTACATTCCTGACAGTGCTAACGGCGAGACCGCCACCTTCAGCTATCGCGCCTGGGATCAAACCACCGGCACAGCCTCGACCAATGCCACGGCCAACTATGGCAATGCGTCCTCCAACGGCGGCACGACAGCCTATTCAGCCAATGTGGCGTCAGCTTCGATGGTCGTAACCAGCGTCAACGATGCTCCCACCCTCACCAACGGTTACACCTATTCGTTGACCGGCACCAATGAGGACACCACGTCGTCGGGAACATTTGCTTCGGCGATTCTGACTGGCGCCAGCTGGGCGGATGTAGATACTGGTGCTGTCAGCGGATTGGCGATCACAGCTACAACGGGCAATGGTACCTGGCAATACTCGACCGACGGCGTGACTTGGCGTGCTTTCGGGGCGGTTTCCAACACGAACGCCTTGTTGATCACGTCGAGCACCCAGGTTCGCTACATCCCCGACGACAACAACGGCGAAACTGCCACCTTCAGCTATCGCGCCTGGGATCAAACCACCGGCACAGCCTCGACCAATGCCACGGCCAACTATGGCAATGCTTCCTCCAACGGCGGCACGACGGCTTATTCAGCCAATGTGGCGTCAGCTTCGATGGTCGTAACCAGCGTCAACGATGCTCCCACGCTCACCAACGGTTACACCTATTCGTTGACCGGCACCAATGAGGACACCACGTCGTCGGGAACATTGGCTTCGGCGATTTTGACTGGCGCCAGCTGGGCGGATGTAGATGACGGTGCCGTCAGCGGATTGGCGATCACAGCTACAACGGGCAATGGTACCTGGCAATACTCGACCGACGGCGTGACTTGGCGTGCTTTTGGGGCGGTTTCCAACACGAACGCCTTGTTGATCACTTCGAGCACCCAGGTTCGCTACATCCCCGACGACAACAACGGCGAGACCGCCACCTTCAGCTATCGCGCCTGGGATCAAACCACCGGCACAGCCTCGACCAATGCCACGGCCAACTATGGCAATGCTTCTCCAACGGCGGCACAACGGCGTATTCGTCGAACGTCGCGTTGGCCTCCATCGTGGTCAGCCATGTCAATGATGCACCAATTCTTTCTGTCGAAAGTGGCGACTCAATCAGCGATTCGTTAACTGAGGCAAATGCTGGACTATCATCCGATGGTACACCACGGCCAGCGATGTTGATGTGGCAGACATAGTAACAGCCGAAGTCACTTTGGTGGTGGCTACCGAACCACAACAGGATTCTTCCAATAACGCCGCTTTTGTTGGCGATGTTGTCCGTCAACTCAATGGTGATTGATGGCAGCAGCCAGACCGGAACGATCACCTGGCAGTTTGACTCGAGTACCGAGGCGTTTGATTATTTGGCGGTCGGCCAGTCGTTGGTACTGACCTACACCATTCAGGTAGAAGATTCCCAGGCTACCGATACCAGGAGGTGACCATCACCATCACAGGCACCAATGATGCCAGTAATTACGGTCGAAATGGCCGATAATGGTGACCCCTGACGGTTGATGGCAACACATTGACCACCGATTTGAGTGTTGGAGACTTGGATCGCACGATACGGTGACGGCCGCAGTGACCGGCTTCAACAAGTCTGGCAATACACCGGATTGGCACTGATATGCAGTTAGAGGCCCTATTGTCAATCAATACCAGCATCATTTCCGACAGCCAGCAAGCTACAATTAACTGGCAGTTCATTCTGACGGCTACACGTTCGGCTATCTGGCCGCAGGTGAGTCGCCGCCAACCACACCATCACCGTCACCGATTCGCAAACGCAACGGACACGCAGGATATCACGATTGTCATCAAGGTGACAACTCGGCTCCGGTCATTGGTTGAAGCTGGCGACAAGATTCAGATACCTTGCTGAAACGGATTCGACTCTGACCATGGTGGTACGCTGTCGGTTGAAGATGTCAATACTACCGATACCGTGACCGCAGCGGTGTCCAGTGTCGCTTCGGGGACCACGACTGGCCTGCTGTCGAACAACGCAGCTCTGCTGGCCATGCTGTCGGTCAATACGAATGTCGTTAACAACACGAGGAAACGGGAACGATCAACTGGGCGTTTGATTCGGGCAGTGAAGCCTTTGACTACTTGGCTGTAGGTGAATCATTGGTCCTGACCTATACGCTGACCGTCACCGACTCGCAGCCGCGACCGACACGCAAGAAGTCACCGTTACGATCACGGAGCGAATGATGTGCCGGTGATTACGAAATGGCCGATAGTACCGGTGATACCCTGACGGTTGATGGCAACACATTGACCACCAATGCAGCTTGAGCGTAGCTGGATCTGGATCGTACTGATGTTGTTACAGCGGCCGTGACCGGTTTCGGCAAGTCTGCAATACGACCGATTGGGCGCTGAGCGACGCGCAGTTAGAGGCCCTATTGTCAATCAATACCAGCATCATTTCCGACAGCCAGCAGTCAGGCCACTAACTGGCAGTTCGATTCGACGTACACGTTCGGCTATCTGGCCGCAGGTGGTGCTCACGTTGACCCACACCATCACCGTCACCGATTCGCAAACGCAACGGACACGCAGGATATCACGATTGTCATCAATGGTGACAACTCGCCCGGTCATTACGGTTGAAGCTGGCGACAACGATTCAGATACCTTGGCTGAAACTAACACGACTCTGACCAGTGGTACGTCGGTTGAAGATGTCAATACCGAACCGTGATCGCAGCGGTGTCCAGTAGTCGCTTCGGGGACCACGACTGGCCTGCTGTCGAACAATGCAGCTCTGCTGGCGATGTTGTCGGTCAATACGAATGTCGTTAACAACACGAGTGAAACGGGAACGATCAACTGGGCGTTTGATTCGGGCAGTGAGGCCTTTGACTACTTGGCTGTAGGTGACCGCTGTCCGACCTAACGCTGACCGTCACCGACTCGCAGCCGCGACCGACACGCAAGAAGTCACCGTTACGATCACGGGAGCGAATGACGGTGCCGTCAGCGGATTGGCGATCACAGCTACAACGGGCAATGGTACCTGGCAATACTCGACCGACGGCGTGACTTGGCGTGCTTTTGGGGCGGTTTCCAACACGAACGCCTTGTTGATCACTTCGAGCACCCAGGTTCGCTACATCCCCGACGACAACAACGGCGAGACCGCCACCTTCAGCTATCGCGCCTGGGATCAAACCACCGGCACAGCCTCGACCAATGCCACGGCCAACTATGGCAATGCTTCCTCCAACGGCGGCACAACGGCGTATTCGTCGAACGTCGCGTTGGCCTCCATCGTGGTCAGCCATGTCAATGATGCACCAATTCTGTCTGTCGAAAGTGGCGACTCAATCAGCGATTCGTTAACTGAGGCAAATGCTGGACTATCATCCGATGGTACACTCACGGCCAGCGATGTTGATGTGGCAGACATAGTAACAGCCGAAGTCACTTCGGTGGTGGCTACCGGAACCACAACAGGACTTCTTTCCAATAACGCCGCTTTGTTGGCGATGTTGTCCGTCAACTCAATGGTGATTGATGGCAGCAGCCAGACCGGAACGATCACCTGGCAGTTTGACTCGAGTACCGAGGCGTTTGATTATTTGGCGGTCGGCCAGTCGTTGGTACTGACCTACACCATTCAGGTAGAAGATTCCCAGGGGGCTACCGATACTCAGGAGGTGACCATCACCATCACAGGCACCAATGATGTGCCAGTAATTACGGTCGAAATGGCCGATAGTACCGGTGATACCCTGACGGTTGATGGCAACACATTGACCACCGATGGAAGCTTGAGTGTTGGAGACTTGGATCGCACGGATACGGTGACGGCCGCAGTGACCGGCTTCAACAAGTCTGGCAATACTACCGGATTGGCACTGAGCGATGCGCAGTTAGAGGCCCTATTGTCAATCAATACCAGCATCATTTCCGACAGCCAGCAAGCTGGCACAATTAACTGGCAGTTCGATTCTGACGGCTACACGTTCGGCTATCTGGCCGCAGGTGAGTCGCTCACGCTAACCTACACCATCACCGTCACCGATTCGCAAAACGCAACGGACACGCAGGATATCACGATTGTCATCAATGGTGACAACTCGGCTCCGGTCATTACGGTTGAAGCTGGCGACAACGATTCAGATACCTTGGCTGAAACGGATTCGACTCTGACCAGTGGTGGTACGCTGTCGGTTGAAGATGTCAATACTACCGATACCGTGACCGCAGCGGTGTCCAGTGTAGTCGCTTCGGGGACCACGACTGGCCTGCTGTCGAACAACGCAGCTCTGCTGGCCATGCTGTCGGTCAATACGAATGTCGTTAACAACACGAGTGAAACGGGAACGATCAACTGGGCGTTTGATTCGGGCAGTGAAGCCTTTGACTACTTGGCTGTAGGTGAATCATTGGTCCTGACCTATACGCTGACCGTCACCGACTCGCAAAGCGCGACCGACACGCAAGAAGTCACCGTTACGATCACGGGAGCGAATGATGTGCCGGTGATTACGGTCGAAATGGCCGATAGTACCGGTGATACCCTGACGGTTGATGGCAACACATTGACCACCAATGGAAGCTTGAGCGTAGCTGATCTGGATCGTACTGATGTTGTCACAGCGGCAGTGACCGGCTTCAACAAGTCTGGCAATACTACCGGATTGGCGCTGAGCGACGCGCAGTTAGAAGCCCTGTTGTCAATCAATACCAGCATCATTTCCGACAGCCAGCAAGCTGGCACAATTAACTGGCAGTTCGATTCGGACAGCTACACGTTCGGCTATCTGGCCGCAGGTGAGTCGCTCACGTTGACCTACACCATCACCGTGACCGATTCGCAAAACGCAACGGACACGCAGGATATCACGATTGTCATCAATGGTGACAACTCGGCTCCGGTCATTACGGTTGAAGCTGGCGACAACGATTCAGATACCTTGGCTGAAACTAACACGACGGTGACCAGTGGTGGTACGCTGTCGGTTGAAGATATCAATACTACCGATACCGTGACCGCAGCGGTGTCCAGTGTAGTCGCTTCGGGAACCACGACTGGCCTGCTGTCGAACAATGCAGCCCTGCTGGCCATGCTGTCGGTCAATACGAATGTCGTCAACAACACGAGTGAAACGGGAACGATCAACTGGGCGTTTGATTCGGGCAGTGAGGCCTTTGATTATTTGGCTGAGGGCCAGTCACTGGTGTTGACCTATACCATCGCGGTGGCCGATCCGAGTGGAGCCCACGATACACATCAATTGACGATTACCATTACCGGAACCAATGACGCACCGGTGGCCGAGTCCGATTCCGGCCAGGCGACCGAGGCGGGTGGTGTGGCCAATGCAACACCAGGCAGTTCGGCTAGTGGCAATACGCTAGCTAACGATTGGGATGTGGATCAGGGGGACACGCGCAGCGTAGTGGGCGTGGCCGTCGGTGTGCAGGCATCGACCTCCGGTGCGGTAGGCTCGAGCGTTGCGGGCAACTACGGTTGGGTGACTCTGCAGGCCGACGGCAGTTACCAGTATGTGATCGACCAGCTACATCCGGACGTCCAGGCGCTGCGGACCGCTGCCGATACGCTGACCGACACGTTCAGCTATACGATCGCTGATTCAGGCGGTCTAACATCGACCACGCAGCTGGTCATTACCATCCATGGTGCCAACGATGCACCGCATGATCTGACGGCCACGGCTCTGGCGATCGACGAAAATTCGCCTAACGGTTCGGTTGTCGGTTCGGTCGTGGCTAGCGATATCGATGCCGGTGACACGTTTAGCTACTGGTTAGTCAGCAGCGCCGGCGGGCGGTTTGCCATTGATGCCGCGACCGGTCAGATCACGGTGGCCAACGGGACGCTGCTGAACTACGAGGCGGCCGCCAGCCATCAGATTGTGGTACGCGTGACGGATGCTGCTGGTGCTAGCTATGACGAGCAGTTTACGGTGGTGGTCAACGACGTCAACGAAGCGCCGCTGGTGACGCCTGGCTCGTTGACGACCAGTTGGTCTGCGGCGCTGAACCTGTCGGCGCCAGGGTTGCTGGCCTATGCGGCAGACCCAGAGGGCAGTGCGATGACGGTCAGCTTAGTGTCTGGGCCAGCCTCGGGCAGTTTAGTGATACATCCCAATGGAACGCTGACGTTTGTGCCAGCGCCACAGTATGTCGGGCCGGTAACGTTCACGGTAGCCGTCAGCGACGGACAGTTGATAACGCAGGCTGTATTTACGATCAACGTTACAGAGGGCTTCGCACCACCACCCGATGGCGGAGGAGGAGGTAGTGGAGGCCGCGATTCTGATGGCGACAGTTCCACATCCGAGGCAGGCGGCCCCTTGCCCGACGATCGCAAGACAGACAACGATGATTCGACCCAGGACACGTCACTGGTCGCGGACAGTACGCAGCCTGCCCAGCCGGGAGAAGACGTTGTAGCTGAAGTCTCAGGCTGGCACTCCAAGCCGCTAGAATTTGATGCGTTAGGCATTCGTAATCGCCAGTTTGCGGCCCTGGTCTGGCGGACGCAGTTCGAACAGTTCTCGCTGGGCCGCAGAGTAGCCGAAACCGTTCGAGAGCTGGTGAGTGACCTGCCGCAGTATGTCGGCCTATTTGATGACCTGAACACTGATGGCGACAGCGATCGCGGCGGAATTCAATTCATGGTCGGTGTGGATTCAGTGTTTGCGGTCAGCTTGGGAGCAGGTGTTGTGGTGTGGGTCGTCTATCTAGGGCAGGTTGCGCTTGCCGTCCTAGCCAGTTCCGCCGCTTGGGTCCACGTCGATCCGCTGGTGATTATCCAAGGCACAAAGGAGACCAAGGAAGAAGAAGAGGCAGAGAATCAAACCTTCGAGGGTCGGCTGTTTGATAATTGAGAATTGAAATTTTTTAAAATGCGCTTGCCATTGGAGATTTGAGCAGGGCGCGCGGGAATTTTTTAAGAATTGTCCACGGCAAACATTGGCCTTAAGCCACTTGCCGGGCCGCACCGACTGCTGCTGATTTGAAGAGTCCTGAACCGGGCGACTAAGCAGGTCGGTAGCTGAATGAGTATTGATGAACTGCCTGGAAGCGCTGGTGGTACTTCTGAAGGTAATTTCCTATGCGATGGCTCCATTTTACCAATCAGCCAACTTGACTCGCGATTGGCTAGCGTTAAATTCTCCACAATCCCGTCTGTTTACCTCTTTTGTGGAGAATGTCACGATGAAAACTATTGTCGCTACTCTGCTCGCTTTAGTAGTTTGGAGCGCTACGAGTCCGATTGCCGAAGCTGGCTGTCATGGCCGTAGGAACGCTTGTGCTGCGGCATCCATTTGCTGCGCACCGGCTCCAACCTGTTGTGTGCCAGTTCGCGTGTGCTGCGTGCCAGCACCGCGTTGCTGTCCGGCACCTGTCGCGCGAGTTTGTTGTGCTCCAGCCCCAGTCGTGACAAGCTGTTGTGCTCCTGCTCCAGTCGTGACAAGCTGTTGTGCTCCTGCGGTCGTGGTCTCGAGGTGCTGTGCACCTGCCAAGAGCTGTTGCCGCGTTAAGGCACGAAATTGCTGCGTCTCTCCTTCGTGTTGTCCAGCGCCTGTGCGTTGCTGCGCTGTTCCAGTCCCCCGTCGCTGTGCTCCAGCGCGAACCTGCTGTGCACCGGTTCCATGCTGCTAATCTGAGTGAAATTTACTGAGAGATCGTTTGTGCCGACCGCTCTTACTGATGGCTGGCAACTTTGAATCAACTGAGTGAGAGTTGTCTAGCAGTCGATCGATCACCGCAGAAAACCCAACGCAGGTGAATCAGCTTACGCTGACTTCCTGCGTTGGGTAATTTCTGCTGCTACTGGTTCGTAGCATGTCGGAGCCGTGAAATCTGCCGATGCAGATTAGCAACACATCTCTTGTGGCTGAGGGACTGCTCTACCTTCAGTTCACTGACCTTACCGCTAGCCGGTTTAGCAGATGGATTCTCAGATGCGGTAACGAAGTGACTTCGTAAGCGGTAGGAGGCTTGAGCGCGAGATGCGAGTTGTTAGATTAGGCGTGGTAGGATAGCCCGTGCGTACAAAGCCAATTTGTTGAAGGATGCTGGCACACTATGACGGACACCAATCGCAATGCGGAAGTTCGCTCGTCGAAAAGCAGTCGATTGATACGGGCGCTAGATGGCCTGGAGTGGCTGGGCAATAAGTTGCCTGATCCGGCAGTGCTGTTTCTGTTTGGTTTAGCGGCTACATGGTTTTTATCAGGCTGGCTCGCGGGTACCGAGTTCATGGTACCCGGCAAAGCTGAGGCCACCAAGATTGAAAGCCAGTTGACTCCGGAAGCTCTAGCACGATTCCTGGCTGAACTGGTCAAGACGTTTACAAGTTTCAAGCCGCTAGGGGTCGTTTTGGTTGCGTTGCTGGGTGTCGGCATCGCCGAACATGCGGGCTTCATCAACGCTTGCCTGAAGTCACTGTTGCTGATTACACCACGGATGTTGCTTACTCCCATGCTCATCGGTGTGGCATTGCTCAGTCATACGGCAGCCGATGCTGGATATGTGCTGGTCATTCCCATTGGTGGCGTCATGTTCTATGCCGCAGGACGACACCCATTGGCGGGAATTGCGGCGGCCTTCGCTGGAGTTTCAGGTGGCTTCAGCGCCAATTTTTTGTTGTCAGGCATCGATCCACTACTGGCGGGACTGACTCAGGAAGGCAGTGCATTAATTGACAATCAAGTGGCCATCAATCCTCTGTGCAACTATTACTTCACCGCCAGCTCAGGGGTGGTGCTGATCTTGCTGGGATGGCTGGTGACCGACTGGGTGATCGAGCCCAGACTGCGAGGTACTCAAGTGGACGGCATTCAAAGCGATATGCCGTCGATGCCTGAACTGACGAGTCGCGATGTACTGGCTATGGCTTGTGGCCTGGCCGCCGTGCTGGTCATGATTGGAGTTCTAATTTGGTGGGCTTGGCCAACTGACTCAGCGTTGCGAGCCAACGGTTCGCTGACGTCCATTCGCCCCGAGGCCCCATTGATGGCCGCCATTGTGCCGCTGATCTTTCTATTGTTTGCGGTACCCGGAATTATTCACGGTTATATCGCGGGTAGTTTCAAGAGTCACCGCGATGTCATTCGCGGAATGTCCAAGTCCATGGAGAGTATGGGCTATTACTTGGTGATGGTTTTTTTTGCGGCGCTATTCATCGCTGCATTTGATAGTTCCAACATAGGTCGCTGGTTGGCGGTTACTGGGGCCAATTACTTGAAAAACTCGGGAGCACCAAGCGGAGTCATCATCGTTGGCATCGTTGTACTGTCGGCTATGGTGAACTTGCTCATCGGTTCGGCCAGCGCCAAATGGGCAATGCTGGCGCCAATTTTCGTCCCGATGCTGATGATGCTTGGGATGTCCCCCGAGCTGACCCAAGCGGCCTATCGTGTTGGCGATTCCACGACCAATATCGTTACGCCGATGATGCCTTATTTTCCGCTGGTCGTGGTCTATTGTCAGAAGTACGTCAAACAAACCGGTGTTGGCACATTGGTGGCGCTGATGCTACCGTATTCGCTGACGTTCCTGGTCTGTTGGAGTATTTACCTGCTTGTGTACTGGCAATTGGGTTTTCTACTGGGACCAGATGTGAGCTACGAATACGCGATACCGAGCCCCCAATGAGTGTGACCGCGCAAGCCTTGCTGGCCATGTTGCCACTGTTTGCCGTTGCGACGTTGTTGGTCGGTATGCGCTGGCCCGCCAGCCGCGCAATGCCGGTGTGCTGGATAGTCGTCGTGCTGCTGGCTGGATTCTTATGGCAGGTCGCTTGGTCTCAGATTGCGGCCGCATCGTTGGCTGGCTTGCTGATAGCGTTGGAGTTGTTGTACATCATCTTTGGCGCGATTCTGCTGCTGCAGACCTTGCGTCAATCCGGAGCCATGCAGCTAATCCAGCAATCGTTTGTGAGCATAACGCCCGACCGTCGGTTGCAGTTGATTATCGTTGCCTGGTTGTTTGGATCCTTCATTGAGGGAGCAGCAGGATTTGGTTCGCCTGCGGCCATCGTCGTACCGTTGCTAATTGGTTTGGGCTACCCACCGTTGGCGGCTGTGTTGGCGGGAATGATTATCCAGTCGACGCCGGTTTCGTTTGGAGCAGTGGGAACGCCGATTTTGGTTGGCGTTGCGACGGGGCTTGGAAACGACGCGGACGTAATGCAATACGCGGCGCAAGCTGGCTTCGGCGACACCGCTGGGATGCTACGTTGGTTGAGCTGGCGTGTGGCAGTCTTGCATGCGGTTGGCGGAACGTTGATTCCGTTGTTCCTGGTTTCGATTACGACGCGTATGTTTGGCATCAACCGTTCGTTGCTTGATGGATTGGCGGTATGGAAGTTTGCGCTGTTTGCAGCCTGGGCCATGATCATCCCGTATGTTGCACTCGCTTTCTGCTTGGGCCCAGAATTTCCCAGCCTGGGAGGTTCGCTCATCGGATTGGCCGTCGTTTCTGTGGCGGCCCGGCGCGGTTGGTGGGGCGCTCGCGAAGCGGCTGCATCGGGGAGAGGCGAGCTGGAGTTGCCAGAAAACTGGCCCAGCAGTTGGGGCAAATCCGGGTTGTCGCCAGCGGGCATTCAAGGTGACGGGTCAGAAACTAGATCAGCTCGGAACGCGCCTCGCTCGGTTGTTAGTTCAGCGGCCCCAAGCATGCCATCGGGACGCCCCAGACGCGTTGACTATGTATTGGCGTGGGTGCCCTACTTGATAGTAGCTGTTCTGCTGGTAGCAACGCGTGTCGATGTGTTGCCATTGAAGGCCTGGCTGAAGTCGTTCAGCATTCCAATGACCCAGATACTGGGTACCTCGGTCTCACGGACGTCAGAGCCACTCTATCTGCCCGGCAGCATCTTTATATTGGTATCGTTGCTGAGCATCATAATCTGGAGGATGCGTGCGTCGGCCATCTACAGCGCGTGGATCGACTCGGCCCGCACGACACTCAAGGCATCCACGGCGCTGGTTTTTACTGTACCCATGGTGCAAGTATTCATTAACAGCCATGACGGTGCAGCCGAGTACAGCAAGATGCCGCTGGCGCTTGCAGCCGGAGTCGAATATTGGGTCGGGCAGGGCTGGCCGCTGCTGGCCACATTTGTTGGTGGCCTGGGCGCAGCCGTAGCAGGCAGCAATACCGTCAGCAACATGATGTTTGCGCTTTTTCAATTCGAAACAGGGCTACGGCTACAGGTCGATCCGCTGTGGGTTGTAGCCCTGCAAGCAGTGGGCGGCGCGGCGGGAAATGCGATCTGTGTTCACAACGTGGTAGCCGCATCGGCTGTCGCCGGGCTGGCGGGTCAGGAGGGAATCATTATTCGCAAGACGCTGCCGATCTTTGTCTGGTACGCACTTCTAACAGGTGCGGTGGGCTACGCTATCGTCTGGTACAGCACAAAGGGGTGGTTGAATTCTGGCACGTTAATCACAGTAGCCATGCTGCTGAGTGGGCTGGTGGTACTACTTCGCTCACAAGCAATCCAATCGCGCTAAGCTGTACTATCGGTCAATGGACGCAGCGGTTGTTTTGTACTTTTGCCGAATCCGCTAGCCGGCCTCAAGGATCGCTCGTAAATGTTGCGATTACATTTCCAACCACGTTGTGCAGCTTAGTGTTAAACGGACACATTTCAGGTGTCTTCCAGCGTTTACAGCACCACTTCTCATCTCGGACTTACGCTTGGGATACTGCCAAGGAAGCCCGAATTAGCTAGTCTCGAGTGCGTTCCAAGCTAGTCAAATCGCCCCAAAACTTGAGTCACCAGTTCCAGCTCCTGCACCGGAGACGGCAATTGCATATTTGGGGGACAGAATGGAGTCAAGAAAAGCAGATGACGAAATGAAAGTCGACATGAACATCGACATCGCCAATCTACAAGCTGGCTTACAGTTGCGCTTTAATCTAGTTGCACTCAATGGCGTCCTGTTAGCGCCGGCTGGTACCAGAGTTACTGAGGAACTCAAGTCGAGTTGGGCGCGGCGGGGTTACAGTCAGGCACTCACCTCACACGCCACGGATTTGATTGCAACCGATCCAGTACTGGCTCCATACGATGGCCAACCACTGGAGCGGCTTATCAAGAGCCTCGATCAAGCAAGCGCAGCGGTTGTTGAGATCTCCAATCGGCTGGCGGAGAAGTTGCCTGTCAAAATGTCTATGCTGAGCGACACCGTCAGTTGTCAATTGGCCGATATCGAACAGGATGTTGCAATCGGATTGATCGCTGCCTTCACGGGCTCGCAAAATGCGGCCACTGAGGCAGATTTCGCCTTGTCACGACGGTGCTCGCAACTTTCTCTGCTGAGTATGGTTGTCGCGACTGAGCTTGGATTCAGTACTGATGACCGACAAGTGGTTGGAATGGCTGGGCTACTGCATGACCTCTCGTTGTTGCCTGGCATATCGTCCGCAACCACTCGAATTGCAAACCGGAAGTATGCCGGAGATTGGTTGCGACACCACCCCGATATCAGCGTCGAATTGCTGGAGGATTCCATAGGCGTCTCACCCAAGGTCAAGTTGGCTGTGGCGCAGGTCCATGAACAACCAAACGGCCACGGATATCCCAAAGGGTTGGCAGCTCAGCGTGTCATCGCGCCTTCGAGAATTCTTGGTCTGATTGATGCGTACCTGACACTTACTTCCAGGGAACAACCGTCGCCGTTGCCCAAGGGTTGCAATCTACACCCGTCTGATGCGGTGGCCTACCTTATGCGGCACGCCGCAGCAGGCACGTTTTGCTCAGAAACGCTCAAGGCGATGATTCGAACCACATCGCTCTATCCGGTAGGATCGAAAGTTCTGCTGAGCAACGATTCCATTGCTACTGTACATCGCAGCAGTGGTAATAATCCAACACGCCCTATTCTACGGATGGAGGGACCGCGTCCAAAGATGTTCGACTTGCGCAATTCTAAACTGTCCATCATGGAGCCGATCACGGATGAAGCACTGGGCCAGAAGCGCATCAGCAAGTCGCTACTGGATGAGGTGCTGTGGCGGTAGAGTTTGCCACAACTGCCGAGGTCTTCGGGTGTTGACGTCAGGTGGCAACGGGCGTCGTCAGTTTGCAGATGTGGTCGCCGTGACTGTCAATTCCACGCCATAATTATGGGCCGGACGTGGCACTCCCCGCAGGCCTATGCCGAAGTAGTCTAGCGGGATTTTACGCACAATCGCCCGTGTCCTGCCATTGAGTCCAAAATACTTGTCATATTCTGTAAGTCCGTCAACGAGTGCCATTTCTTAGAGTACTAGCACCATGTTCGCCAGAGCATCGCTATACTGTTGCCAGACAATACCGAGTTGTTAAATACTGTTGGATAACATGTGGCACTGGACCGCCAATTCCATTCTGTGACGGAAAGCACCGCACATGCAACTGCATGCGATCGACTGGGTCATACTGTGCGTCTTTTTCATCTTCACATTGTTGGTGGGGCTCGTCGCCTCACGGCGGGCCAGCCAGAGCAGTTCGGATTACTTTTTGTCTGGCCGCAAGGGAACTTGGTGGCTGCTGGGCACATCCATGGTGGCCACAACGTTTGCTGCGGATACGCCCATGCTGGTTACTGGCCTGGTGCGCAAACATGGTGTGGCCGGGAATTGGTTGTGGTGGGCATTTCTGTTGACGGGCATGTTGACGGTTGCCGTCTATGCCAAACTGTGGCGGCGGGCTGGAATTGTAACGGACAACGAATTTTACGAACTGCGTTATGGTGGCTCGATGGCCGCTGCGCTTCGCGGCTTTCGCGCAGTCTATCTGGGACTGATTTTCAACGTCATCGTCATGGCCACAGTCAGCGTGGCAGCCATCAAAATTGGCCGAATCATGTTTAATTTCTCTCCGATGCAGACGCTGCTAATTGCAGGTGGCATAACTGTTTTCTTCAGCGCCGCAGGTGGCTTGACAAGCGTGCTGGTAACCGACTTTGTGATGTTCATTGTAGCCATGGTCGGGTCGATTGGTGCTGCGGCTTGGTTGCTAGAGCAACCCGAGATTGGTGGCCTGAGCGAGCTATTTTCCCACTCGGCAGTGAGCGCGAAATCGAGCTTTCTACCAGCTATCGACTTTAGTACCACAGCTGGGCTAGACTTGGCGATGACCTTGTTGGTTATTCCGCTCTCGGTGCAGTGGTGGGCCGCTTGGTATCCCGGTGCCGAGCCGGGTGGCGGAGGATATATCGCGCAGCGCATGATGGCCGCCAAGAACGAACGTCACGCCACGGGCGCAACGTTGCTGTTCAATGCGGCGCACTATGCATTGCGTCCTTGGCCATGGATTTTGATCGGACTGATGTCGCTGGTCATCTTTCCTGACCTTACCAGTCTGAAAACTCAGTTCCCTGGGGTCGAAGAGCAGTTAATACAGGATGACTTAGCCTATCCGGCCATGTTGCATCGGTTGCCAGCCGGTCTGCTGGGCATTGTGGCAACGTCGCTGGTGGCGGCTTATATGTCGACAATCTCGACACACTTGAATTGGGGTTCGTCCTATCTTGTCAATGATATTTGGCTGCGTTTCATTCACCCAACTGCCAATCAGCGGCAGTTGGTGAACGTCGGTCGCGTTACTACCGTCGTATTGATGCTGCTGGCGGCGTGGCTGGCCCTGCAGTTGGAAAGTGTTCTGGATGGATTCAGTTTGTTACTAAAAGTTGGCTTTGGCACCGGATTGATTTACTTATTACGCTGGTTTTGGTGGCGCATCAACGCGACATCCGAGATTGTAGCCATGGTTGTGTCCGTTTCGATCGCAACCGGATTGCACATCTCAAAGAGCACGCTGCCAGACTGGCAGCAGTTCTTGGTGATTGTCAGCATCACCACGGTTTGCTGGATGAGCGCAGCGCTGTTGGGAGCGCAGGAATCACCGACGACGCTACGCAGCTTTTGCGAGCGAATTCGCCCAGGAGGACCTGGCTGGCGGAAAGTAGTTGCTGATGCGCAGGCCGAAGGCCAATTGAGCAACATTAGCAGTGGCTGGAATCTGAAACGAGAGCTGACGTTTATGGTCGCTGGCTGTATCGCAATTTATGCAGCTCTGTTTTGCAGCGGATACGTTCTGTATGGCCGTTACTGGGAAGCTGGGATTGCCGGAGCTTTCATCGCCCTAGGTACCGTGGTAATGGCAGCCAACTGGCGGGCTGTAGCATCCGGCGAGGCATAGACGGCTGCTGTAGTGGGCATTCAATCGGACAGTAGCGGCAGTGAGGAGTCGACTGGTTCGGACAAACCCTGCTTGAAATGCAGGCGGCAGACCGATGTGTAGCGATCATTGCCGCCGATCTGAACTTGATTACCTTGGCGGACAGCTTTCCCGTCGGAACCAATGCGCAGCACCATGGTTGCCTTGCGCCCACAGTGGCATATTGTTTTGACTTCAACTAGCGAATCCGCCCAGGCTAGCAACTGTTGGCTACCGTCGAATAGATTGCCCTGAAAGTCGGTACGTAAGCCATACGTCAATACGGGGATGTTTAGTGTGTCGCAGACATCACTCAACTGCCGAACTTGGGCCTGAGTCAAGAACTGGGCTTCATCGACCATGATGCAATGAAGCGGTTGCTGCCTATGGAGCTGATCAATCAGTTGAAGCAGGTTTTCATTGGCATGAAATGCGCGCGCATCTGCGCTCAAGCCAATACGAGAGGCAACCTTGCCTTGACAGAATCGATCGTCGATTTCGGGCTGGAGAATTAATGTCCTCATGCCCCGCTCGCGATAATTGTAGCTCGATTGGAGCAGGATTGTTGACTTGCCAGCGTTCATCGCTGAGTAATAGAAATACAGCTTCGCCATTCAAACACCGGATTCTCTAACTATCAGCCTACCAGCGACCTTTAAGGTCTGCAGTTTATCGCAGTATTCCAGCTCGCTCAGCCAGTGGACCCTACGAAAACAAAGTTGTCCAGGATCTGAGATTCTAGTGACTGGTTTGAAGAAATGCGATTGGCGACGTGACTTCTACGGATGCTCAGGTTGATTGACTTTGCAGCCAAGGGTCTGCGGGCCAATTTTACCTGCCCTGACGGCGAGTTTTTTTCATGACCTTTTCGGCCTGTGTTTTTGGTATCGGACGTGCGTGTGTAGGCTACTAATCAAAAAACAGTACCTGTCCGTCTTCCTCTAAATGCAGTGGCTCTGGCTGTATTGACGAACTCGTTGACCTTCTGACTGACGTTTTTATATCCGGTGAGTCAACTTGGCTTGTAGACCATGGTCTTACTGACTCGCCCACCTGAGTTAGCCCAGGGTCGCTGAATGCAGAACCGACCCGACCGCTAGTGGGATTGGCTCGCGGCCACTTGCCACCGACGGTTGCATAGTCATCTATGTATGGCGGGCAACACAAGCTGCATCCACTGAACATCGTCACGAGGTACCCTATGAAACACCAAGTAACGTGCTTGGACGGCACCCTCGGATGCCGACGATCGAATTTAACGTCCATTTTCACAGCCCTCGCGCGATGCATTGAAACTTGCTACTATCGACAGCCCACCAACCTGATGTAAGCCTGCCTGTACGTGGCAGGCCGCGTCGGTATCTAGGATGTGTTCCGGCGTCAGCAGGTAAAGCGGAATGGCTTACGTACGCCATGCTGCTGTCGGAAGTTATCGGACTTTGGCAGCCGTTGGATTTGGTCGAGTTTGTCGGTTAAGATGAATTTGCGGCGCGCCGTAATTGCTAGCCATGAAAGGCTGCTATATTGTCATCGTCAGTAGTGCTATCTTTCTGCGTGCCTGATTCCAACCCACTCCCTGGCTTACTAGAAGCACTCAATGCAATTGTATCTCTATCCACAGCAATTAACCCTGGCCCATCCGTTTACCATCTCGCGCGGCACGATGACCCAGCAAGAAACCCTAATCGTAGAGCTACGAGGCGACGGGGTGAGTGGCTGGGGCGAAGTTACCCAGAACAGCTATTACGGACACACAATCGAGTCGCTGACTAGTTCTCTCACCGCTGCACGCGAATTGCTTCCGGAATACGTGGACAATAAACCGGAAGCGGTTTGGGATAAAGCTGTCCAACTGCTAAGGGGAGACCTGTTTGCCGTGAGTGCGCTGGACATGGCGGCCCACGACTGGCGCGCTCGACGTGACTCGCTGCCAACCTGGCGCTGGTGGGGGCTAGATTGGAACAACGTGCCTGCATCCAGTTACACGATTGCGATGGATTCCATCGACGTAATGCTTCGGAAACTCGAGGAACAACCCAATTGGCCAGTCTACAAGATCAAACTCGGTGGCTCGCAGGATCTTGAAATGGTTCGCGCGCTGCGTTCGGCTACCCCAGCCGTGTTTCGAGTGGACGCGAATTGTGGCTGGAGTGTCCAGCAGACGATCGAACTTTCCCAGGCATTATCTGAGCTGAATGTCGAATTCATTGAGCAACCGTTGCCCGCCAGCGCCCCAAGAGAACATCACCGCAGCGTTTACGAGCACAGCGCACTACCGGTAGTGGCCGATGAAAGCTGCCAGCGCGAGTCAGACGTCGCGGAATGTGCTGGACTGTTCCATGGCATCAACATCAAGCTCTGCAAATGCGGAGGGTTGTCGCCAGCCTTGCGGATGCTACGTCAGGCGAAGCATTTGGGAATGAAGACGATGGTCGGTTGCATGATTGAAAGCTCCATCGCCATCAGCGCTGCCGCGCAGCTTTTGCCATTGCTGGACTACGCCGACTTGGATGGTGCCACTTTGCTGTCCGATGATCCTGCGCAAGGCGTAGTGATTGATAATGGCGTCGCCAGACTTTCGCATGTGCATGGTCACGGGGCGGGCTTGATGTAGCCAATCACTCAAGACGCGATTTGGCATACCCAGCTACCAGATACCGCCTGTCAAGCGTGTCGTTACGATGATGACTATTCAAACGGCACCGGTATTTTTGAGGGATGTCCAGCCAGTTCGCGAACAAGTCGTGGTACTGCATAGCCCGGAAGCATCGATCGCAACTGCGTGAGGATCTGCTGTGCTTCAATATCCGAAACCGCAAAATGCATAGCACCTCGAACAGGGTCTAATTGATGTAGGTAATAGGGCAAGACCTGGGAATTTACTAGCTTTTCGCACAGTTCGCGCTGAACGACTTGGCAGTCATTCACCCCGCGCAGTAGTACGGATTGATTGAGCAGCACTGCTCCAGCTTGACGCAACTCGCGCAGCGATTGTTTGACTTCACTATCGATTTCCGCAGGATGATTAAAGTGCAGCACGCAATAGATCGGACAGCGTGAGCTGCGAATCCAGGCAACCATGGACTGGCAGACCCGACTCGGGATAACGACGGGAAACCGCGTATGGATGCGGATGCGGTGCAGATGCGTAATTGTGTTGAGCTGCTCGACCAGTTGGCTCAGGGACTCGTCTACCACAGACAGTGGATCGCCACCGCTCAGAATCACTTCCGTAATCGACGCGTCCTGGTCGATTGCCTGGATGGCTGGTTGCCAACCCACGGGCCCAACAGGCGCTTGGTGATACGGAAAATGTCTGCGAAAGCAATAGCGACAATGGACGGCGCAAGCCCCGCTGGTAATCAACAAGGCTCGACCAACGTATTTGTGCAGTAGGCCAGGAATGACTTCAGATTGCCTGTCGCCGACTGGATCGTCCCTCCCGGCAGTATCCATCGTCTCCTGCGCCGTAGCTAATACTTGCAGTAACAATGGGTCGCGAGGGTCACTGGGCCTCATTCGCCGAGCGTATTCTTGCGGGACAAACACAGGAAAATCACGTTGAGCCGAACTGCAGCCTAAAGCGGTGGGCAGCCCGAGGCTTTCCAGTAGCTGATGTCCGCTGCGAATCGCCTGTTTTAGAGATCGCTGCCATGTGGCGGTGGGCGGCAAACTGGCTTCGACAAGTTGAGTGGATGCCGCTAGAATTTCTGCCATAGTTGACCCCCCAAAACGCGGGTGCATACCCAAAGGTAGTAAGAACGAGGACTGTTGTGGCCAATTCGTACAAGACCAGCGATTTCCGAAAAGGTTTGAAGGTTCAAATCGACGGCGATCCGTATTTGATGATCGAAATGAATTTTGTAAAGCCGGGAAAAGGCAATGCGCTGTACAAGTGCAAGCTGCGGAATCTGCTACGAGGAACGGTACTGGACCGCACCTACAAGGGCGGTGATGAGCTGGAAGCGGCTGACATCGAGGAAATCTCTGCTCAGTACCTGTATCGCCAAGCAGATACCTTCGTATTCATGGCCGACAATACGTTCGAGCAATACGAGCTGACCGCTGCACAAGTCGATGATGCATGGAAATATCTAAAGGATGGAATGAAATGCACGATGATGCTGTTCAATGGGACGCCGATTACATTGACACCTCCAATACACGTCGAATTGCTGATCACACAGTGCGAACCCGGCGCTAAGGGTGATACCGCTACCAACGTGACCAAGCCGGCCATGACAGAAACGGGAGCCGAGTTCATCGTACCGGGCTTTATCAAGCAAGGTAATGTTATAAAGATCGATACGCGAACTGGTGAATACGTCGAGCGAGTGAATAATTGAGCCACGTGTCCTGACGATTTCCCCTGGATTGGCACGTAAGCCGCCCTAGCTGGCAATTCAAGGCGCAAACGGCACCGTTGTACATATTGCTCAGCGCGATGTTGGTGCTGCTCGGCCGGATGTTACTGGATCGCAAAGCCGCGAATGCGGGACAGCGAATGTCGCCGGCCATACACGACTGTAAAAAAATTGCTGGTGTGGGAAGGATGCTCGCGTGGAAGGATCGAATACTTTTCGGTAAAATTACCGCCCGGGCTGTGTGATTCAGTTGCCTAGGTATGATTCTAGTGCCTAGGTCTCAATCCTGCCAAATAGAACAGATTTGAAGATTGCTGTCGCATGCGGGCTACATGATGCCCAGTCGATTAAGTTATTGAACCACTAAGGAGAATGATACGATGGGCCAGCATACAATTGAGCTTACCGATGGCAATTTTTCCGCCGAGGTTTTGCAGTCCACTACACCCGTATTGGTGGATTTTTGGGCACCCTGGTGCGGACCTTGCCGTCAGATCGCTCCGCTGATCGACCAACTGGCGCAACAATTTGCCGGTAAGGTCAAAGTGGGCAAGCTAAATATCGACGAAAACCCGCAGGCAACCAGTCAGTATGGGATTCAGAGCATTCCGACATTGATCATGTTTCGTGGCGGGAATGTTGCCGAGCAGTTTGTGGGAGCCCCGCCTAAGGCAAAGCTTGAGCAAGTTCTAAACGACAGCGTTTCGGCCTAGCCATCTTTCAGCCAGATATTCTCCGGAGGTCAATTTTTTCCTGGAGTTCAGGAATTGACTGGAGACTTGGTCGGGTCGAGTCCGTTATCCACAGCAGAGTACTCAAGCGTATCCCGTTTTTTCATCGGGCTGCGGTGTATTTCGGTTATCGCGTGGGCTGGTGCCCGCGTGGCTAGACGAAGTAAGAACTAGACTGGATTGAACCGAGGTTCCCGATGCCAAAGAAGATTGTCTATACCTTCACGGATGAAGCGCCTGCCTTGGCGACTCGATCGCTGTTGCCGATTCTGCGCGTATTCACCCAGCCGGTAAATATTGAGCTGGTCGAGCGGGATATTTCGCTGGCCTGCCGCATCTTGGCCAATTTTGCCGATTTCCTGGCGGTAGATCAGAGGCAGCCGGACTGGCTGAAGGAATTGGGCGAGTTGGTGAAGTCGCCTGATGCCAACATCATCAAGCTTCCAAATATCAGCGCATCGCTCCCGCAACTTAAGGAGGCCATCGCAGAATTGCAGTCGCAGGGTTACGCAATACCAGGCTACCCGGAATCGCCGGACGATGATCGGCAGCGCGAGATTCAGATGCGCTATAGTCGAATACAGGGCAGTGCTGTCAACCCGGTGATTCGCGAAGGCAATTCAGACCGGCGCGTAGCTGCTCCGGTCAAAGAGTACGCGCGCCAGCATCCGCACAAGATGGGGGTTTGGCGCAGCGATTCGGCGACACATGTGGCATCCATGTCACACGGCGATTTTTATGGCAGTGAAACGTCCTGCACAATCGAGGCCGACGAAAGCCTGCGAGTTGTCTTGATAACTCAGGATGGAACACAGCAAATACTGAAGTCAGGCATTCAAGTCCAGGCTGGTGATGTGGTTGATGGTAGCTTCTTGTCACTGAAATGTTTGCGAGCGTTTTATGCCGAGCAGTATGAGGCCGCTCGTCGCCAGGGGCAATTGGTTTCGTTGCACCTGAAGGCCACCATGATGAAGGTCTCGGATCCCGTCATGTTTGGTCACGCGGTTTCGGTTTTCATGGCCCCTGTATTTGAGAAGCATGCAACCACGTTCGCTGAGCTGGGCGTTGACGCCAACCAAGGCCTGGCGACACTAGCCGATCGCCTGCAAACTCTTCCAGCACCACAGCAGGCCGAGATCCGTGCTGATATTGCCGCGCAGTTTGCCAGTGGACCTGCGCTAGCCATGGTCAATTCTGATCAGGGCATTACGAATCTCCATGCGCCAAACGACGTTATCATTGATGCATCCATGGCTGCAGCCATTCGCGATGGAGGCAAAATGTGGGGAGCCGACGGACGGCTGCACGATACCAAGATGATCATTCCCGATCGCAGCTACGCTGGGTTCTACCAAGCGGTGATCGACTTTTGTAAGTCCCACGGAGCGTTCGATCCACGCACCATGGGCAATGTATCTAATGTCGGGCTGATGGCGCAGAAAGCCGAAGAGTACGGGTCGCATGACAAGACGTTTATCCTGCCTACTGCTGGCCGTGTGCGCGTCGTTGACAAGCAGGGCCGGACACTGTTGGAACACGAATTGGAGGCCGGTGACATTTGGCGCATGTGTTGTACCAGCGACGAGGCGATTCGCGATTGGGTTCGTCTGGCTGTGCAGCGTGCCAAAGTAACGGGCTTGCCCGCCGTCTTTTGGTTGGACTCCAATCGCGCGCATGATCGCCAGTTGATCGCTAAAGTTGACGCATATTTGGCCGAATACGACCTTCAGGATTTGGATATTCAAATCCTGCCACCCCCCGCGGCTGCACAGCATGCCTGTTGGCGAGCCAAAGAGGGCTTGGATACGATTTCAGTTACCGGCAATGTGCTCCGCGATTTTCTGACAGATCTATTCCCCATCTTGGAATTGGGTACCAGCGCCAAGATGCTGTCAATCGTTCCCCTGCTGGCTGGCGGCAGTCTGTACGAAACCGGTGCCGGGGGCTCGGCTCCCAAGCACGTCGAGCAGTTCATTGCCGAGGGGCACTTGCGCTGGGATTCGATCGGTGAGTTTTTGGCAGTCGGAGCTTCGCTGGAGGATTTGGGCCAACAATCAGGTGAGTTAGAGATACAGGTTCTGGGTGAAACGCTCAATCAAGCCATTGGCGCGATCTTGGATTACGAAAAATCGCCCCAACGCAGCGTTCGGCAATTGGATACGCGTGGCAGCCACTTTTACTTGGCTTTGTATTGGGCGCAGGCGCTGGCCAAACAGGATTCTGCTCCAAGATTACAAGAGATGTTCGCTCCATTGGCACAACAGCTTGCCAATCACGAAAAGCGAATCATCGAAGAAATCGACGCTACCCAGGGAGAGGCGATTGATCTCGGTGGCTACTATCACACCTGCGTCGAAAAGGCAACCTGCGCGATGCGGCCCAGCGCCACGTTCAATCGCATCTTGGACCAAACCTACCAGTCGCTGCGCGCAAGCGATAGGCAGTCCGCTGGACGCGGCAGCCATTAGTCCATCGACTCGTCGCGACGAGGCGTCCAGTTCATGAATGCACAATCAAACTGCATGCCGACCATTCGTCCGGGTCGGAAGATTCTAGGTATCTCTGCGGTACTGTTGCCGCTGACTTGCGAAGATCAAGTGGACTGGCAGTGCTTTAGAAAGCACGTTGAAAAAACGCTGCAAGCTGGATTAATGCCGGCGGTCAACATGGACACCGGTTACGCCAACTTGATCGACGAAGAAACCCGACAGCGTGTGCTGGTTGAAACGCAGTCGCTGTGTAGCGGTGCCGGGTTTGCAGCGGGTGCCTGGGTTGGGGACCATCCGAACCGCCCATGCCAAATCACCGATTATTTTGCTCCCTTGGATGCGATTCAGTCGTGTGGTGGAACGCCGGTTATCTTTCAGTCCTACGGATTGAAGTCGTTGGGCGATGAGGCACGATTATTGGCCTATCGACAGATGGGCGAAGTAGCCGATCGTTACATCGGTTTTGAACTGGGCGAAATGTTTGCCCCGTTCGGACAAATCTATTCTGTGGACTTTTATCGACAGTGGATACAAATCCCGCAATGTATTGGCGCTAAACATAGTTCACTGGATCGACAACTGGAGTGGCAGCGGCTAGCAATTCGTGATTGCCTGCGCCCCGAGTTTCATGTGTTTACTGGCAATGACCTGGCGATCGACATGGTGATGTATGGCAGCGATTACCTATTGGGCCTGAGCACCATGGCACCCGACTGGTTTGCGGTGCGCGATCGCTTGTGGGAGCTGAACGACCCAAGTTTTTACTCGTGGAATGACTGGCTACAGTACCTGGGATTCCTTGCCTTTCGCGATCCGGTGCCAGCCTACAAGCATAGCGCCGCGCAGTTCTTGCAATTGCGAGGCTGGATCAACAGCAATCGGGCCTATCCGGGTTGCCCCTTGCGCCCCGATTCCGACATCAGCATACTGGAAACATTTTTGCGCCAATGCCCGATGAATCGATAAGCTGTCAGCTCACAGGCTATGTCGTTGCAATTCAGCCAAGCGTTGTTGCCAGAGGATATTGCCGGGCTGGATTTCCAACAGCAGCGATAGATACCGCCGGGCCGAGTCGATCATCTTGCTACGTTCGGCCAGATCGGCAGCGGATTGCAGCGCTTGGAGCTTGATTTCGTCCGTTGGCGGCGGCACGCGATACAGTGCCGCGCGACGATAAGCCGCCAGCGCCTGCGGTATCTGATGTGCGCGTTCGAGAAGTTTTGCCAGCGTCAGCCAGATTTTGGCTCGAGACTTTCGGTCGTGGCAAGCGGCCTGCAATACAGCGATCGCCTCGTCAACTCGATCTAATTGCTCAAGTGCCTCGGCCAGCGGGATCGACAGCTCCACCTGCTGTGGTTCTCGAGCCAGTCGTTGCCGATAGACGCGTTCGCGCAGAACATTCCATTCCAACTGACACTGCCGTAGTTGATTCTGAGTCAATACAGTAGGTTCTGCGTCATACTCGCGTTGGGCAGCCTGCAAGAGTTCGGCGGAACGCGCCAACTGCGATTCTTCGTGAAGAAAATTGGCCTGCGGATCATCAGGAAAGCGCGCGACGGCTTTCTCCAAAACCCGGCGCGCATCCAACCAGCGCGATGCAGTCAGGTAGATCTCGGCCAGTTCGAGGTAAGGTGCAACGGTGAGCGGAACATCTTGAAGCTGTCGCTCCAACTCTTGAAATCGAGTGGGCAAGACCGTCCTGGGTGCACCAGGTGTCGACGATTCATCTTCCACAGTCAGGCGAGTCAGCAAGTCTTTCGGATTCAATGGTTGCATTCATCTTCTTCCGCAACGGACACTCACGCAGCCCAATGAACACGCAGCTACATGGATTGTAGCTGTATTATATCCAGTGACTGACAGTCGCGATGCCAGCATGTGGATACGCTAAATTGATGGGTTCGGTCTACCTCATGCCGTATCGACCGGCGAGCAGAGAAAAGAGGTGAAACATCGCCGCCACAGCCGTTGCCAGTCCACTCCATCGATGGACAGCAGTGATGTTGTTCAAACCGGCGGTATCGACGACGGGCAACATGCCAAGCAGCATTGTCCCGGCCGTCGCCACTCCGCTGAGGATCAACAGCCACGCACTCCACTTCTCTAGCCACCATCGATTCTGGTCTCGTTCACCGCGCGGCAAGTAGCCTACAGCCACGACGGCTAAAAAAATCGTAAATGCGCCAGCCGCCATTAAGTGACCCAGCAATGCCTGACGCTGCATGTGGCCCTGCTGCACGATTGAACCGAAGGCGGTTGCGGCCAGCACTAGAATCGCCAGCCAGAATGCGGCGTAGCCCGTGGTTGCGATCCAGCCACGCGGGCGACGGTCACTCACATGTCGCTGCGTCGTATAAACCAGCACACCCCCGATGGCAATTACCGCAGTCGCTCCAGCCAACGCGGGCAAGATAATGGCTTGAAATTGCAGGGTCGCCAGCAGATTGCTACGCACCAAGTCGTGGATTAGCTCCATGGTCAGTGTACTCGTCATCACTTGTATTTAAACTCGCCTAATCGCCGCCTATTCGACTTATGGACGCTCTGCGCGACGCGAACTCAGGCTGCTCGCAGCAGCCGATACCGCTACAGCCAACGTCAGCGCCAGCGACAACAGGCCGACGATCTTAAATAGATCGCGACCAGCGAACAACTGATTCCAATTTCGTAGTCGCTGCACATCTACTTGTTGAAGCCGGTGCACTTTCAGTGGCTCAGTCACTTGGTCAGGCAAAGTTCCAACAGGTGTCACTTCGGCAAAAAAGAACTTGGAATCATCACTATGGCACTGGGTACATCCGCTTGCCCCCAACGATTGTCGAGCCGGGCGAACAGCGTGTGCGACTGGCCATGCATAGGGTTGAGCGGCCATGCCAAGCTTGTCGGCAGATAAATTGCTTAAGCGTCCATCGGGATCTCGAGTCAGGCCGACTCCACCGCTGATGTACACAGCTTGAGCCCCCTCGATTGCTGATTCGATGTCACTCAGCGCCGCCAACATTCGTTGTTCAACCTGTAGCCGACGCTCTTCACTCTCGGCGGCAGCGAGAGCCGCTCGCTGCTGGTCGTTTAGTTCTTCTGGCTTTAGTCGGGCTGCACGTTCGTCGCCCAATATTTCTTGGCGCTTGGCCAGCGACAACTTGATTTCGCCGATCTCCTCTGCCAAATCCTTACGGACCTTGAGCGACTTGCGCACCAAATCGTACGCCTGCTCGGGATTGAGCGGGGTCAGCTGGCCGTCTTTCAGAACAGCCCAATAGCTCGGCCACAGTAGCCGGTGCGGAGTATACCTGCCGTTGGTTTCAGCAGAGGTAAGCTGCCCAGATGCATCCACAGGTAACATTACGCTTCCCAGAATGGCCGGCTGCTCTAGGCCTGTCCGTTTCACATGGCTACCCAACTGATGCACGATGGAGTTCAACTGTCGCGGCACCGGCTGGGAAAGTGCTGGACCAGCGTGACACGCGGTGCAGCTCAGCTTCTCAAAGTGAATTGGCGGCAGTCCATAGTGCGCGGGTTTGGGGGCTCCCAGACGCCCAGCCATTTCAATGGTTGCCGGGCTTGGTGGGACCTGCGTCGCGGCTGGATCGGGCATATGGCACCCCGTGCAACTGAGTGTGCCCACCAATTCACCCGCAGCGTGTTGTTCACCATCGAACCCACGCACCGTTTGGTGATCCAGGCCATTGCGATGGCAGTCGGCACAAGCCACGCCGGCCCGTAAGTGTACATCTTCATCGTGCAGCCAACGCGCACCGCTCAGTGAGTCGGTTGCGATATTGGAGTGGCAGTAGTAACAGGCATCGTTGGATGGCTTGCGCAGCACGTCAATAAACACCTTGCCGTCGCTACGGAATCGGGCGGTATCGTACTGGACTTTGGGCAGCTGGTCACGAGTCTCCTCAGAGGTTGGATCAAAATCTTCCTTCAAGCGCCGCATGCCTCCAGTTACAACGGCCAAGCCCAAGGCTGCGGTCGGCGCATAGGCAAAATTCTGCTCAGCTATTTGCTCGGTCCACACGAACGGGCTGTAGCCGCTGCTGGGCCGATGATGACAGAGCATACAGTCGATGGGCAGTGCGCCTGTAATCCGGCTGCGATCTATGGCGTGTTGAGCGGCTGTGTCGGCTAATGCGGCATAACTCCCCGAACTGTGTGACGCATCAACGGTTAGTCCAGGTAGGTAACCGCCAAGTTTGGCAGCCATTTGCCAATGGGTCAGTCCAAGCTGTTGCGGATGATGAGTGCCTGGCCATCCTCGGTACGACAATGGCAGATGCGTACCGCTACGAGCGTCGCTCCATACTAGCGGCTGACCAGGTCGCCCTGGATCACTGGCTTTGTCGAGCGGTCCGTTGAAATGCCAGCCGTGTGCAATGGTTTTGTAGTCGTGACAACGCCCGCAGGTTTTCTCTGGTGAGTATGGGCGGTGATTGGCTGACGGATCAATGCGCTGGTTCTGGTCATCGTATAAGTCAATCCAATGCACAAAGCCCTTCAAACTGTCTGAGGTCGCATATCGTGACTGTGCCACTGTAGAAGACGGCCAGCTTCCGGCTGCCAATAACAACATCCAGGCAAACCATTTCGGGCCAGCACAGGGTTTCTTATTCTTTAGTCTGAACCAGTTGAACATGGTACCCAACAGTCAAAATTCAAGTAGTCGCCGTCCAAGGCCGGCAGTTCAAGAGCGAATAGACACCTGTAAACCGCTGAACAGTTTAGGCTGTTGAACGTTTTTTAACACTCCCTTTTTATGCTTGCCGCGCAACTTGCAGCCAGCTATGAGACTACGCAATTTGGTCCAGACGTATGCGTGTGCTCAGGCAAAACGGTGCTCGTTCACGCATTAGAGACAAGACAGACGCACTGATCTCAAGTACCAGCATTAGAGCTGCCAAGGGCTGAGCACTAGGAAGCTTCAGCAGCGCAATTGCGCGATGCCCCTGGTCCACGCAGAGTCAATAACGCACAGTCAAGAACAACATTTTGGGTAGTGGTATGCCAAACTCACATTTTAGAAGCCAAACGGACCTGGGCTGCCTACTCAACTCAGCTTGCGAATGTCAGTTTGACGTCAGCTTGGCGCTGTGTATCACAACGGAGTGCAATTTTTTCAATTTGAGTCATCAATCGGCACTGTGTAAACAGCAATTTCCGAAGGCCCTTAAACAGCGTTGCTGAAACAACTTACGATCGCTATGACCGTTGCAACGCTCGCAAAATGAACAACTGGCACAGCAATTGCAATGTGAATTCCGTCATGGAAACAGCAGTTGCCCAAGCGACTGCCAAGCAGTTGACGGCTTATCCGTGCGGATAGGCAATGTGACTGCCCAATGGAATGACCTGGAAAGGAAGGAGAGCGGCATTATGAAAGCTTTAAATGCCAAATTCGATTCTAACGATTCTTCAAGTTACGTCGATCTGAAAACGATTCGACGTCGTGTAGTAGCGATCAAGCGCGGCTGGACAGACGAAACTCGGCAGGCTCGCAAGTTGGAAGGCCTGCGTCGGCGTGCCGAGTTGGAAGCTCTGGTTTCCGGTATGCCGCTGTGTTGGGTCGGTTCGAACAAGGCCATGGCCAAACAGGCGGTCGTCGTCTGACTCAAGCGAGCAAATTCAAACGATCGTCGGGTGCAGATTGTGCGAGCAACCTGGGATGCCCTTGCCTGTTACGGTGAGGTACAATTCATCAGGTGCAAGACATGCAATCCAACGACTGCCAAACTCACAATACAGCGACCGTGAAAGGGGAGTCCTCCCGCCGCAACTACGGTTGCCAACTTACGGAGCTTGGTAGTGGTAACCGTCGCCAGGGTATGGCGTGCTTTCGCCGGGCAATACCGCTGCTATTGCTGCTGATGTTCGGCGCTCACGGCGTGGCTCAAACATCCGAAGTTGACGGTGGACGGGTCGGTTACGTCGTTCGCGTGCCATTGCCGCTGGTTGGTAATCGCGATGCCGAGGTCATCCAGCAAATTCGTAGTGTTGTCGATTCAACACGACAGGACGCATCCGAGCGGCCGGTGCTAGTCCTGCAATTTGAGCCTTTAGGTGGCGGCAGTACGCAGCGAGAAGACGCGCGATCCGACAGTAGCGGCAGCCAGTTCGAGCGTTGCCTGGCACTGGCAAGGTACCTGACCGATCGCGAAACAGCCGGCCTGCGTATCGTTGCCTTTTTGCCAGCCACTGTCGAAGGGCATGCGGTACTGCCGGTTTTGGCCTGCCAAGAGATCTTCGCAGTTCCTGACATTCAGCTGGGCCGCGCCGCTGTAGACCAAGCTGCGGATGCAACCATCCTGGCCGCCTATCAAGACATTCTGGCTCGTGGTCGGACGAATATCCCCGAATCGGTCGTGCAGGCTATGCTGGCCCCCAATGTCGCATTGCGCCGCGTGTCGATGACCGACGAGGACGGCACGCGGGTTATAACTCAGGAGCAGGCTGATCAACTGTCCCAGCAGGGACGATTGCGTGAAATCCATGAATCGGTTTGGAATGGTCGAGAGCTGGCAGCGTTCACATCCCAGCAGATGCGTAATTGGCTGTGGATTCACCCCACCGTCGATAACTCGTTGGAACTCGCCGCCGCACTGAGCGTTGGCGGAAGCCTCCGAACAGCGGCTCAGCTACCGCGCGACTGGCAAGCCGTCAGCGTGGTGCTTTCGGGGAAATTGGATCACTATCGCATCAATCAATTGATTCGGGGCGTTCAACAGGCCATCCAGCAGCAGCCAGTGAATTTGCTGGTGCTGTTGGTCGACGACCTTCACGCCGACTTTGATCAAGCCACGCGCCTAGCCAGCGCGCTGGTAGACCTGCGCGACGAATTGCATTTGGTCAGCTTGATTCGCAGCCCCTTGCAGGGACCCGCTTGTTTGATTCCGGTCGCTTGCCACCAGGTCATTTTGATCGGCGAATCAACGCTTGGCCCTTCCGCTGAGCTGTCGCGAACGGTACGTCCTGACGCCACAGAGTTTCGAGTGCTAGAGCATTTGGCCACAGCCACGGGACGACCGTTACCCTTGTTAATTGTGCTGGCCGATCAACACGCGACGGCGTATAACTACGTTCATCAGACCTCTGGTCGGCGAGAACTGTTTGCTGAGCAACAGGTAATCGCTAAACGCGATCGAGACCTGTGGTTGCCAAAAACGCAAGTCGCCGGGGGGCAAGCCATTCAACAGCAGCTGGCACTGGATTATGGCTTGGTCACCGCCGTTGAAGACACGTCATCCAATGGGTTGGCTCGCATTGGCCTGATCGAAGAGCCGCCGCAGGTAAAACCCGCCTGGCTTGATGAGTGGATTCAGCGAATCGTGGCACAACCTTGGATCGCCAGGCTGTTGCTGGTGATAGGCATGATGGCGCTGATGGCCGAAATCGGTCAGCCCGGAATCGGCCTGGGAGGTCTGGTTGCCGGTCTATGCTTCTTAGGATTTTTTTGGATCTCCGCCCTCAATGGGAACGTCGAGTGGCTTGAGATCTTACTGTTCTGCGGGGGACTGTTCGCTTTGGCAATCGAAGTGTTTGTGTTGCCAGGATTTGGCATCTTCGGCGTCACGGGGCTGACGATGTTACTGGTGTCGCTCGTGCTGGCAGGGCAAACTTTTGTGTGGCCTAGCAACTCGGTGCAACTAGAACAATTCGCCGCAAACCTATTTTGGGTCGCGCTATTAGCTGTTGCAGGAATCGTGGGCCTGGTTTTCATGCAACGACAGTTTGAAAGTATGCCCATGTTCCGTTGGCTGTCGCTGCAACCGACGGGTACGGACGCGATCGAGGAACTGGAGCAGCGTGAATCGCTGGCGCACTTTGATCATTTGGTCGGACAAATTGGACTTACAACCACGCGCCTTAACCCATCTGGCAAAGCGCAGTTTGGCGATGACATCGTATCGGTGATGGGGGCTGGGGGCGTCATTGCGGCGGGTGCCAAGGTACAGGTATTGGAGACGCGCGGTAATGTAATCGTAGTGGAAGAGATGCCATGAAGGTCGGCAAGGTTTATGGTATCGACGTCCACGTGCACTGGTCCTTTTGGGTGCTGGTGTTGTTCTATTTGATATCGGTCTCGCGCACTGGCGGGATCGTTGAGGGCGTGATGGCAGTCACCTTCATCTTAGCCGTCTTCGCTTGTGTACTGCTGCATGAGTTTGGACACGCGGCGGCAGCGGCTTATTACGGCATACCGACTCGCGACATTACATTGCTGCCCTTTGGCGGCATCGCCCGCATCGAGCGAATGCCCGACAAGCCACTTCAGGAGTTGGTGGTCGCACTAGCTGGACCGGCAGTCAACATCGCCATCGCCGCGCTGTTCATAGCACCTGTAACTCTGGGAATCATGACGAATGTCTCGGCACCGGCTGTAGGTTGGGGTACCAACTTTCTGGCCCAATTGTTGGTTGTCAACTTGCTGCTCGTCGGTTTCAACTTGTTGCCCGCGTTTCCGATGGATGGTGGCCGGGTGCTGCGCAGCCTGTTAGCGATTCGCTTGGGCCATTTGCGGGCCACGCAAGTTGCCGTCCGCACTGGCCGCTGGATGGCACTTGCCTTTGCCATTTGGGCTGTGGTCAGCCTCAATGTGGTATTGTTATTAATAGCCGGGTTTATCTATTTCGCAGGACTCGCGGAGCTAATACAGGTCCGCATGCGCATCGCCGGCCAGGCTGCAGACTCACAATCCGCAGGGGCGCAGCACTGGTCATATCAATACTCTAGCTCATGGGCACAGCCGTCTCAGAACGCACCCAATTCTGCGGCCGACGATGACATAATTGACGCAGTTGAAGTCCGGCATATCCGTTAGTCCGCCGGCCATTCGAAGTACTGGGTCACAATCCAGGGCGGGTGTCCTCAATGGCTCGCTCATCTGGCGGTGCGGCTGCTGGTTTCAATTCACGCTGCTTTTGTGAATTGACAATGTTTCGGCATCGTCATGTGCATTGGGATCATACCAATGGGACCACAAAAGCAAGCTACACCTTAGGGGGCTTTGATCTTAGGAGTCTTGGGGTCTTGAATTGCCGCAGGCAGATTGGCTGCGTCCTGCATTTCAAAATTGCGGATGGGTCCACCACCAACATAAACCAATGGTCCCGCCTGTGTACGTCCTGAACTTTCCATCGTTCTATTCCAGGGAATGGCATAAGCCGCGAACAGACCTGTCGTCACATCGGTAACATAGACCAGCGCTCCGCCTGGCCGTGCACCGCCGCCGGAGGTGGGAGTGTTTCCGATGTTTCCGGTTACCATCAGATACTTCGAGTTCTTCCCCATGCCGCCCAATTGTGGCCGAACATTGGTAAAGAATCTTGCGCCGAATGCACCATTGCGCGGATAAAAAATCAAGCACTGAAGGTCACCGGTATTGTAATCCAGAAAGAACACGCCTTCCGCATCTTCGGTTACCTGACCGGTGGCCATCGCCATGTTGTCCGACGAAGCGGCCGTTGCGGCCGCCAATGGTATCGGTAATGCCGGGGCACTACTCTGGTTCGAGCGCCCCAGTCGATAACCAACGGCCAGCATTGACCAGCCGCCTACAACAGTCACCACAAGCACAACCATCGCCACGCAAAACGGGCTTCGTAGCCTATCAGATCGGTGTGGCGCACAAGTAGCACCGGGCTCGCCAAATTCAATCTCATCACGCGACATGACACCAGCTCCTCTGCTTACGATACAACCTGTCGAGCAACGCTTCGTTTCAGCGTCATTCTAGCACATTATGACAGACTGTCTGCGTGAATTTCAATCAACCTCAAACCACGGTGTAGTTTCGCTGGCGCAACTCCTGCGCCAGCACCTCTTTGGCTGATGGTTCACCATGCACCAGCCGAATGGCCTTGGGGCGCTCTGGCATTCCTTCCACAAACCGCAGTAGGTCCGCCTGATCAGCGTGCGCCGAATAGCCGCTCAGCGTGTGCCGGCTGGCACGAATGTCATATCGCTGGCCGTCCAGCATGACCCAATCGGTATCCTGGATGTAGCGTCCCGGCGTACCCATGGCCTGAAAGCCCACAAACACGATATCTGTCGTCGGATCGCCAATGAATTCTTTCAAGTAGTCAACCACCCGCCCGCCAGCGCACATGCCACTGGCCGCGATGACGATGGCAGGCAATTTAGACTTTTGCAAATAGTCGATGGTGTAGCGATGCTCATCGGAACTGCCGATATCCACTAAGTTGTCAAACACAAATGGCTGATCATCAAATTCCAAGACTTGCCGCGCCTCGTCGCTCCAGTACGGACGCAGGCTATCGTACATTTGGCTAAAACGCTGTGCGAGTGGCGAGTCGATGATGATATCCACCCCATTGAGCAATGACTTGCGGGGCGGCTTGCCAATGTGATCGAGAATGGAATTCAACTCGAACAACAGCTCTTGCGTCCGCCCAATGCTAAAGGCGGGAATGATCGTCACACCCTGATTCTCCAAAGTGTGCACCAGCACTTTTTCCAATCGTTGCGCTCGATCGCCGCGATCCTCGTGCAGACGATCGCCGTAGGTACTCTCTAATACCAACAGGTCAGCCCTCTCGGGGCTGGCAGGCGGTATCAAGAGCGGTTGGTCACGCGTTCCCAGGTCGCCGCTAAATACGATACGCTGCCCGTCCTTCTCGAATTCAACGACGGCAGATCCCAGCACATGTCCAGCAGGGCTTAGTCGCATCTGCACACCGCCATCCAGTCGTTTCCATTTATGGTATGCAACAGGTCGTATCTGCTTACGTAGGTCAGCAATAAATCGCTCAATCAACCGCTGATTGCGCGTTAAACCGATACGAACCGCATCCTCCATCACCAGCGGTAAAAGCTTCGCGCTGGGTGGTGAACAGTAAATCGGTTTGCGAAAGCCCGCTCCAATCAGGTAGGGTATGCGACCGACATGATCCAAGTGGATATGAGTGACGACTAGTGCTTGCAAGTTGGCAATAGAAAACTCGATCTCCTCGGAATGCGCTCGCGCGTCCTTGCCTTGAAACAAGCCACAGTCGATCAGCAGCGACCGCGAGGCATCCACCACCAACTCATGACAGGAACCGGTTACACCTTCGTGGGCTCCATGATGCACGACTTCCATGATATTTGATTCTGACGTACAATCCTGCGATCAGGCTGAGTGGTGGAATGGCAGACACACAGGACTTAAAATCCTGTGGGAGGATACTCCCGTGCGGGTTCGAGTCCCGCCTCAGCTACTGGTGGGGTAGCTGGTAACCTTCGAATTGTTGCCGCAACGACAGCTTGTTGACCTTGCCAGTGGCTCCAATGGGAATCTTTTCGACGAGCGCCACATCGTCGGGCATCCACCATTTGGCAATCTTGCCCTGCAAAAAGGCCAGCAGTTTCTCTTTGGTGGGCG
Organism: Pirellulaceae bacterium; assembly: GCA_019636385.1. NCBI lineage: Bacteria > Pseudomonadati > Planctomycetota > Planctomycetia > Pirellulales > Pirellulaceae > Pirellulaceae bacterium. Next base: position 1,212,098 of record JAHBXT010000002.1, on the reverse strand, counting down.
TCGCACCTGGCTTGGGCTCGATGATCAGCAGCGGACGTTCGTCCCACTTGGGATGGGCAATGGCAATCACGGCGGCGTTGGCTACCCCGTCGCAGCCGAGTGCAATATTCTCGATATCAATCGAACTAATCCATTCGCCACCCGACTTAATGACGTCTTTGGCTCGGTCGGTGATATGCATAACGCCCAACTGGTCCAACGTAGCAATGTCGCCAGTGTCAAAGAATCCATCAGGCTCAAGGCATTCGCCTTTTGCATTGCGTGCACCAGCGTTTTTGAAGTAGGCACGCGACACGGCTGGGCCGCGCACCAATAGCCTTCCAAACGCCTTTCCATCGCGAGGCAGCTCTGCACCAGCCTCATCGACAATTTTCATCTCGACGGTAAACAAAGCTCGTCCCTGCTTGAGCTTGGTCTTAATTTGCGACTCGCGATCCATAGCGTAGTGCTCGGGTAGCATCTTGCCAATCGTGCCAATCGGACTCATCTCCGTCATCCCCCAAGCATGAATGACTTCAACGCCATAATCATCCTCGAAGGCTCGCAAGATCATCTCTGGCACGGCCGCGCCACCGATGGCAACGCGCTTGAGTGCAGTCAGCTTAAGCTTGTTCTCACGCAGGTAATTCAGCAGCATCATCCACACGGTCGGCACTGCGGCGGTCATGGTGACCTTTTCAGTTTCTAACAACTCATAGACGCTGGCACCGTCCAGTCTGGCACCGGGCATGACCAACTTTGCGCCGCACATCGGCGCGCCAAAGGCTATCGCCCAAGCATTGGCATGAAACATGGGCACTACCGGCAGCACGACATCATTGGCGCCCGCGCCAAAACAATCCACCGAATTGGATGCCAGCGCATGAATCACGTTCGAGCGATGTGAATACAATACGCCTTTGGGGTCTCCTGTTGTTCCCGAGGTGTAACACAAACCGCAGGCGGTGTGCTCGTCGAATCCGCCCCACTCCGCATCGGTCGATTGACCAGCAATAAAGTCTTCGAAGGCAATCAAGTTGGGCAGCGTGGTCTGCGGTAAGTGCTCGCGACTAGTCAGCAGGATATAGCTCTTTACGGTCTTCAAATGGGGAGCAATTTTCTCGACCAACGGTAGAAAAGTGGCATCAAAGAACAACATCTTATCTTCTGCATGATTGACAATCCACACGATCTGCTCAGGAAACAGTCGAGGATTGACGGTGTGCAGGATGGCTCCCATGCCCATCACACCGTACCATGCTTCCATGTGTCGATCCGTGTTCCAGGCCAAGGTCGCGATGCGATCCCCCAGTTGGACGCCATGTTGCTTGAGCGCGCTGGTGACCTGCTTGGCGCGTCGCCAAATGTTGCCGTAATTAGTGCGCGTGATCGGACCTTCCAAGCTGCGAGTCACCACTTCGCGCTGCGGGAAACAGGTATTGGCATGATCTAGAATTCGATCGACCGTCAGTGGCCAATCCTGCATGAGTCCGAGCATGACGTTGCCTCCTTCAGATTGAGCGTTGTAAAGCTCCGCAGTATAGAGAATTCGTGGGGCAACGTACAGATGCAGAAGGCTAAGTTGCACTTTACCCTGACAACAGCCGTCCGGGCCAAGTAAACCGGCTCGGACCATAGAAACCATGCAGATCGAATATTCCCACGTGGCGTACTAATTCAAGCGACTGCTTCAAGCGGCTGAGCAAACTCATCTGGCGAAGTTTGCTTCTCATCCACTAGCCCCTCTCGATACTCCAGTGCATTTCCTTCCTGGGCTGTGAACGTCACTCGCCCTGCCGATAGCCGGCAACTTGACGACCTTGTCGGCAGCGTCTTGTGCCACACCGTATGCTCACTCGTATGGACCCGTCCGACTTTGTTTCATCCTACCAACCGCGTGCGCGGTTAGCGGTTCTGCTACTCGACCCGAGCGTCTCGAGAGCCAGCGCAAATCTTTTTAAATTAGGTTAGGATTCCCGATCAAGAAGCGCAAGTCCGCACAGTTTGGCCATGCTCGGAGGGCCGCTGCCGCCTCGTCGGGTCGTCGCTATGACACCGGCGATGCTTATGGCATAACATTTCCAGATAAGGCCACTGAGCAACCGGTCGTTCGACTCTTAGACACCTGACCCAGCCCCAGAACTCGTAGCGTTCGCCAGTTTCCCAATTAAGACAGGCCACCCCCCTCCGAAATACCACCATATTGGGTGGATTGAAGATGTTTGCTGGAGTCTTTGGCAAGCAGTGGAACCGCACTGGAACGGTTCTGTCCTCATTCTAAATGGATTAAGGGGCATTGGTCTCGCTTTAAAGCTTGACAGCGAGCGTTGGTCCGCTACACTGGACACTTTGCGGATTATTACGATTCGGCGGCTTGTGCTCTACAGGGTGATTGTTCTGGGTAATTAAGATAGTTACCCGGTGAGCGAGGTCGGTGACTTATGGTTTCCGTTTGGGTGCATTTGGTGTGAATGTGGGGAGTTTTCACTGACTGTTCGCTGGGCGTGAGTCAGTTTTCTTGAGGAGTATTCAATGTCGAGAATTTTTTCTATTGCTTGTGTTTTCGCGTTGGCGGTTGCCGCTGTTGTGGGTCAAGCCAGCGCTAATGTAATTTTACAAGCTCGGGGGCCTGGCGGTTCGAATAATGTGACGCTTGCCCCTAATCAAACGGTCACATTAACGATCTCCTTGGTAGCTCAGTCTGCTCCGACAACCTACGCGGGAGGTGACTTTCGAATTAATTCCGGCAGCACCGCCACATTCCATGGTACGCAGTACCTGCTAAGTGGGGCTGGCCTCTGGACATCTAGTCCGCCGGCTGGAACGACCGCTCGATTTTTCACCGGTGGACCTTTGGGCACACATACCTTCTCAACCGTCGGCAGCACGCTGGACCTTGGTACTATCGTGATGCAGGCTGGGAACGTGCTCGCTACATTTTCGACAAACTTCACCAGCGTAACTCAACTGGATGGTTCATTCCAAAGCCTGCCAGTTACTCTGTCCGGTTTTACCTACACAGTTGCCATTCCCGAGCCTTCCTCGATGATGTTGCTGGGTGTGGCTGCCGGCGGCATGGTACTGCGTCGCCGACGCCGCTAGCTGGTTGTCGTCCAGTACTCAATAGAACAGTACTCAATAGAACAGTACTCAATAGAACAGTACTCAATAGAACAGTACTCAATAGAACAGTACTCAATAGAACAGTACTCAATAGAACAGTACTCAATAGAACTTTACATGCCGATGGCACTCCTGAGTTTTCTCGGGCGTGCCATTTTTCTTTGTAAATTCCAGACAGTTACGCACTGCACACAGCTACATTATGACACGGTAGCCTGTGGGAGGACTCGCATCTACGACGGGAGTCCAGGTGGCAAGCAACGATGGTCCCGCCATCGGTAGTCGCTACAACGACGCGGCCAACTAAGCGCAGGTATTGCTTGTGTTAGTAGCGTTCATTCAAACCAACGCAGGTTCATTGCGGGGATGTTCTGCCGTAGAACGAAATTGGGCATCATCACCGACATCCAGCTTTGAGTACTCCGGTTGCTGATGCGAAGCAGCAAACATCAGGTAAAGAGCGGGAACGACGAATAGCGTGAAGCAGGTACCGATCAACATCCCGGCTACCAATATGATGCCGATGCTGTTGCGCGCCATAGCCCCCGGCCCCTCGACAATCACTAACGGAAAGTGTCCGCAAGCGGTTGCGGCCGAAGTGATCAACACGGGGCGCAACCGCGTTTTGGAGGCTTCCATGGTTGCCTGCAGTTTGCTGAGCCCTTGCTCTTGAAGGTGATTGGCAAACTCGACAATCAAGATGCCGTTTTTGGCTACCAGGCCCACGAGTGTGATCAGTCCTACCTGGGAGTAGATGTTGATCGTAGTCAATCCAAGGAAGGTAAGGACCAGGGCGCCCGAGATGGCCAGCGGTACTGAACCGAGCAGCACGATCAGTGGATCGCGGAATGAGTGGAACTGTGCGGATAGCACCAGATAAATCAATGCCAAGGCAAAGCCGAGCGTTACCGTCAGCGAGGACGATTCACTGCGGATCTGTCGGGATTCACCACCGTAGTCGATCGCCACGCGGTCTCCGGCTACCTCGCGAACAATTTCTTCCACCTTAGACAAACACATCTCCTTGGTCAGCATCGGAATTGGCAGTGGTTCGCCAAAGATCTGTACCGAGGTGCGTTGCTGAAATCGCTTGAGTGAACGAGGGGCCGTGCCGGGTTCAATCGATGCGAAGCTGGACACTGGGATCAATTCTCCAGCAGGTGTCCTGATCTTCAGGTCCATCAGTGAGGAAGCCGACTGTCGATCCTCGGCCGACAACTGAGGTATGACTTGGTACGAGCGGTTGAAGTAGTTGAAGCGATTGACGTAACCACCACCCAAAAGCACCCCTAACTCTTGAGCAACACTGGCCAGATCCATTCCCAGATCGGCAACTCGCTGGCGATCGATATTAACGCGGGCTTGTGGTAGATCAAACTTTAAATCCGAGTCGGCAAACATGAACATGCCCGATTGATTAGCCTTGCGCACGATTTCCGCCGACAGCTCGACCAACTCCTCGGCAGGCAAGTCGCTTTTCAAGAAGATCTCCACGCCATAATTGCCCGCGCCTGGCAGCGGAGGAATAACGACCGGAAAGGCCTGTAGGCCGGCACTCTGGGACGCAATCTTCATCACATCTGGTAGCATCTCTAATGTCGTACGATCCCGATCACGAAAGTCCTTGGTGACAACACCACCAAAGCCACCCGATGCGCTGGCCAAGGCCCACATATAGCTAGTCTCCGGCAAGCCTCCGAACGCCTCAGCAAGCTCGCCAGTGGCCCTTGTGGATGCCTCCAGCGTGGAATCAGGGGCGGCTTGCAGCATGACCGCAATTGCGCTTTGATCCTCGACCGGTGCCAGCTCCTTGCCGCTGAAAACATACAGCGGAACGGCGGCCAGGCTGACCAGCAGTGTTCCGGCAAGTATTCCGTAACGGGCCTGCAGCGCAAACTTCAGGGAGTGACCGTACCACTGACGAAGCCCATCGAAGCGCGCATTGACCCAGCGCGTCAAGACTCCCTCGGTACCGGAAGGGCTAATCATAAATGCGCTCATCACGGGTGACAGCGTCACCGCCACCAGTCCTGAGACCAAGACTGCCGAAGCCAGTGTGAAGGCAAACTCTCTGAACAACATGCCAGTCAGACCAGACTGGATACCGATCGGGGCATACACCACCGCCAGAGTTATCGTCATAGCAATGATCGGTCCAACCAGTTCGCGGGCACCCGTCAGCGCAGCCTGCATTCGACTGCTGCCTTCCAGAATGTGCCGCTGAATATTCTCGACGACCACGATGGCATCATCCACCACCAGTCCGACCGCCAAAACAATGGCCAGGATTGTCAGCAGGTTAATCGAAAAACCCATGATCGACATCATCAGTACGGCACCGATCAGCGATACCGGCATGGCTACCAGTGGCACGATGGCGGTTCGCAAGGATCCCATGAACAAGAATACCACCAGTCCCACGATCAAGATCGTTTCAATTAATGTGGTGGTGATCTCGCGAATCGAATTTTCCATGAACTGTGTTGCATCAAACGCCAATTGCATGTCAATGTGCGACGGTATGGTTGGGCGCAACCGCTCCATTTCCGCGCGTAGCTTATGAGCCACGTCAATTTCGTTGCTACCGGGTAGCGGCCATACAGACACGTACACCGCAGGCTTGCCGCCATACAGCGCATTCATCATCGGCTCTTCGGCTCCCAATTCAACTCGCGCCACTTCGCCCAAGCGAATGACGGCATCGCTACGCTGGGCGACGATCAGGTCCATGAATTCTTCTGGCGTCTTCAAGTCGGTATTGGTCAGCAGATCGATCTGCACATTGTCACTTTTCACCTTGCCAATTGCTGCCAGATAATTGTTGCGCCTCAAGGCGTTGTAGACATCGCCCGCCGTCAAGTTCAATTCAGAAAGCTTCTCGGGCGAAATCCAAATCCGCATCGCCGGAAACTGACCGGCCTCGATGCCAACTTTTTGAACTCCAGCCAGTGTCTTCAATTGCGGTTGGAGATTACGAATCAACCAATCCGTCAATTGCGAGATATTCAGTTCATCAGAGGTGAAACTCAGATAAAACGAAGCATAGGGGCGATCGGCCCGCAGCAGTTCGACCTGAGGCGGCTCGGCCTCGGCAGGCAATTCGCGACGCACTTGTTGCAGTCGAGCACTAATTTCCGCTAGACCCGCAGTGCTATTATGGTTCAACTTCAAACGCACGGTGATTTTGCTAATTCCGGCTGTCGATTCCGACTCGATATAGTCGATCCCGGCGATCGACGACACCGCCTGTTCGATGGGGGTTGTTAAAAACCCCCGTACAGATTCTGCGCTGGCACCAATGTAGGCGGTCGTGATGACGATGGATGTGCTTTCCAGTTTTGGGTACTGCTGCACCGGCAGCGATACCATGGCACGCAGCCCCACCAGGACAATTACCAGATTGATGACGATCGCCAGGACGGGGCGTCGAATAAAGATGTCAGTGATGGACTTCATAAGATCCAGTTGCTTGAATGACCTGAGACGTTCACTTTGTCAATTCACACCCCGGCTCGAGGCGGGGTGTGTGGGTTTTGAGGTTTCTTGCAACAAGCCGCCGTCCAACAATTTGAACGAGCCGGTGGTTACAACCTGTTCGCCGACTTGGACGCCGGAATACAGGATGGCTTGCCCGCCAATCGACTGTTGAACCACAACACTGCGCTGTTCGGCTCGCAGTTGACCGCTAGCGTTCGGTTTGGCGACAAACACCTGAGCCCCCACCGGCGTCCTTCGCAAAGCCTCAATCGGAATCGACACGCCTTGGCACTCGGCACCATACTCGATCTGAACCTGCACGCTGTCGCCGGGCTTGAGATCCGTGGGAGCATCATCCAGTCGAGCGCGGGCCAGTAGATTTCGTGTCAGGCGATCACTGCGCGAATCCAAGGCTTCAATCTTGGCGGTGTAGTTTTGCCGATTGGCCAGCAATTGAACCCTCTGACCTACCTCCACACTTCCGGCTACATGTTGAGGTAAAGCAAAGTCGATGAAGTAGTACCCCTCCACACTCTGCAGCGACGTGATTTCAGTTCCGGAGGGCAGGTATTGTCCTGGGTGGGTGTTGGACAGTCCCACTCGCGCTCGAAAAGGTGCCACCAAACGCTTTCGCTCGATAATGGCTTTTAATTCAGCTACGCGGGCCTCGGCCTGCGCCAACTGACCTTCGGCCTCCTCTAGTTCCAGTTCGGTCATCGCCCGGTTTCGCTGGGCTTGCTTGGTGCGATTAAAACGCGACTGAGCCATTTTGGCGGCGGCGACCGCTGACTCCAATTGCGCCGCTTCGACGCTATTGTCCAATTCCACGAGCACAGTTCCCGGCTCGACCACTGTTCCCGGCGATAATTGCACCTGCGCCACCGTGCCAGAGATTTCATTGCTGAGAACAATTGAGCGCGGAGCAACAACCGTCCCAATGGCAGCGGATGTTGGACGAAATGAACTGGCAGTCGCCTCGGCCAGCACCACGGCAGTAGGCATCTCCGGCGGTGGCCCATGCTGAGCCATGTGAGTCGACTGCCAATACCTCAAGCCCACCAATCCGCAGCCCACCAACACCACGGCTGCAACCACGCCCATCGAGCTGAGAAATACAGCCATTCCTGGCGAGCGTCGTTTGATCTCGATAGCGCTGTGTGCGCTCATGGTCTCAGGCTTTCTTGAAACGTGATGCAGCCCATGAAGGACGGGAATTTCTAGGACAAAACTGAAAAATGCTCGCTTCTCGTACACTAGCCACAGTAAGGCAACAGTCGTTTCAGGGCACCGTGGAGCTGTGCGATTTGTGTCTCTGACATGGGCGATAAACCGGTTACCCAACGCACCCAGACGCCGTCGACCACTGCCAAGACCAAATCGCTGACCGGCAAATCCTTTGATTCAGCTTGCATTTGTGCGTGCAGCCCTTGATAGAAGACATGCATGGGCGTTGCCTTGCCAGGACAATGGACAAGTATCGCCAGCAGCGCTGTCGACGAACGCCGTAGACGCTCGTTCCATTGAGACAAATCCCCCAGGCAACAATCCAAAAGCGCGTGTGCAGTCCGGTGTGGACCCTCTGACTGCAGTTGCTTGGCCTGCTCTAAAGAGTCCTGCCAATGTGCCACGGTTCGCGCCACCAGAGCTTCGATGAGTGAATCTTTGGACGGAAAGTAATGCAGCAGACCACTCTTGCTCAGCCCCGCCTGTTTGGCGACAGCCTCCAGGGTAAAGCGCCCGACGCCCTGAGCATTGACCAATTCCTCAACGGCATCCAGCAGTTGATTTCTGGCGGCCTCACAGGCTAAAGTTCGAGGTACCGCTTCACAGTTATCTGATTTCATGCTTCCTATATTACCGACCGACTGGTCGGTCTGTCAAGCGGCAATGCTTATCAAATCTGGGGCTCAGGCAGTTCAGGGGCGATTCGCATCCAGAGCAAGCTCCTCATAGTTCCTCAAGCCCATGGCTTGGACGCTTATTGACCACATGCCGCCTAGCCGCAGTGGGAGACTAAGCGACGTGGTTGCTCTACCAGCAATTACTTCTTGATGTCTTTCAAGAGTAATGTCCAGTGCTCCCAAGCGCCCGTTGCTGTGTGTCCCCGTGCGCCCCCGTGCGCCTCAGACTCGGTCGAAGAACTTGGAAAGATCCATATCCACTGCGAAACGGTAGCCGCGTCTGATCGTGCGCTGGACTTGCTTGGCTGCTCCGTGAGCAGATCGCTTTGGCCGAAACCCGTAGCTCGATGTCGAAACGTTCGGATCGAAGACTGGGGTCAGGATTTGAACGATGGCTTGTTGGATCAAGCGGTCGATTAAGTTTGGAATACCCAACAATCGCTTGCCGCCATCGGGCTTGTCGATCGATACTCGCCCAACCGGTTGCGGCCTTTGTAGGATGTTTCTGTTCGTAGCCGCGCAGATTCGGTGTGAATGCGCCCGAGTGGGGATTGACGCTCTGACGGCAGTCGACAGACCCGGTACTTACCCACACATTCGCAGGCTTCCTTCCCACGGTCGGTTGCCCTTCCGCAGTTGCCTTCACCTTGTACTTCTTCTCTCGAAGCTGTCATTTGGTATACTGATCTCCCAGAGATTCCTATCTCGTATAGGGGACTTGAACCCCATAAACTCATGTCCATGACGGGCGTACCATCGATGAACACCAAGACCTCGATCGACCGTTTTGACTTGTGGTGAGTCAACCGCTCGGGCTGGGTTATCGCTGCCGTTCGTCCGGAAAATCGTACTCGTACTCAGTGCAACGGTACTCGTACTCGAAGGGGCCGCGATGACGCCACCGGTTTTCGACCACGAACGACTCGACGTTTACTGTCTCGCCATTGATTACGTCGCGGTCTCGTATCGCATCGCCAAGACGCTGGGCGGCGTTAATCGACAAGCTCGTGACCAGTGGCTTCGCGCTGCTCAATCGATCCCACTGAACATCGCTGAGGGCAATGGCAAACAAAGCCTGAAGGACAAGAATCGATTCTTCGAAGTTGCGCGCGGATCGGCATTGGAATGTGCTGCGATTCACGACGTATTGCGTGTTTACGATGTGATTGATGATGATTCCCATCGAAGGGGTAAATCGGATCTGAAACGGATCGTGTCGATGCTGACTCGATTGATCCAACGAACAGAAGCTGTCTCCGAGGCAAAGATCGAGTACGAGTACGAGTACCGCGATGCTGAGTACGAGTACGAGGCCGACCGAAGTGGATAAATTTGACGAACTGACGGATGAACGCGAGCCGGAATAGGCCGGTTGGCTCGCTTCGCTCGGCAACGTCAACTCCCGGCCGCGTTATCGCAATCGTTAGAGCCCACGGAACCACATGCGTATCGCTATCGTTGAACGCGAGCAATTCCCGATCTGGAAGCGGATGCGACAGGCCGTTTACTCGGACCTCGATCCACGGTTCCACGATGAGGAGATGGAGTGGCTGTTCGCGTCTGACCAAGCCGAGTGTTTTCTCGTTTGGTCCGATGAAGGTGACGCTATCGGGCTACTGGAACTCACGCTACGCAATTTCGTCGATGGTTGCATTGGCGGTCCAGTCGGCTACATTGAAGGTATCTATCTGCATCCCGATCATCGTGGCCAACAGCACGGACGCAGGCTTGTTACCTTCGCCTGCGAATGGTTCAAAACCAAAGGTTGCAAGGAAATGGCTACCGACGCCGAGGTGACGAACACTGAAGCTCAGGCGTTCTACCGGAGGCTGGGCTTCACCGAGCGATGGCATGTGGTCGGCCTTACGAGGTCGCTAAATGGGCTCTAACTCCAAAAGGAACCGACGCGCCGGAGCCGGCGTGCCAGCGTTTGGCGCCCGCGCGGCGCGCGGTTCATTACGACGTTATGCCGACTGGTGCTCTACCAGCCAGCGAATCATGCCCCATCCACTCCACCCCAATCGTCTCCACCGCGTTGCTCGCTATGCAGCATCCGTGACGCCCCTCGAATGAAACGCGACACCAACCAGCGGCCAGATACGTTTGGCTGCCACTTCCTGTGATACCGACCCCAAATAATGCAACCGCCTGGGATGTCGTCGCCAACCTCCACCGCGTAGGCTTCAGCGACGTCATCGCATGCGTTCCATCGATCACTGAATGGCACCTCCACCAAAATGGCAAGCGCCCCATGCTCACACGGCGGCATAACAACCGCATGCACGGGAGCACTCATCGGCGTCTTTTCTGATTGCATAGTTTTTCCTATCGTGCACCGTGATGCGGAGCGTTCGGCAAACCTGGATCATTTTTTTTAGCAGAAGAACAATTGCGTGTCGGTGCAGCGATTTTGGGCGAACTGCTCGAACCGGCTGGCTTCAGGTTCGTAATGTTGACTGTCGGAAATTCGTCTGGTGGACAGTATTCCATTGGTGAGTTCGTTCGCGGGAATCATCGACTGGAACTGCATTATCGTTTTGGACTTGGCATTGTCATTTACCACATTGGGGATCGCTCCCTTTCCCATACGGAACTGATGCGATCACAAGGTTTTTCGAAACAGGCTGCATTCCCGACAATTCTCGATAAATCCCTACTAGGTTTTCATGCGGTTCTCTCAGATTTGCGGAATTGCGGCGGCCCATTTCTCGATGCCGAATCGTTGCAGTTTGCTTTGCTTTCTGAATGGTGCGTAAAGAATCCCAAACCCACAGGCTTCAAAGCGTTATCAAATCAGTAGGCGGTGTATAATTGCCGAACAAAGCGATACACCCAAGTCGCCGATCGCGCGGGTTTTGAAATCAAAGGCTCTTGGCGGCGGCCCGGTTACCGCCGTCGGTACGTGGACGAAGACCACCTCCTGAGCGAAACGGATACAACTCTAACGCATACGAATCGCAGGATTGGTTCTCATCATGTCTCAAATGATAATCGTCGCTGGCACGTTCGACACTTTCGAGGACATTGTCGGTTGGGCGCTCGTCGCATTGTTGATGATTCCGATCGCGTTGCTGATTGCACTTCCGTTTCTGGCTGTTGCATCGCGGTCATCAGGCTCATCGCCGGGGCGAATCTTCCGGTTCATTATGGGCGGCGGTTTTGCCGCCATCGGAATTGCGACTGGACACTGGTTGTATTGGCGTGCGACGAATGACATACCGGCAATAGTCTGGTATGTGACTGGTGGACTAGTTGGCGCGATTATCGGTACCATAATTGCGGCCATCTTTTTGTTGGCGCTTGCGGCGATTTGCGAACGCCTTCCTCGAATTTTCGTTGGTACGCCGGACAAGTCCACGTGTCCATGCGGTCAACCGAAGCCGCCGATCACGCGGGTTTGAAATCGGAATTTTTCGGCGGCGGCCCGGTGAACGGTAGCGTTCGTCGCTTTGACATCCAGGATTGAGTATGGTCAATCTCGTCACTAACCGGCACAAGTAACAAGAGCCCGGAGAGCGGCCCACCGTCTTCACGAAGCGACAGTCATCTCGGCGCTTGCGAAGAAACTCACTTAATGACGCAATCGATGACAAAGACTCGTTGCCACACCGTGCGAAGAAACACGCGAATCGAAAGAAATCTGGAATTTGTCCGATCTGCTTGGCACGACTCGCCAAGAATTCCAAGAATACGCGATACGAACATCGTTGCCAAATTTGCAGATCCCAACTCAAACCAGAAATTCGCTTTATTTCCTGCGGAACATATCGCGTCTGGTCGGGACCCAGTGGACAACGCTGCAAGGGGTGTGGCAATGCAGTATAATGACTGCTTGCATTCCCGGAAGACGCAATGAACAATCGCATGCAACGGAGCCGGCGATCAGGTCGGTTTTCAAATCAATGCATCTCGCGCCGGCCCGCTGATGCGTGTCGTTCGGCGTCAGTCTGGTGAGATATCGGTGGAATTCAGAGCATGAAGACGCAGTACTACGCAGCCACGAGTCTCGACGGCTTCATTGCGACCGAGGAGGACTCGCTAGATTGGCTCTTCCCGCTAGGCGATGTGAATGACACCAGTTACCCGGCATTCATCGCCGGCGTAGGTGCTCTCGCAATGGGCTCATCGACCTACGAGTGGATGCTTCGTCACGCGCTCGTCATCAAGGATCAGCTGGGGAGCACTTGGCCGTACGCACAACCCACGTGGGTTTTCTCCTCGCGGGTTCTGCCGCTCGCGCCCGGTGCCGACGTAAGGTTCGTCAAAGGCGACGTACGACCTGTGCATAAAGAAATGCGAACTGCGGCTGGTTCCGCGAACATCTGGATCGTTGGCGGCGGGGAACTTGCCGGACAATTCTTCGATGCGGGGCTACTCGACGAATTGATCGTACAGGTTGGATCGGTGACGTTGGGGCGGGGCAAACCTTTGTTTCCACGGCGGCTGTCGTCGCCGCCTCTGCGCCTCGTATCCGCAAGTCAGATTGGAACGGGCTTCGTTGAACTGCGGTACGAAGTCCCGAACACACTCGCAGTGAGGGCGAACGAAACGCCGAACAGGGCGGTCAACCTGAGCGGCGTATCGGGCGGACACTGAAATCGAAGGTCCTTGGCCGCCGCCGGGTTACCTTGGTCGTTCGGCAGAACAGTCGTACTCGTACTCAGTGCAACGGTACTCGTACTCGAAAGGATCGTGATGGCAGAACCGACTTTCGATCATGAACGACTCGATGTTTATCGACTGTCGATCGCGTATGTGGCATTCTCGTATGAAATCGCTGAATCGCTCGGCGAGACGAATCGTCAAGCTCGTGATCAATGGCTGCGCGCGGCGCAATCGATTCCACTGAATATTGCCGACGGCCATGGGAAACAAGGTCTGAAGGACAACAATCGATTTTTTGAAATCGCTCGCAGGTCGGCGCTGGAATGTGCCGCGATTCATGACGAATTGCGGGACTGCGGAGCGATTGACGATGATTTGAGTTGTCGTGGCAAACGAGAGCTTAATCGAATCGTATCAATATTGACTCGACTGATTCAACGAACCGCTGGGGCGTCCGAGGATCGAATCGAGTGCGAGTATCGCGATGCTGAGTACGAGTACGCGCCCTGCGCGGAAACCTGAAGAACAAGGCGGTGCACCGGAGCGGGCGAACGGGCAGGTTTTGAAGTAGAATGTCATCTGCACGCGCCCGGCGACCTTGGTCGTTATGCAGTCGCAAAACCACTGCTTCATTCAAACACAATCATTATCGATATTCTGAAGAAACGTGTCCATCATCCCATTCAACTGACCATTCTGCTCTGCCACAGGAAAACACATGAACATTTCCGGATTACTTATCGCTTTACTTATTGGCGCGGCCGCTGGCTTCTTAGCTGGACAAATCATGAAGGGACGCGGGTTTGGAATACTGGGAAACATTGTCGTCGGAATCCTGGGTGCTTTAGTCTTCGGATTCTTGTTTGGCAGTCTCAATTTGTTCAACTCAGCCATCCTCAACCAGATCGCTGGAGGAACAATTGGCGCTGTGATTCTGCTGTTTGTTATCGGCCTGATCAAGAAGGCCACTTGACCAAACGGCCACAACGCTTGCGCAAGAAGAAGCATAACAATGCGATCAACCGAAGTCGCGGAGCAGGGCTGATTCGGAGTGGAAAATCAAATCCTGCGACTCGGTTGTAGCGGTCGCTATGCGAAGGACTTGGGCTGCCACCAATCTCTGTCCAGTTGATATGAGAGTAATGTTGAGTAAAAGGTAAGGGATCGCTGTGCTGCTGGAGTTGAGGCGCAGCCAAGACGGAATGCCGAGACGAAGTGCTAGTCGGCGCGTCAACGGGTGCTTAGGCTTGCGCTCGTAATTGTGCTGTGTCCGCAGGTGGAATGAAGCGGCCAGCATTAGCCTACCGGCTCTGTGGGGCACAATAGCGCACTGCAACAAGATTGCAGGTCATCAGAAAACCCCAGGATTCACTTGACGAGAAAAAAGCGAGGCCGACGGGGCTCGAACCCGCAACCTCCGGCGTGACAGGCCGGTGCTCTAACCAATTGAGCTACGGCCCCCATTGGGCATGGGAGCAAATGAACGTTTACTCAGCCCTTTTCTCGTGCCCGGCGATTATACGCAGCCCGTTTTTGGCTGCAAGTCCATTGTTTGCGAAAACGCATTCGCGCACAGATTTGTTGGCAGGACGATTGAACCGCAGAAAACAGCTGGCCATGGCACCCTAACTATTGCCTATAAATTGCCATGCAGATTCAGATACAACTCGTTCGGCAGGCAATTGGACTCGGCCGCCAACGATGCCCACAGACCGACAGGGATAACCGCTACGATCCGACCAGTACAGCGAGTTTTGATCGGCGATCCGCCGACATGTCACCGGCTGATACCGCGAGTTGCTCAACTGCGAGCTACGAATGAATTGATTTTGGATAGCAGGGCTTGGCTGTCACCGACTGGGGACGACCGACGGCGAGGTCAAATTCTACCAACTGAGGCCGGTTTTTAGCGAGAACTAGCGAGGCGAATCATGAATCAAGTATCCAAGCTAGCAGGGCAATTACTGACAGGGCTGTCCGACTTCATCGAGCGACTGGACATGACCCAATGGGGCATCGTCTCCGTCATCTTCGTGATCGTCGGATTCATGGCGCTGCGCTCCAAGCTGTAGCCGACGGGATTCTGGCCAATCCGCATGGATTGGCAACGTCGTGGGCTGTACCAAAGCTTCGCAGTCTTCTTCGCATTGCCAGTTGTAAGCCACAGGTGGGCTAGGGTACACTACGTGCAGCAGTTTTTTTCCCGCATCATTTTCGTGGGGGTTGCTATGCAGGTACGACACCGGCAGCGGTGGAGCAACGCCTGCCGAACTATTCGCATCTGAAGCTCCTGTGCCGTGCTGATCCACTTGGGGTAACGCGGCCACTGCTGCACAGTTACCGCTGGCATCACCCGGACTATTGCCGAACAAAATGAAAAACGCTGGCCATGCATTCCAAAAACGACAACGACTGCATGATTGCTAGCGAACTGTTGACGGCGGTCGGTAGATGCGCGAGCGTGGACCACTTTCGAGAACTTGCCCTGTCGGCCTTGCAACTACATTTTCCTTCAACGCGCATAGCCTGGGTCCATCAACAAGAGGCTCACTGGGCGGTGGCAGGCAAGTCTGATGCGTTGGCGCAGTTGCCGATCGACTTGGCCGCTACCGCTGGAGATGAATCGGAAATCGCGCAAGGCGGCGGCTGGATGGCGATTCCAATCACTGGACGATCTTTGCCCGCCGAAGTATTGCTGGTCAGCCCCCACAGCGCGGTCGCCTTGAGTGAGGCCGCAGCCCTGGGATATTTGTTGCGTTCCGGAATTGAAATCGCCAGTCGGCATGTAGCTCTTGAGGTGCGCAGGCGACAATTGGAGGTGCTGCTGGAGTTAGCAGGACGTTGGCAGCAGAATCAAGATTTGACTGATTTGCTCAGTTCGATGGCCCAAGCTGCGGCTCGTGTGCTCGAAGGCGACCGAGCCAGCATTTTTTTGTGGGACAAACCGCGCGGCGAGTTGGTTGGGTATCCTGCATTGGGCGTTTCCGGAGAAAGGCTCCGAATCCGCGACGACCAGGGAATTGCGGGCGATGTCCTGCGTAATAGTCGTCCGCGGCGTTGGGATCAAACGCAGAATCAAACTGAAATCAATTCCCAGGTCGGCGAAAAGCTTGGCTATCCAACTCGATCATTGCTAGCCGTACCTCTGCTGGATCGCAAGAATCGGCCGCTGGGAGTTTTCGAGGTACTCAATCACCGCTGCGGCGAATTCTCTGAGAATGATCAAAGTTTTTTGACCGAACTGGCACGGCATGCTGCAACGGCGGTCGAGAATCTGCAGCGAATCGCCAATCTGATTGAGTCGCGTGAACGCTTAGTGCGATTGGCCGGCGGCGCAGTTGAATTGGTCGGGGAGTGTCCACAGATTGTGGCGTTACGGGATACAGTCAGCCGCGTGTCAGCCACCGAACTGTCTGTGCTGATCCTCGGCGAAAATGGAACCGGGAAAGAGGTCGTCGCTCGCGGATTGCATTTACAAAGTCGTCGTCGGGACCAACCATTTGTGGCGGTTAATTGCGCAGCTATCGCCGAGACGCTGATTGAAAGCGAGCTGTTCGGACACGTCAAAGGTGCTTTTACGGATGCCGTTCAAGATCGCGCGGGGAAATTTGAGTTAGCATCTGGTGGCACATTGCTGCTGGACGAAATAGGCGAATTGAGTTTGAGCGGACAGGCGAAGCTGTTGCGGGTGCTTGAGGAAAAGTTGGTGACACGTGTTGGTGGCGAGCGGCCAATTCATACGGACGTTCGCGTGGTCGCGGCCACCAACCAAGATTTGGCCAAGCTCGTTCGCGAGAAGCGTTTTCGCGAAGATTTATACTTTCGTTTGAACGTGGTCACGCTGCAATTGCCGCCGCTGCGTGAGCGCGGAGATGACGTGGTCGTGCTGGCTGAGCATTTCTTGCTGCAGTTTGCGCACCAGATTGGTCGCCGGCCGCTCGCCTTAGCACCATCAGCGCAACGTCGTCTGCGATTGCATTCATGGCCGGGAAACGTTCGCGAGCTGCGTAATTTGATGGAGCGCGTCACCTACCTTGTCGGCGGCGATATCGTTGAGGAAACCGACTTGGCATTCGTGCTGGCTCCTGGATCGTCAAGCGATGTGGGGACCGTCCCCACGAATATGCCGCTAACAGATGCTACTGAAGTATTTCAGCGGCAGTATATCCAGCGGCATATTGAGGCTTCAGCGGGGAACCTAGCACAGGCAGCCAAGCAGCTCGGCATGCACCGTTCAAACCTCTATCGCAAGATGTCGCAACTTGGCATGGACACGCATCACAAGTAACTCAAGTCACACGGCCAAAGTGCATCGAGTGCAGGCACCACTACGCAGCCCATTCAGGCGGTGCGCTGAACGCTGGCTGCCCGATGGACCGGGTGAGACTGGTTAGAAGTTTGGCGGAAGCGCCGGCAACGGCGGGACACTGATCTGACCAGCAGGACTGGCCGATGGCGGTGGCGGCAAATGATTGGCGGTCAGGCCTGTCTGCTGCGTTGCGTGGGTGCCGACCACAGTTGGCCCCGCCGAAACCGCAGAATTGTTCAGGCTGGCTTGGGCGGTTCGGTAAATATGGTTCGCAGTGCCATACGCAGCCATGGCTGTCTGCGCCGTTGGATTTTGGGTTATCTTGGCCATCAATTCCCGTGCGGGCTGAAGGTTTGGATCTAGTTGCAAAGCTAGTTGGAGATGCTGCTGAGCCGCTGCCGGATTCTTGTTGCTGGCTTGCAGATGAGCGACGTTGTAGTGCGCCAAGGCAGGCGGCATTACCTGTTCCAACTGCTTGACGGCTTCCTCCGATCGCCCCACAGCGATCAACATGCCCGCCATGCTACTGCGATAACGCGTCGATGTGGGGTCAAGTGAAATTGCCTTTTGAATAGATGCCTGAGCTTCCGGAAGTTTGCCGGCTCTGTGCAAGGCATCGGCCAACTCGGCGTAGTTCTCAGCGGTCGGTGAGGCTTGTGCAGCGCGTTGATAGAAGTCGATGGCTGATGCAAACTGTTCTTGACGCATGTACAAGCGCGCTGTGCTCTGCAAGGCAGCCAGATTATTCGGCTCCTTCTCCAGGGCTTTGGTGTAGTTATCCAACGCGGCGTTGAAGTTGCCTTTCATTTCAAAAATCTGACCATTGGTGACCCAAATCTCGGCTCCCAAGTTTGATGGCATGTGCGCCAGGCTAGTTTCAGGATCAACGTTCTCGACGGTCTTCGTGCTAAAGGTCGACACTACTGCATTTTTGGCTTTGCCCATGGCGCTGCTCATAGCCGTTCCCATCGACTTGAATTGCGCGGTCATGCCGGTCGCAGAATTTGCAAGCGAGGATGTCGCCGGCTGCGCTGGTGTTGAAGCGGTGCCACCAAACCAACTGCGAGGCGAGCTAAGTGAGGTGCAGCCCGTCGAGCTGACGGTGCAAGCAAATGCCAACAGCAATGCTTGCGACGATGATATTTTGGTTAGCTTTTGAAACACAGCATGAACTCCTAGCGCTGGTACTTCGGATGCGGGTGGCTCGGCTGCGAGCGCCCTTGTCCCTCCAACCGACAATCTCGTCACAAACGCTACGGCAACATTAGCTGATTCGCTACAAGTTGCCAAAACGCAGCCTGAATTCTCGCGGCGAGATGGCGGCATTGAGTGCGCGACGATTAGCAGCATTGAAGATGCGCGTAGCGATTTGTGCAGAAAGCAATCTGCAGTTCACTACGCAGCGTTTCGATGATCAAGCTGATATGACTGGAGAGAATTGTGCTGGTCATGAGACTGCACGAGAGGAGCAACTGCCGTTGTATTCAGAATGTTTCCACAAGGGCCGATAAACTTGACCTGATCCTCTTCTAGGAACCAGATGACCTGATAGCCTTCCCACTGGAAACGGCGACCGCAAAATAGTCCGTTGCGAATTAAGATAGTTTCATGAACCAGATCCGGGGCGCGCCCAGCAAGTCTTTCCAGCTTACCGATAACCGCTTGTCGGACGCGTTCCACGGCGGATTGCGTCAATGCTGCACGATCTGAATTTTCTGCCAAATTCATTTGTCTTGTCGCTCAATTAGTCGGCCCAAACCGCGCACTGTTTACCTGAGACACCATCGGCAGATTCTGTTCGATCAGTCAATCATGGTTTTCATGGATGGTAGCGGCAACGCAAACTTCCCAGCTTGAAGTCCCATGGCCACCGCCTGAGGCTGCTTTAAGTTCCGATTATGTGGCTTCTGACGCCTGTGCTTTTCAATCCGTGATCAACCTGAGGCAGCCACCAGTTCAAAAAAGCTTGTGGATTACGTAAAATGGATAAGCTTAGAGCATTGATGCTCTGCGTGCCAATCACGACTTTTCATCCGCCTTCCTTGAGCCTCAGTGGATGGGCCATCCAAACCCAATTCGAGTTGGGACAGTATCCCTCTGCGACTCCGTACGGAGTTATGTGAGGAATTGTCCTGCGCTCTATCGGAGCCGTTTGCCGTGGTGGCTCCGGCTGTCCGCTGTGGCTGGCTTTTTGTGGATTGGCCTAAGCGCTGCCGCGAACGGGCAGGAACCATTGGACTCTGGCGCTGAACCAGGTGTCTTGCTCAAAGAGGGACTGATTCAACCTCAGCAGCGTATTTGGATTCAGAGCAAGGACGGTCGCCCGCTTACGCACTACACCTTGGAAGAATTGCGAGAATTGGAACGTGTGTATCGCGAGGCAGGACAAATGCCGGCGTTGGTTAGCACTGTCGACCTTAGTGTAACCGTCAGCCAGGCGATTGCTTCAGTGCAAGCTGCTTTGGAGGTACAGTCGCCAGCGTCCAAAGCCGTCCAGCGATTTAATATTGGACTGAAGCGTTTGCAACTGGTGCAACCGGCTGAGTTTGAGTCTGTAACTCCTGACGAAGTGGCTCAACAGCGACTGTTGCCAACAGAGGATGGATATCAATGGCTGGTGCTGGCCTCGCAATCTGGTCGCCATCGTCTGAAGCTTTTCGGCAAGTCGCCGGTTGAACAGTCAAGGGAGCGAAGTGAGCTTGCGCTCGACCTGCCAGTCGCGCTGTGTACGATCCAAGTTCACCTGCCACTCGATTCAAATGACTTTCGAGTGCGTGGAGACGACTTGATTGTTCAGCAATCGACCGATGAAGGCGGCATACACCTGCAAATCCGTTCGCGAGGTGGAGGCTTTTCGCTGACGTGGCGCAAAGCACAAACGCACCCGGAAATCGGGGCGATAGAAGCTGATTGTGACACCGTGATGGAAGCGTTTGATCCGATTGATGCCGAGCAATTCTGGTCTGGCACGACAACCATAGCCTTACGTTGGCGTGGAACGCACCCCGGTCACAAGATTTCCCTGGCGCTACCGCCCGGGGGTCAATGGAGCGATCTGCCAGATTCGGAATGGGATCGTTTGCGACTAACGGTGCGCGTCGTGCCGGCGCAACTAGACACGGCCGGCGTTCCGGCGACAGCGTCCGGCCCAGGGACTGCCGATCCCGCGACAGGTGACACTCCGACCGCGACGGCAGATGACGCAAAAATTGAAGTACTAGAGATTGAGAATGCAGATACGTCGGCGCTGCCATCTATCGAGAATCTGAAATTGTCTTGGAGGTGGTTGCCACAGGGTGCCCAAGTATCTGACGGTACCGCACACTATGGCCTACAGGCTCCTCAGTTAGCCGGAGCGGACCGGCAGCGCCGCTCGCTAGAGATCGTTTTTCCCGGCAGCGTCAAAGCAACCTATGACACGGGTACCGCCGCCAAATTGTTAGAGAACAATCGGATTGGTGACAACAACTTTGGCCGGCAGAGCTTAAGGTTTGCTTTCGTACAAACGCAAGAACCAGTCAGTATGTCCTTTCGGAAGCATTCTCAATTGCCCTACGTGCGACCATTCTATCGCGTTCATCTGCTAGAAGACCGCATTGAATTGACGACCTGGTTGGAGTGTCGAATCGAAGGCGACAGTGCAGAGATCGGGCTAATGGCCAACGCCTGGCAAGTGGATGAAGGCTCCATTTGTGTGCTACCTGATCCTGCGCAACCCTATGCGGTGGATACCGAGCCTATTTCAGTTCGCCGACGTGAAGATGGCGTCTATGTAATCGGTCTGCGCAAGTCACCGGCCCGCGATGGCCTTCCAGTCGATGCCACCTGGTTGCGCATCGGGGCGACCGTCGCGTGGGACGGTCAGTCTAACTCGCTGGTGGATGTCTCGCTGCCGTTGGTGGAGCGTACATCGGAAGTTGATCAATCTGTAGTTGAGCAACCATCCGGTTGGCTGTTTGTAACCAGTGACGAGATGATTTCTACGCAGCCTGATCTAGCTGCCTCGTCAGGTTTGTTGCCGGATTCCCTACCGGCTCAATATCAACGATTCTTGTCGGGAAATGTTAGCCGGCAACACATCTATCGATTCCAGAGACGAGTAGATCCCCTGCGCTGGGTTGGGCAGGCAATGTTTCTCCCTCAGCGGGTCAGTGTGGATCAGCAGGTCGATTTAGAAGCCCGTGAAAACCAGATTCTCATTTCGCAGACGTTTTCATTGCAGGTGGCGCATAGGCCCTTAAAACAGATCCTGCTATCAGTGCGAGAAGATGCCTTGCCATTGCAGGTCACGTTGGGAGAGTATGTGGTCTCCTACCAAGAACTGCCGCAGCTGGCGGTTGAAGCGCAGCAGTCGGTTGATCCGCCTATCACTAGTGACAGCGTTGCTGCCAGCCTTCCAGAGGATGAACCCAGGTGGCGCGAAATCGAATTGACCGGTGTCCCAGAGTTGATCGGAAATTTTCGGCTGACAATCCAATCAGCCATAACTGTGGAGCGAGCCAGGCAGACTGTTGTCCACAATGATTCACAGCCTTCGGAGTTGGATTCGCGAGACACGGCCTCTGTCGTTGAACTGCGGGTCCCCGTAGCCCAGTTGAATGTACCAGTCACCGGCCCCGCTTCACGTGGTAGTTGGCAACTGCGACCTGGTAACGGGTTCGACATTCGCTATTTAGACAAAATGCATCGCTTGGCCAATGAATTCTACAACCAATCGGCAATACAGTCATTGTCTCGGGGGCAGCGGTATGTGACGTTCGCCTTGCATCGGCCAGCGGTTTCAAGTGGCATTTACACAACGACTCAAGGTACATGGCTGCAAACCATGTTGGCCGGCGATCTGCGACGAGATCGATTTGTTGCACGCGTGAAAACGAGTGCTGGCGAGTTAATTCTGCAGCTTCCAGATCAAGCCCAGCTCGACAAGGTTGCTTTGGATGGCGTGGCTTTAACAAGTGATCAGGCGATTTACAATTACAACTTGAATCAGGTCGTTGTTGCAATACCGGACGCAGCCGAGCATGTGATCGAGCTGTTCTATCTGCTGAACCAATCGCTGTCATGGGCTCAGAAAGTCCCTTTGTCCTGTGCGTCAGTCTTAGAATCTGATCCTCAAGAGCGATTTTATTGGCAGGTAATTACTCCGGGCGTCTATCACCTGGGCTGGTGTCCGTCAGAACTGACCGCTCATTGGCAATGGCATTGGCAGGGAGCCTGGTGGGCGCGAGCCAACGAACTAGGGCAATCAGATTTTGAAGCCTGGCTGGGAGCCGGTATTCAAACTGCACCGCCATTGAGTTCCAACAACTATGTGATGAGCTGTCAGGGAGAGTTGCCGCCAGTCGATGTCTGGATTTTATCTCGCTTTGTGATGTGGTTGCCCATGGGGTTAATTGCAGTGACGCTGACGCTATTGACGTTTCACCTGCCGATTCTTCGAGCACCCAGCGTTTGGGTACTGGTAGCGGGATTGCTTTTGACCAGTGCCATGATCTGGCCAGAGCAATCGGTGTTACTTGCCCAGACTGCGGTTGTCGCGCTGGGGCTGGTGATGTTGATGTGGTTGACACGTGCGTCCATGCAGCATCGAGTACGACGAAGAAGCGTGTTCTCAGCCGGGTCCGCTTCCAGGTTCGATATGGGCGATTCTCCCAGCGGATCACGGCCTGCGCGCGGAACTTCATCGGGCGTGTCTGCACCGTCAGTTCCGTCAACGGCCGAAACCAGTGGAGTGCATTCATGAGGCAGAGTCCATTCGTCTGGCTAGCCTGTCTGGTGTTGGTGCTGGCTAATTCTGCGCATGGACAACCAGCGGTACAGCGGGAACTGCAGGACGACTGGGAGCTTGAGGCGGTCTTGGTGCCAGAATCCGATGAGGGCCAGCGAATTCCGTCGGATTATTGGCCCGTCGAGATATCCGAGTTGGTGTCACGATTGCAACAGATCCAGCAGCGGAGATTGTCACAACAGATGGATCCGCCGGGAGTCGCCGAGGCGGTTTATGTCGCAACTCTCAATCGTGAAATGGTGGCATCAGAATTATCGTGTTGGCGATTCAGCGGGCTTGTGCCAGAAGTGAATCATTCTGCTACGTTGGGTGAGGTGTCACTGGCCCTTCGCGACGCTCGAGGAATTTCCGATGGAATGTTGCAGTTGTCGCGTGATTTGAGCTTTGACGGTCTCGGTGCACTGGTCATCAGTGCATCCGCGGAAAATCCCACCAGATGGTTCGGATTTCAACTTACACCGACGGTTACTGGCGATCAGCGCAGCTTTAAGTTTCGATTGCCGCCGGCTATGAGCGGGCGCTTGTTGCTAGCCACCGATTCATCGCTCAAGCTTACCTCCCCGCAGGTCGCTATTGAAAAGGTCGAGCGTCCCGAAAGTTATCTGCCTCCGGATTGGCCTGCCAGTAGCGAGCCAACGTTGGTGACCGCAACCGAGAAGCGAGTTTGGTGGCTAGCGCATCTTTCAGGCGTTTCGCAGTTCGAACTGCTTGTGGCCACGGATTCGAGTCAACCTGTTGGCGTATTAAATCATCTGCTGCGATCAGCCAACTGTCGGTACATGTTGGATCACGACGAGCTGCGCGTGGTTAGCAGATTTGTATTGTCCAGTCATTCAGCTGGCGGGACTTTGCAACTGAGGCTTGACCCAGCTCTACGCCTGACCGACTTAAGTCGAGACGGCGAAACCATGGCTTGGGAGGTAGTTTCCGAACCCAACCTTCTTGGCAATATCATCGCGATCGAAAGCGGTTCAACTCCCGGCGGGGTAATTGAAGTGCAAGCTGTGGCGTCGTTGGTTTCGATTTTACAGCCAGCAGCAGACTCTGAGTCGAATTCATTGGAGGCTTATTCAATGTTGGCCGGTGATAAACTGCTTGGCCTACCAAGAATTGAGCTGGTCAACGCTTTTATTGCCAGTGGAACTTCTGAAGTTATCGGACTGACGCCACACCAAATCTTGGACGTTCAGTCGGATGTTGAATTTAGATTGCAGCCATCCGACGAGGCCCCTGTTGGCGAATTGTCAGGCGGGCGGCAACGTTGGGCCGCCGCGTGGATGGGTAACCCGCCCGGAGCTATCGTTCGAGTCGGGCGGCAGAAACAGCGGTGGTCTGGGATGAGCCTCATCAGACTGGAGCCGCAGTTAACATCTGTCGTAGCCAATGTCGCTGTGCAGCTTCGCGGTCGGGACTTGACATCCAACCAACTGCGACTGCCAATTCATCCAGGCTGGACTGTCGATCAGATGCAGATCATGAACAGCGATTTGAATGGTCTCAGCATACAACTGTTAGAGGCTGGCAATCAACCAGCGGAAATCGTATTGAACTGGCAGAAGCCGCAAATGAATGCTGAATGCAGCTTTCAGATTCAAGCCATCAAGATGTTGGACACTCAGTCACCGTCAGCGGCCATTGATTTTCCTGGCATCGTTAATTGGCAGGAAGGTCCGCATGCCAAATACTACTACGTCGCCAATACAAATCGTCACGCATTGCGGTATAGCACTCAACTGACGCAAGCAACCGTTGAGCGGCACGAACTGCCCCAGTGGGTTCAATCGCTTGTGCCGCAACCAGTGACTGCGATATACAAGGACTTGGCGGATGCACACGGTCTGTTTGCATTTGACACGTTGCCACAGGATTTCCAAGCGCAATCCAAAGTTTTAGTTGAACTCGCGGATGAATCAGAATGGAATTGCGTTACTCAAATTGACTGTCAGCCACCAGCGGCTGGAATGGATTCGATTGATCTGACATTGCCAGCCGGCGAGACTCTGAGCAGCTGGAAATTTGAGTGGTTCGAGGGAGTTCAGCAGCCGCAGTCCATTGATGCCACGTTGCTTGAAGGCGATTCGCCACATTCCCGAATTTCGTTTCGTCTCACATTTCCGAGAATTGCCGGTTCCTTGGTGACGATTCGTGCTTCCACAAGTCTGTCGACTGCAGTCCGGGCAGAGGGAGAGTTTCCATCGATTGCATTGATCGGTATTCCGGCGGCCAGCAATCCTGTAGCCACTGTGTGCTTGCCGCAAAACTGGACCGCAGATTTGGCTGGCATTGACGCTGAAGTACTAGCTGCCCAGGCAGACTTGACCCGTGATTCTTTGGGTCACTTGGCAATGAACTCGGATTCAGCCAGTCGCTGTACCTTTCGAGTACGATTGAATTGTGCCGGCAGTCAACGCCTTGCCATTCGGCCAGTTTCGGAACCTCCAGTCAAAAGCTGGATTTGGCGAGCTGCCATACTGCACGAATTTGATGATAATGGTCAGTCAAGGCATTTCGTAACTGCAGATGTTCAGGCATCCGGAAGTTCAGTGGTTTCGTTGCACGGTCCTGAACAATGGCAAGTGGTCCGCATCACTATTGAAGGCCAGGAAACTCAGAGCTACGTTTGGCAGTCAGGTAAATTGGAGTTGGAATTACCAGCCACCCAAACTGCTAATGTGCGGTGTGAGTTCATCGGCCACCAACCGCTTACTGCGACTTTTTCGCGAATCGCATTGGAACCAGTGCGCTTCGATCTGCCGGTGATCGAGCAGTTGGAACAGATCTGGTTCTCCCCTAACAAAGTATTGCTGTTCGGAGCTGATAGAGATTCCGCAAACGATGCTGACGCCGAGCAGTTTATTCCTGGGCGTTGGTGGCAAAATTTATTTTCCATGGAGTTTGGATCGTCGGCATCCGAGGCTGTAGTACAAGCAACCACGGATGGAGACATGAGACCGCAGGCAGGTCAGCTGATGTCGCTGTCGGCTATAGGAGCCTGGGACGTAAAGGAAAGCTCCGGCAGCCTCACTAAGCCAAGGATGATTTGGATCGCCAATCGTCACGCATTAGCAAGTTTCATGGCCGCTACAATGTTGTTAGGGGCTGTTGTCAGTTGGGTTACTGCGCGCCGCTCCTGGATCAATTGGTGGTGTTTGTTGAGTGCATGGTACATCGGATTTTTGGTGACCACAGGTTTCATCGCGGCTTGCGGACAATTGCTGGTGTTGGCGCATCTGATAGGTGGGGTAGCACGACTAGTGGAGACCCTGAGCGTTCGTAGTCAAGACACAGCAGTGCTCAATAGAGCTATTCCCAAGGTCACCAGTCTGCTTCTTGCCTGTCTGATGTTGAACGGCCTGCCGGCCCACGGTCAAGAAACCGAGAAGAGTGCAGTCGGTCATGCAACGGAAAAAAAAGTCTATGGACTTTTCTTGCCGGTGGACCAGCAAGGTCAAGTTGCAGGTGAATATGCGTATCTGCCTAAAGAGTTACGAGACTTGTTGATGTATGCCGGGGCGCAGAGTACCGACAGGGCCGCACCGCGATACTTGTCAGTAAATTACGGGTTGAAGATTCGTCCGGGCACTCGTGAAGCATTCTCGCAAGCGGAGCTGACGGTTGAGCTGCGTGTATCAGCCAGCAATAGTTCGTCAGAATTGCTGCTGCCGTTTAGGCCCAGTCAACTGCGACTCGTGGGAGCACCACAATTGAATGGTCAGGCCCGACTAATGGACGCTAGAAATTTTCGTGTAGCGGACGGCGATGCCGGCATCGTGTTTCGCCCAGATTCAGCGGGAGAATCGCTGATTTCACTTCAGTTTTCGACGCGGGCGCGTACCGTTGGAGATCGCCGAGCTGCAATCGACGTTTCTATTCCACCGATTGCGAATGCAACTCTGCGCATCCATTCTGTCGAGCAAGTGGAGCAATTAAGCGTTGAAGCGCGTGGTGCTATGCAGCGATCATTTTCCGGCGATTATCTGGTGGCAGTGGGGCCAGTGCAGCGCTTGCAGGCCAGTTGGACTGAAACTGACCGCGCTAACGCCGACGAAGTGGCAGAACAGGTCACAGAGACTTGGCTGCATGCTGAGGGTGACCAATTGTATGCTGCCTGTCGGGTGACAATTGATGGCGTGAACGTGCTGCCGGCGGAATGTGATTTGTTGATCGACTCTGATTGGCAACCGGTTGGCACTGAATTGGGAGATGCACAGTTGTTGACTACTGCATTTTCTAATACGACGCTCAAGCGTAGCGTTCGTCGCTTACGGTTGAAAGAAGCGGCGGACTCGCGGCGGGTCATCCAGTTGGCTCTGGTGCGACGAGCCGATATTTCGGCAACCGGATTCGAAGTGCCGTTTATTTCGTTAGACCGAGTTACAATCAAAGCAAAGAACTTTTGGTGGTCTAAAGGACAACGGTCGTCCTGGGTTCCCGACACTGCCGGAGCCAAACCAATTTTGGCCGTTGACGTCGCCGATTGGAATGACTGGGCTCCGGCGCAGCAACGAAGCGGATTCCAGGTGCTGGGCTCGGCGATTCGCGTTCGCTATCAAGCATTGGCCTCTGAGCAGGCCGATTATTCCGAGTCAACCGCCATCTATTTCCAGTCCGGTCGCACTATTCTGCACTGGAATTCCGTTTGGCGGCAGTCTCCGGACCGCTCTAATGTCATTCGACTGGAACTTCCTGAATCGGCCCAGGTCACCTTGTTAGAAGTCAATGGCCGCGTGCAGGAGTCTGGGGCGCTCGTGGATAACCGGCAGCTAGTGATTCCCGCCCGCGGAGAGGGAGTTGGGCAGATGAGCACATTGAATCTCACTTTGGAGTTGCCCCCGCTTCTGGGTGAAATTAACGAAGTGCCACGAATTGTCGTTCACGGTTACCCGCCGCGCGCGGCGACGTATCGTTTGTTTCGTGGTCCCGAACTGAAAGTTAGCGTTCAGCCGATGGACTCCAGGCTTGCCATCGTTTCTCCATCTCAAGCTGCCTGGCAACGCAGCTTGCTACACTCGCTGGACATCATGCTGGGGCAATTCGACCTGCCGGCCTCATGGTTGTCCCGACTCAGGCTACCGATCGCAGTGAGAATTGATGCCGCGCCAGTACCCTCACATCCTATTGGTGTATTGACTGTGGACCGTCAAGGCCCAGGGTGGCGTGCGACGGTAAGGTGTGGCTGGCTAGCAGAGGACAGCCTAGACTTTGGGGTGTTTGATATCCCGCTAACTCTGCGCGAGCGGCTGACTACGAGCGGCGACGGCTTAAGCTTTCTGCCTCATGCAGATGGGAAGAGAACCTATGCATGCATCCCGGTTCCGCCAGCCAATCCCGAAGGCAGGCGCGAGATTGAGTTTTCCTTTCCACTTGAATCATCAAGTGCAACGCGTTCAGTCATCATCCCCAAAATTGCCGTGCAGCAGGGACAAGAACTTGCGCTGCGACTGGCTCTGCCCCGTCACCTGAACGGACAGCCGCTCCGCTGGCGGCGAGGTGAATCCGTCCCCGAACGACTGGAAACAATCGATGCCCATCCCAGTGATGCAGATCATCAAGTTTACGAATTGCCTCTGCGTACAACTCAATGGATTTGGCAATCCGAAACCGAGCAGCAAGAGCCTGCGAAAGTTGCTTTTGTTTGGACGGAATTGCAGTATCACGGCTTAACCAATGCACTAGGCACCATTCATTATTGGGTGGTGCCCAATGGTCAGTTCGTGCAGCAGTTTTCCATCCCGGCAGACTGTCAGGTATTGGGGGTCGAAGTCGCGGGGCGCCAGGCGCTGTGGTCCACTGGCAATTCGCAGTTGGAGGTGGTACTGCAACCCAGCTATCTGCCGGTGCCGATTCGCATGGTGGTTCGATGGCAGAATTCAAGTAATCAACTGCAAATGTTCGTGCCGCGTGCGATTGGCAGCAGGCTGCCTGACGAGATGTTATTGTCTACGACAGCCGCCATGGGAGCGCAATCCCCACCGCGTGAAGCTGTGGCAGTCGATGCGAATCCGCTCAGAGACGCGTGGGAGGCGATGCTCTTGGAATGCTATTCGGGCTTGGAAGGCAGGGAGTCGGATGAGATGCCTGCTGAATTAGAGGGTTGGCAACCTTGGCAATTCGGCTTGAGTGGGCAGGAAAGTATTCGCGATGAACACCTGCAAGCCATACTGGCCAACAGCGATATGAATGAAGACGGTATGCTGACGGTGGCTGAAGCTTGGGCGAGTATTGCAGGCGCGACAGCCACGGAGAATTGGGGGCTACCCAAGAGTGCCAGCCATCGAGCTGCAGTTTCCGGCGTCGAATTCTGGAAGCTGCCGGCGTGGGAGATGAACTGGGATTTTCCAACTCAGCCCAGGCCGATGACCCGTAGCCGATCCATGGTTGTCGGTCTGCTGGTCATCGCATTCATCCCAATTCTGGCGTCACTTTGGCTTGGTCAGCGGATGAGCATGTTGCAGGAGCACCGCTACTGGCCACCTTGGATTTTCCTGACAGTGCTGGTTGGTGTGGCCTCGCCGTTCAGTTGGATCACAGGGCTGGTTGGCTGTCTAACCGCATGGGCACTGCTGTCTCGTCGATTTTTAGGTGGACGCCGAACAGACCGTCGCCTTCATCGCAGCGGCAAAGGCGATCGCGAATTGCTGAGTGTGTGAAATGCTGATCATGATTTGGCCGAATCCTAACTTATCGCTGATCTGGCTGGCTTGTTGATAGAGCATAATCATTGGGCGGCCGCTGTCTTGATTGCATAGTTCGACGTCGGTCCACTGGATGCCCGCCGCCCAACCTGTGCCGAGCACTTTCAGCACCGCCTCTTTGGCCGCCCATCGCGCAGCATAATGTTGATAGGCCATTTTCCCTCGGCTCTGACAATAGTCGATTTCGCGGGGCGTAAAGACTCGCCGCAAAAAGACCTCGCCATGACGATCCATGATCCTAGCGATTCGTTGGCACTCGATGATATCAGTCCCAATTGCTAGAGCCCCGGGCCAATTACTGGCGAAAGCTTCAACTGGAGTAATCGCCGAGCCGCTCATGTGGTGTACTCGGAATTGAATCGCACGTATTCGACCCCGAGATCGCTGGTCCAATGCGTACAGGTGCCACTGCCCGATCCTACCGATAACTCTATAATCGTATCAAAACTCTGGCGAATTGCTTGGCTGGCCTGACGCGCGTCAAAACTAACGGGCTCACCGCGACGGAACAGTTCAATGCCGTTGACCTTTAAATCAACCTGCTGCGGATCAAATTCCGCACCGGCGTAACCGGCCGCTGATACAATTCGCCCCCAGTTCGGATCTCCCCCGCGCACGGCGCATTTGACCAGATTGCTACGGGCGATTTCCACTGCGATTTGGCGAGCGTCGCTGGAGCTGTCTGCACCGACGACACGCACTTCGATCAGATGCGCGGCCCCCTCGCCATCGGCGGGGATTTGTTTAGCCAATTCGATACACATGGCCTGCAAATGTTCGGCAAACACCTGTTCTTCGTCGCCCGTCAGCTGCTGACCGCCTGCCATTCCATTTGCTAACAAGAGCATCGAATCGTTGGTGCTCGTGTGACCTTCGACGCTGATGTTGTTAAACGATAGATTGGCTGCGTCACGCAGTAGCCGTTGCGCTTGCATAACCGCAAGTGGTGCATCGGTGACTACACAACACAACATCGTGGCCATATTCGGCCCGATCATCCCGGCACCTTTAGCCATTCCAGCCAAGCGAATCAGGCGGCTTCCGAGCTGGCAACTTCGGGTGGTAACTTTCCGACCTTGATCGGTCGTCAAAATCCCCTCAGCGGCCCGCAGAAAAGCGGTCTCTCCCTGCGCTAGCTCGACCGCAGCCTGCTCAATTCCTCGGCTGACTTTTTCCATGGGTAAGAAACGTCCGATAACGCCAGTGCTCATGACCAGCACCTGCTGCTCAGTCACCGATTGGCCCGTCATTTGTCGCTGGAGAGCGCTTGCGGTCAATCGACACATTTGCTGTGCATCCTGCTGGCCTCGTTGGCCGGTACAGGCGTTGGCGTTACCGCTATTGACCACTACCGCGCGCACTGTCTCCAGCGGTGTGCGGCTACGGCACAACACCACAGGTGCAGCCACCACCAAGTTCTGTGTGTACACGCCAGCGGCAACAGCTGGCACATCGGAGAGGATCAACGCCACGTCTGGACGATCACTGGCTGACTTCAAGCCACAACGCACTCCGGCAAACTGAAACCCAACGGGAAGCTGCAAACTAGTCATACGCTTCAGGCTCCAAGTCCTAGTGCTTCGGGTTGATCAAACATTACATTCATGCATTGCACCGCAGCTCCAGACGCTCCTTTAACTAGATTGTCCAGCGCAGACAGCAAAATGATCCAACCACCGTTCGCGCGGACCGCCAAATCACAATAGTTTGTATTGGCCACGAACTTGGTACTGGGGAGATTTGACCGCACACGTACGAACGGTTCATTCTGGTAATACGCGCTCAAACACTCACGCACTTGATTGGCCGTGACGCCGTCACGAGGACGGACGTAGATGGTAGATAAGATGCCGCGATCCATCGGCACCAAGTGTGGTGTAAAAATCAGGTTCGGAAAAACTCCACAACGGCGACCGACAATATCAACGATCTCCGGTTGATGGCGGTGCGTACCCACGCCATAAGCCGAGAACGACTCATTGACCTCGGAATACAGATTGGTCAGCTTGGCTGTTCGACCAGCCCCGCTGGCACCGCTCTTCGAGTCAACCACAATCCCATCGGCTTCGATCAGCCCTTCCTGTATCAGCGGCGTCAGTGGTAGGATCGCGCTGGTGGGATAGCACCCTGGATTGGCAACCAATTGAGCCGTACGAATCTGATCACGAAACAGTTCTGGAAGCCCGTAAGGTGTTTGACCAAGACGCCCTGGATCGGGATGCTGGTCGCCGTACCATTGTTGATATAGTTCGGGAGTGCTCAGCCGGTAGTCGGCGCTCAGGTCAATCACCCGGCAGTCACTTTGCAGCAAACTTGAAACAATGGGTGCGGAGGCACCATGAGGCAAGCAACAAAAAGCCACGTCACACCCGGCCGCGATATCGCTGGGGGCCAAGTCCTCAACCACTAAGCTAAGCCGCTGGTGCAGAGCCGGATGCAAGTCGGCGATTGTGCCGCCATCTGCCTGGCGGCTAGTGGCCACAGTGATCGAAGCCTCGGGGTGGCGCAGCAATATTTTGATGGCCTCAATGGCTGTATAACCTGAACAACCCACTATTCCGACGCGAATCATGGGAATCGTCTCTCCCGTAAAAACTGTCATCGTTCACGAACGGGTCGAGATTGTACCAGTTACACCGATTGGGTTCAGGGGGCCTACACGTCTTACTCTACCGTTGGAAATCGAGTCAGCTTTTCCACCCGGCATTCTTTACGCTAGCACTTCGCTCGACTTTTTATGCACAGCCCGCACCGAGGAGACATGGTTGAACATGATTTGGTTCGGAATATTGACCCGGACCAGGAATTACAGACGATACTTCAACCGTGTGTTCTGGGATGGATCCTAGTTGCGATTCACGCTGAAGCCCAAGCAGGATAGCCATTTTCTGCTGACGAACAGGATTTCAGTGTGACGGGCGTGACGAGGCGCATGGTGGCAGGCTCGCCCGCATTACGAGACTCAGCGTTGTTTCGCTGAGACATGCAAAGAGGATCTATTCGATGGTCATTCGCAAGCGTTGGCCCATACTGTTCGCCGCCGGGTCGGCCTTGGCTTATCTAGCCAACAACTATCAGCTGCGCGGCTTAGAGCAGCTGCGCCTTGAGACCCGGCCTACTCAGCACAATCATCAACAACCTCAGCCCGGCCTGTACGGCCAGGCGGGCTGGAATGGGGCACTGCCCTCGGTATCGCCAACGGACTACTATTCATACACAGGCGGCATGAATACCTCACCCGCCGCTGCATCTAGTATTTTCGATTCACTGCCACCCTGGCAACCACAGCTTAACTTGGGCGAAAAGCTGGCGGTAATGCAGGATCAGCTTTCTCACAAGATATCTGGGCTAACGCAATCAGGCACAAAATCCCTGACCGCTGCTCAAATTGGACAAAATGGCGCTAACGGGCTAAGCAGCTTAGTCGGCAGTGCGCAACCGCCGGGCGACGGCAGCTATCAAGGAATCGGCCGCGAAATTAATGCGGCTACGTCGTTTCCTGTAAGCCCTCCGATTCCGCTGACCCCAGACTTGGAGCTGACGCGCCGCACATCAAGCGGGCCTCAGCCAGTGGCTTCAAACCAGATTGGATTACCGCGTTTGCCTGGTACTTCCCCGGCGGCGACAGGCGCATCCTCCATGGCTCCAGGCAGCATGATCGCGAGCCATTCCAGGCCGGATCGTTTGTCTGTAATTCGCATCGCCTCATTCAACGTTCATCCTTTGAACACCACCAAACTGGCGAAGCCGCAAGTCATGGAAGCGCTGACTGCCATCATCCGAAATTTTGATATCGTCGCCTTGCAAGGAATACAAACGGATCGCGATGACGCATTACCCCAACTTGTTGAACGATTAAACTCATCTGGGGCGCAGCGCGCCTATGACTACTTGATTGGACCGCGCACAGGGCCAAGCGGAATGACTCAGCAGCTTGCCTTCCTGTTTGATACCAATCGCGCACTAACCGATCGGTATCAACTGTACTCAGTAGATGACCCTGAGAATCTTGTGACCCACGAGCCGCTGGTCGCTTGGTTTCGGTGTGCCGAGCTACCATCCGATCAAGCATTCACGTTTACGTTGGTCAATGTATGCATCAATCCCAGCAGCGCGGCTAGTGAACAAGCTTTTTTGCCACATCTGATTCATGCCGTCGTCAATGATGGTCGCCAAGAAGATGACGTGATCTTGACTGGCGACTTCGCCGGTAATATTCATCAGATGGCCAATCTGCGGGCAGATTCCATTCGTTTTGCTGCCAGCGACCTAACGACGGACTTAGCGGGGCAAGCAGTCAGTAGCGGGATGCTGTTTCCGACTCGAGGTACCTGTGAATACACCGGCCGCAGCGGTGTTCTGGACTTTCTGCGGCAATTTAATCTGTCGCTTCAGCAGGCCGCTGAGATCAGCCAGCAACTGCCTGTTTGGGCTGAATTCTACGTGGGTGAAGGTGCAGAGCCCGGCCGCGTCGCACCGCCAGCCGGCTGATGCTATGATTGCCACCGCATCAGCGAATTTTCCTGGTCAATGCAAGGTCCTGTCGCCTTGATATTTTTTTGTCTGTTCGAATTGTCAACCACTGACCCAAGTGGGCCGTACTTGTACGGTTGTCACATCAGCTGCCGGACGTTGACGAAACCCGGTGCGGCAGGTTAGATTGCAATATGTCATGTGCAGACATGGCACGTGTGGGAGCGAGTCTGGGAGTATTTTATGTTGTGTTCATCCGTCGCCAACGATCAAGCGAATCTGGCTACGAG
This sequence comes from Pirellulaceae bacterium, assembly GCA_019636385.1. Lineage (NCBI taxonomy): Bacteria > Pseudomonadati > Planctomycetota > Planctomycetia > Pirellulales > Pirellulaceae > Pirellulaceae bacterium. Next base: position 1,177,458 of record JAHBXT010000002.1, on the reverse strand, counting down.
ACTTGTCTGGCGGTCATGGTGTTGGCTGTTAATGATCGGTGCGACGGGTTGGCTGATGCCGCTGTCCACTGATGCGATTGCGCAAGTTGTTCAGTTGCCAGCCACCAGGCAGCTAGCCTACTCCGGCGGTATTATTGTGCCTGACGGTGGCGCGGCTTGGCTGGCCGGCTCTGCTGGTGCATTTGGCGCATCGAACAGCAGTGGCTCGAATCGTCAATTATCGACTACAGGCTCTGCAGGGAATTTTTCCCTGAGTGCCCACATTATTGATTTGGATGCATTGGATCAGGCCCTGTTGGCGGCCGGTCCAAATTCAAGCAGCCTACAGACGGCCTCATTGCCGTCGGGCGCTATTGGCGGTGCAGCATCGGGTATCAAGCGGCAGCTACCGACACAACAGCAGGAGCAGGATTTGAAGCCACTGGCTCGGGGAGACTATCAGGACTTTCAGCGCACCTTGCGCGGGCCAAGTGAATTAGCTCAGCGGACCTGGCCTAATCCATTTCACCCTGAATTGACAGTATCCAACATTCAACATTACCAAAAGTTAGTCCGAGAAGCTGAGTTGGCCGGCAGAATTCAATCGGCTCGGGTCTATAACCGGCTGGCACTACAGCACATGACTCCTGAGTTGATGTCGCGATACGAACAAATCCTTCGCCAGCGTCAGAAAGATGAGGATGCCGACAACGCCGATTCTTCGCGGTCCGATACGGCTGGCCGGCGGCGATTCTGATTCATCTAAACATTTAATTCACCACATCGTTCAAAGATAATAGGATTGGTAATGCAAGCCAAAGAGATGAAGCCGGGTTCCGTAGTCGTGCATGACAGCGGAGATCCCATCATGATCGAATCCGTTGCAGTTCAGTCGCCCAGCGCTCGAGGCGCATCGACACTGTATAAGTTCCGCGCGCGCAACTTAATAACCAAGCAAAAGGTTGATCTGACGCTCAAAGGTACCGACAACTGTCCGGAAGCTGACTTTCACAAGCGTCCAGTCAAGTTGATGTACAAGGATGCCGATCAGGCGCACTTCATGGATCAAGAAGATTACAACCAATATGCGATTGCCATCGCAACGATTGAGGAGCAACTGAAGTTCATCACTGAAGAAACAGAAAGCATTTACGCGTTGATCTACCAAGACGAGTGTGTCGGCATTCAATTGCCCAGCGCGACGGAATTGAACATTGTCGAATGTGATCCGGCAATTCGCGGTAATTCAGCCACCGCTCGCACCAAACCGGCCGTGCTGGAGACCGGTCTGACCGTCCAGGTACCTGAATACATTAAGCAGGGCGAAAAGATCAAAGTTAGTACTGAGTCAGGTGAATTTCTGTCACGGGCTTAGTGCACTCATTCCCATTGGGGCCCATGCAAGGTGGGACGGTGCGAGGCCCCGAGCGGCTGCTAGTCGAGCCACGGATAGTCGAAGTGTTCAGCAATACCATTTGAATTATTGGGTCAGCTCATGCCAATTGAAACGGCTCCGTGGTTCCCGCCCTGCGAATCCTGCAAACGACAAGTCAATTCTATTTACATCCTTACATCTTACTTCGATTATCAATTATGATTTGTCATGGCATCGTACCACCACTGGCAACGCCGTTAACGACCTATGAGAGCCTGGATATCGCAGGGTTAGAGCGCCTGGTAGCTCATCAACTGCAAGGCGACGTCAACGGCCTGTTTATCTTAGGCACAACCGGCGAAGCGCCAAGTTTAAGCGGTCGAGTGCAGCGCGAACTGATCCAGCGCACTGCGCAACTGATGTCTGGCAGTGATCGGCCACTGTTGGTTGGAATTACGCATTCCTCTATGAGCGAAGCGGTCGATCTGGGGCGCTTCGCGGCCGAACACGGTGCTACGGCAGCGGTGGCTGCAGCGCCGTTTTATTTCGCAATTCATCAGGCAGAGTTGTTGCAATGGTTCAGGCAACTGGCCGACGAATTACCTCTGCCGTTGATGCTCTACAATATGCCCAGTTGCGTGCGCATCGACATTGCCGACGACACGCTGTTGGCATTAACGCAACATCGGAATATCGTTGGTCTCAAGGACAGTTCTGGCGACTTGCAGTATTTTCAGCAAGCCGTTGCGATGGCCCAGGCTCAGCGGCCAGACTGGCCGGTGATGATTGGTCCGGAAGCGCTGCTGGCGCAGGCGATTGACCTGGGCGCGGCCGGTGGCGTTACGGGAGGGGCCAATTTGTGTCCACGCCTATTCGTAGACATGTATCGCGCGGCCTCCAGCGGTCAAGTGCAGGAGCGCACTCGTCTGCAGGTCGTCATTGACGAATTGCAAATGCTTTACGAGCAGGGCGCTTACGGTTCTGCATACCTGCCAGGGCTGAAATATGCTCTGCAATTGGCAGGTCTGTGTAGCGGCAAGCTGGCTCCACCGTGGCGTGACCTTCCACAGCAGAGTCAACTGGCCGTGCGTGAGTGGCTAGATAATTTCAAGCGCCATGGCTATCTGCCATGAGCTTACTGGCGTGACTTTAGAAATTGCAGTCGCCGCAACACGACACCTCAATGCCCAGTTCATGCGCCGCGACGGCTCGGGCTTGCAGGGCCAAGCGAGCGTCAGCGGCCGATGTTGCGTAGGCTACTTGAATGTGGTTGGCCTTGTGGCGAGCCATCATCTGATTGCGGGAGACTCCGTGCAGCACTGCGTGCATAATTGGCCACTGGGGCGTGGTGTTGTCCCAGCGGCGCTGGGTTTCCTGGCTGGGAAGGGCCACAGCAGAGAGCCGACCAAGGTCCATTTTCAAGCGATTGTCTTCCACAAAGATGCGTGACCAGACTACATCCCCCGGCTTGCTGACGCCACGTATAGTGCTGCCGCCCGAAGGAAAATACATGGCCGGCTGTCGAAAGCCCTCGGCAGCCGACCAACCGCCGTCGAAGTGCGAGGCGGGAACTGCGCCGCTGATCTCCAGAACCCACACTTCTTGATCCGTCGTTCCGCTGTGGTCACGATCCGACCAGCGCAGGTCGTGAAGCGTGTTTTCGGGCGGCTGTCCTAAGGCCGTGTGAATCCGCTGGATCAGCAATCCGTCTAATCCAGCGCACTCATCAACTTCATTAAAGTGGGTTACCGGCCGGCCGGCAAATAGTTCACGCGCGCCGTCGCGCGACTTGACCGGTGGTCGCTGACTGTCATTCAATAAACCTTCAACCAAATCGCTGGCTGGCAGCAAATCCTTTAAGCCCTGTTGATACTGAATGCCAATGCAGTCACAACCAAAGTCGTCGGCAATACGAACTGCGGCGATGTACATGCGGCACTGATCAAGAATCTGTGCATCGGTCAAATCCGTGGCGTGATTTGGACCGGTGTGGAACTTCATTCCGGCAGCATCTAACCACTGTCTGACGGCCTGAGCTTCGTGATCGCTGACTTGGCGTGTCTCAAAGTACAATGCGGACTGACTGAGTCGTTCTTTGAAAACGCCGGTTTTATTTAACAGTGCATCGGGGATGATGGCATTGAACATGCCCATGCAGCCTTCATCAAATACCCCCATGATGGCTTTGTTCTTCAGTAGTTCGGCGGCTACCTTACTTCCAATTTGCTGAGCTTGAGGCAAAGCTGCTGCCGGATCAAACCGGCGCACATGCGACAAATCATGTTGGACGCTGCCGCTACGCAGCCAATCGGCCAGTTGATCGACAAACCATTGATCTGTAAATGTCTCGCTCCACAACGAGCTGTAGCGCACTCCCGCCTTGGTGAGCGACCCGTTCAGATTCAACATTCCCACCAGGCCCGGCCATTGGCCCGACCAATTGGCAACTGTCAAAATGGGGCCACGGTGTGTTGTTAAACCTGGCAACACATGATGCGAGTACTGCCAGACCGCCTCGGCAATGATAAGGGGGCAGTCCGGATCAAGCCGCCGAAACACGTCTAGCCCTTCTCGCTGCGAGGACAAGAATCCGTGGCCTCGCGCGGCGTGGTACGGATGTGCCCGTTGGACTTGATAGCCTAGAGAGTTGATGGCTGCAGTGAGATCGGCTTCCATCTGTTGTTGAGCCGCCCAGCACACGCGATTGGCAGATTCGCGCAGATCACCTGAAGCGATGAGAAATACAGGACCGGACATCGTGACTCCTTGTGAGAAGCTAAAGCGTTAAAAATTCAATTGTCGGACCGCATCGGCCAAGCGGCGATAACGCGCGTAATGTTGTTGGTAAGCGACCGAGGCGGACGGGTTGGCCGAAACAATCTTCCGCTGACCGGAGGGCGTGCTGGCCATGGCCTGGGCCGCAGCGGACAGATTGCTAAAGCCACTAGCCTGGTGGCCGGCGGCGAACATGCCCAGCACAGCGGCGCCTACAGCGCAAGCATGTTGACTCGGATGAATCTCAATATCTGCACCTAACACGTCGCAATAAATCTGAATCAGTTCTGGATTGTGGTGCGGCAAACCGCCTGTTGCCACAAAGCGTTTTACTGGAACGCCGCCGTCACGTAATAGCTCCACAATCCATCTCAGCCCGTAGGCCGATGCTTCCAATAACGCGCGATACAGGTGCGCCGGAGTTGTGGCCAGCGTCAGTCCAGCGAAAGCGCCTTTCAAGGCTCCATCCATCAATGGCGTACGGCAACCGTTCATCCAATCTAGACACAGGACGCCATCGGCACCGGGCGGCAGGGCTTGCGCCTGTCGCGAGATGTCGGCAAAGTCCGGTTGCTGTAACAGTTTAATCAACCAAGCGAACGCATCGCCTACAGCGGCTTGACCCGTTTCATAGCCGTACAGTTCTGGCAGGATGCCCCCCTGAACAATTCCGGCTATACCTGGCACATTGCGGTTGGCGGTGCTATTGAGCATATGGCAACTGCTAGTTCCCAGCACCATCACCAATACATCCGGGTCTGCCACGCCCACGCCAGGCACCGCAGCATGCGCATCGATAATCGCTGCCGACACCGCGATTCCCGCAGGCAGTCCCATTGCACTGGCCATTTGCTTACATAGCGATCCGGCCCGTTGTCCCGGCGAAAGGAGCCGGCCCGGCATGCGCCGCTCAGCAGCTTCGGCCAGTAGTGGATGTACCGATGCCAGATATTGAGCTGTGGCGTAACCAGCTTCGGCAGACCATAGTGCTTTGTAGCCAGCTTGGCATGTCGAGCGAGCCATGTCGGCCGCCGAACCACCGGTAAGTTGCCACACAAACCAGTCGCCAGCCTCCAGCCAAACTTCGGCTGCCTCAGCAACTTGCGGAGCCAATTCAATGGTCTCCAACATTTTCGGAAAGAACCACTCTAGGCCAATCACACCCCCGTAACGATTCAAGAACGGTTGGCGTTGTTCTGTGGCGATAGCGTTCATGCGCTCCGTCTGTTTGATAGCCCCGTGGTGCTTCCAGAGTTTTGGCCACGCCAGCGGTTGTTGTGCCAATTCTGCCAAACGGCACAGTGGGGTACCATCGGCTAAAGTCGGCAGCATTGTACAGCTCGTGAAGTCAACGCCTATGCCGACGATTCGAGTGGGGTCCACAGGCTGTTCGTTCAGGGCTGCCTGTACGGCCAGTCGAGCCGACTCGAGCCAATCGTCTGGCGACTGTAGCGCATAATGGGGCGGCAATTGCTGCTCAGTGCCAGGCAATCGATCGATGATCTGTCCGTGACGATAACTGTGCGTGCCGTTTCCGCATGGCTGACCAGTGCAGTCGACCAGAATCGCTCGCACGCTCTCCGTGCCAAAGTCCAATCCAAGTGCAATGGGCGATTGATTTCGATTCATAGGAAACACACTTGATAGAGCCATAACGGAGAACTGATAGTTCGCGATATTCTGCGTGTTCGTGGTGAACTGTCGCGCCGATTGTGCAATGCCCAAGCGCTAGCCTGGAGGCCAGTTGAGAGGTCGCCCGCCCAGAATGTGAAAATGCAAGTGATCTACGGACTGACCACCGTGCGCGCCGCAGTTCACAACCACACGATAGCCCGACTGAGCGACTTCTAGCTGCTGGGCCAGACGCTGGATCGTCATCCACAAGTGCCCCAGCAGCGGCTGGTCTTCATTGCTCAATTCATTCAGTGAAGCGATAGGCTTCTTGGGAATCACCAACACGTGCACAGGGGCTTGAGGGGCAACGTCATGAAACGCGAGGCACAGCTCATCTTCGTGGACAATCTTGGCGGGGATCTCACGGCGAATGATTTTGCCAAATATGGTGTCGGTCATCGAAATCTCCTACAACGACGAGGTAGCCATGTGCGCCGCGCCTAATGCGTAAAAAAGAATCGTGTCAAATGATAGAAGACAGGTGCTGCAAAGCAGAGCGTATCGATGCGATCCAGGACTCCAGCGTGCCCGGCCACCAGCGATCCATAATCGGTTACACCGCGATCGCGCTTGATCGCGCTCATCGTCATGCCACCGAACATCCCCATAACACCAATGACCATGGACATGCAGGCGGCTTCCCAAATGGTGAACGGCGTGACCCACCACAGCACCGCCCCCACAATGCCCAGAGAAAGCGTACCGCCGATAAATCCTTCCCAAGTGCGGCTGGTGCTGATCTCTTCGGCAATTAAGTGCTTTCCGACCACTTGGCTCCAAGTCCACTGTAGGATCTCGGACAACTGCGACAGCAGCACAAAGAAGAAAAATAGACCAATGGTACTTCCTCCCCAGGGGCGCCCATCGCTACCGGCCAATTTCAAATTGATCAGTGCTGGAGCGTGGCTGAAGGCATACACACAAATCAGCAGCCCAGACGTAATCTGGGCCGATCGCTCCAGGTAACGCTTGTGATCGCCGGACAGCGCAATGCGAGCGGGTACAAAAATCGAAGCGTACACCGGAATCATAATGCTATACAGGCCATAGTAGTCGACCGACTTAAACCACCCTAAGCGTTCTAAACCGATCAGCACGTACTGCAATGGAGTGAACACAATCAGCGCCCAGAACAGCGCGCGATGATCGCCACGGCGAGTGGGAGCCATGGTAATGAATTCGCGCAGTCCCCAAAACGATACCAACGCAAACAGCACTACGGTCCCAATCGCATGGATCAAGATGCTAAACGCCAAAATGGCTGACATCAGCCACCAGGCATTGACGCGTTGATTGAACTTGTTCATCAGAGCCGGGTTGATCCGCTCTGAAGGCTGACGACGCAAGTACTGGCTAGCGATGGAGGCAATCGCCAAAGCCACCATAATGACACCGACCAGCATGAAGGTGGGAAACAAATCGACTTGAGTGTCGGCATCTCCCAAGATTGGAACTTCCGCCGGCGCAGCAGCGGGGACTGAGGTTGCGGCCGGTTCAGGGGACTCGTTGGAATCGGCCCGCGCCTGGCCATTGCCCAGTACCAGGCAGATGCAGATACACGATACTAATGCAGTTTTCAACACGCAACTAAGTCCGATTCGCCAACTCTAGTTAATACGACTTATCACTCAACAGCCACTACCACAGCGGTGGCGTTGTCGCGGCCTGACTCAGCAACTGCTGTACTGACCAGTCGCTGAGCCGACGATCGAGTGTCTTCTGCGGCTGGGCAGCGCACTAGATCTTCGATGCCACGATCCCACAGTCCCTCGATCACACCATCGCTACATAATACGAACTGATCGCCGGGTTGGTAGTCGAGCGCCCCGATTTGCGGATTCAAATAGCGATGACCGGCCCCCAGCGCTTGTAGCAACACGTTCTTTCGAGGATGTTGTCGGTGTTCACGTTCGTTGATTTTGCCAGTCCGTCGAAGCCAACCCACGTGCGTGTGATCCTCCGAAATCTGCTCAATTCCACCTGAGGCTGGCAGATAATACAGACGGCTGTCGCCAATGTGCCCATAGTAGACGCGTCCGCGTCGAAACCAGGCCAACGTCAAGGTCGTTCCCATGTCGCGGCAATTCGCATCGTAGCGTCCCAGTCGAATCATCTCGGCATGGATGCTACTGAACAGCTCCTGTAGAATCTCGCTGCTGTAGGCCGAGAAGCGATCTTCAACCAAGCTGAACTGTTTGGGTAATTGCAGCGTGATCTTATCGACAGCGATGCGGCTGGCGAACTCGCCCGATCTGGCCCCGCCCATGCCATCGCTGACGGCAAAAATAAAATCGGCTGCCTCCATTTTGGCTTGACCGGTCTTGCCCAAGTACCGTAAGCCACGATGATCCAGCAGCATCCCCAGGAAATGGTCTTCATTGTTTGGTCGAAATCGACCCCGATCGGACATGCCAGACCATTGAATGGTTTGTGCGATCACCTGCGCCGGCCCAGCCGCGGCGACATCCGCCGGTGGCGCCTGGCCAATGATCTCCGCGAACTCGAAGTCGATCACGCAGAAGCGACCATCTTGAGCACGATAAGTTACATTCCGCAAGAACGGATCATCGTGGCGCACTCCGAATTTTTCGAGCTCGGCAAAAATCTCGGCCACCTTCGCATCGGTCAGATGCTGAACGCGCGCACCACAATTGGTTGTCAGAATCTCCAGTGTCTGTTCGTTAGCGGACAGCAAGCGCGGCACAAACGGACAGCGCCGCGATTCCAGATACCGCAGCACACGTGCTTCGTTGGCAAATCTCTTGTCAGCTTCAGGGCCACGGAACTGTTTGGAGACCGTCCCATCAAATCCGATGCGCACCAATGCGCGTTGCGTGTTCTTGGCTTCCTGCATGAGACATGCGATCACTGAACGAGTAGTTTATTGCGTTCGACACCTTGTTGATCGACATCGAGCGATTCGGCACTATCAACGGTTAGGAGGCGGGATTGCTCCCGCCGTCCTCTCACACCACCGTACGTACGGTTCCGTATACGGCGGTCCTAGTGTAACGGGCGATTCAATTCATGACACTTCTAGACGAGGCTGGTCAGCCCCAATTGCGTAAAATAGCGGGCGGGCAAGGCCTGGTTCGTGTGGCTTGCACCAGCATTCCACCAAGGGCCATGTCCGTTGTTGAGACTAGCCCACGCGCGAACGCGGTCGGTGCCTAGGCGGATCAGTTCGCGGGCTCGTTTGGCGGGACGTTTCCACTGACGCCAGTAAACGGCGCGCAGCTTGCGACGAAACCACTGGTCGAGGTCCTCGAACGTCTTCTTCGCTTCGCTCTTCCGGTAGTACGACACCCAACCGACCAAGACCGGCTGCAACTTGGCAAGCACCCTGCGCACGTTGCGACCGCGTGCCTTGCGAAGTTCCTCGCGTAGACGCCCCTTGAGGCGTTGGATCCCATCAAGCACGCGCTCACCGGCGCGGCGACTGCGAACATAAATGTTACAATCGTCGGCGTAGCGAACGAACTTGTGGTCGCGACGTTTCAACTCCTTGTCCAGCTCATCGAGCAAGACGTTAGAAAGTAGCGGTGAGAGCGGGCCACCTTGCGGCGTCCCCCCGCTGCGTGGATTCACAACGCCGCCATCCATGATGCCAGCTTGCAGATACAAGCGGATCAGTTTCAGGATGCGTTTGTCTTTGATCTGGCGTGCCAGACGACTCATCAGGATGTCGTGATTGACGCGATCAAAGAACTTTTCCAGAGCCATGTGGACGACCCAGCGGTGGCCCGATGCGATGTGTTCCTTGGCCCGATCCAAAGCCTGATGCGTACTCCGGCCGCGACGATACCCGAAGCTAGAGTCCGAGAACATCGGATCGTAGAGCCGAGTGAGCACTTGCTGCAGAGCTTGCTGGATCAAGCGATGGAGCACTGTCGGTATGCCCAGCATCCGCATCCCTTTGCCGCCGGGCTTGGGTATTTCTACCTTTCGCACAGGGCTCGGGCGATACGTTCCCCTGAGCAGTTCTTCCCGGTGGCGTTCCCAGTGCTCTTGGCAGTAAGCCCACAATTCATCGACGGTCATCCCGTCGACGCCTGCGGCACCTTTGTTGCCAACGACTCTGTGATACGCCTGCAACATATTGCTGCGGCTTAGCACCTCCTCCATCGTGACGGTGACTGAATGTTCGGTGGTCTCATTGCATGCCGGAAGTGTTTGACGCGCGCACGAACTACCCTCAGCGGTTCCGCCACTTACCTTCGTTGGTCGCTCGGGCCTCTCAGCCGTCATGTCTGCTTCTGCCTGACTTCGCGAATACTTTGCACCAAACGGTTAAAACTAGTTCGGCCCTTGGTCGGCTGAAGCCTCCGACTACTATGGCCTCGGCTGACTTCTGCGGTGACATCGCTGCTTCTCGCGAAGCAACTAGCTGTGCAGTATCGCCGCAGATCTCTCAGGGTAAGTCGCCTAAGTTTCCTCTCGTATATCCGCCACATATCCGCCCGCTTGCTCCGAATGAGATCGGGCATGGAGTCTCATTGCGCTCTCGCCCAGCAAGCCGTCGCCTCGTATGTGGTTCGTGTTTTTCGGACCCGGGAGTTTGCCTGCTGCTTCCTTCAGATTCAGGGTCGCCCCTGACACCCTTGCAGTTCGGCGAGGAGTTCCTGTCATCAAGGCCTCCATCGGGACTTGCACCCGACAAGCTAATTCCTGGTTCGCTTTCGCTTACCAGTTGCGAGCGTCAGTCAATGACGCTTCGCGTCATGCCTGACGCACAACGAAAAACGCCGTTCTCACTGGGGAGAACGGCGTCGCTATTGTACCAACCGTTGTCGGCAGACCTAGGGCGAGGCCCCGAATTAGCCTTCAACTTCCTTGATTGTCTTGAGCAGGCGAGACAAGATTTTGTAGGGATCGGCTTGAGAATTGGGGCGACGATCTTCGATGTAGCCCTTGTAGTTGTTGTTCATGAACGAATGCGGAATCCGCAGCGAAGCACCGCGATTGGCCACGCCCCAATTGAACTTGTCGATCGACTGAGTTTCGTGCAGTCCGGTCAATCGAAGATGATTGTCGGGGCCATACGCAGCGATGTGCTCGTTGGCGTACTTCTCAAAGGCTGCCATCAACTTATTGAAATAAGCTTCGCCACCCGTTTCACGCATGTACTTCGTGGAAAAATTGGTGTGCATGCCGGAACCATTCCAGTCACCCTTGATTGGCTTGCAATGGAATTCCACATCCAAACCGTACTTCTCAGCCAGACGCAACATCAGATAACGGGCAATCCACATGTCGTCGCCAGCCTTTTTCGATCCGGCTGAGAAAATTTGGAATTCCCACTGTCCCTTGGCAACTTCGGCATTGATGCCTTCAATGTTGATGCCAGCGTCCAGGGTGATGTCGATGTGTTCTTCAACTACTTGTCGCGCGATGTCGCCAACATTCTTGTAGCCAACACCGGTGTAGTAAGGGCCTTGCGGACCAGGATATCCATCTTTGGGGAAGCCTAGTGGGCGGCCGTCTTCGTAGAAGAAGTACTCTTGCTCGAATCCAATCCACAAATCGTCAGCGTCACCCACTGTGGCGCGGAAGTTTGATGGGTGAGGCGTTCCGTCCGGCAGCAGTACTTCCGACATCACCAAGAAGCCGTTCTTGCGAGTGCTGTCAGGGTACAGCGCGACCGGCTTGAGTACGCAGTCAGAACTCTTGCCTTCGGCCTGCTGCGTTGAACTACCATCAAAACCCCAGATCGGCAGATCGGCCACCGATCCCGGAGCCTTGGAGACGATCTTCGTCTTACTGCGCAGATTTGGCTCAGGCAAATAACCATCCAGCCACACATACTCCAGCTTGTACTTGGAATCCGAGGACATACAACTCTCTTTCAATTCTGTTAAAGAACTCAGAAACAGGACTGCCACGCCGGCTATACACCGCCAGCTATACACCACAGCATAGAGACCTACAGGCAGCATCACACGACGTTGCGACCGCCAAGGCGGTAAGCATACCACGCCTTGTGGGTGTAATCAATTGGCGACACTCGACTGTTTGTGGTGGTCCGACACAGAGGATTGTGCAATCCTCCAGCTGCGAGATTTTAACCGCCTGTAAGGCTGGTAAAATGGCATCTTGAGACGCCTTAGTTTGTAATCCAGCCACAAAAAATTGCTAGAGCATTATGGTCAAGGTATCGCCTGTGGGTGTTCCAGTTGTCGCAGGCATTCCAGGCTAGATACGGAATTCTTTGCAGCCCCCAACAGGTGGGACTTGCGTTTCTGATCCGCTCACAGAATGATTGAGCTTATGGAAAACGAATTAGGCAGCCGGAGCCTGCGTCCACTTATCCAGCACAGTCCGGCGATCCTGCCAAGCCTCCTGCAGTGCGACTTCGGAAATTTGCACGCTGAAATTGAGCGACTAGAAGCCGCTGGTGTAACAGGGTTCCATTTGGATGTCATGGACGGAAATTTTGTCCCCAATTTCACCTACGGCATGCCCATCGTGGCAGCTGTGCGCAAGTTGACCAAGCTTCCCTTAGATGTTCATCTAATGATGTCGCACCCCGAACGGTACTGGCAACAGTTTGTCGACGCCGGAGCCGATTGCCTGACCATTCACGCAGAGATTCAGGCCGAGAAGCCTCCCCTGTTGGAAGCCATCCGCCGGGCTGGTATTGCCGCCGGAATTGCCGTCAATCCGGGGACAGCGTTGCAAGAGTTAGAAGATTGCTTGGATCAGTGCGATCTATTGCTAGCCATGAGCGTCCAGGCGGGATTTGGGGGACAGGCGTTTAATCCAATTGCATTGGACAAGTTGCGGAGTGTAAAAACTTCGCATCCAGGTTTACTGCTCGAGATTGACGGAGGAGTCAATCGACAAACGATTGGTTCGTGCGTCCAAGCTGGTGCCCAACTATTGGTGGTGGGCTCGGCCATTTTTAATCAGCCGGATTATCGACAGGCCATTGATCAACTGTCCGATGCCATGTGCGGCTGAAGTTGTAATTAGCAAAGTCTTGTATGTTAGAAATCTTGATTATTCGTCCAGGTAGTACCGCTTTTGACGAAGCCGGCCGCATCAAGGGCGCACTGGGTATTCCGCTGTCCGACAAGGGGCGGGAGCAGGCCCAGCAACTGTCAATCGAACTCCAAGCCGTAAAAATGGATTGCCTCTATGTGGCACCCTGCACGTCGGCACAGCAGACTGCCGAAGCGATCGGCGAACGGAATTTCAGCCGCCAACGCACGCTCGACAGCCTGCACAATTTAGACCATGGCCTGTGGCAAGGCCGTCTGCAAAGTGAAGTCAAGCGATTACAGCCCACACTGTATCGACAGCTCCAAGAGGATCCGCAGAACGCGTCTCCCCCAGGAGGTGAAACCATAGGCGATGCCACCAAGCGAATCGAGGCCGTGCTCAGCAAGCTGCTGTCCAAACATCGCGATGGTCGCATTGGCCTGTTGATCCCAGAGCCCCTGGCAACGATTGCACGACACGCGTTATCGGGCGGTAGAATGACCGACATCTGGAAATCCGAAATCGACAGTGGTACCTATCAAGTCACACAGCTGGAGACCTCGGGACAGCCGTCGCTGGAACCGGCATAGGCAAGTAAACTAACGCCAGGCCAGCTCGCGTCGCTACGCTTGCTTGTAGTTGGGCTCGCCAGAGCGTAGGCTGGCGGAGTGGTGCGAGCGACTGTAGATGAGAAACATAGCCGATGAGAAACCTGGCCAGTAGGTGACTGCTCGCGGCGGCCTAAGTGAATTATCAAGGGAGTGTTGAGTGTAATCATGGCTTCCGCTGAATTAGCACAAGAACAAACCATGCCTGAAAAACGCGGTGTCCCTGACGGCTTGTGGATGAAATGTCCCGGCTGCAAGGCCATCATTTACCGCAAGGAAGCGGAGCGGATGCTGAACGTCTGCCCCAAATGCAGCTACCACTTCTATGTATCCGCCCCAGATCGCATTCTGCAGGTCTTGGATGTCGGTACGTTTGAAGAGTGGGATGCACAATTGTCTCCCACAGATCCACTTGCTTTCGCTGACTCCAAACCCTATCGCGAACGATTAATTGGCGAGCAACAGCGCACTGGCTTGACCGATGCGTCGCTGACGGGAACCGGAATGATCCGCGCCCGTCGGGTGGCCATCGGCGTGACCGATTCGGCGTTTATTATGGGCAGCATGGGGTCGGTTGTTGGCGAACGACTGACTCGCTTAGTCGAACGAGCTACCGAGCAACAATTGCCGCTGATTATCATTAGTGGTTCGGGCGGAGGGGCGCGTATGCATGAAGGCATACTTTCGTTGATGCAGATGGCCAAAGTCTCAGCAGCAATATCACGCTACCATGCTGCTGGTGGACTGTATATTTCGGTGCTCACCAATCCGACGATGGGAGGTGTCGCGGCCAGCTTCGCTTCGCTGGGCGATCTGATTTTTGCCGAGCCCAAAGCGCTGATCGGATTTGCCGGTCCGCGAACGATCAAAGCCACCATCAAATTGGAACTGCCGCCAGGCTTCCAAACCAGCGAATTCCTGTTGGCCCACGGATTCATCGATCGGATTGTCGAGCGGGCTCGCATCAAAAACGAAATCGCTCGGGCCATCGACTATTGCGGCAAGTAGTACTCGTTAGATGTAGGCTGCAGTACGATGGGGCTCTTTGACAAACTAGCCTGGTTTGGCGGCAAAAAATCGCCTGGCGCAGCATCCGCCATCAAGGCGCGAACGCGCGTTGATATCGACGCCCGCTTCGAACGGCTCAAGACTGCAGTCAGCGGTACGATGAGCCGTTTCTATGCGGCCCGCGATCGCGAGTCGGGCAAGATTGTGGGACTTAAGTTGTGCGACCTGGAGAAATTCAATTTTTTCGAGAGTCGCTTCAAGGGTTTGCAGAAACCACCCGAAGGCGAAGTCGCCGTCGGCATGGACCACCCCAATATCATCAAGACGTTGGAATACGGTCGCACCATCAAGAATGAACCCTATTTGGTCATGGAGTTCATTGACGGTCCCGGTCTGAACAGCTTGATTCAACTGAAGGATTTGGAGCGTCTGCAAGGCAAACGCTTGGGCCTCATTCGCCAGATGGCCGATGCCCTGAATTATGTCCACAAACGCGGTTTCATCCACCGCGATATCTGCCCGCGAAATTTTATCTGTAGTCCGGATATACTGCAGCTCAAGCTGATTGACTTTGGCCTGACCGTTCCCGCTACCGAACCCTTTATGCGACCCGGCAATCGCACCGGTACGCCGCTGTATATGGCACCGGAGATTGTGCGCCGTCGCGCCACCGATCAGCGACTGGACATTTTTGCGTTAGGCGTTTCAGTATATCAGCTGCTAACGTTCGAACTCCCCTGGCCTGGTGGCGAAACCAGCGGCATGGCCGCGCTCAATCACGACTCGTCTAACCCCAGAAGCATTCTTGAACTGCGCCCGGAATTGAACCGCAACTTGGCCAATCTAATCATGCTCAGCATTCAACCCGACCCCAAGGACCGCGTTCAGACAATGGAACTCTTCGTCCAGCAGCTCAAAAAGGTTGAGCAGGAAGTTAGTCCATAGTCTCTGCCTACCAGCCAGTTCACTGAGTACCGCCCACCCCAAATTTGTGGTCGCCGATTTTGCAATTTGCCTGGCCTTTACACCTCAATGGCTCCAGCGAACCGCTGTATCCCGGAGGATCGAAGCTGTGGGGTATGCGCGTCCCCAAAGGGATCGTCCTTGCCCAATTATTCGGCTTGGTCAGGTTTTGGCACAAGGAACCCGAGGTGATGTGCGGTGTGAATTCTGTGCAAGTGTACTAGTTGCTCTTTCTCCAGTAAGCCAAACAATGGCGATGTCTGCCAAGGGCCATCGAATGTTAGCAGTCTAGTGACCGCCAGTTTGAATTGTTCGACGGCAGGTCGATCACGCCCAGTTTCGACCGGCAGTGACTGTGTATCAGTGGGAACGCCTGCGGGCCATCGATTTGTACTCAAAATTCTTTTCAACATGATCGGTGCAATGGTGTAACGCATGAGCCGTGTGGCAATCTGCATGTGCACAGGGAACCGAGGAAATCCATCGATTGGATATAGCATTACCTTGGTTATGTGATTGCAGCACTGAGTCAAGTCCCAGTTTCCAGTCTTCTCGTACCCGCTCTCGAGTAGCCTTTCTGCTTCCAGAACCGCCTCTGGTAGGGTGTCAAACTGCAGCTTACGTCTAATCGGTGAATCTCCCCGTGTTGCATTGAATCGATGGTCTGAGTCAATTAACCAACCAAATCACGCGGATACGGCCAAGTCACTCACCATCAGGAACCGCTCGATCTGCAACTCGCACGCAACTTCTCAAGCGCCTTCCTGATTGGATCTAGTAGAGCCAAGGCAAGCTTGGCACGTCGCTACCGTCGGCGATCCATCGGGCACTATCGTAAGTGTAATGAGTTGATTGCCGACAATACAACCGGCCAACACCGCCGCAGTGCGCTGACGTCCGGCTGATTAGGCGACATACTTTGCGAACCGTCACCTAGCGATGGCGACCCAGACGCGCTTAAATGTCCAATTTGTCTTGGCGGGCCTCCATGGGCTATTCTAAGAATTCAGCAAGACATAGCCTGGCGCTCGCCCGATAATCAGAGTAATCTCTGGTGGTAGGGGCTGAAGGTAGCGTCCATGCCCATGCCCATGCCCATGCCCATGCCCAGGCAGATCGGCCTATCGGAGGAAGCCTGAGTGTACCAAGTCTTACGAGCTGGCCGGTAGAAAGGCTTAGGCGTGTAATAGAACATTTGTGGGTCTCCGGACAGAAAAAACCGGAGCGGACGCAAAAACCAGCCAACACGAGGACCCACAACAGGGGAAAATCTACAAACTTTACCCCATTAATCTCTGACAACAATCTCTGACACGTGATTTCAAATTGACGTAAGTCTAATACACCCAACATGATTCGAACATGTAACCTTCGGTTCCGTAGGCAGCTTCAGGGCCAACAAGAAACTCATCAGTTTCCATGGGGATTTGACAAAGACGAGATTAAACGATCATTGCAGTTCTTGCAATGGCAAGCACTCATAAAGGGTATTGGTGGGATATTCAGTATTGAGTGGTAGGGCATGGCTGTAGTGGCTTAACCTCACAGAAGTCTTATTGCAGCGATTGGCTTCTTAGGGCTCTGCAGCCCAGGCTGCTCGTTTCCACCTCGCCAGCTTGCGATAACTCCCCGCAACTTTAGAACCGACCGCCGTGTCCGGCAGTGAGATGTATTCGGGTATAGTACCCCGAGAGACTTCAACCAGCTTGATTCGACAGAGACTGATTTTCGTCGAGTGAGAATTAGCTGTGTCGGCCGACGATTCAACAAGCAGGCTATCTGCGGATGTCAACTTGTTCGCCAAGCAAGGGACATACTGCACTGCTGATCATCCACTACCGCCAGGAACGACCCATTTCGTGTCTTAGAGAACACCGAACAGCTCTCAGGCTCGATAACCTTCTCGGCCTTGCAGTATTAGTCTCACCATACTAGATAGCTCAACAACCGCATACCACATGGACAGCTACAGAATTATCGCTTAGCCAGCTCGAAAACATCGGGATCAGAGGGCTTAAGGCGAATCGATAATCAAGTCTACTATGGGGGCGCACCCCTTTTTTCTCGTTACTCGAATGAGATTAGCCTGCTCGAGGTCTGAGAGTCCTCGAGCAACAGCCTTTCGCCCCAATCCAAACCTTACACAACGCTTCGCTGTTAACTTTAGCCCTGAGTGCTTGGATGTCAAACCGGATAGCCACCATAGCACTTGGCTGACAACCATTGCATTTCTTCGTGGTATGCTGCACGCTTGCAAAATCCAATCCAAAGGAATCGGGCCACGGACAAACGGTTTGCAACGCTGTGTTCCCTTGAGGCTGGTTCTCTTGAACTCGTGCGTCTTTTTGATACGGAACTGCTCCGGGTCAAATTCGATAGTCAAGGCTTACTCCCTCACTAGTCAGAATCTATTAAGTACGAGAAATAGTATTAGATAGACGGCTGGTCCCGTTTGGTGCCAAACCCTGTCCCGTTTGGTTCCACGTCGGCACTGTAACGGATGGGGTTAGCTCGGCAAGAATCCCCGTTACCAACGCCCACATCTCGGCCCCGCGTTCATCTTCAAATCGATTGGGAAAGTTGATGACTTCGGCATCGGTTTGTAGCTCAAATCCCCCGAGCACAATTGCCGACGCTTCCCGCATGCATGCTTGGGCAGTTCGAACAACATCGCCAATTGAGTCCGTCGGCCCTTCAATCAATACCGCATCGTGGATCGGGCAACACAAACCGACGCCTTGTTCATCCATCATCGAACATGCCAGCCGTAACATCTCAGCCCCATTAGCTTGGCATGGGAAGTTAGCCAACGAACGCGGGTTATAGTCGGCCCCAACATGCAACCGCCAACCAAACACGGTTTGCAAATAACCGAACAATGTTGCATAATCGACCGCAGCCGCAGACCAACTCCAAAAGCTTGGGTAGGTTTGTTTGTGCAGTCGCAACAATTCCCGGCCAACGTCAACGCATTCACCAATCGACTGGGAAAGCGACTCAGCGCCCATTCCATATTGAACGCCAAGTGTGCATGCCTTGAACAATCCGCGTTCACGTCTGTGTGATTGCTTCGTGGCATTTTCAGGAACGGCCCCAGCTTGCTTTGCAAATGCCAAGTAGGGGTCCCCGGAACGATATGCCACCAGCATATTGGCATCGTTAGAGAGAGCCGCAGCAATGCCAAACTCTTGTTGAGACCAGTCAAGATATGCTACCGAATTGCCCTCGGTCGGCTTGATCAACGAACGCAACCAATTACTTGGACCAAAAATGTAACGCGAGTTGCCCGGTTGATTGCGGCCCGTTCGAGATGATAGCGGGCTTAACATGCAACGATTGCGACCGTCAGCTCCAACCGCCAACGATTCCAGACGCATTTGTCCAAGAATATGCCGCAGCTCTCGAAACTTGCCGACTGGCTTGGGATAACGTTTGGTCATTTGCCGGAATGTTTCATCATCCAACGCCAACGAACCACTCGGTAGTCTAGTCCAAGCAACTCCGTTGCGATTCAAGTATGCAGCCCAACGGTCGGCTTTGAATGTTCGACCGTCGTATACTTCCGCATTTGGGTCGACCCGAACAATCAATTGTTCTTGGATGGTCGGCCAATGTTCACGCAACTTACTAAGCAGCTCGGCATCAACTGGAACACCCCGATGTTCCATCGAAGCAACGGCCCGCATATAACGACCACGAAGTAGCGCGTATGGCAAATCAATACGTTCGATTGTTTTCTCCAACAACTCGGGTAACGCATCAACGTCGGTTTGGCAGTAGTCCAATAACGCAGCGCGTTCGACTTCGTTGTACGGCCCACCACGCGACGCTAGTTCCCGCATCTCTTGTTTCTCAGTTGCGGCCAAGCAATTGAGCCCGCAGCGTGCCAACGCACCCAGCAATCCGTTCCCGCGGGGATCCGTTAGACCATTGGTTAAGCATCGAAACTCGGCATACAAATCAAGCACACGAGTCGGCATAGGCCAACCCAAGGCAAGGTGACAACTCAACTCGGCGGGTGCATAGAAGGCCACGAACAACGAATTGTCACCCACATCGTAGGGCAGTTGCTTAGTCGATCCGTCGGCCAACCATTGTCGAATCAGTTGCCTCGAGCTTAGTTCCCGAGCAACCAAGCAAACGGGCTCGGGCCGTTCACCTGGTTGTACTCGGAACTCAAAATCGACAAACCAAGCCGACCGAAATTCAGACAGTTTGGAGTGCATTAGTTTTCACCCCGCAGACGACGTAATACGGGATGATCTTCAGAGTCAATAAAACGCCCTTTGAACGCCAGCCGCAACAGCTCGTGCATCATTGGGACGTCGGACCAATCTGGCTCGGCCAAATTGCCAAGTGCAACCATTGGGACATACAGCCCCGCAGACATATCGGCAACAACTTTCAGCCATTGCGACTCGGCTAAGTGTGCGGCCTCGATTGCCGAATCATGCCAACGATTTGACCGCCCTTCGGAATCGGGCACCGTCAACGGCCAAAGAAACGGAATGTCACAATTCCGCGCTTTGCATACTACCAACATCGTCGGGGTTACATCGCCTGCTAATAAATGCCAAAGATTGGGCGAGACCAAATAGACTTCCCGAGTTTCCTTATCTACGAAGCACCCCGTATGGAATTGGTTTTCAACTCCCGAGCGAACGCGGACAAACTCTTGCCTGTGAGGTTTGCGGCAACGAATGTTGGTCAATGCCGGTTTCACTTTGGCGACTCCCGCAAAGTCTTGCGACAATCGCAACTTGTCTAGATTCTCGGTAGCGAATGGGTCTGGATTTTGACTTGCGTCAACATTTTTGTTATAATCGCTCATCGCAGTGCCTTTCATGTAAGGGCAGGTTGTTTGTGCGGCCGAGCGCCTGTCGGGGCGCTCGAGCCTCCTTCTTCTTCTGTAAACGTATCAAACAGATGATCGGGACAGTCCACCTCCTCTCGCCCGCTGCGTGGAGCTATTGACAACAATAGTTGCGGTCCTGGCTACAACAAATCGATGAACTGCCTGCTCCGAAGTAAAGAGCTGACGTCCGAGTTTGATTGCTTCCAAACGGCCGGCGTTTATCCAGCGACATACTGTTGCTCTAGCCGGTCGATGACCGATTGACTTTTCAATCAGCCTTTCGGCTTCAGACAGACTGATTACGCTCTCTGTCAATATTGCAGACACCACCTTTTCGGCAGCTTTTTTTCCCAATAGGCTTCGCGACATGTGCCCTCCACTGAAAGAAGTGATACACACATATCAAACATAGCCGGAACAACATTGGATAGCCGCCGAACCCGGCCGTTGGAATATAATGGAATAAACATGGAATACGGCTGTGTCCTCTGCAGGCTCTCTCGGAATGGGAGAGTTTGGTGTATGCAGTACACTCTTGGATAAGACTGAAAACCCAGCACTGGGATTTCTGCGACAGGCCGGCGTTTGAAAAAGCGTATACAGTGAACGACCATAAGAGCTTGCGGAAATCAGTAATCACACCTCCGGCTGATTCGCAATTCAATGCCTAGCTTGCCAAGTGGGCTACAACTACAGGCAGTCGGACAGCAAAAGAACTAGATTCCGCCAACTGACAGATTGGCATCGTCGAATATCCAAGCGGTTAGGGCTAATGATCAATTTTGAAATCCCGATGCTCTTGGAGGATGCTCGCTGCCTGTTCGGGATTTTCCAACATTTGCTGCTTGGTCGATGACCTAGGCTCTAGGGTCACACCATCTAGATCAATGCCAGTCGCTTTCATGTAGGCATTGCGCTCGTCGCTACCTCGCGGAATTGGCCTCATTGACCGCAGAGTGTCGACCAACGCTGCAACCCAGTTTTGCTCCAGGGTGCCATTGTCGCGTTCTCGGTCCAGCTTTCTCAGCGACACAAAGCCTTCAACAATTGACCGCAAGTCGTATTTGCTGGGCTGGAAAAGTGTGCTGACAATAGCCGCTTGAAGCCTAAGATTCTTGTCCACGGCGCTCTCAAGATACCCAAGCACCTCGTCGTCCGAATTAACGTCAGCAGTCCTAGTAAGACCGTAGAGCACGTGCCGAAGCATCAATGGACCGCCGAAGTATCCGAAGTATCGAGCCATCAGCGGAGCGTTAATGGACTCGATGCCGAATTGGAACACTGGGCCAATGACATAGCCGGCAATGTATTCGATGTTGTCCAGGTGATCCCTGACGTCCCAGAACAGTTTGCTATAGGTTTCGATTATCTCTGGGGTTCGACCAAACCTTTCGGCAATTTCCTCGATTGTCAATTCGGTCAACAAATGACCCTGGAGAGAAATGGCAGATAATGTGTTTCGATGTCGGTAGAATTCATCGGCGAAATGAAGTATCGGATCACGCTTCATCAGTTTTCGCTGAAGCTCGTAATCTGGGTAGTTGGCTGCAATCAGTCGATTCTCGAATTTCAAAAATCGGACATAACGCACCACAAGCGGATCTTCTTTGGTCAGTCCTCTGGACGTTTTGGATCTGACCAAATCCTCCGCTCTTGCCCGTCGCCACTCGGGATGCCGGAAAAAGCTTTGGGGGTCGAATTGTTGGTCCGTGTGTTTCATCGTCTGGGTACCCTGCAAATCACGTTCAAAGCGATCGATGTTCAAAAACGTCATGTCTCATCGAGCTACAAGCCAGTGCCACCCACAAGCGCCAATTCTTCGCGGGGCAGCGTTTGAAAATCGCAGCCCAGAATTGAACCAGGCGGGCAGCCTTCAAGCTGCCTGAGATACTTGCAATATAGCGAAGCCAAGATGCTGACCAAAATTTTAGTTTTCCATAATTGATCCAATTGCCTCACGCTGCACATGCCAATCTGCTCAAGTTAGCCAAAACCGATCGAATTCTGCCGTCTATTGCCAGAACGAGTCGCTGGTTGGACCTGGACACATCCATCACTAACGCCGTAGAGAGATCAGGGTACAATTCATTCAGACGTTGCCGGACGTTCATGAATTATCTTGAACAAAGTGCGAGATGCTACTTTTCTCGCAAGCGAACAGCGTTCTGCAGGATCTTGCCGCTGATGGAATTGAACCTCAAGGCACCGGTGTTCCTTAACCGGGCATACCAGAACTTTGATTGACAGAAAGTAAGCGAATGACTTGGAGCCAGTGGTACAACAGCCTTCAGAAGCCGTCATGGACGCCAGAGCCATCAACAATTGGCACAATTTGGCAAATTCTCTACCCCATCATTCTGGTGACGTTCGGCTTTGTGTTTGTGCAGTCCATCAGGCAAAAACTGCCGTGGTTTGTCGCTGTGCCGTTCGGTATTAACTTGATCGCAAACCTGATCTTCACCCCGATTCAGTTTGGGCTGCGAAATTTGCCGTTGGCGGCGATCGACATCGTGATTGTGTGGGCTACCATCCTCTGGATGATGGTAGCTATCTGGCAGCACTACCGCTGGGTAGCCGTGGCGCAGGTGCCCTATTTTGTCTGGGTTTCACTTGCCAGCGTCCTGCAATTGTCGATTACGTTTCGGAATATGGGTAAATGATACTGCGACTTTCCGACAAGCTCAGCACCAAGATCAAGGCCGGCAAATTGGCCGAAACATCACTGGACGAGAATCCGTATGCGGACTGGTCCTGCAATCTCTTCATCACCAATCGAACTCAGTACATTCTTTTGACAAACACAGCTTCGCTATATTCGTGCGCGATGTACGGTCGAGGCATTAGAGCAGACCTCGAATTGATGTAGCGTCGGATGTAGCGGATTTGCTTTAATACATTTTGCCCAAGGAGGTGGCCAAATGCGTGCTTATTCGATGGATTTGAGAATTCGTGTACTCAAGGCCTGTGATTCAGGGTTGGGAACGACGGAAGTTGCCGAATTGTTTGACGTGTCGACCGCTTGGATTCGAAGGCTCAAGCAACGCCGTCGTGAAACAGGTCAAATCGGTGCTCGTGAGCAAAGACACGGCCCGCTTCCCAAACTACACGGACACGAAGAGGAGCTCGTGAGAATTGTCGAGGAACAGCCGGATCGAACGGCCAAGGAAATCGCGGCATTACTTCCGCTTTGCATCTCGCATCAAACCGTCGACCGCTTTGTTCGTCGTTTGAACTATCGATTTAAAAAAAGACATTGACGGCGGCCGAGCAGCAGCGGCCTGATGTAGCAGAGAAGCGGCTGCGATGGCGTCGTTCGGTGCCACACCTGGACGCAAGGCGATTTGTCTTTCTGGATGAGACTTGGGCAAAAACAAATATGTCACGCTTGCGAGGTAGAGCCCTCCCGGGCAAGCGAATCATCGAAATGATCCCCCACGGCCATTGGAAAACCACGACTGTATTGATGGGACTACGATCCGAAGGAATCGTATCTCCATTGGTCATTGATGGGCCGGTGAACGGTTCGGTCTTTCTAGCTTGGATAAAACAGCAGTTCTGCAAAGAGCTTCGCTATAAAGACATTGTCGTCATGGACAATCTCTCGGCGCACAAAGTCGCCGGAGTCGTCGAAGCCATCGAGTCGGTTGGCGCCGAGGTTCGCTACCTTCCCCCATACTCGCCCGACCTGAACCCGATCGAAAATCTCTACAGTAAACTAAAGTGGCTGATTCGAAGCGAGGCGACCCGGACCGTCCAAGCCCTCTGGAACGCAGTTGGCAAACTGGTCGACCGATTCCATCCGAAGGAATGCCTCAACTACATTATCCATGCCGGATATCGCCTGAAGAACACAGCCGCTACAACTACTTGAGGTCTGCTCTAGAACGGACATAGACCCTAATTCTACAGACATTTTGATATTGCTGCAGCAAACGAGGGGTTTGTTATCGATCGTTTATTGATTGTCGAAAGTAAGTGGCAACCTGCTGTTAAACAGCACTTCTCTGTCAGACAGAGAATCTGAGAGTTGCAGACAAAATTGCGCGGTGTGGTCGCTGAACTGCGATTTTTGGGCGAAGCGCGAGCGCTCTCTGTTTGGCGGCCGGCAGGGCAAGAAGTGCCAAAACCCTTGGGAAACAACGAACCCTTGGGAAACAACGAAAAAAGCCGAGGGGGTTAATCCTCGGCTTCTCTGTTAAATCATACCCTCGGAAATTCCGAGGATTTGAAAGGCTCCCCGAGCGCAACCCTCTTCGTAACAATACTCTCCGCGCTCAAAATTCGTAAAGCCTTTGGCTGAAAGGGCTTACGAAGTTCGAGACCCGCTTGGTCTGTTTCTTCACGAAGAGGTACGAACCGTGAGTGGACACCGCAAGATTGTAGCGTCATTAGCTGAACCGGACAATGCCAGTATCCTGCTTTGCATGTGAGAAACGGACCTAAAGTGGTGTTACTGGCTGCATTAGTGGGACTCGGCTTTCTGCTTGCTGGCACTTTTGCGTTCGAAACGGACTCCGGTTGAGGCTGAAGTCGCCGTTTTGGCTGGTTGCGGATCAGCATACGTTTCTGTTGAAGTTCTCGTATCTGGGACCTCCGTGGGTGTTTTCGCAAAGATAAAACTACTGCCACGGTCGGCGACTGCTCTCCAGGCGACGACACCATTTTGTCCAACTTCTTGGAACAGATTCGAAAGCTGGCGTGTGGTTGAATCCTTAGAGGCCCCGCTCACGATCAGTACTACGGCCAGAAAAATGAGATGAAGCGTCGGTGCAACCAGCAAGGAGAAGAGTCCGCCTAATCGCTGGATGTCGGGTTGGCGAAAATCGCTTTCCATCCAGGTAAAAGCAACATGTGCAGCCATGGAAAAACCCATGCATGCTGGTAGCATCCAAGGCTTCAGCGGCATAAGCGTCGAAACAACTTGCAAAACGCCGAATGCAAGAAGCGGAATCAGAGGGATCACGTACGGTGCAATGATGATCAACCAGTTTCCTCCGCGGTCGAAACCAACATAACCTCCTTTGCTAGAGACCTTCCAACGTTTAGGAACTTTGAGGCACAGCAAGCCTGCCAATAGATGTACCGTTTCATGCTCCAGAACCCATAGCCAGTTCCATGCAACAGTCCTCTTTATCAGCCTGCTGACCAATCCAAAAGCTAGTATCCCAAGCATGAAAGGCGGTAACGAGGGCGATCGAAGCAATGACATCGAGCTTGGCCAACAGACCAAGAAACAGCTTGGCAAGAAGAAAAAGCACGTGAGTGCGAACGGCCATTTCAGCGCGTTAACAACCCTGTCCAGACTATCGGCCAAGTAGCACCGGATTCGATTAACAGCAGTCATCGCTTCGTCTCCTCAAGAAGTCAGACAAGTAGATGGACAAGGGCTGCTGGCTTGCTTCCCTTCGAAGGCAGCGGTGCCTGTCAATCTCTGCCGACGGTTCAATTCCAGGCGTCTTCAATCAGCCAGGTTTCGCCGTCCGCGAGAAGCGAGGCGATCTTTCCCCCAGCCCATACTTCAAGTCGGTTTTTTCCAGCTTGTCGAAGCTCGAACCCGCTTTCAAGTTCAGCGGGCGTACTGCGACGCATATTGCGTACTCTTGCGAGCCCTAGTTGGCTCCTCAAGCTGCTGGTCGAAAGACCTTTGGCCGCATTGATGTCCATATCCACCACTGCGTCGATGAATTGGTTGACAACCTCTGCTGCCCGTTCTTGTTGAGTTCGGCTTGAGTGATTGGCGATAGTCGACTCGATCCTGGCAATTCGAGTGAGCGATTTCCATTCCTCCTTGACTGCTTTGCTGCGGAGTTTCACGAGGAAGTATCTTTCTGCTTCCAGACGTTCTTTGTCCATCGCGAGGAGCTGATCAGTGTTACTTGCGAGAACTGCTTCTCGCCGCTTGATAAGTTCGGCCAACTCGAGGCGGAGAGACGCAGTCTGTTCTGAATTGAGCAATTGCCCATCCGCCTTCGGTCCGTTGAGCGACACCTCGATCTCTTCGATGTCAGCCACGATTTGCTCGTACTCAGAATCGATGGCCTGACGATTCGCTTCAGTCGCCATATCCAGGATCTTCTTCTTCGTAGCATATGCCGAATCATAGATCGTGCTGGCCACACTGTTTGGGTTGAACGCGTCCTTTCTCAGGTCTGCGGTCCAGAAGTATGCCAGGGTCAAAGTGCAGGCCAAGATAACACCACTGAAAAATCGCTTTGTCATTTTCGTAATCCTTAGGTCAGGCAACCGGAGACTCGGTTTGAGTAAACAACGTGAATACTGCTAAAACCGTGTCACTCAATAGGAAGTTGGTTACGTGAGCGGCGGTTACGGAATTGACGTTGGCCAGCATCACTTCCCCCAGAAAATTGAAGCATGGAAACTCACCCAGTATTTCGTTTTTCGTAACCGCCGGTGTCCGTCATTCCTGGGCAGTCGCAAAGTGCAACACTTGTTAATGCCTAGTGAACAGCTAAATCAGCGCAAACGACACGCTAGTCACCTTCACAAACGTAGGCGTGCCCACCCGTAGCGTTGATTTGGTCAACGACAATTTGTGCGTCCGCTATGGATGCACAGCAGCCAATAATCGTGGGCGCACTCTCAACCAAATCCTTAATCTCTTGTAGAGTCAGTTGCGAGAATCGCTTTACAACCTTAATGACGCCGATCTTGCTGCTTCCGTAGCTCATAAGTGTGATTGGGGTGCCGTGTTCAGCGTTTGCTGGCATCCCGATCAATATGACCTTGGGGAGCTGAGGGTATGACTGAGAGTCCTTTTTCTCTGCAGTTGCGCTGACCTCCAGTGCCCGTTCCCGCAAGAATTCCAAGAACAGCAAGTTGGCCGGAATATTAATAGCTCCTGAGCGCAGGTACGCTTTGTAAAACTCATCAATGGTCGCCTTTTTGGAGGCTAGCAAGTTTGCGAATTTAAGCACGCATTCAAGCTTAGTCGAGTACTTAAACTCAAGAGCGGTCCACCACTCACGAGCAGTCCTGCAAGCCGTCTTCCATCCAATTTGGAGCTTGACTTCTTCAAGTTGCCCGCGGGACAATTTTGTCCGCTCAGCCAGCCTTGAACAGTGCGGGCAGCTCGGATAACAGTCCTGCGTGTCTTCTACAGAAGGCTGAATGATATACTCGGCGTGACATTCATCGCAAACGACCATATCGCCAACTGCTGGGCAGCTGTCGAAAAGCTTCGAAATCGCGTCGTCGATGCTCCCGCTACCATCATTACCTGATGAATTCTCCTCAAAATCATTCATCGTTAAGTCTCCTAGTTTTTGAATGGGCCAGAGAAAAAAGGACTCACGAACAGAGCGCAGTTCGCAAGCCGTCTATCCATTCATTGGTTACCCTGCGTTGGGTTACGGGTAAACAAGGGAGAATTGCAGGAATTCACTGCATTCAATCCCTGTGATCTGAGCGGAGATTCACTTCTCTCGTAACCGCACGACAGAATCCCACGGGCAGGCGCACAGGAAGACTTCGGATCTCGCTAGTAGCGAATTCGCTGCATTAGGCATTGGGCGCACTCGTATTCGAGCAGCCGAGGGTATCACTACCCAGCGTTCAGCCGATTGATAACCAATAGAACATCGAGCGCAGTGATGCTGTCGTCGTTGTTGACGTCCAGCAGACCGCCGTCGAAAAAGGCGTCAACGTCGGGAGCAGAAAGAACAGAACGCGATCCATGGCGATTGATGAAATTGATGATTCGCAAAGCGTCGATCGGAGAAACTTGGCCGTCTCCGTTGACGTCTTCCTGTAAACGCTTATTGTGCCACTTATTGGAAGGTTGGATCTCCAGTTGCGTTGAACCATAGGTAATCTGCTGCTGGGATATTGGTGAGTCGAGACCGTTCAGCGACACCTCGTGGGCGGGAAGGATGTCTGCTGGGTTTGTGCTGACGTTGAGTGTTCCAACGGCGGTTGCGCGCAATGGGATTCGGACAAACAACTCATCGTCAGCGTTACCAAGTGAGCCGTCAGTAACGGCACTGACTTCATCGATTAGCCCCAAAGCACTTGCATTGCCGGTTTGCCGGTTGATGAATCTTTGGCCGAACAGTAGCGGTCCATTGACTTCCGCCATCGCAGCCGAGAACTCGACGTCAAGACCTGCGGAGAATAGTCCATTCGGCGCGTTACGCAGGTCTTTCGCATTGATTTCGATGAAGCACTCGTCTCCCACGCACACCGATGTCAATGGAGTGCCTTGGCTGTCGACAGGAAGGAGAGAGAACTCGACCATTGCCTACGGTTCGATCACGGAAAAAGCCACCGAGATGCTGAAGTCGCGAAAGCTTTCATCACCGCCAAACTCTTGATCCTCCCAGGCCAGTTGCCACTGGCTCTCGGTAGTCGTCGAGCGCAAATGTTGGTAGCGATCTGGGTTGGCATTCGCGATGGACGTAAAGACCAACGGACGAACCGAAAGTGAATTTTCCGGGTTTAAAGATAGCCATTCCTCTAGCCCTGCGTCTTGTACCAAGTACCAGACGCCAAATCGTCCCGCCTCGAGTTCCACGCTGGATCGATTACCCTCAGTCGCGCCAGAGCTAAATATGGTTTGTGGCGCACTTCGACTCAGCAACTCCGACAACCAACCAACGTCCGCCGGAAGTAATCCATTTACTCGCCCTTGAGCATCATCTACGTAGGCCCACCCCAACTCGTTGTCGTACTCAGCCAACCGCTCGGTCACAACGGAGTCCATACTAGCTCGACCTCCGCCGGAACTGGGGACTTGAAATACGCCAACAGCCGAAGTATTTGCATCTGCGTCTGAATCTGCCATCATCAACCAAGTTGAAGTTGCCAACTCGGGTGTAGCCGCATGGATCGAAATAGCTTGCGGGCCCTCTTCGATCAAATCTGCGACACCTTGTACGACGAATTCAACGCTTGCTGCTCCAGCCGGTATGGTGACCTGAGAAGGTAGATTGAGTTGGTTAACAGTGGGTGTACTAAGTGTTACGACTACCGGCAAACTAAGGGAGCCACCGTTTCGAGTCAAACGAATTCGTTGCTCCGAAACGATGCCTGCCTCTGTTAGATTGCGATCGAGGGGCAGTAAGGTCAAACGAGGATCGCTCCCGGCGTACCAGCCCGTTTGACGAGCGTCGCTGTGATTGGGACGGAAGAAATTGTCGAGACTGGCACTTCCCGTCGATCCGCTACGATCAATACCCATTGCCTGCCACTGGCTGAAGTCAAAATCGCCTCCCAGTGATTCGTAATCGGACCCAAACAAATCAAAAAGAGCAGAGCTCTGAGTGTCAAAGAAATTCCGGTCCGAGCGGAACTTGCCCATTCCGATCGAGGCTCGATATTCATTGTCTGAACCGTAGCGATAGACACTCAGTGTTCGTCGCTCAGAGTGATCGTACGCACGACGATCGACAACCAAGTTGTGAACGAACTCGACCGTCCCGAGCGGAAATGCACCGCGAGGGCTGTCTACGGTTTCGGTAGGATCGTATGCCAACGACCCGCTCCCCAACCGATCTGAGAGCGTGTTAATAATCGTGTTATACTCAATGAGCTCGCCAGCTAATTGGTGCGTACCGCCGATGTCGTCCACTCTGAATCCACCCGGATCCACCAGTAGGTTATGGTGTATCCAGGAATTCGGTGCTGATGTCCCAACACCGTTTCCACCGACGTTGATGATGGTGTTACCGGTCACTTCAAACGTCATCGCGGCGGCCTGCGCAGGTGTAAGACTCCCAAGATGCTTGTACTCAATGCCAAAGCCGGTTTCAGGCTGGCTGTTCCAAACGACATTATCCAAAACCCGAACGTCCACCGAGCCAAAAATGACTATTGGACGGCTGTTTTGGCTTTCCGGTTGATTGCGGTCGAAAATATCGCGGAGCAGATTCCCTTCGAGAGTACTTGAGTGAGCATCCGTCAGATAGATCCCCGATAGATTGTCGTTAGCCCAACCATCAACGTCATGGATGAAGTTATCGTGTACCCCAATAAATCTCGTATCGGCAAGTCGAATCGCCGATCCTTTCGACGTGACGTCAAACCCAGTAATTTCGATATGGCTTGATGCAAGTAGATGGATGGCGTTCATCTCGCTACCGTCAGGCGCCTGCGACCGCAATTTGGCTCCTGGCATAGCCAACAGCCTGATAGGAGCATCAGGTTCTCCGTGAACGCCACGTAGAAACAAGGACTCATAGCGCCCATCATATAAATAAGAAAAATCAACCTCGCCCGGTAGAACCTAAATGGTATCGCCGGGGCCTAGTTGCTGGTGTCCGACCGGACGATCTGCCTCGGAGTAGTACGAGAAAAAGTTCGCAGGTGACTTCCACGCTAACTCGACACTACGACCCGACGCCGAGTCATCGCCGTGGACAGGGTCTAGGTAGAACACGTCTACGGCCATCACCAGTCGTGGCGATAGCGACTCAAAACGTAGGGTTCGACAGAAACTTTTGCTTGCATTCATGGTTTCAACTCTCAAAGCTTCCCCCTGCGTGACATTATTCTTACGCAGTTGATGGTTGGAAGGCAAAACAATAAATCGGAACCAGGAACAACCTCATCACAAAGCGTTCGAAAGTGCACGTAGAAACTAAGGCTGTTTGCAGGACCAATGCTTCTCATTTCAGAAGCCACACTCAATAAGACGACACCGTAAAGCTCACAACTAGGCCTCCGGTAGCAACGACCTGAAGTTTGCAGAGCCTATGCTTCTCCAAGAGCATCAACAACGATTTCCAGTTTAAGCCGAACTCTTTACGGGGCGAAAACTGAGGCATTCGATCCTTCATTGCCGCGCCAAGGACAGCCAAATACATCGGCTTGCCTGCTGACACCTCGGCCGCGACGCGCACGATGTCACCAATGCAAGCATGCGTGAGTACATCACTCTCATTTGCAGGCCCGACCACGTAGTACGCATCCGCTTCGACCCGCAACTGATTCGCTCCGTGTGAGAGCGTAATGCAAACAACGCGTCGCTGTAGCTGTTTCAGCTTGCGAATCAACGGGACAAAATCCGCGTCGCCACTCGCAACGATAAAGTTCTCAATGCCAGGGTTCAGTAGGGCAAACTCAACAGCATCGGTAGCGATCTGCAAATCCACAAGGTTCTTGCGTTTACCGCGGTAGCGAATCGTATCCACCGTCTCAAAACCCGCCTCGATGAATTCAATTCGTTGTGCTTTATATTGGTTCCAGTTCGCATATGCCTTCAGCTTAACGCACTTGCTGTAATCTTCCGACTTTAAGCAGATCGCCTTCGCCAACCCTGACTGACTCATGTTCTCAACGTCTGCGAAAAGAACACTGTCGAACGAAGTCATATTTTTTGGTTGAGAGAACATAAACACCTTCCTCAGGTAGTCGGAATCAAAACATTTCGTCGTGAGATCATCGGTTTTAGTCAATATTTTCAGTGTCAGCCTGGGACTAATCATTCATTAAGTGATCTTGTGGACTCCGGACCTAGACTTGTTTATTCAACTCGAGCAAGTCCTCCCAAGGCGATGATGGCGTCAGCGGCAGCATTAGCGTCAGCATTGCTCTCACACCGGCCAATAATCGTTGGAGCACGCTCAACCAACTGCTTACATGTCACAAGCGGCAGGTGAGTCATTTCTTTAATCTTCTTCGCCACGTCAATCTTTTTGATACCAAACGATACCAAGATGACAGCTACGCCATTTTGGGCTGTCGTGGAAATCATCGGCTTGACTGATGATGCCGCAGCCTTTGCCTTGCGTACCGGAGGCAATGGACCATTTCCGCATTGCTTCATCCGAAGGTATTCCATAAAGTGCAAGTTCGCCGCGACATTGCTAGTACCCGACTTAACGTAGGCATCGTAGAGATTGTCAACCGTACTATTCAGCCCCTCAAGTTCAATTGCGACCTCCAGCACAACTTCGATGTCATGCTTGTAGTTGAATTCAAACGCTTCCCACCACCTCTTAGCCTCGGGTGAGACACTATCCCAGCCGATGTTGGATTTCGCTCTAGCCAACTTAGCTTGGCTCTCCAAATGCTCTTCCACCGTATCCGAGCAATGCGGGAATTGCGGAACTCTGGTGCGACCACGACCAGATTTTCGGGACACGATGTAGTCCTGATGGCAGTCTTCGCATACAGCCGCATCGCCCTCTGATAACGGCTCCCAGAAAAGCCTAGCAATTTGACTATCATGCTCGCCGTCACCAGGAACGCCAGGATCCTCATCGCTAACTGAACGCATTTGCAACCTCGTAGGTATTAGTGGTATACAGCGTTGACTAAGACTAGCCATCGCCCTATCAACTCATGGGTTACGAAACTCCTGGTTACGCGGCTGTGATCTCCGTAAGACATTCTGCATGCAATAAACGCAGTAGACTGGCGGTCAGGAATATCAAAATTCAACGTCACCCCGTAACCGCTCATTTTTCCTTGCCAGTGCAATGAAGCCAAACTCATCTCAGTTCGACGGAATATTCGACGTCAGCGAAGCGAGTTTTCCTCCAACTTTCAACATATGCACATATGCTGTCTTTCGATTACCGTAGTCTTGGGTAGCGGCAACCAGCCTGTTGGTGTCTTGCGTAAGATGCCGTTGGCCGAGCGATCCGATACACAGGTCAGAGTCTTGCTACCACGGCATGGCGAGAGCTGAGCTGATTGGAGCCGCCCAGTTGTAAATCGATTTCGTATTTGTTGGCAGAGAGAAGATAGCAACTTCGCCTCGGTGATTTGATCACGTATTTCGTGCTGCTTATCACCACAGTAGCGGCGTTCTCCCGCTGCAATCGGTTTGAGTAATGAGCGATTGCCGCTTCTCTCTACAGACTGATTTGATTGAAGTCAAACATCGCCCCGTCATCGTTAGACCCTAATAAATTTGTTACCGCCGTTTTGGGCGTAGCGCTTCATACCAGGCCAAGCGATTCGGCTTCCACCCTACAAGCCAAGCACTTACTTCATCTACTTCCAATTCATTGATGTCGTCAGCAATTCGACGCATAATGGAACTTGGGAATAGCCTCCGCGCTCGCTCTTCATTTTCTGCTGACTGGCTAAGCGTTTCGTACAAGTCCCAGGCACCATACAAATGGAGAATCTCATGGGCAATCACAGACGAAACAACGCCGTTCCCACTGTTGTCTTGTTCGTACACGATCGCTCCCTCGACAAAGTAGAGCTCTTCATTCACTCCGTTGCTCGACGACATGGCATAGCTGCGACCTCTTCCTTTCGCATAAATCAGAACTTGAATTTGCATGGCATTGATGTTCGAGTGCACCCATTCAACTAGATCGTGAGTACTTTTATATCCCAAACGATACAACATCCGAGACACCCACTGTGATGGCTCGTTGCCCGACGCGGTCCCTCGGTCGATAGTGGACACTTTGATGTCGTCTTCCAGTCCATAACTACCCATGGCATCAAAGTTCACCTTCACTCCGTAATTCAAAGCTTGATTCCTGATCCAAGTCATGGCCTCTTCCTGCTTTCTCAGTACTTCGAGCTTTTCTCGATAGCCCCAACTTTCCCGACCATCTTTGGAGATAAATATGCTCAAGGTGTAGACATTTCCTTTCAATTCAGATGCACTTCCGTAGCTCGAGCTTTCAAGCGACTGGGCCTCCGCAGTACGATGCACAAACAGCACCAGACACACGAAGAGTATTATCACGGTTCTTGCCATGGCCATTCGCGAACCAGTTGTTCGAAATCTCTCGACCGGTATCGATGTTCTTGGCATCAAGTCGCTCATTTGACTTACCCTTTCAATGTGGGGGCACCGTCACTGTTGATGAACAGCTTTCCAGCGATCATCGTCAGGGCCTTGTAGTAGCGGTCACTCAAGTGATTGCTTTCGATTTCATGCCCCAACTCATGAATAACGAGATCGACGATCACGGCGGGATTGCCGTCAAACCACTTCTCGCCGCCAAGGCTGTCAAGATTGAAAGTCAGCTCCCTCTGGCCGTAGCAGGCAGCAAAGTACTTACCCGCCCTAGTCATCTTTACGTCGATCTCAATTCCTAACGCCGTGTGAGCGGCCCATTGCGAGAACTCAGCAATTCGGTGCATCCCTGCTGACCAGTCGGTTTCTGCGATTACATTCTCAGGCCGTCCATCATCGCTGTACGGTTTACGTGTCGGAAACACCTGGCCAGCAGGCTTGATCACTCCATGCCTACGTGCTTGAGCCCACATTCCCTTGGGCATGGCACCACCAGAAACTGGTCTTCGCCCCATGCTCGCTGCAACATCGTTGGCTTCCATGTCGCTGGGGTCAAACGACAGCGGCTCCGGATCAAATCGATCCTCCAGGACCTTCTTGATTGCATCCCGGGTGATGTCGCCACTTCCAGCTGCCGAAGTCACCCATTCTGCCGCCGACTCTTCCTTCGTGAGTAAGCTCGCGGTAGCGTTTCGAACTATCGTACGCACTTGCTGCAAGAACTTGGGAGTGACATTGTCACGATCTAGGGACATAGGGACCTTCTGGGCGATGTCGACGTCGAATCGATCGCCTGTTTCGACGATCGGAATTCCCATTTCGTAGATCCAGCCAACAGCGAGTTTAGGCTCATAGATACGAATAGTTGTCTTGCGATTGCTCCTTCGTACGACCCCTTCAGCATCTGCGATTTCAGTTGGTAACGATGCCTGTACTTCCTTGATTGGAGGCTCGTTCTTCAGAACTTGTCCGTTGATTGAGGTAACCACATGCGCGGGCGGCCGTAATTGCTGAACCGATTCCAGGATCTCGTTGACCTCATCGCGTGTCAGGCGAATAATCGCTTCGAATCGAGAGCCAGTATCGCGACGTTGCCGTACGATGTGGCGACCGCTGGGGTCGAAGCGGACGCCTCCGCTGGTCGAAACGATTGTTGCCTCATCGCAAAGGGAAAGCACCAGCTTCTCGCCGAGATTGAATCGACCGCGCTTGGTAGCATCCGATTTCTTCTTGCTTTCGGCGAACAGCGTGTAAGCATGCCGCAAATCGGCAAAACCGTCGGGTGAGTCATCCTCAATCGTCAACCTTGCGCGAGGCCTTCCGGGGATGGTTTCAAGCGATGCTGTAACAACGGTAGTGCTCTCATCCCAAGCGTTTTGAATGAGCTCGAAAAGGACAAACGATTTGCCCTTCCTCTCAACCAGCTTCCCCAATCCATTTTTATCCACTGCAAACCAAGTCATTGTTCTTCTCACTGGGTAGATATCTTGGTTTCTTCCGGGTCCCAAAGCCCGTGCGAGGTACGGGACTCAGAGGGCGGGAAGATCGAGCATGTTGCCCGACACTTATTCGCTGGTTATGGGAACGGTGGTTACGACAATGAGGGCCGGATCGCGGGGGAAACCGCAGCAAAAGTGGGGAAACTCCGGTCTCTGTCACTCATTAACTAGCGACAATCCGTAACCGGGAAGCTGGAATCGCACAGTCTCCAGTGCAGGCGACCGTCACTCACCGAGCCTCCTGCCTGCGCCACGCTCGGAATCGATCAGGGCGGATTCCGCCTGAAACGCGACCAACTTCGCCCAGCATTACCGATTGGGAAGCCGCGAAAGTTGGCGGCGCTGGCTGTCGTCGGTGACTGACACGCTGCCGACGTACACTCCCCCTTAAAATGGGTTAAAATGCCACCCATCCAAATCCGAAGAGTCTTACGCCCTTGATTGCAATGCCACCTCGAGCAAATCCATCTAACCCTGTAATGACTGCGTTCCAGAAGGCGCTCGCGGTGTGCATGAAAGGTACCAGTCGGGCACTCAACAGCAGGATTGGCGTATTCTACCGCGACGATTTCACCGGCTTATGGGAATTGGATGCCAGCCTCAAGTCCCGAGCGTTCTCCAGCGGTGATTTTCTAATCGTGGTGGCCGATGGGCCGGACCGGAGGAGCGACCTTCCCGAAGCCGACAAGCACCTTACGGCATTCGATTGGGTTGCCCTATCTTCGGTAGTTTTCCTGTAGGGCAAGTCGACTTTGATCACTTGGTCAATAAATCAAAGCGAACGAGATAAGATCGAAACTTGGTGCGAAATGGCTACCCAAGGTAGCGAAACCGTCACGCGCGAAGATGCACAGTACATTGAAGCCGTAACGGTACTTTCTCTATCAATTGCTTGCGTCGAACATTCACTTTCAATCATTCTGTTTTCGTCAGCCAATCGGTTATTGGTAGATCACCGTTGTTTAGTTCGTGGCAATATTTCACAAGTGATAGCCACTGGCACGTCGGTTGCCATGTCATTGGATAGGAATCAAATGACAACTGCGGGCAACTCGATTGCTGTGGCACTGCAGGCGGCAGCAGAGTCGATGTCGGGTCCCGAGATCTTGGTCCTGGCTTCGGTGCTGCAACAAGCGAAGCTAAATCAAGTTGAAGAACGACTGACGGGAGTAGTATCAAACATATCGATTGCAGGTGGCTCTGGGACGATTTATAGTTTGGAGAAATCATTCACGGCTCGGAAACGTAATTGCAAAGGCTCGCTGAAAACGGGTGATGTCGTTGAGTTCACGCCGCGTAGCGGCAACAAGGCTAGGATTACCAATGTGGCATGGAACAAATGAAAAGAATCGATCTGTTCTCCGACCTTAACACCGTTAATGAAGCCATCAGAGTTGTCGCGGCCCGATTTGGGATCACGGTTCATCATCGCAATTTCGCAAGCTTGAGTGGTTCCAATGACAAGAGAGCCTGGGACATGCTCCAGACAAACGCGGTCATTGGGATTTCCAACAGCAGGGACTTCAACGCTGTAATAGCAAGTGCGTGGTTGACTAGACTCAGATGCGCACCTTTCAATTACACCGGGCCGATCGCCATTGTTCCTACCCCGAACGAACTGGAAACTACCCCGGCAAAATGGCTGGAGCTCTTAGGGGAACAAACCGTTGAGTTCTCTGAAATTGTTTCTGTATTTCTGCAAATGACTCATAGCGAAGATCGCTGGCCTGTACTGCCAGATTTGAAATGCCGGCCTTCTTGGGCAATGCTTGGCGAAGCGATAAGTTTGCACCATGAAATCAACAATTTCTTCAGTAGGATTAGTCGGTCGTTCTACCAAAACGGGGAGTTGATTAATCCAAACGACAGTAAAATTGCTGAGCGTCTTCGAAAATGGTTTTGTCAAGAAATGAACTTAGGAGAATGACTATGACGATTGTTATCCATGTGGATGATGAGTACCGAGGCGACCCAGAGCGTTTCCCGGTTCTCAAGAGCTTTCTGGAGAAGAGGGGCTTCGTGTTGATTAGTGTCGCGAATTTTAATGAGGCCGAACATCAATATCAGTTACACGGGTACCCGGATGTTGTGATCATGGACATCCTGGACAAAAGCCCCAGCGGCATCACAACTTCTCCTGGTCCTTCACTCACAGAAAAAATGGAGAAGAAGTTCGCTGCCGGTCCACAAGCACCGTGCATTATCTATTATACAGGCATTAGCGACACTTCCCACCCAGCAATTAAGGCTATCAAAGAGTATAACCCCTATACTCCGATCGTTCAGAAGACGGCACTTCTGCACGAAGACGCTGAAAAGATATTTAAAAATTTCCCGGAGCGATTGCAGTAGCTGGGAGCAACACAAGTAACGCGGACTCGCGATCAAGAGCCGGCATGCGTATGAGTTTTGAACACGCGGTCATACTGGATTGTCTTGACAGTATAGGCTGTTTTGCTTCTGCCGTGAGGCAACAAATTGAAGGCTGGCTAGGTTATTCCACGACCATCTTACGTTCCCCTACAGACGTCAACTATCTGTTGCGAATGGACGAAGAGTTCCGTTCATGCCCTGTAATATTGCTGACGCCAATGAGAAGTGACAGTTTAGATCAACAAGTTTTCAACCTCCACTGCACATTGAGGCGGCGAAATTTGGGCAATGAGGCGTCGTGGATCGGTGGCTTAGTAGTAGTGCCGTCAAGCAAGGATGCAGCCGAGGTGCTTTTGGGTAATCCGATCTACAAGAATCTGTCTGGGCATGCCGTGGTGTCTTTTCCAACGCTTCTCTTGGAACTATTGACCGCGATTGATCGAGTAGGTGAATTGTATCCTGGAGCATGGGCGCTAACGGCGGAAAGAGCTGGGCTTGGTACCTTCTGGCAATCAGTCGATATGGCCTCACGGAATCTGGAGAATGGAGATGTCGCTGCTGCGTTGAACAAGTTGAAGGAAGCGATTTTTAAGGTCACGGATAACGAGATTTTGAAGCGACTACTTCCTCATACGGAAGTGATTCGCCAAATCGAATCGCTCGGTCGAGAGATCGACGAACTGGATTGCCCCTCGGTGACAAGCATCTCGATGAAACTGGTTCGTCTAGGCGAGTTGATGGCTGACTACAAAATGGGAGACTGACATGGCCGAATTCACACCGCATACGTACAACATACTGATTGTCGAAGATCGCGCTGACTGGCGGCGTGCACTGAAGGCTATGTACACCAGGTTGCTCTTTGGCACAGAACAAGACTGTCAAAACATTTACACTGCAGCGACTGCTGCGGAAGCCGTCGATCTGATGACGTCACGTCCACAGTTCTTTAATCTTGTATCGTTGGACATCAACCTAGGATCGAGAGAAAGCCTAGGTATCCACGGAATGGATACCAGCATAGCCGTTACTGGTCTTGATGTGCTTGACAAGGTGAAGTCGCTTCAGCGAGGTGCGGCTTTGATCGTGGTAAGCGGAGCTAGCAGCGATAGCGAATTGCCTGCAGCTTTTTCGGCGGGCGACAAAGAGGGAATTGCACGCGCGAGAATAACTCTGGGCTCAGAACTTCAGTCGCAGTTCGAAACCGCGTTTCGGTATTTCCCCAAAGCCCCCTTGGAGGAGACCACCGTCGTAGAGCAGATCGCGTACATTGAACGGCAATTATCGCGTGCAAGTCTCTTCAAACTTACAGAGCTGCGCAAATCTCAGCTAGTAGCCCCGGAGCTCCCAAGTCTGTGTGTGATGATTGTGCTGGACGACGCGTATTTCGAAGGGCATGACGAAAAGGGGACTTTATTTGCAGACCCTAGGCAACGCGTTGTGCGGTTTGACTTTTTTGAGGAGTGCCTGAAGTACTTGGCGAAAGTAAAAATTTGGAAGCCATGGCCAGATCCAGATGAATTTGGCGACGTAGATTCATTTAAGAACGCGGCATACCAATTTTACTGTCGCGAAGCGCAGGAGGCTTTTGACACGGCCCTTGAGATTTCCAAAGGTTTCGTCGTGCTTCGGTCGAAGCCGGATACCGCCCAGGAATGTGCGGCACCTAAAAGTACAACAACCATTAATAAAGTGGGATCGCCAAATTTAACGGACGTGCATCAAGATTTCTTGCTTAGTATAGCTAGGAGCAAAATTATTAACGCACAAGGTGGTCCCGCCGTCGGTGACAATAATGAGAAGAAAACGGCGAGCGAATTGAGAAAGCGGCTGCGCGAAACTTTTCAGTTACGAACTGATGAACTAGATCCAGTCCTTTCCAAGCACCCAAAGAACGGCAAGAAATTATCTCATTACGATGTGAAAATGCAAGTATTCCTCTGCAGCACGCAGTACATCAATCCCCCTAAACCAAAACAGGGCAGACGGAGAAAGCAATCTCTTGAGTAGAAGTCTACAATCCCTCCCAAAATAGATAGCCGTCAATGCCGGAAATTGGATTCGATAACCAAAACACTGCTCCTGAACACCATTCCTGCTAAAGCGATTCCAAGCCCATTTCCGCTTCAAACAATTCGTCAATCTCTTCGACTTTCGGCGGTCGGTTCATTAGCAGAGCATCGAGCGTGTATTGGAGAAATTTTATCGCGAACTCCTTTGCATCCTGTCGACTTTTGAATGGATCTTTCGAGTGGGCGAGATCATTACGAAATCGACGCAATTCGCGTTCGATATTCCCGGCCAGGGTGCCGATGTACGAGTAAACCTTTTCCCAGTCTTTGTCTTTGACGTTTCTGAAACGCAACTCTTGAATCTGCCCCATCATTAGCACAACTTGGTCGAAGGGGTGATCTCGACGATCCATAGATTCCGACTGTTGGACTTTCCCAAATTGCCAAAGCAGCAATAGCGCCTCCTCAAGTTTCTCGAGAATCGTTAGCCTGTGTTCAAATGATCCGTTTAGCCGATTTCCGTATCGTAAGCCATTCAACCGCTCTTCAGCACAAATCTCTTCTTCAGGATGGAACAGATTTCGAGTCTTGATGTTGCCGCTGAGTTCCGCGCACCACCACACTTGTTTCTCCTGGAGCATCCGCAACTTGACCCAATGCTCACGAAGCTCAGCTTGATCCAATGCCAAGTCCAGTACTCGTGTGAACTGCTCGCCGTCATGGACTCCTTTGATCCAGTAACCAGTTGCGCCAACTAACCTAACTGTTTCCGATGAAGATGCTTGTTGCGATGCCGTCATCATCACAATAGGCATGAACGGAAACGTATTTTTGATGTGGTGAAGTACGGACATTCCTGTCGTTTCCTCGATAGGACAGGTTTCATCGGCCCGAGGATTTAGTCGAAGATCGAGAAAGGTCACACTACATGGATAAGTTGTGGAGATCTCCTTCTCCAATTTCGCTTTCAAGGCGCCTGCTTCGATGCTCTCCTTCTCGAGCGCGGTTGAAGCGACATCAGCCTCTCGGCTTTCGGCCGTGAGTCGCGCATGTCGAGTGGATGCTTTAGTAAACGCTTCCTCAGCTTGCTGGGCTGCACGAGCGGCCTTTTCGTAAGCGGCAATGGACTCTTGGAACGTTGGCAGGATCTTGCGCAATTCAGGTACGCTTTCAAGCAGTCCAAGCCCAGGCGCGTCCTCAACGTCAGCGACTTGCCAGGCTAAGTCTTTGAATGCGGCGATCTGCTCAGCACAGGTAAGCTGCTGAGCGACTGCTCTGGACTTGGCAGCATTCAGCGTCTTCTCGGTCGCTTGTCGTTCGTTGGCCGCTTGCTGAAGCTCCTGCTTCAAGCGCGTAGCATTAGCCTTCGCCTTCTTGGCTGCAACCACGGTCAACATTGACTTATGATCCGCTTCCGACCACTGCTCCAGTTTGGCTTCAAAGTCAGCAAGTTGTTGTTCGAAAAACGTGACAGCATCGTCACGGTTGTCAATGCAAGTCATTCGCCCGCAAGGCGAGTAACTCGTCCCTGTTCCCTGAAATGGTTCGTGGCTACACGTTTGCCCTGTGAGCGTCATATAAAGCCCCAGCGACCACCCGTGAACGTGTTCATCATCAATGTAGACGGCCGTCGGACGTCCCTTGAACGCGAGAAACCGTTGACGCAGCTCGAGCAACTCATCCGGCTTGGCTGCCTTCGAAGCTATCCAATGAGGCTTAAGAGCCTTTGCTTTCTTAGCCCAAAGATCAGTCGCGAGCAACTCTTGATATTGAGCTACAAGAGGATGCTCCATGCCGACGACATCTGCCGCGCATTCCGAAAGAAGTTTTCCGATTCCCAGCCGATTCAGTAGCCCGTGCGACCCCCGCTGCTCATCGAATTCTGTTAGGGAAATATACGGGATGATCTTCCGAGGCAAATTGTCGTCATAACCACTGTTGTTCAGCAATGCATGAATCCCAGCAAACAAACGCAACGGGTTCAGATACCCCGTCCCCGGCGAACAAATCAGGCAATTGTCAGGCGTTCGGCGAATCAGATCTACCGGATCTTCAAACGCACCGATCACGGCCGAGAGCCGCGAGAGCGGAAGGAGATCGGCAGTCAAACGGAGGTGCAATAGAAACTCTAGCCCACCCAAGTGTGACCTCGTCTGCCGCGATTGTTTGAATACCAATCCGCCGTTGATATAGATGGTATCCGTGTCCGAGCAAATCTGGTTCAATCTTGGCAACACTTCGGCAATCGATTCTTCCGGGCCGACTTGAAACGGCTTTACCTCGACACGAAGCAACAATTGCAGGACTTGCTTCAGGGCAGTCCCACAAGCGTTCGTGTTGTGGATGGCGACAATAGACTTACTCATCCGTGCTGTTACTCATTTTCTTGCGATTTGTCGGACGATTCGCTTCGGCTTGATCGTAGGCTTTTTTCAAGAGCGGTTCATGCATCGCTGCTTCCAGGACATTCGAATTGCGTTTCATCAGCCGCTTGATGGCATCGTAGGCGGCCGAAGTACTAAGTTTTCTGTTACCAGTTAGGAACTGCATCGCTTTCGTGATTTCAGGCTCCCCAGTGGCATGGTCTTTATGCATCCGTAGACTCGCCAGCAGGTAGCCAACAACCAATTTCGCAGCCGCTTCGTCAAGCTTGTCGAGCTGGTTGTAGAGCAAGTCGGGGTCGGATAAATCGAACTCAAAATCTCGCATCGTGGCGATCAATTCGGCCAGGTTCTTGGGCTGCTTCAGCGATATTGCGGTCGTCGAGCCTATCGGTTCTTCAATGGTAACATCTGGGGTCTTGGCATGTTCCGGTGCAGCCCGTTCGGTGGTCGCAGGCACTGTCACAACCGAACGCTCCAGACCCAAGTCCTGCCTGGCCTTTTCGATCTGCGCAGGGAAAACGAATTCGACGTCGTTGTCCTTAACGACCTTGGTGATCACATCGCGTAGAACGCGAATATTGCCAGGCCAATCGTCTGCCATCAGCAGCGATAAAGCCTCGTCCGAAAAATGCCGGGTCAGCGGCTTCAGTTTGCCGACGACGGATGAAGAACTCAGGCTCTCTTCTGCCTTTCGCAAAAATGAAAAGGCCAACAGCGGGATGTCTTCCTTTCGATCGCGAAGCGGCGGCAAGAAGATCGTACCGCCACGACGGAGCCGATCCAGCAAGTCTTCACGAAAACGACTGGTTGCCGCGTACAGTTCCAAGTCGGCATTTGTCGCTGAAATCACCCGAACATCGACTTCACGCTCTTCCTTGGCACCGGTTGGTGTGAAGGTACCTTCCTCCAAGAACCGAAGTAAGGCCGCTTGCGCCTCAGGGATCATGTCCTTAACTTCGTCAAAGAACAGGTCGCCTTGATGCGCTCTCACAGCCGCACCTTCGTGCTTGTCAACGCCGGTCGCCTTGCGTTTCTCAATACCAAATAATTCGCTGGCATATAGGCCCGTGGTGAGCACTGCCGAGTTTACCGAGATGATATCTTTGCGAGCGCGAGTTGGATGAACGCGGTGGATGTATCGCGAGAACTCTTCCTTACCCACACCCCGTTCGCCACGGATTAGAATGTTGTCACGCGAATCGTTGTAAGCCGTCCGGCGAACGCCTCGGAGAGCCTTTAACAGCGGCAAGCTCCGCCCGACAATCAAACCGTGAGGCTCCGGAAGCAATCCATGTCGATCGAGAAAGGTCCGCAGTTGCTCATCGCCATCAGGAGCCGTTCTTGGGAGAAACCCGAGTGCACCATGAGCGGAATACTCTTGGCTTACCTTGTCGCGATCTTGGCTGGACAAGATAACGATCGGCAGATCTGGGTAACGTGCATGGATGGCTTTAAGCAACTTAAGCCCGAAGAAGTCCTTGGGGGTGATATCGTCCGCTCGCCCTTCTGGCATACCAGGCTCGGCCTTATTGCTCCCGCTTCCTCCGACCGCTGAACTGATCTTGCCGGTCACGACGCCCGTGTAGAAGCATAGATCCAGCAGCAACAGGGACAACCGCTTAGAGCCTCGTTGGGTACCGGCCCATAGTTGGTTGACAATTTGCAGCGTACCTTCAAGGTCATTTTCAACCTCGTCGCCGTCGCTTGGGCAAACAGGAGTTTGCCCACGAATGAACACTGCCTCGGCGATGGGGGACTTTATCTTTTGGCGAGAGACGGTTTTCCTGCCGGGAAGGATCTCACCGGTAACGTCGCGCAACATGAACGACGCACATAGATTGTCTCGATCTTCGTTCGTTCCGTTGGGAAGGTGGCGACCAAACAGGTCGTCGATGATCAGTACTCTAGGTAGCTCCACACTCATACAAAACTCAAATCCACCTAATTGCTCTACTCTCCAATTCGAGATTCCCAACCCGTCCGATTGTTGCGAAATGGCAAAACATCGGTTTTTACCTGGACTGAAGAACGCCTATCAGGAGTCAAGCCCTTGTCCGTAATGTTAATGGTTTTCAAACTACCAATAAGCGGTTAGGGAACCTTGAAATCGCTGTTCCTAACTCGCCACAGGCA
Source organism: Pirellulaceae bacterium (assembly GCA_019636385.1). NCBI lineage: Bacteria > Pseudomonadati > Planctomycetota > Planctomycetia > Pirellulales > Pirellulaceae > Pirellulaceae bacterium. Next base: position 1,133,113 of record JAHBXT010000002.1, on the reverse strand, counting down.
TCCCGAAAGACCAACAGCTCGGTGCGACAGCAAGCCAATTGCTGCCCCTCAAGTTTACCACACTTACCCCCAATACACTGCTTGAGGCGATCGAAGGCTGCCGACGCTTCGTCGAGTCGCTTAGTCGCCGTCTCAACCAGTTCGGCGGCCTGAATCCGGCTTTTCCAGCAGGCGTGAACCACCGTTCCCAGCCAATCGCGATAACGATCATCGAGTCGACAAAGAGGCTTTCGATCGAGCAGAACACGAGGAGACATGGACCTCTCAAACGACTCAATCAACGCACGAGCATTCTGCATTTCGGTTTCGAACTCTGGCAAAGCAATCTCGATGAACTTCGCTGCAAAATCGTTATCCTCAATACGCTCCTGAGCAATCTTCACCGCTTTTTCCAGACTCAACGAAAACTTGTTCTTCAGCCAATCATGATTCAGCCGATTTCGCCCAGCTTGCCAGTCTCTATCCACCGTGGAGGTAACCATCAGCATCACGCCGCCTCCAGCAGTTTGCTGAGCGTGAGATAAGCTTTCGCGACGGTATCTACAAAGTCTTCATCGGAGACCATCCTTTCATCGATTGCCTTGAACAAATTTTCGATATCGTCGGGCAATTTCGTTAGCGACTTTGGCAGTTCACATCGGATTCCTTCTCGCAGCAATTTTGATCCCTCAAACGGTTCAGTCCAGAACGCAACATTTGGCGTTTGCTTTTCGGAGTCAAAATTCAGGTTGTCTACCGTTTGGGAAACCTTCTCCGCCAACTCATCATCAACCCACCCCATGGCTTTGAGAGCCTTCCCCACATCAACGAATCCCTTGGTGCTCACGGTACCGTCGATCTGGTTCTTCAATGCGTATTCAGCGAGATAGCCTTGGCAGAGAAGGGACAACGCAGGTACGATCTCGAGAACTGGACGAACCTGAAGAAAGTCCGGCACGGCCGGTTTTCGGTCAATCGCATGCAGTACAAGCCCAGTCCATTTCTCCTCGCTTAGGCTCTCCCCTGAGTCAACTGAACCCCAAATCGGAGAGATGAAACAAGTTTCACCCAGCTCTACAACTGTTTGATCTTCATTGACATCTTCGGCTCGAAGGCCACCACCAGAGTACGGAACGATACGAGTACCTGGCTGCAATTCCAGTTTTAGTTCACCAGCCAGAACTCCACGGTTCCTCCAGTGAACGAGAAGAAGACAACAGCCTCCAGAGGGGCGCTTTCCCGCCCAATTTTGGCCGTCGTGTTCAAATACCTCAAAAGTACTGTGCGAAGGCTGGGGCAACGATCGTAACACTTTTGCGATGCTTTCACGACGACGACCATCGTCGTCGAATATCGAAACAAATGGGTTTGACATGATTTAAATCACTCTTGTCTACTTGACGCTGAAATCGAATCGAGTCCAGTTTGCCGATTCTACTTCGGAAATGCTCGTGCAATTCCGTAGCGACTTGCTAACCGGGTATATACCTAGCCGTATAGGAAGCCTGTATCGAGAAACAACCTCCGTAACCTTCAAGACTCGCTTTGCTGCCTCTCCATCGCATGCATACTTTAAAAAAAGGATTTTCTCCATCAAACTTTGCGAGCTTATTGTCCGCGAAATACAGTCAAAATCAACGTCGACTTCAAGATGCAGCGTGGGTGTTATAGCCGTGCTCGGCCCCTCATTCCGAATCACAAATCTGACATCAAACAAATTGAAATTCTTCGTTTCTTGATTCGTGGAAAGATGCTTGAACAAGCTGGCGACGGCCCCAAATAATTCTCTTAACGGACGGGCACTGTCGATATCTATCTCTTTTTGGGGCGCAATCCACTCCAGCTCTTCCAACCATTGCTTGTCAGCAACTGCATACGCAACTGCAAAAACCAGCGCCTGAATTGAAAAACGCTTACCTTGATTGTCACCCAAGTGGATAAGCGCCCAGCCACCAATCGTTCTCTTTAACGTTTCGTACATGTCCTTCTGACCCAAAAGTTTCTCGACCAGACAAGCGTCCAAACGGAACTTGTTTTGCAGGTAGACAGCAAGCGGGTGCTTCGTGCCGTAGAGTGTCAACTGCGGCATGAAGTCCTCGTGATTGTGTGGAACAAGAATGCATCCCTCTGTGAACCATTCCAGTTGGGCAAGACAGTGCTCCTTGCCTAAATCAGAGGCACTAGCCTTAAGAGCAATAGAAGGGGAATTACTTTCAACCCAAATATTACCGTCCGAAGGCCACCATTCTGCAGCAAAGCTTTCACAAGCTTTTTCAACTGAGTGAATCAGGTTTTTGTAATTAACGTCAAGCGTTAGCGAGTTATGCAGTTTACGGAAGACATACTGCGACGACCTATTAGCCAGTTCAAGAAGGATCTCGGATTCCCAATCATTTGCTGCACTACTTGCTATGTAGATCTCGAGATTCGCGAGCGATTTGTGCGTTGCTGCCACAATCAGCAGTAAGAATCCTTGGCGTTGGTCATTAAGCCATGCCACGACGTCTTTTGTATTCACCGAATCTGCAATTGCATTTTTGCAGGCGCAGTAAAATTCGACCGCCAATACCATCTCATGCGCTGAAATATCATCCTCAGTTATCGTGAAGCCCCCACTAGTTTCATTGAGATTAATGTCAAAAAACAGTATCGCTCTATCTGTATCGCCGAACGAGCGAATAGTCTGGATCGCTTTCTTATATGCTTGGAGGCTTCGAACAGGTTCACAGGTTTTCCCTAACGCACGAGCCGTTTCTTCACCAAGTGCATTGAAGGCATCGGCAAATTCAAACTCATATTTGCACCCAAATACTTCTCGTCTAGGAAGTTTATTGGAAGCCCAATGCGCACGGAATTGCGGGAAAAAGACCTTGTCGTCAAAAACATAAACACTCACCTTTTCATTCATTTTCGCTCCTCCGAAATGATCCAATCCGGCTTGTCGAACTCAACTGCGCACCAATATCTGGATCCATCTCGCTGAGGTGCCGAACGAACAACTGGCTGCCTATATTTCAGGAACGTGCGCGCAACAAAATCGAACACCTCTTCGCCTCTAAAGCTCAGAAATAGTCGCTCTTCATCAAGCTTTGGCTTGACTCCGTTAGTCTCCCATTGCATCCTAATGCGCTTGTTCGCCACAGCTTCCCAACTTAGTCTAAGCGTTGCATTATCCGTACTGTGCAAGGTAAAATTTTCAACTGCTAGTACGTATAGCCGAAATACTCCAGCAAGCTCGATGGCGAACCTGCGAGAGGTGTCGGGCTCTTCTTCTCTTCCTTGGTATTTAAATTCGGCAAGCGGCTTACTCCAATCGCATACTCCAGAGCTGAACTTGAAGTGAAGGTTTTTGAGACTCGAGGAATCGATTGTTCGTTCCCCAAGAAAACTTTCGCATAACCACGCTTCCGCGAGATCCACTGAGTCAGTCCGGTCGAGACCACTCGTTTTTCTCAGATAAGTACAATCCTCGGCATATGAGACAGCTTCTTGTATTAGTTCGACGGCATTCTGCGGTCCAAACTCACTGGAACCAAACAAGTCAGTCAGTGTAAAGGTGAGCGACCATAATTTCAGTGTGGAGGATAGGGCCGAGAATATCTTTGGATCTGGAGCTGTTAGATAGCCTTTCGCTTTTTCGCGAGCTACTTGCGTCGCAACGTCAATATTGAGTTTTTCCTCACTTACGAGATGTTCTGTCATTTTTTTAATTGCATGATCTCGCAGGCCTGGCCAAACAGATGGAGGCACTAACCATCTCCCACCGATGCTGCCAGAAAGAGATCGGATTTGATGGGCGAAGGACCTAATCGATTCGCCAATGAGTTCTCGTTCAATAAGCTTCTTTTGAAAACCGCCGTAATAGACGCTATCCAGGATAGGTGAGGCCATCGCTTTGCTAAGCGCCGTCAAGGCTGGAATATCCGCGATCTCCTGATCAACTGTGGCTAACAAGAAAACTCCACAATTGCGGGCCTGCACAACTCCTTCCGAAATGACTACCTGGTGCTTAAAGCTGCGTGTAGAGTGCAACGGAATAATGGCGTGCGCAATCTCTCCGTTAGTAAGAGCGACAAGGCTAAGATACGGAATGAGTGGGAAGGGTGCCTTCTGCGAAATATCGTGCAGGCGAGAAATAATCGGCGAGTTTGAGTCTATTCTCAATTTGTTTTGCAGATCACTTGCGCGATTTTTGAAGGCTGCTTGCTCAGCAATGCTTGGTACTATGTCTCCAAGTGTGCACTCCATAAGTAGCCTAGCAAAGAGGTCGGAATCAGACAATTCTTCCCTGCCAAAAGCGCGAAAGAACAAGTCGAAGTCGTCGAACCCCAACGCAGTCCTCCTCGTGTGATGTGGGGTTCTCTTCAAAGCCTTGTAAAGAGCCTCGCCGACGGTAAGTTTCAAATTTGGCACAGCATTCGACGAAAGTAGTCCGTACTCAGCATTTGCTGCCGAATACAACAAGAAGAGCCATGCAGCTAGATAATTGCATATTTCTTTGAAGGGAGCAATCACTGCACCTTCTATATCCTTTTTCAGAAACTCGGGAAGCATCCCGTCTGGATCATTTGTCCGCTGGTTACCTCTCTGCACCTGAAACAATGAGTCTATGAAATCTGAATAGCCTGTTCTTGCTGCCTTCAGCGAGTCAAAAAATTGCGGAAACCTATTCGCAAGATTCGTTGGGGCTTTATAGCGAAAAAGCTTGAATTCATCGCTTAAGCTATTTTCGGCGATGCTCGACTTCCGCATATAGGTCCTAGTAAGAGCGATGGTGGATTGACTTGGATCGAGAACAGAAAATGCCGCGCCGATTACGCCCTGAGAAGAAGCGATTTCATTGACGCATTTGGTTAAGTCAAGCAACGCCTGGCCCTCCGACGCGTCTTCCGCCGTTGACCATCTGGCAACACACCGATCTATCTCCCCCAGGCGCTTCAGCAGGTCTTTCGTTTGATCGTCGAGTTTTGCGCCCATTACTTTCTTGCCCAAACTACGCCAACCTGATAGTAGCGAAGCGGATTTGCCACTTCTGAAAAGCCCACGTGTCGCAGCATCTCAAAGTGTTCAGATACGGACGAAAGCCTGTTGTCTGTAAGGTAGTGCTGAATCCAGTTATCTCGCAAGGCTTCCAAATTCATAACATGCTTGCTATCTTTGGCCGCTTCTATCGCACGTGTGAAGTTTTCATGCATCCATTTAACTTCGAAATCCAAAATTGTATCAGTCATCCAGGATGACTCGCCGCTGCAGTTAAATAGATCACCAAGTATGAAGATCCCTCCCGGCGTAAGTAAATCATAAATCCGCTGAATCACAAAAAGTTTTTCGTCTGCGGCGAAGTGATGAATCGTGAATGCGGAAAACACCAGCCCAAAAGCGGCTTTCCCAAATCTGTCACTGGCATGCACTCGCGCCCGAGCGTACGTGCTGTCATCAAGAGCATCCGCGACGAATACAGCAAACCGCTCCGGCGTGATACCAGCGTCTGCAGCCTTTTTATTGAATAAATCTACCATTGGCTCACATAGATCGACTCCGATAATGCGCAAGTCGGGAATAGATTCCAGAAGCATAATGGAATCAACTCCAGTACCCGCACCGATGTCAAGCGCTACTTTATCGCGTAAGTGCGGCACATGGTCTTTAGCGAGTCTTTGCATCATTGAATGCATTTGTTCATAGAGCGGAACCACAAACTCGATTGTGGCATCATACATCCCCGCTTCGTGCATTGCATAGAAGAACTTGCGGCGAATTTCACTCAGTAACATCTTCTCACCTTTGATTTCATTTTTCGCGTCAATCCAGTGCTTGATGTTCCGAATGACAGAAGCTAACGATCAACAATTCAGTTCCCCCGGATTGAATCGACCGAACTGTGGCTGCTGCCCTAAAGTCACACACAACTAATTCATGCTTTGCGGCTTCATTGATGTACGTTGCTATCGGTCTCAGGATTCGAAAGTATTTGCCGACGGGCATATGCTCTTCCGACACGAACGACGAAGTCAGTCTCCAGTTACCATCTTCGCTGCGGCCTAGTTTCGCGCCGATGGAAACGCCAGACTTGAACTTCAGAAGATCAACGAGTGGATCGGTTATGACGAGCACGAATTTGCCGCGGGTTGCAATAAGCTTCTTGGCAGAGGCGAAAGCGTTCGAAAGAGATTCCGCCTCTAGAAAGCTGAAGACAGAAACGACCAGATCCGATTCGCTGTTGTTCGGAACTTGCGTAGGCTTCTCGAAATCAGCAACTAAATATTCGACGCCTTCCGCGCGAGCTCTAGCAATCTGAATTAGGCTCTCTGAAAAATCTAGGCCAGTAACTTTAGCTTCGGGGAAATGATTTTTCAGCAATCGACAGAATACACCTTCGCCGCACCCCAGCTCCACAATCGTACGCGGAGGGGATGCAAGAACGCCCAAGCGATCCAGGATTCCGTTCAGCAGTTCCCTACGTTCTATGTTTGACTCCACATAAACTGCCCACAGTGCAGCCTGCCTATTCCACCGATTCTTTCGGCTAGATGAGCTCGACACGTCTATTTCTCCATCGACTTATTGAGAAAAGACTCATCCAGAATCTGGCCCAGAGAAACCTTGCCTTTGGCGATTTCACCAAGTTCTTCTAACCCGCTAATAGTTTGCTGCCAGTTGTCTGGCGATGATTTCAGTACGCCCCCTTCACCCGAGAAGTATGGCATTCCTCGCTCTAACGACTTTAGTTCCCGATCTTTGTCGATTCCTTCAAATTGGATTGCCAGAGTGTCAATGGCTTGCGTGGGATTCGCGATCGCAGACTCCCAGCCCTTTCTGAGATAGTCAATTAATATTTGAACCTCTTCAGGATGCTCGGAGAGAAAATCCTTTCGGGTGAAGTATACCGTTCCTACAAACTTCACTCCAAAGTCGGATGGCTTGATGATGTCGTAAGTTATGGACTTCAGGTCCAAACTTACTGGTTCGTCATAAATAAATGCGGGACGAACATCGTACTGACCAAGAAGAAATGTCTGCAGGTCAAACGGAACTGGAATCTCCTCAATTCTGCTTCGATCTACTGAAGATCTCGCCATTAGAAGATTGTAAACCCGTTCAGTGTTTGTACCGGGAAGAATTCCGACCTTCTTGCCTATGAAGTCTGTGGGAGATTTGATTCCGGATTCGGACTTTACCAAGAAACAAGTCGGCGAAACATTATTTATCGTCCCAATGCAAACGAGGTCGGCCCCTTTTTCATTTGCGCTAATCACAAGATCAGCGCCTGCAACACCAAAATCAGCTGCACCAGATAACACTAATTTTATCGGGTCTACCGACTCAGATCCAGGGATTAGTTCGATCACGACATTTTCAAGCGCAGCAAGGCGGACAGCTTCACACTCACCTGCGTAACCAGCGTATGGAAACCACTCCTGTTGCAACTTTATGGTCGCTTTCTCGTTACTTGAATTGCGCGTAACAACCCACCACCCAATCCCTAGCAGGAGTAGCAAGAATGCCAAAACCGACAGTAGCCTTGTTCGTGTTTTCACTTCAGTTGCCCTTTGAGTACCAACTACCTAAAAAAGATTCCAGCAATCGAACAGTGCCAGCGATTGACGTAGACAATATCGCTGAACCAAGAATGCCGGACATCATCAACTCTGGTTCTAATCGCTTTGCTGCAATGAAGATATCCTTCCCTAAACCATAACGGGCACCATTAAATTCTGCTATAATTGATCCTATGACGCATAGCGGTGAAGCAATGAAGAGCCCCGTTAGAAAGTAATGAGTGACGTGCGGTATAACAATTATCCGAAATGTGTGGAGCTTTCCAATCGCAAGGACCTCCATTAGTTCAAGAGATTCCCTTCGAATCGTGCGAAGGCCAGAGAGTACGTTGCTTAGGATAGGAAAGAACGCAACAAGCGCACTTAAGAAGATCTTGCCCCAGATGCTGGTTGGGCCAAAGGCCAAAACGACAGCAGGTGCAATAGCGACGAAGGGGATAACCTGGGTGGCCGAGATCCAAGGATAGGTGAAACGATGAGTTCTAGGGCTGATATAAAATAACGTTGCCAATGCGATTGAGCCGAGCGCAGCGATAGTTAACCCGCCGATAGACTCGACGGCCGTAGTCGTCAAACTGGTCCAGAATGCAGATGAATTAGTCGAAAGGTATTTAAGCACCCTAATTGGCGATGACACAAAAAGCGCCGCTTTACCGTATCGCGAAAATACTTCCCAGAAGCAGACTGCGATGGCAATAATTGCAGAGTGCATAGCGCGTTCCTTAATTTGCGAAGTCATGCTACTAAGACATCCTTTTCTATTGCTAGCATAAGTTGCTCGTAGGCCTTTTCAGCGTCTGGAGTCAATGCACGCAGAGTAGACTTCGCCAAGTACGAGCTTTCGTCAATTAAGGGAAACGATATATCGCATTCGATTCTTGCTGGCTTTCCGGCGAGTACTAGAACGCGATCAGCGAACAAGATAGCATCTCTTATTTCGTGAGTAATCCATACGACCGTTGATTTCGCGCCGAGCTGAAGCGTCCTCAATGCAATGTTTAACGTATTGCGGTAGCCCGAATCCAAGCTGGAGAACGGTTCGTCTGCAAATAAAAATCGTGGCGCAACACAGAATGACATCGCCAACGCTAGCCGAGCTCGCATTCCAACAGAAAGTTGGTGCGGATACTTGGCTATAGCGTTCGTTAGTCCAACTGTTCTCATCACCTCATTTAACCTAGCTTCGCTTACCTTGCGATCATGCAATTGAAAAGCCAGCTGAAGGTGCTGGGCCACCGTTCGATTTGGGAAAACAACCGGCTCTTGGAAAAGAAACCAAAGTTCTTTGCGTTTGTGCATTTCTTTTGGAGCAGTTCCTGCGATGAGAACAGACCCTTGTTTTGGCGATGGAGGCAATCCGGCAAGACTACGAAGCAGCGTGGATTTACCTCTGCCCGATGTTCCAAGAATTGCAGTACTCTCGCCTTCCCTGATTGTTATGTTGAGATCGCTAAACACAGCGTCCTCACCGAAAGAAACAGTTAGGTTGATAGCTGAAATACCGGACACTTCAATTCTTTCTCAAACTTTGCTTTGATTTTAAGCTAATTCCACTCAAACTTTGAAACCGAGCGTTCCCATCCGCAAGACGCGTGCCAAAGAGCGGGTTTCCCAATTTGCCATTTGTGGCACTTGAGGACCGCTACATGAGGTAGCGAACTCGCTACCAGCAATAGCGTTTTTCGCTATTTGGTTGGCATGAATATCACGCTGCTCAGCAGCAATCTCGTAGCTAGCTAACTTCCTCGGGCTCGGTCGGTTCCTAGATTAGCTTTAAATTTTCTATTGTCTTCCTTACTAGTTTATCGTCTCACGCACCACTCGTAGCCCGATCGACTCTGCGGCGTCGTTCCTTTTTTGCCATGCTCGATTGGCGGCTCGGGCGTCCAGTGGGTTGGTGGAGATTGCCGAGCCGCCGCGGATGGGCGCGTGGAGCGGACTCGGTGGCTCGCTGAGCGGGCTTTCCAGGGTGAGCCACTCCCAACAGTTGCCATGCATATCGACCAGACCAAAACGATTCGGACGGAACTGCCCCACCGGCTGAATCCGTCCCGAGTCAATGTTGCAACTCGCTTTGATGCCTCTCAGAAGTTTGCCCGAATCTCCTCGGTGAAAGGTAGTGATGGCGTCTGATAACGAGCAGTTGCCATCCCAAACGGCCAGCAACTCGCTCGAGCCGGCTCGGCAGGCGTACTCCCACTCGATTTCGGTCGGCAAGCGGTGGACCATTCCCGTTTTGATGGTCAACAGGTGACAATATTGAGTCGCTTGGTACCAGTTGATGTTGGTGATGGGCAAGTTTCCGCCGCTGGTGCTGGCCGATCGATGCGGCTCCATGATCGGGAACCACTGAGCACGGGTGATCTCGCTGACGGACATTTCGAATGGGGCGACTGTGTACGTGGTCAAGCGTTCCAAAGCCGGGTCGCGACCAGGTTCATTGGACAGCGAACCAAGTCTGGCACTACCTCCCGGAATGGATACAAAATGGATAACTGACGGATCGGCCGACGCACTGGGCGGCGGTAGGTATGATCGTGAGCTATCACCGCTATCGCGACTTGCTGGCTCCACCGCTGCCTCGGGCGAGCTCGTCGATCGACTGCATCCCCCGACGAGCATCAACATCGCGAGCAGCACACCGACGATGTGCGTTTTGAGGGGCTTGCTGGCTGGTTCGCTTCGCACGTGCTTCGAATGATCGTTGTTTAGTGTTGCTACATGACCCATATCTCAATCTCCTGCGTTTAGTTCGCTGACCACTGGCACAACTATGCGAAATCCGAGAGTATCTTCTTTTGCGTTGGCGGGTTTGAAGCGTCGCAAAGCGAGTTCCCGATTGGCAGCCACATCTTTAAAACTGGAACCGCGTACAGCTCGCGCCTCGTTTCTTGTAGCCAGCTCTTTTTCATTGAAACCTTTGTAGACAAAGACTTCGTTCGAGCGTGAGGAACTGGGAGTCATCGTGCGTCGTTGGTAGGCTTTCTCGTCCCATGAGTCGATCGTCCACTCTTGCACATTCGAGTTCATGGCAACACAACCACTCCAAGAACGATCCAGTGAATTGTCATTGACTGGCCATGGGCCGCCCAACACGACATTGGGTTCCTGCATCGACTCGAACTGCTGCACGAAGAGGTTGCCTCGCGCTGCGTATTCCCACTCGACTTCGGTCGGTAGCCGGACTGTCACACCACCGTTGAGGCGACTCAACCAGTCGCAAAAGTTCATCGCTGTCGACCAGTCAATCGAGGTGGCAGGCAAATTGCGGTCCTTTTCGCTCGGATGCGGTAAAGGCGTCGAAGTCACCTCCTCAGACGTTCGCTGGGTAGTGAACTCAGCCAATTGTCCGACCGTGACTTCGTAAACTCCTATGAAATATCCGGTCTCGACATTAATCAAGTGAGCAGGAGTCGAAAAATCAAAGTGGGCTGAAGCGGACGCCCGCGCGCTCGCGACGCGTTGTTGTTCAGTTTGCCCAATCAGAAACCTTCCAGCACTTACATAGACCAATGGGATAGCGTTCTCACTTTTGGGGTCTGCACTGGCTCTGAGGAAAAGTTGTCCAGTTGAAATGCCTTTCGTTAAAGCTTCGTTCCTGAGGCTCTGTATTGCTTTCAGTTCCTGGACGTTCTTCAATTCAGAGAGCTCAACTTTCAGGTGGCTGAATTCCAAGTCCAGTCGAGCTAGCCGATCAAAAAGATGGTCTAGGTTCCGCGAAGTAGTCGTCGTTGCCGCAGTTGGGCCAGGTTGGCCACGTTCCGTAGCCGGAGGCTCGCTGGCAGGCAATTGCGACTTGTTGTTATTCGACTCATCCCGTGCTCGCGGGTTGTTTGCTTCGATTACCGGAGTTTCAGATGGACCCGATGCCAATGGATCGTCCTTTGGGAACGGGGAAGAGGCAGGTGACATCTGTGGGAAGAACATCCCCTGATTAGTTGCAACACAATATGCACCAATCGCCGCAATAGCGGTAAGTATGAGGAGCGGAAAATAGTGTCGCAGCCAAGAGTTCTGGTCTTGAAGGTACCCGTGGCGAGCGAACCTTGCGTCTTGCTCCACAAGGCGTAAATTCCCTTCGCGAAGGCTGTTTGAAGCTGTCTGCCGATTAAGTGATTTCGCTGTGCCGGGATTCGCTGTGTCAGGATTCTCCCCGACAGGCTGCAACGTGACCGGCTGCACCGATCGCGTCGGCGGAGACGGCTGTCTCGGAAGGCGTTCAACCTTCCCGCCGAGATCCGCATCTTGTCCAAAGACTTTATCGTGGTTATTGCCTGGGTGTGACATCATAATTTCTCCAGTGAACATGGTTATTGAACCTTTCCAGATTTAATGGCGAGCATGGGATCTAACTTGGTAGCTGCATACGCGTGGTAGGCTACGCCCAGCGCCGAGCAGAGAATGGCCCCCACAAAGACCTGAGCGAAGTCCACGATGGACAATCGGCACTCGGCGTTTGCAATCAACGGGAGTCCCGTTGCGATCAACAAAGACAGTACGCTGGCCATTGCCCAACCCAAGCCGGCGATGAGGATGGCGCGAAAGAAGACGAACAAGAAGATGCCCTGTGATTGCATACCCATAATCTGCATGATGCCGATAGACGTTTGGCGGCGGCGCGTCACTTCCATGAATATGACACTAGACGTGACGAATCCAAGAAAGACCGCAATGACTTGCAGGATGACTACCAGTAGGTCGAGCGTGCCCGCATAGCCTTGCATTTCAAGCACCTGCAGACGCGATGAGACAGTGCTGTAGCCAAGGCTTTGCAGATGTTCATCGATCACGGGAACGTCGTCCAGCACCCGGGCGTAGAAGCGACCGCTATAGTAACGATTTGGCGTGTTGGCTCTCTCAAAATTTTGGGTGGTTGGATCAAAGGTAAGGGTGCCTTGCCGGTGTCGATGAACGGCGGCTAGTAGACTGGCCGGAACTATGGCGATCGGATCGCGATTGGCGTCGATTTGCTGTTCAATGGCTAGCAACGTGGCTCGTGCACCGGATTGTTCCCGTGCTGCCAGAGCATCCAGACTGCCAAGCATGTTGCCTAACAGCCCTCCAAAACCTTCTACGAAATCGTCAAATTTAGGAACGAACGCGTCGACCTTGGAATAAAGCTTTGATGCCTTAAGTTCGTTGATGCCCGTCGGCGGGGGACTGCATGTCAAATTCAACGTTTGACCGTCCGACAACTCCAAGCCAACAAGATCAGTCGTGGCCGTACCGAACGGAATCATCACCCGAGGAAGCTCTGCTCCAATCATTCGCACACGCGTGTCGACGAAGTACCCGCGAAGCCATTTCAATGATCCAGAAATCCCAACCAATCTGTGATCTTTGCCATCGATCTTGGCTGCTGTTGGCTCAGACCAATAGAGCATGACATCGTCACAGGTAGTAATGTCCTCGACCTCGCTGACCTCGAAGTTCAAATACTGCTCCAAACGATCGCTTTGAGTCTGGGAGGTGACCAAGTAGACATGGAGGTCATGCGGCTTAAGCATTCCATAGAGATCTCGCCATCGGGATCTTTCCTGGATTGAGTTGTCATACGAAATGGGCATGGCCTTGAAACCGCGCAGATGCAATCGTTTGATGTCTTCGCCCGAGTACGCCTGCTTTGTGAAGGCCAAATATCCCTGATGCCCGATAGAATCTTCAACGGGAAGGCCTGGCCATGCATGTTCAATAACCGCTTCCCCCTTTGTGAAGTCCTCTAACTGTTCCATGAAGTGCCGAGACAGGTAAGCGGTTTTCGATTTGCTGCCCTCTGTTCCGAAAACTGCACGAACCGAAACTTGAAGTCGGGCGGTAATCGCTTCACGCCCTTCACTCCGGGTCAACTCAATAGTGACATTCGATGTACCAGAGTTAATCGCTTGATCCGACAATCCAAGGGTCTGAGCGACCGCAGGTGAGACCACCAGCTCTGGAGCGGTAGCCCCAGAGATACCTGCTCCGTGGTAAGCAAGGATTGGGTCGCCCGGTACGGTCGTCTGTAGAGTAACACCGTCGACTCTCGCCTTCGGAGTCAAGATCGTCCCGAGCTTGGTGATTTCGGGAACAATGATTGTGCCCGGAGGTAAACCAGCGATCAGATCGGCCTCAGATGCAGCCGACAATGCTAGGTCATCGCTGGTCGCGAACAAATCGCCCTTAATTGACGATGGGTTGGAGCCAATGTCGTCGCGGAGTTGCTGGACGAGACCGCTTTTGAGGCCTGCCAGTACCAGTAACAGCAAACAAATACCTGCGAAGACGGTCGCAGTTGTCAGGAGCGTAGTTCGAGATCGCCAGGAATCCTTCAAGGCGATTTCTCCATAGTACAAGTGCATGCGAATCGAGTCTTTAGGCAACATGATATTCCTCATGAGAAGGTGTGTAATCAACTTGGAAATGCGAGTTTGTAGGGAACCAGGAGCCGTCGATCTTGGCTTCGAAACTGATTGGCGTACCGAAGCCATCGCTTTCGCGGAACGGCAACCCAATTTCATCATCCCAGCCCTCTGGGATTGCGCTGATATTGACGATGTAATCGGAGTAACTCCGAGCCAATGCGTGGTCATGGTTGATCATGATCACGGTTGTCTCTTCGTCGCGAGCGAGCGTGCTCATCAGGTCCAGTACACGACGTTTGTTTGGTGTATCCAGACTGCTTGTGGGCTCATCAACGAATAAGATTTGTGGCCGATGGGCGATGGCACGCGCCAAGGCGATTCGTTGGTATTCGCCACCGGAGTACTCCAATGGAAGTTTCTCTGGGATGTTCTTTTCAGAAACCCCCAGAAGATAACCCAGTAGCCCTTCCGCCCGCTTGTTCGCTTCCTTCGCGGAGGCTCCGTTGAGCCTAAGCGGCATTGCAACATTTTCTTTGATGGTAAGCGTCGGGATGAGCTCACCACTTTGCAGATAGAATCCCATCAAACGTCGGCGGAGAGCCTCCATCTTTTTCTTCCCAGCTTTCCCTTTCTTGAGTAGCTCAGCAACATCGTGGCTGACAACTCGACGAGGCGATGCTCGCTCGTTGATACGAAACTCCTCAACGGTCGAGTACTCATCGCTCTTTAGTGCCAACAATAGGCCGAGTCGGCTTTGTAGCGTGGTCTTGCCAGAGCCTGATTCTCCCAGGATCGTCAAGAGACCTCCCATCGGGATCACCAAGTCAACCACCTGGAGAAGAAAGCGGCGTGTTGGGGTGTTATACAAATGTTGAAGATTTTTTATGGTAATTGCGTACTCAGTCATGATATGCGCTCCAGATAATTGTGACGGAGAGAGAATGGCGAGGAAGCCAGGGCGGCTTCCTCGCCGTATTTGCCAAATAGTTATGGCAGGTCACTAAGCCGAACGAACGCGAAGCGAAGTTGAGGTCGGGTCTCTTTTCCCAAATTGAACCAACGGGCGTTTTCGATATGGCCGGTGACCATCGCGTGGCTAGCATCGATTTCAGCGACCCAAGACTCGAAATCCTTCTGGGACATCGCGGCCAATCGTGCCGGGGTCATATCAAAAACCCTGGACTTGACGGGTAGCCCTAAGATCAATTGCAATATCTCTTTGAGCGGAGTGTCGGCAGTGATTTCACCGTCGTAGCTGATATGTACGGTTAGAGTTCTGAGTGCTTGCAGAATTTTATCGACGTCCTTGCTGCCTGGGTCACCTGCACCCTCAAGCGTCCGAACACAAAACTCCAAAGCTGACGCAAACAATTTCAGCTCATTCCGTCCGACGAGCACAAAGGGCTCGATCGTTCGATTGCCTTCGGCATCTATCTCGGCTGAATAACCGCTGGCGAACGTCGCGCCAACCAATTTCTCCTTGCCCAGGTATTGAAGAATTGCGCCGATCGCACCTTTGTTGGGGTCCTTCGTTGCGGCAAACTCTTCGACATCACCTTGAACGATAGACACGGTATCGCGAACGCGATTCGTAAGTGTCTCCGCTAAACTTTCGATGAAGCTAGTCGTGTTGTCGGTAGTGGCCGAGATTCCTGCGAAATCACGCCCCGCCGCTATGGTCGAAAATTGATCACGGCAAAGGTCACTCATTGGCCCTGAGCCGCTTCCAACTTGCAACGTATGCATGGTAATGTGGCGGAACAATGCTTCAACGTCGTCGCTTGACGCACCTGGTTGAGCGGCAGCGAGTACCGTATCAACGGCTACAAGCGATTTTTCCCCTTCATGGTTTGGAGCGTCGCCGATCAAAATGATGTGGCGATTGGCTACATCGTTCCAGGCAATGTCGGTGATGGCGGTTCTCAATCCTGCATAAACTTGCTCTGGGTCATCACCGCCGCCAGCGACTACAGTATTTGCGAGAACTTTCTCGAAAACGGCTAAGTCGCTCCCGCTTTCCAAGCTGCAGAGTACCTTCGAGACATACTCGTCGCCTTCGTCGCGGTAGCCAACCAAACCCAAACGAACTCGTCCACGTACATGCTGGTTAGCATTCACAGCAGCTGCGATCTTCCGAACCACTTCTTTCGCTGCTTCTATGTGTGGTTTCATCGACGACGTTGTGTCAATAACGAAAACAATGTCGAGAGTGATTTCTGCTTGGACCTGTGGTAGGGTAATTGCTTCTTTTTGATGGACGGACGAGAAGATGTTTTTGGGATCTGCAGTGTGCAGATAGGCAAATTCAAAAACTATTATTTCTTCCCCATCCAAGGTGCTCTTCAACTCTTTTAGTATCGGAAGCAACGAGAATATTTCTGAGCCATCAGACTCACGGCTTATTGCTTCGGAAATGCCGCCTTCATTGAGATGCGACAGCACCGCCGCCTGATTTTCAAAGAAGTATGCCGGACCCCGTCTTCCTCGCTTAGTAAAGCCTCCAACTAGTCGATGCTCCCATTCGACAACATCGTCGGCTTTCACCCAGCCGATTTCGTTTGCGAGAGATTTACCGGTCGCAATACGGTAATGACCTTTCTTGGTTTTTGCTCCCGACTCGTCGGCGGGCAAGACAAAAAACCATTCAAATTGACGTAGTGGCTGTGAACGACTAGATTCGGTCGGTTCCGCGAACACCGCGGAATCGTTTCGCACAATGACCTTCAGGGGTGCGCCGAACTCTGATTTCAATACGTCATCCGCCACCAACGAGGGCGAAGAAATGATCAAAAAGAGTAACGCTACCAAACCGCTCTGAATTTTCGACAACATGACACCGCTCCATTGAAATGGGGTATGAAGCCGTTCCGTGGCAAGGCTGGGCCGCGGTATCCAGCACGCGACCGGCACCGGCAAAAAAACAACCGGTTCCACTTACCCCCTGGTTCCGGCTGTGGCGGTTACGGCGGTCGATAGCCGTAATAGGCGAGAAAACTGCTAAAACCCGAATATTCCGAGTGTTTGCCAATCGAAGAAATTTTGAAAGAGCGTAACCAACTTGATCTGGTTAGCGACATCGCCGAATTCCATAAGCCCAAACTCTGTTCGCAACCTTCAGCGAGAAGGCTCAGCAAGCTTCATCACGAAGCGTTCCGCTGAAGAGGGTTCGGATGCACGAACCTTGTACTTCGTGATGGGCAGTAATTGCACTGTGGAATTTCCTTTTTCGCAAGGAAGTCACGGACTTCTTCATCTAATGCCGTCGGCGGGCAGGCTCGGTAGTCGCGGAAGAGTTGCCAGGCTGGCTCTGAGGCGAGTTTTAGCTTGCCAGACATGATTGCATGGTAGGCGAGCGCGGGGCATTTCCACAGGCATTGCTTGTAGAGCTGGGTACAGGTGCGTTGGAGGCAGATTTTCCAGGCGGCTCTCGGGTCGCTGCCGAACGGCATCGGCTTGCCATCCACCATGTGGTACTGCTGACGCCAGCCACGATGGGATTTGCGGATGTTGATTTGCAGATCAGGATAGCTGGCTCGCCACGCGCGGACCTTCTGGCAGACGACGCGAAATCGCTTCATGTACTCCGGCGCACGTCCATGTTGGGAGACGTCCATACGGAAGCGGTTGTCGATCAGAACGCGGGGCAGGTCGGGATGACGATCGAGGAAGAATCCCTTCGTGACGAACAGTCCTTCGGCGTTTGGGAACGACTGTCTTGCAAGCTCGATGATTGAAATCAACTCCGGGTTGAGTGTTGGTTCGCCCCCAAGAATTGCAATCCGTTTGGGCGCTAGCCGGCCCTTCCATGCTTCGAAGTTCGCGCGAGCTTCATCGAGGCTCACGATTCCGCCGGCATGAAAGTTGGAATAATGCGAGCACTGCGCACAATAAAGATTGCACGCATGTGCTGCATGGAACTCGAGATTGGCAAGCTCGATCATCAACATTTTTCCGAATCACTTGAACCAGCTTCATCGCCCGAGCCTTCGCTGCCTACGTCGCCACTTCCGCCTGGTGGTTTAGGTGGTTTCACGTCGTGGCCTGGATGCCCTGGTGGCAAGTTGTCCGGCCAGTGGTAGCCAGGAGGCAGATGGTATGGATGATGCGTAGGTAGCCGCGGCCAGATGATGTTGGGCAGTGGAGGCGGTACCAACACTTCGATCGGCGGCTCGGGCACCGGAGGCCATACCCAGTCTTCCGGCCACCAATCGGGACGCGGCTCCGCGCTGGAACCCGGTGGATCTGGCAGTGGAACGTACGGTAGCGGTTCACCTGGCGGATCAAACGGCGGTGGGGGCCAACCCGGTGGTCGCTCGCCGTTGGGACCAAATGGTCCATGGTTTGTGGTGGTCATAGACACTCCTTCAAGAAATTGGGTAAACGAAAGAAACAGAAATCAGCGCCAGAGAACCTTGCGTAGGTTGTGCTTACGCAAGGCTTGTTTCAGGAAGACGGGGCGATGTCGCTTGTAGGCGGGCGGATCGACGTGGATGTGCGGAAAGACATGGTCCATCGCCACGCCAACCTTGACGCCGGCAATCTTGGCACGCCAGAAGAAGTCCCAGTGCTCATCGACCTTCAGGTCTTCATCCCAACGGATCGCTTGAAGGATGTCGCGATGGGCAACGAAGCAGTTACAGACGAATGCGCACTCGGCAATGTCGCCGATGCGTCGATACTCGCCGCGAGGAATGTGAAGAACGCCACCGGCTGACTTCAGCAAACGTGGCGCGCCATCAGGATGGGCACGATGCGGTTGCTTGCTGAGCGTTGCCAATAGATCGAGGCGACTCGATTCGAACTTGCGCACGAGATCATTCAGTCGCGTCTGCGGACCAACGACGTGATCGTCATCGGAGAAGATCACCATCCGAGTTTGCGCGGCTTCAACGAGACGATTGCGACCAGCCGACAACTCGATGTCATATTCGGTCTCAATGAGTCGATCTACTAACGTGGCTTCGTCGGGACAGACTTGCGAGAATCTCAGCTCAGGCTTGCCGTCGTCGAGGACGTAGATCAGCGGACGCTCATCGCCACAATGCTCGTAAATGCTACGCACCAGAGTCGCGCAACAATGAGGGCGATGGATAGTCTTGATGCAGAATGTGCACGATCACGCATGGACGATACCTCCTCCTGGATAACGCAGTGAATCAAAGCCGTGTTTACGAAGCCCCAATCGGCGGAACTTGGGTCGGGCTCGCAGAGCTCCGTAAGGCTTGGCTGCCACGTGGTCGTGGACTACGGAGCAGTCGAGAGCCACGGCGATTTGCAGATGTTTAATATGGGACGCTCGGTAGAAAAACTCCCAGTGCTCGTACGTTTTGATCTCGTCGTCCCAGCGAACACGAGCGATCGTGTCGCGCCGCGCGAGGAAGGCGATCAGTTCATTGATCACCGTTTCAAGATCTTCCGTTAGCTTGGCGAAGTTGATCCGATCGACGGGGACTTCTGGATGCTCTTGGATGAACGTCTCGCGATGTTCAAGACGCGAACGCTGGAGTTTGTCGCAGGCGTCATCGCCGGCTGCGAACCATTAGCCTGGATGTCGGCTAGTTCGATCTTGAAGCGAACGAATCGAGGCTTCGATTGGGCGATCCACGGCGATGATTCGCAGCGAGTTACCGAGGGCTTCGTAGAGGTGGTTTGCGAATCGGCAGAGATGCGGATACTTTCCGCCAGCCACGGGTTCGATCACGAATGGCTTCTGCTTTCCTGGCGACGATCCAGGCCTACAGTTGCTTGGCGAGCTGACCGTCGGGAATCTTGGGATCGATCGCTGGGAATCGCATCGCCTTTTCACAGAGGTTCGCAAGCCCGATCGCTTCGCCTCCCCCAGTTGCCTCGTAGCCTCCGAGTTCGTTGCCCATGTGAGGAGAGGCTTGAGACCTGAGGCGTGAGGCTTGAGTCAATGCAACATAAACTCCCTTGGAATTTTCTCCTCAGGCCTCAAGTCTCGAGGCTCACGCCTAGCAAAACGTTGTAAGGTCGGTAAACGTGGTCGCTGATCTTCTTCGGCGGATGCTTAGCGGCGTAGAGGTGCTGACCTCCGAGCTAAGCCAGGCCCCAGTCTTCGGGTAACTCACGAACGTACGCCTCAAGGTGTTCCACAAAGTCGGGAACGAAGCCTGCGTCATCCTCAAAGACCACATACGAGTCGATCCCTTCGAGCAAACATTTCTCCAGGATCAGCAAGTGCGAACGGTTGCAGCCCCAGGCACCATTGCCGGCGCGCCACTGCTCGGACGTCGAGAGCTTGCGACCATCGATGGCTGCGAATCGCTCGACGTCTGGGAATGGCCATGGCTGCGGTAGTTGCTGCATCCACTCGCGCAGACGGTCGTCGCGTCCGTCAAGATTCATGAGGAAGCAACGCTCAACGATCTTGGGCGGCCCCGAAAAGCTTAGCGCAGTCGTTTTTGCAGGGGAGAACTCAAATGGAATCGCTTGCATTTGCTTTGTATCCTTTAGGGCATCGCCAGATTTAGAAGGGATTAGGAAATGCCAAACGAAGTAACGCTGACATTCAGTGCTGATGGTCTGTCTGCGCTTGCGGCCATGACTATCGCCCCCAAAAACCAGTCACTTCTCGACGATCTCCTGTCGCGAAACCGGGAAGGTAAGCTTTCAGCGGAAGAGACGCGGGAACTTGACATGCTTCTGAAGCAGATCGACGAACTCAATCTTGTTAAAGCGCGTGCTGCTGCTGCCTTGCACCGCATCAAGACTGAGGAATAGCGTTGAGCGATTACGTTTCCGTTTAGCTCAGGCGGCAAATTCGAGCACACTTCTCCAGTCGTTGTGCATATTGCCAATCTAGCGAGGCGCTGACGGTGGTGACCTTCGAGGTCGAACACATCATGCCGATGAGCGACCAACAAGCGGTCGAAGGGATCGCGATGATGAAAGGGCAGATTCAATAGCCGTTCGGTATGCGTCGACAAAATCGGCAAGATCTGAAATCCGTATTTGACAACTGCGATGTCGATCAATTCTTGATAGGGGCGATTGAGAATCCATTTACCTAAAGACACTTTGATCGCAATCTCCCAATAGGTTGCTGGGCTGAGAAATATCTCGTTGCCCGCATCGGAAATCATCTCTCGTCCCGTTGAAGACAGGCTCTGATGATCAGCGATAAACCAAAAGAAAGCATGTGTATCCAAAAGAAGCTTCATTGCATGTACTCCGAGAAGTCTTGCAAATGATCATCATCGTCCGCAACAACCGTGATGATCCCTTTTCCGAGACCAGGTATGCGAGGCAACTTCGGAAGAGGCTGTCGTACGGTCAGTTTGGCAATCGGAATGTCGTTTTCCGTGATTACCAACTCGTCGCCAGAATGAAGCTCTTTCAGCAGCTCACGCAAACGCTGCTCGGCCTCCTGGAGGGAAACGGTATTTGTCATTTGTCATTCCTTATTTGTCAGGTTCACTTTATGGATTCTGTTCATTGTCACTTTATTCGGGCAAGGCCGTAACCACTGAATCGGTAGTAGTTCAAGCGCGAAAGAAACTGCTCGGCAGCTTGCGGATCGGGTATCGTGAGACCACGTTGCTGAAGCAACTGCACCTGAGCGGCGTAGGAGAGCCACGGCTTGGAGAAGGGAATCCTTGGAGTGCCGCTCATGTTCGCTCCTCGACCTGAGAATAGGGAGGAGCGCAAAAAAGAAACTCGCCCTTGATGTGCGTCACCGCAAAGCGGGAGGGGCACGGCGAGTGTGTTGATCGAATATTACCGCTTGGCCCGGAAAAGACAAGGCCGTACACGGCTTGGATCGGCTTGCGACACCCCGAAACTGAATCTATCTTGCGGAAAATGCCAATTTTGACGGGCGAACACCCGAATGAACGGGGGTTGCGCATTGCGGGGAAGAGTGGCGTAAACCAATGGGGAAACACGCTTTGTGGGCAGAATGTCATTGGAGGTGTCCCTCCAACCGCCAGCGAATCGTGAAGAGCGGTGACACCGACTTCTTCTGACCAAGCTGGACTTCGATGCGTGCAATCAGTTCGTCTCGTTGGCTGTCAATCTCATCCTGAGCCTCGAAGAGGCGCTTTCGCCGCTCCTTCCGAGTCGATTCCAGCGTGCGGATCAACTTCTGGGCTTCGAGCTTGTCGTTGAGGGACGCCGCCAGTGCAGCGACCTTCCGAGCTTCCCGAATCTGCTTGTCGAGTTCCTTGATCTCCCGCTCCAAACCCTGCTTCAAGTCGTCCGACCAGTGGTCGAGCTTCAGCACCTCTTCGTCGAAGTGCTTCATGTTACGCTGTTCTACCTCTTGCACTCGTCTATCGACGAGCAGTTTTCGGTTTTCAGTTTTCAGTGTTTCAGTCTCTTCGCTGAACACCGAACACTGAACACTGGAAACACTGGCAGGGAGCGACAACAGTTTGCGGGCCGTATCCTCATCTAATACTTGCCTATCATCGGTTGCCGCAAGCACCAAGATATACTCTTCGGTGTCGAGCGAGGTGATCGTCAGCTTGGAGAGTTCCAGCCAACCGCTCTGTCCGAGTAGCGGCTCAACCGAACTGACGACGGAACCGTGATTGGCGTAATGAAAGGTGAGCGTGGCGGGGGGTAACTGCCGGTTCTGGGCACGCTCAATCAGGTGCGCTGCCAGTGGGTGTTGCTGCCGGTAGAACGTATCGCCATTCTTCTCGGCCTGCTTCCAGTCGAAGTGGAAAGTGGTTTTCAGTGCTCTGTTTTCAGTTTTCAGTTCTGGATTTCCTGAACACAGAACACTGAAAACTGAACACCCCTCCTTCAGTCGAAAACGTGGCTCATTCTCAAAAAACTCTGCCTCACCATCTAATTCCGCTTTGGTCAAGTTCAGCAGCCATCTTTCTCGCTCCGACAGGCTCTCCAGCGTCCTGTCTCGATGGACTCGCAGTCGCTCGGTGACTTCCTCATCGAAGTTCTCCAGCAACGTCTGGCGAGTCCCCGCCATGCGGGTCTGAATCTGGTCGGTCAACTGCGACTGAAGCTCGTCGAAGGCTTGGGCAATCTCTTCAGGCGTGCGGCACTTCTGGTAAACGTTGGCGATCCGACGCTCGATATCGACACCGGATTCCAAAGCCCCCAGCACTTCGTCGCTCGAACCGAACACGCCGTCGAACAACTTGAACTTCTCGCTGAGCAACTCGAAGACCCGCTGGTCGGCCTCGTTGCGTCGATTCAGGAAATTTACGACCACCACGTCGTGCTTCTGGCCGTATCGGTGGCAACGACCGATGCGTTGTTCGATTCGCTGTGGGTTCCACGGCAGATCGAAGTTGACCACAAGCGAGCAGAACTGAAGGTTGACACCTTCAGCTGCTGCTTCCGTGGCAATAAGGATCGAGGCCCGGTCACGAAACTCTTCAACGATGGCCGCTTTGATATCGACCGGCTTCGAGCCACTGACGCAATCTTCACCAGCATGGCGAGCCAGCCAGCGTTCATAGATGTCCTTCGATACCGGATCGGCGTTGGTGCCGTTCATCAGCACCAACTGGCCTTCGTAGCCCCGCTTTGACAACAGATCGAGAAGGTACTGCTGCGTGCGACGAGACTCGGTGAAGATGACCGCCTTTCTTGCCGCACCCAGTTGATCCGCACGACGAAAGGCGGTGTCGAGTGCAGGAAGAAGTGCTTCTCCTTTGGCATTGGCCGTGATCCGGCTGGCAAGCTGTGAGAAGCCGAGGAGTTCGTGAAGTTCCTCCTCCAACAATTTCGGGTCGGGCAAGTTTTCGGTTTTCAGTGTTCGGTTTTCAGTTTCTTCATCTGCTGAACACCGAACACTGAACTCTGAACACTCTTCTTCATCCCACTCGTCTTCCAGTTCCAGAATAGATTCGAAGTCACTTTCGTCGATCAACTCTGACGCTGACGGCGGGGATGCTTCGACTGGTTTGGCCTGCGCTTGGGCCTGCTGGATAGCTACCACTCGTTTGAGATTGCGGAGGCGACCGACGAGACCTTGCAGCGTGCCAGCAATGGCAAACGTCGATGAGGCCAGCAGTTTGCGAAGGACCAGCGTGATGAGTTGCCGCTGACTCGCTGGCAACGAGATCAACGTCTCCCGTTGCAGAAAGGCCGACACGCTCTCGTAAAGATCGTGTTCTTCGTCGCTCGGCGTGAAGTCCTGCGTGATAGGAATACGATTGGTGTAGGGAATGTATTCGACGACCTGCTTCCGCAGTGTACGGATGCAGACGGGCATCAGACGGCTGCGAAGCTGGGAATTTCGCTCCGACTCACTGCCCGCCTTGACGAACTGGTCACGGAAGGAGGCGGCATCCCCGAAGACGTGTTCGTCGATCACGCTGACCAGCCCGTACAACTCCATCAGCGAGTTCTGGAGGGGAGTCGCCGTCAGCAGCAGCTTGTGGGCCGGGCCGATGGAATCAGCGATACGCCGGGCCATCTTGCTATGCGGCTTAAACACGTTCCGCAGCCGATGAGCCTCGTCGATCCCCACCAAGTCCCACGGCACGCCCTTAACGCTCTGAGCCTTGGCCGAGGCGAAGTGGTACGAACAAATGATGATCTTGTCGTCTTGCAGGAACGGGTTGCCCTCTCCCGCCTTCCGCATCCGGTTGAACAGGACCGAATCCATCACGACGGACGGCAGGAAGAACTTCTCGTCGAGTTCCTGTTGCCACTGCTTGCGGAGCGTGGCTGGGACGATCAGCAGGATGCGGCGCTTCCGTTCGGCCCAGCGTTGGGCGAGAACGATCCCCGCTTCAATCGTTTTGCCGAGGCCGACCTCATCAGCGAGGATCGCTCCTTTGGACAACGGCGACCGCAGCGCAAACAGAGCCGCATCGACCTGATGGGGATTCAGGTCTACCCGTGCGTTCGAAATCGAACGTGTCAGGTTCTCGATGCTGCCACCCGCTCCCTTGAGGGTGAGCAGGTGCGCCCAGTATTGGCAGTGGTACGGCGTCATTGGCCCCGCTGTTCTCTCCGTCTGGTTGACCAAAAAGTACGGGCAGCATACGCTAATTCACTGTGAGCGGCAATCAGTTGGATGCCCCCCGTGCCCCAAATCGCTGCGCCAAAGACTTACGGTGATGCAGTTCGGTCGTCGAATTCGAGAGCTTCGAGAGACACGAGGGTTCACCCAGCGTGATCTGGCTGAGCGTCTGGGAGTCAGCGTTTCGTACATCTCGAAGGTCGAGAACGAGCGGCTGCACTTCGGGGACTATCCGTCTGAGAAGTTCATCCACAAGCTGGCGTCAGAACTGGACACCAATGAGGACGAACTGCTGCTGCTTTCAGATCGTGTCCCGCCATCACTGAAGAAACGGATTCGGGAACGTCCCGAAGCGTTTCAGCGGTTTGCGGACCTTGACGATGCCCACATGGATGAACTGTTGTCGAAACTCGGAGTGAGCAAGAAGTAAACGATGATGGGCAAGCGGCCATGCTCGACCACGACGAAGCCGATGACGACGAACTGCTCGAAGACAGCTTCGTACAAGCTCGCTTTCCCGTTCGACTCAATCTGCCCGAGGCCAACGCTGACAGTCTCGAAGACGCCAAAGAAGCGATTCGGCGTGAGTTCCGAGACTCGGTGAAGTGGAAGCGGCTGCGATGCCGCAGCGTCACAGTTCTCTCCGAGTCTGAGACTGGAACGGTCTTTATCCTCGAAGTCGGACATGCCGTCGAATTCGACTGGACATGGGAAGGAGCGGTGGCGTTTCGACCGCTCATGCTGAAGGAATTCGCCGACGACCCAAAGTCGCTATTCGGTGAGGAAACAGACGAGATCGACATTGAGGATTCGATCCTCTGGACAGGCGAAATTCTGGAAGTGGACGAAGCGGCGGGGCGCATCTTCATCGTTGTTTCAAATCCAGAGCATCCACCAACGACCGGATCGTTCTACGTCCGTCCCTTCGAGTTTCTGGCGTTTCTCAACGCTGTGTTTCATGAACCAGCATTCGATCAGATTCGGGAGATGCTCCCCAGTCGCCTGCTGGCTGCGGAGGGCGGCGTCCATCCCGATGTGGATGGCTACCGAGAGGTTGGCCTGACCAAGTTGAAGCCGTGGTGGTCGAAGGCGTGGAGCGTCTTGTGGGGACCACCGGGCACCGGCAAGACGTACACCACCGGCCATCAGGTGGCGAACATACTGGCGGACGAGAATGAACGAATTCTCGTCGTCTCTACCACCAATCGGGCCACGGACGCCGCCGCCATCGCCATCGGGCGAGCGGCAAAGGACGTTGCAGCGACAGAACTGGCAAACGGCTCGCTGCTGAGGATCGGCAAAGGTGCGTCATTACAAAAGTTCGAGTCCGAAGACCTGACGGCGATGTTGCGGGGAACCGAGACTGAGTTCCTCGCTCAGATCGAAGAACTTGTACTGGAACTCGCTCGGGCAACCGACTCGGAAACAAAGGCTCTGATCCGCAAGCAGATCAAGGAATTGCGGGAGCAGATGCGGGATGCGGCCCAAAGGAACTTCCTTGACGAAGAAGTGCGGGTCGTCGTCGCAACCGCATTCCGAGCGACAACATTCCTGAAATGCGAGGACGTGAAGGAGGATATCGAGCGTGGTTTTGCTCCATTCACGACCATCTTCATCGACGAAGCGGGACTGATCTCACGAGCGGCTGTTGCCGCACTGTCGCTGCTGGCGAGTCGGCGTGTGGTGCTGGTCGGGGATTCGAAGCAACTTGCTCCCATCAGCCGTATCAGCCGGATTCTCCCCACGAATCAGATGACGTGGCTTGCCAATAGCGGCATGAGCCACTTGGAGAGCATCAAGACTGATGAAGTCGGTGTGCATGTTCTTCAAGAACAACGCCGAATGCACGCTGACGTCTGCTCGGTCGTGTCGGCCTACCAGTATGACGGCTTTCTGACGACGGCCCCGGAGGTCAGCAGCCGTGCGTTTTCGTTGCCCGATGTCCTGAGCAATGAGCCAAGGACCATCTGGTACGTTCTCGATGACGACGGCGACGAATTGCCAGCAATTCGGGCCGAACGTGGTCCCGGCAATCGAAGCTGGATTCGTGTGGCGACAACGAAAGTCCTTGACCGGCTGTTTTCCGATCCGACGTTGCGTGCGGCAACAGGGATGTTCATTTCTCCCTTCAAGGCGCAAGCGAAAGACATCGCCTCATACTTGGCAACCAATGAACTGCATACATGGTCGGCCTCGACGGTCCACAGCCAGCAGGGTACGGAAGCCGATATTGTCGTCTTCGATACCGTCAATGCAGGCAGCTACAGTTGGCCCTACGACGAGTGGAAGCGTCTGGTCAACGTCGCTCTCAGTCGTTCGAGGGAAGCCATCGTCGTGCTTTCCAGTCGAGCGGAAATGGACGAGCCATACTTGCGCCCCCTGCTGCGACACCTCGTCCCCAGAGTGTTGAAGAAACAAGGAAAGAATCTGACGTGGGAATCAGTTCCAGCGAAGGTGGAGTATTCGCCCCCAAACCGATCACTGATGAAGGATTCGAACTCGGTTGGAGGTCAGCTTGCCAAGCGAAAGGAACTCAGGCCAGTTCTATCACACGAGCAAGAACGGCTTTGCGGTCTGGAGCTTGATGGAAAACCTCGACTTGTTCGAGGTGTGGCAGGGAGCGGAAAGACGGTCGTTCTGGCCCATTGGCTGATGCAGACTGTCAGACACTTTGCCGGACAGCAAAACGTCCGCATTTGGGCGGTGTTTGCCAATCGTTCGCTGCAATCGCTCATCGGGGATTCGGTTGAGTCTGCATGGGAGAAGGAGACGGGCGGCAAGCCCTTCCCTTGGGATCGAGTGTCTCTACGGCACATTCGAGAGATTCTGGACTTGCTGCTCCCCGAAGTGGGCCTGTCGTCTCATTCTTTTAGCTTTGAATACGACGATGCCGCTGCTGCGTACCTGAGTCATAAGTCGGTCGATGACATGAAGCCTCGGTGTGACGCCCTGTTCATCGACGAAGCTCAGGACATGGGGCCGAATACGCTGAAGCTGCTGGCTGGCATCGTGCGTCAAGCAGACGATGACGACAACAACAGCCGGTCAGTCAACATCTTCTATGACAACGCTCAGAACATCTACGGACGAGGAACGCCTACTTGGTCGGAGCTTGGCCTCGACATGCGGGGCCGTTCTACAGTGATGAAGGAGAGCTTCCGAAGCACGAAGCCAATCACGGAATTCGCTCTGAATGTCCTGTACCGGCTACAGCCGCCTGAGAAGAATCCTGACCACAAGGAGATGGTGACTCGTGGGCTGATTGAGCGCACGGAGCGCAATGGAACGGATTGGTGGACTGTGCGGTTCAATCAAATTGACGGCCCGAAGCCGAGCTTCCGGCAATACAGGAATTTGGATCAGGAGTTTGAAGCGATTGCCGACTACTGCCGTGAACTGATCGAAGTGGAGGGCGTGCAGCCTTCGGACATCTGTTTGCTGTACAACGGTCAGAACATCAAGTATCGCCTCGAAACGCAGATAGCACCACGCCTCGCTGATCTGGGTGTGGAGTTGTCAGTCCAAACGAACAAGCCATTTGAACGCAGCAGTCGCATACTGCTGGCGACAACATCGCATTCCTTCAAGGGCTACGATTCGGAAGTCGTGATCGTTCCGGCTGCCGATCAGTACACGGCGAATGACAGGGGCGTGCTGGCCAACAACCTGTACGTTGCCATGACTCGTGCCAGATCGATCCTGACGATTTTCGCCCAGAAGATGAACAATCGGCACGCAAGGCACTTGTACGACGTCATCCAAGACTGTCTCGACTATCTTCACGAACGCCCCAAGGTCGATAACGAAATCAGTCCGCAGGATGATCTGGTGGACATCCTCGACATCATCGGCGACGAGCATCGCAAGTGGCTGACGAGTTTGTGGAGTCAGTCCAAGCTGAACCAAGAGCCAATCCTCACTAAGTCTGGTGAGATCGTTGCAGAGCCGTTGTTTTGGATTAGGGCACAGGACGGTCTTTACGCCTGCTTTGGCACTGAATTACCTCGGCAACGAGTAGTTCAAAGGCTGGAGGACCTGGGAATTCGGCTGCTCGAAGTGGGACAGGAGATTGGAAGCAGTAAATGAGAATCCTTTTTCTCCACGGCTGGCACTCAGTTCCGGGCGGCGTCAAACCGACCTTTCTGAAGCACCACGGCCAAACCGTCGTGAATCCCGCCCTCGACGACGACGCTTTCGACGCCGTCGTCTGCACCGCACAAGTCGAATACGATCAGCACCAGCCGGACGTGATCGTCGGCAGTTCGAGAGGTGGCGCAGCTGTCCGTGAAACCGGCAACACCTCATTAGATCGTTGCGAGGCTATTGAGGTCCCGAATCGGCCCGAAAGGAATCTGCCAAATAATCTTTTGGACTTCGGGCAGATTTTCCCTGAACCCTCCGTTTACCTAGATGAAGCGTCGCATAGGGCGATGGCCAATTCAGTTAATTCCAGTTCGGGAGAAGCAAAATGAAGTCCTCTACCATCCTCAAGGTCGTTCGTCGCACTTTGGCAGTCGGCATCGCAGTGATCGGCCTAGCTTGGGCCAGTTCTTCAGCATCGGCCAGCGATTGCTACACGCCGCAAGTCACCTGGAAGACCGTCACTGTTTATCAAGTCGTTCAGCGGCCTTACTTCTACACCGTCACTAAATACACCTCATGTGGAAAAGCCTACCAGGCAAGCCAAGTCGCCTATCAAAGCTTCCGAGTTCCCGTTCAAAAGCGCGTAGCTGTATACCACTGACACCGGACGGCATACGTACTCGCGAGTCAAGATTTGACCAGGAGTCCCGGACTCCTGGTCGCGTGGATTGAGCAGGCCGTTGTATATCGCTAAACTGGCGATATGAACAAGGTTACGGCACCGGTTACTGACGACCAACAATTATCCGATCTCGCCAACCGCTTTAGGCAGGGCGACCAGGAGGCATTTCGTCAGTTGCACAGCTCGATCGATCCTGACTTGAGAGCATTTATCCGGTCACGCTGGTCGGGAAGCGATGGTGATGATATGGTTCAGCAAACGTGGATCAAAGCTTGGGCCTCACGCGCTGGATTTGAGAATCAGCACATTCGCGGCTGGCTATTCCAGATCGCTAAGAACCTGCTGATTGACCAGTATCGTCGTCGCGGCCGCCAGAAGCATGAGTCATTGGGCGAAAGACAAATAGAAATAGTACAGGTGCGAGAAGAACAGTCTCCGCACATCGACGCTCTGCGTGATTGCCTCCAGTCAGTAGGTGGTGATTTTGTCGCGGTGCTCAAACTGCGATTGGCTGAAGTGTCTACGGAGGAAATTGCCGAGCGATTGAACATCTCCCAAAACACGGTCTACACGCGAGCCCAGCGAGGACAGAAGCAGTTGAAGGACTGCATTGAGAGGAAACTGAAATGACGCTGATTTCAGCCAACTTACCTCTCCACCAGGAGCAGCAGTTGCCCCTGTGGCTCGAACAGCAATTGCTGTCCGAGCATCTTGGTCAACTGATTGCCGAGCTGGAAGTTTTGCATGCAACCGATCATCCACTAGTTGAACAATCGTCACAGCCACAGCCTGCAACAACCTTGCAGCAAATCTGCGGCGATCAGATGTCGGATGTGCTACAGCGAGGATTGACGGTGCTGAGCGATTCGCAGGTGCGAGCGCTATTGAGTCATCCGGCTGTGCTGCTGGAATTGCAAGAGCAAGTCATGACCCAGGGAGGCAGCTACTGGATGCAGCTCAAACGCGATCCACAGTTGCTCAAGGACAGCCGCCAGAGTTGGTCTGCGCTGGCCAACAAAATAAGCATCGCCCAGCCAGCGTCGATTGCTATTGAAACTGCCTCGACGACCACAGCGGCAACAGACGCGACACTAGCTCGTTCACAGTCAGTTCCAGCCAATCGCCGAGCTTGGATGTGGGCACTTGCCGGTCTGGCCGCCGCGATGCTGCTGGCTGTATCGCTGTGGCGCGGTCGCACTGCGGGCGATGCCTGGGGGTTCCAGCGCAGTGGATTATTGGCCGCCGACCTGCCTGCCGCCGACTATCTCGAAAGTTTGGCTGACGCCGCCGAAGATTGGTTTAACAAGCGTCCCGACGATGCTGTATCTTTGGCCCAACGCATTGCTTCGTTCGAACGTGGCTGCGACGAGCTGTTGATTGCTAAGCATCCGCAGTTGGACGATGTGACACGAGCTTGGCTGGTCGAGCGCTGTCAACTCTGGAAATCCAAACTGATCGCGCAGCGCACTGAACTGGAGTCTGGTGCCTCGGATGTCGAACAAACAATTCAGGCCGCCGACCAAACCATTCGCACCCTGCAAACCGCCCTCCGCGACCAAGCCAAGCAATTGTCCAGTTAGCGTGAGCCAGTCAGCCATGTCAAAATGATAGTGCACAACGATGAAAACCGATCTCACCCAGAGGCACAGTGGCACAGAGGAAGAAAAGCAGAGCGTATCGGGTAAATCGATTGCGGGTCGGTGCAGAAATGAAAACCCCTCATCTCTGCGACTCCGAGCCTCTGTGTGAAAATCCTACTTCCGACGCTCCTGCCATCAATCTGCCCGGATCATTTTGCCAACGTCGCTGGCGATGCTGACTTTTTCGCGTCCAATCGGCCAAGGATTCTGGGAAGAAATCGTGGATTGATTCGTTATACTGTTGGGTGTCACCCAGCTTGGCAATGTTTCTATGCGGAGGTAGTAACAGCTATGCAATCGCACTTCTCCCTGGCTAGCCTGCTGGCACTGGCACTCACATTCGGCTGGCCGCTATGTGCTGTCTCACAGGCGGCTGACAAGCATGCTCTGCTGGTGGGGGTAACGAAATACAAGCATCAAGCGATGAACGATAAACCACTGGATTTTCCGGAGGACGACGCGCAGGCGATCAAGGGCCAGCTGGAAGCGTCGGGTTACAGGGTAACGACTCTGCTGGGTTTTCAGGCCACCAAGCAAGCGGTCCAGGACGCGATGAAGAAGATCGCAGGCCAAGGGGCTGCCGATGGGGTGTTGATCCTGGGCTTCTTTGGTCACGGCGTCCAGTATGGTACGGCGGCCTACTACTGTCCGTATGACAGTACGGTGCGGGAAGTCAAAGACGCCGATGGCAAGACGCTGCGTGACCGCAGCGGCAAATTGATGCTGGAACCGGACCCGGCATCGCTAGTACCGATGGCTGAGATGCTGGATGCGTTAACACTTTCTGGAGCGGGCAACAAACTGCTGCTGGCCGATTGCTGCCGGGATGACCCCAGCGCGGCTAGGTCGGTGCGTAATCGAGCGTTTGGAAGTTCGCTGCGAGTCGACCAACTGCCCAAAAATTGTGCGGCCATGTTTGCGTGCAGCGAGGGGGAGCAGGCGCTGGAGCACAATAGTTGGAAACACGGAGCCTTCACGCGAGCCATACTGGATGCCCTGTCCAGCACCCCACGAGTGACCGCTAATGGACTATCCGAATCGGTTTTCTATGGTGTCAAAGGCCTCGTG
The DNA here is from genome assembly GCA_019636385.1 of Pirellulaceae bacterium. Lineage (NCBI taxonomy): Bacteria > Pseudomonadati > Planctomycetota > Planctomycetia > Pirellulales > Pirellulaceae > Pirellulaceae bacterium. Next base: position 1,100,798 of record JAHBXT010000002.1, on the reverse strand, counting down.
CAGCCCATGGGTAGGAAACAGAATGTTAACAGTCTTTTGGCGGGAGGTGTCATCGATCTACAGCTCAACCCTGATCGACCCCTGAACGTGTCGCTGGGCATGAAGCGTGATATCCAGCCCAATAACCCCACGCCACCGCCCAGTGAACCACAATCGCAGTCGCCGACACTGACCAGCCGATCTACCGGCATGCAGTTGGTCTTGATTCCGGCGGGGACATTCCTGATGGGCTCGCCGGATTCGGATTCGGAGGCCAATGGTGACGAAAAGCCGCAGCATCGAGTGACGCTGAGTCGTTCATATTACATGGGCGAGACGGAGGTAACGCAGGGGCAATGGAAGGCGGTGATGGGGACCGAACCATGGAAGGATGGGCGGAATGTTAGGATAGGAGCCAATTACCCAGCCACGTATGTGAGCTGGGACGACGCAGTGGAGTATTGCAAACGCCTGAGCCAAAGCGAGGGTCGGGAATACCGGCTACCGACGGAAGCGGAATGGGAATACGCCTGCCGAGGCGGAAGTACGTCGAAGTACAGCTTTGGAGACAGTGCCAGTGAATTAGGAAGATACGCCTGGTTTGAAGATAATACTGCCAAAATTGGTGAAGCGTGTGCCCGCATCGTGAAACAAAAACAGCCCAACCAGTTTAGGTTGTACGACATGCATGGCAACGTGAAGGAGTGGTGCAGTGATAGCTATGGGGAGAACTACTATGTCAGCTCACCGGGGACCGATCCTCAGGGACCTGACACTCGTTACTACCCGGTCTACCGGGGCGGGGGCTGGGACAGCACGGCCGGGGTCTGCCGCTCGGCCTACCGGTACGGGGACTCTCCGGCTGCCCGGTACGACTTCCTGGGCTTCCGCCTAGTATCCGTCAGCAGCCAGTAAGCAAGCAGGTCAAGCCAGCGAAGCGAAGGCAGATCGAAAGCGTACGCAGCGGTGCGTTGGGCATGGTTGAGTAATTGAAGGTGAAAGTCCTTTGCGGGACCTATCGGAGGTAACCGCGAGCGAAGGCAACTGCATGAATGGACAACTAAATCTAGCTGTTTCATACGCCGCGAGGCCATGTGGGATGGAAGCTGTTAGCGAACTGCAGCACCGAACGCAAGTGAACCTCATTGTAGGCTTGTTGGCCCGGGTTAGTGTGCCGCTATACACGACGCCCAATATCCGATCGGGGCCAGGAAGTATTCGAGGCGGGCGCGGCAATACATTACTCAACCTTACCCCAAGAGATCTCTATCGGTCCACAATCAGACTCCCACGAGCATGTGGTAGGGCACGCGCAGGAAACGACAACTGCCCAAAGTCGATGGAGAAGTCGGATCACTTCGTAGTAGCGTTGAAGCCGGGTAATGCCGGTGGAGCGAAGGGAGTGACAAGTTGAAAAGTTCTGAATCACGTCAACTGAAGTTCGTGTTTGCCGACAGTCCTGACACTATGCAGAGTTCAGGGGCGAGTTCGCGCGGTCCACAGACGTATCTGCCAGGCCAAGAGTACTTGCAGCATCAAGCGGAAGTCAATTTGACGAACGAAACAGACACCCGAGCAACTGACCCCGGTCAGTTGTTGGAACGAGTAGCATGGCTGCCGAACTTGGCACGCGCGCTGCTCAAGGTTGCATCGAATAAAGGTGCTCCCGGCGTCGATGGAGAGAGCGTCGAATCGGCTGTCGAGCATGCTCCACAGTTGCTGGCCGATCTTCATCAAGCCTTGATCGAGGGTGCGTATATCCCTGGAGACATCCGCCGAGTTTGGATACCCAAGCCCGGGGGTGGCGAAAGAGGTTTAGGCATTCCCAATGTCGTGGATCGAATTGTTCAGCAGGCGGTCCTCCAGGTTCTGGAGCCGATCTTTGAACCAAGCTTCCATAACAGCAGTCATGGTTTTCGCCGTCGTCGCGGTGCACAGACTGCGATCGCCGAAGCTAAGGGTTACTTCGCAGAAGGTTACGGCACCTCGGTCGATATTGATCTTTCCAAGTTCTTCGACCGAGTTCATCACCAACGCTTGCTTAGCCGCTTGGCCCAGCGAGTCGGCGATGGACGTATCCTGAAGCTGATTCACTTGATGCTGAAAGCGAAAGTCGTCTTACCAGATGGCAGTAGTTCTCCGACGCAAGAAGGGGCCCCGCAAGGCGGTCCGCTTTCACCACTCCTCTCGAACGTCGTCCTTGACGAACTCGACTGGGAGTTAAGTCGTCGTGGCCTTCGCTTCGTGCGCTATGCTGATGATTTCAGTATTTTCGTCCGCAGTCACAGGGCTGGAGAACGCGTGATGGCATCCGTGCAACGATTCATCGAAGACCGTCTTCGCCTCCAGGTGAATACGGAAAAGAGTTCGGTGAGTCAGCCATTTGACCTTTCCTTCCTTGGCTTTAGCCTGCGGAAAGCATCCGATGGCTCAATCTCAGTCAGTATCTCCGCTAAGACAAAGCAACGTTTGTCTGCCCGCATTCGCGAGCTAACACCTCGCACATGGGGTAACTCATTCGCTCGCTGCGTCGAACGTGCCAACCGCTATTTAACGGGTTGGGTTGGATACTTTCGGTTATGCACCAGCCCAAGTTCCTTCAGCAACTTTGATGCTCATATCCGGCGACGGCTACGAGCCATCTTAGTCCGCCAGAAGAAACGCTCACGTCACCTGTACCGTCATTTGCAAACCCGCGGCGTATCCCGGGGCCAAGCTTGGAAAACCGCCTATCAGATTCGTAGCGTTTGGAAGCGAAGCAGCAGCTTTGGTGTCCACAAAGCCTACTCGAACGCATGGTTCGAGCAACGGCTTGTATCGCTCTCCGTCCGATGGCAAGAACTCCAGCCAGCCGCGCAGGTCCAAGGACAGCTTATGCTGTTCTAACATGTTCAGCTTGAGGAGCCGGATGTGGGCCCACAAGTCCGGTTCTGTGAGAGGTGCGGGGGAGCAATCCCCCGTGCCTACTCGACAAGCCGAAACGGAGGCCCGGAGGGAGCGTGCGGAGCCGGGACCGTAGGTGCCGCAGTGTAGGCATAGCTGGAGGGCGGCCCGGATAATTCCAGCAGATGCAGAAGTTGATGTGAATCAGCGTGCCACTCGATCACGCCATTTTTCAGGATCGCGAGCAGAATGAAAGACGCAGTAGACCGTGAGGATACCCTCGTGATGTTCATAGAGATCCGCGTAGGCAAATCTGCGAACCAACAGCCGGCGGAAGTTTTGATGAACGCACATGGGTGGCATCACTAGCCCTTAAAGCCGATCGCTGTAAACTCAGCGATCGGCCCAATACCCCGGTTCACGCGACGTGTGAGCCACCGCGATGATGGTGACGTCAGAAGAGTTGGTGCGATAAATGATCTGATAGGGAAAACGACGCATCAGGACAAATCTGTGCCGATTGTCACATTTTGGGAACCGATCTGGCGAATGAGCGATTTCTTTTAGCGCAGAGTCAAATTCCGTTTCGAAATAAGAAGCTATGTTGGGGTTTCGTTCAGCATACCAACACAGGGCATTTGTAAAGTCAACCTCAGCCGCCGAACATAAGCGGATTCGACTCATTCGGACAAACCAGCTTTACGTCGCGCGCGCGCGCGAACATTCTCCCAGTCGTTCACAGGCATTTCGCCAGCCGCAATTGCATCACTCCGCCCATTTGCCTCGGCCAGCCATCCCGTCGACGGAGCTACCCAGTCTTCTGGATGCACTTGCTCCCATAGAAGTGGTATTAAGCGTGCGCGGTCGCCAGATGGCAAGGCACGGACCGCAGCCATAATCTCATCAATAGTACTCATATTGGTTTTTCTAACTTCTTAAACTCACCTACCCAATCGTTTCGATTAAAGCTCACAATAATTATAGGCCAGTGGCGACGTCACTGACAATAGCTTAGTTACATCGTAACCGTTCACGATCAGGAAGGTAGGTCGAGGCTCCTGCCGAGGCATTTAGCGAAAATCGTGACGCATTGGTTGCAGGAACGTTTCGGCAGGTGCCTCACCCTCCCTACGAATCTACTCCGATTTTGACAGAAAACGAAATACCGTGAACGGTTACGTTACATCGAAAGTCGTTCTCGCGTGCAAACCTCCTTCAGTCCGCACAGATCCGCCTTTGCTCAGTACACGTGTCGTTCAACCGGTGTGTTTCACGGTCTGACCGACGCAGTGGTTAGTACGCCCGCTGATCGAAAGTTGCTCGCGGTGGCAAGCACCCAGCACAGCGCAGACCGCTCACACACCCTACATCTACACCTGCCAGTCCTGCTATCATTCTGGCCCCATCATTTTGCCAACGTCCGCTTGGTGCCTGGGGATCATTCGAGCCAAAATTTTTTTTGGTTTGCGGGAAGAATCGCGACCGACCAAGCGTTAAACTATTGCTTGGCCATCTAAATCCCCCCTGCCCTTGCCGAGAGCACTACCATGAATCAGTGTACGACTAGGCTTCTTCCAGTGCTACTTGCGCTGGCGATTCTTCAGCCAGGATTACCGTCAGCTCCAGCTCGTGCCGACGACGCCCCTGAACAGCTAGCGGCTAAGGTAGGTGTGATCCTGAACAACTACTGCTTTCGTTGCCATCGCGGCACAGGTTCTTCTGCCGGCGGTTATGCGTTTAACGCTCGCGACGTGGCTTCGATGGTCACTGACGGTGTCGTAACGCCCGAGAGCACCGACGATTCGGACTTGTACCACGCCATGTTTCGTGGCCGCATGCCGCCGCGCAATCAAATTGGCCTACCTCGTCCAACCGCCGATGAAGTTGCCATTGTCAAACAGTGGATCGACGCCGGTGCTCCAGAATTCCCGCCCATCCCGAAGCGTCCGTTCATGCCGCTGCTGGAGGTGATGACCAGAATCTTCGAGCACTATCAGTCGCTCGATCCCCGCCAACGGAACAACTATCGCTATTTTACGCTGGCCAATCTATGGAACGATCCGCAGGTCGACGAGCGGCAATTGCGGATGACTCGGGCCGCGCTGGCAAAGGCGCTGAACAGCCTGAGCTGGCAATCGGCCATCGTCATGCCTGAAGCGATTGACAAAGAGCAGGCGGTATTTGCTGCCGATATATCAAAACTGGGCTGGACATCGCAGCACTGGCTAGCCTTGGTGAACGATTATCCCTATGACATCGCTGCCGACAGTATTATCGACGATGGCGCTGGCGATACGGTTACTCGACTGCGTCGCATCGAAGAGGATATGATCAGGTTGAGCGGCAATGATCGCCAGCCCAAACATCTGCGCGCCGATTGGCTCATAACCATCGGTCTGCGACCAAAGCTATATCATGCATTGCTGTACGATCTCAGCTTGCCGGCACTCAAAGCCAGACCAGCCAGTCGCAGCAATCCCAACAATCCCAAGAACATGACCGACATGGACCTGGAACATCACCTGGGTGTGCCAGTCGAGCGGAATATTCATGACACGCCTTCGAAGGTCAGCCGGGCTGGCTTTACCGAGAGCGGTATATCGGGACAAAACCGCCTACTCGAACGACATCCGCTATCCACTCGCGGCTACTACTGGAAGTCCTACGATTTTTTGGGCAGCAATTCGCGAGCCATCCTGACCGAATTCCCGCTGGGGCCTCAGCGGGACCCGCGCGACGAGTTCACTTTCCAGCACGACGGCGGCGAGATCATTTTCACGCTGCCCAACGGCCTGCAGGGCTACCTGCTGTCCACGGCCAAAGGCGAGCGGCTGGATGCCGGGCCGATCGAAATCGTCGGTGACGCGCTCAAGACCTCGGGCAATCAACTGATCGTCAACGGACTGTCCTGCATCGTCTGTCATCGCAAGGGCATGATCGAGCCGCCGGACGACGAGGTGCGTCTGGGTGCCGGGGCGTTTGGGCAGTTGGCCGACCGAGTGCGTGACCTCTATCCGGAAGCCGCCGTCATGCAGCGGCTGGTCGAAGAAGATTCCAAGACGTTCAGCAGCACCATCGTTCCACTGCTGAAGAAATACATGATCGACGAGGACTACCAATCGAACGGCGATGGCTTTCCGCCGGAACCGGTAGGCGAGGTGGCTCGTTGGTACCTGTTTCAACCGATAAGCCTACAAACCATTGCCAGCGAATTGTATCACCCGAATGTCGATTCACTGCGAGTGCTAATCAAGACCGACGCCCGGGCGCGCCAAATTGGCCTAGGACAGTTACGCAATGAAAACGGATCGATCAAGCGTGAAGCCTGGCAGCACATCGAAGGCCGCTCGCTAATGCAGCAAGCCGCCGATGTACTGGGCTATTCGCCAGGCGGTTGAACGCATCCAGAGTCTCGACTACACATTGGTTCAACCAAGTAAATTAACCACTCGTAAACGAAAGAGCACTTGTCATGCGCCGAGTACTACTGACCTGCCAATACTGCGTTTTTACTATGCTGACCCTGCCGGGAGGCTTGATAAACGCCGCCACCAATCAATCGCTAGAAGGCCAGATGGCCGGTTTGGCAGCGGATGTGAAGGATTTTCTGAACGGCGACCGCCTGCTAAAGGGGCAAAAACTGCGTTTGGATCGGGTATCCAGCAGCGGAATGCCAGATGCCAACTACGACCAGTTCATCGAGCAGCAACTGACGAAGTTGTTGGAGGATGTTGTGGATAGTGGAGCTGCATTGTTGCTGAAGGTCGAGTATTCCTACCAAGTCAGCGAAACAGAATCCAACCGTAACAACCGTGTGATTCAAATTATCGCCAAGGTACTTGAGCGGGGTCGTACCAAGAAGACGCTGCTTAGGGAAGTTAACAATACCAGTGATATCAGTCGAGTATTGGGTAATACACAGGCTCCCGCCGACTCTGTCGATTATCAGGTAAGGCTGACCTCAACAGAGAAAGCCTTTGAGCAACCAGCCTTCAAAATCATCGGCAAAACGCAGGTCTCCTCCGATACCCCCAATTACAGCGTAGAGATTCGTAAACGCTCGGGCGGCAAAGGAGACACCAGTCCCGTCGTGCCGGTCAATGAAAATGGTCGAGCGTTTGCTCCGATCGATATCAACGACACTTATGAGATTGTGCTTTACAATTATGACTCACTGGCTGACGCAGTTGCCAAGGTCGATATTGACGGTCTGGATGCGATCAATACTTTCAGCATAGACTTGGATTCCTCTGGCCAGAAGATTGTTCACCAGGGCTATTTCATTCCTCGAGCCACCAACTCAGGACCTGGCATTCACATAATTCCTGGCTGGCTGCACACGCTGAGGCCAGGAAACGATAATGTATTTGAATTCGTGGTCAATGAACTAGGACGTGGGGCCGCATCGTCGCTAAACGTGCGTGGCAAGACCGGCGTAATCACCGTCCGCTTCTTTGACGCGTACAAACCCACAGAGCAACCACGCGGTCGCAACTTCGGCGAAACCGGCAAGGGGCAACCACGCAAGCAGGACTATGCGTTGATCGAAACTGTAGTCGGCAGTGAGCCGCTGTCGGTGGTGACAGTGCGATACTCCCGTAGTCCGCAGTAAAGACAGGTTAGAAGACGCGCGAAACGCCGAATCCTGGTATCCCGGCTCGGAACGCCCCGCACCAGCTACCCAAAGTCACCAATGGATTTGCAATGCCTGGGCATCTTATTAATGCCAATCTCACCTTTTTCAGCTTGCACTATAATCTGCTAGTGAACCATGTCACTTGCCAGGATTCTTGCAGCCGAATCCAAGGAGTAACCCATGCAGCCCCCGAGATTCTTTTTATACCACTGTCCGGTAAGACCTGCTTGCTATCCGCACTACGGTTCATGGACCATAATGCGGTTCTTGTGGGCAATGCGGGCTCTGCTGCTGGGACTAGCTCTAATGCCGACAATCGCCACCGCCCAGCAAAAACACGCGCTGCTAGTGGCCGTCGGCGAGTATCAACGCCCAGACAAATTACGGACGCTGAAATATCCCGAGGCGGATGCGCTAGCCATCAAGCAAGCGCTGGAGCGAGCTGATGGGACCGGTTATGAAGTTACCTTGCTGCTAGGCCGTGATGCGACGGGCCCAGAGGTCTTGAAAGCGTTACGTGAGATCGCCAAGAAAGAGGGAGTGGGCGGCCATTTGATCCTGGGATTCTTTGGCCACGGAGTCCAGTATGGCCCCGACGCCTATTTTTGCCCATTCGATACCAACGTCAGGCAAGTGGTTAATGCTGATGGTCAGAAGCTATATGACGGTAATAAACCGCTTCTGGAACCTTCACCCGAAACCATGGTGCCGATGCGGGAGATGCTGGCTGCCATGGCATTGTCCGATGCCAAGCACAAACTGCTGCTGGCCGATTGTTGCCGCGAAGACCCGAATCGCGCTCGAGGAGGCGTGGTTGGTCGAGCCTTTGGTAGCGACTTAAAACTGGAAGACCTGCCTCGTAATTCGGCTGCCATGTTTGCGTGCAGCGAGGGAGAGCAGGCATACGAGCTAGATGACTTTGGTCACGGTGCCTTCACGGCTGCGTTTCTCAAGGCCTTTAAGAGTTCTGAAAATCCCACCGCCAACGAGTTGTCCGTCTCGGTATACCGGGGCGTACAGTCTCTGGTCCAGCCTAAAGGCGTAAAACAAACTGTCAACAGCCTCTTCAGCGGAGGCGTTATTGACTTAGGGATGGTCAATCGGGTCGCGGCAGTCAAGAGGCCTGCGCCTGAAATGCGTTCTTCTGCTCAGTCACCCACATTGAAAGAGCCTACTACTGAAATCTCGACCGTACGCAATCAGGTTGATATGCAATTGGTGCCGATTTCTCCGGGCACTTTCTGGATGGGATCAGCCAACGATCAGGAGGGGCGATTTTCGGACGAAGTGCGTCACGTAGTGACAATTTCCCGTGCGTTCCATATCAGTACCACCGAAGTCACTCAGGCTCAGTATCAAGCGGTCATGCAAAACAACCCCAGTATTGTTAGGCAGCCTCAGCATCCTGTGGACAGTGTAAGCTGGAACGATGCAGTCCGTTTTTGCGAAGCCCTGTCGGCCTTGCCAGCAGAAAAAGCCGCTGGCCGAGTCTATCGACTGCCGACCGAAGCCGAATGGGAATACGCCTGTCGAGCTGGCCAAGAGTCCCGCTTTCACTTTGGAGACGATGCTCAACAATTAGTGCAGTATGCATGGTTCAAGGCAAATGCTGCCGGATCGCAGTCGCTGCCAGTGAAGCAGAAGCAGCCCAATGCCTGGGGAATCTACGACATGCACGGCAACGTCTACGAGTGGTGTGCCGACTGGTACGAAGCCAAGATATCGCCCAGCCCAGCGACTGATCCAACGGGGCCGACCAGTGGCAGCGAACGAGTCATGCGGGGTGGGTCATTCCGCGAAGACGCCAAGTATCTACGATCGGCAGCCCGAATGAGCTATCCACCACAATCCAGCTTCCCGTTTGTTGGATTCCGTGTAGTGATGGAGCAACAGTAGTGCATCGAGCAACCTGCTGCAGCCAGTCCAGAATAGTATTGGTATCAGTAACAATTCAGCCAAATCAAGTTGACGCAGTTGGTGTAGGGTGTGTGAAGCAAGTCGCTAAGAATGGTATGTTCCAACAGCAAGACGCCTGTAATACCAGTCCGCATTTGAACTGCCTATCAACTGACTTGCGTAACACACCGTTTCCTAGGAGTTTGCACGGTGAAAAAGAGAATCGAGTTTTGCGGCATAATCGGTTTAGCCCTGATGACGGCTTCTGGCAATGCGAATCTCCGCGCCCAAGATGCGGTATCCAGTCAGCCCCAGAAGATCACCAACAGCATCGGGATGGAGCTGGTACTGATTCCTGCCGGCCGATTCACGATGGGATCACCAGCCTCAGAGCGTGGCTCGCAGGAAGACGAAGTCCTCCACAAGGTGGATTTGACTCAGGCGTTCCACATGGGCACAACCGAGGTGACCGAACATCAGTGGGCCACTGTCATGGAAGAAGCCTTCCGGACTGAAGTGGTAGAAGTTCGCGATCCGGAGACAAATCGGCTGGTAAAGAAGGAGGAACGCCAGATCAAGAATCCGAAACTCGACAGCCAGTTGCCAGTGACGAATGTCTCGTGGATGCAAGCCGTCGAGTTCTGCAGACGCTTAGGGCAGTTGCCCGAGGAGAAGAAAGAAGGGCGAAATTACCGCTTGCCAACCGAAGCCGAATGGGAGTACGCCTGCCGGGCCGGAACATCGACAGCCTACAGCTTCGGCGATGACGCATCGAAGCTAGGCGATCACGCCTGGTACATAGGCAATAGTCGCGGATCGAAGCCGATGCAGGTAGCTCAGAAGCAAGCCAATCCTTGGGGGCTGCACGACATGCATGGCAACGTCGCCGAATGGTGTCATGACTATTACGGTGATTACTCTGAAGATTTGGTGAGCGACCCTATCGGTCCCGTGAAGTTGGCTTCACTTCAACTGGTTGCACGCGGTGGATCATTCCAGAGCAAAGAAACACTGTGCCGTTCAGGCTGGCGCGGTCAATACTCACGAGATAGTCAAACATTAGTCGGTTTGCGTGTAGTCTTGGGTGCTGTGCTGCCTGCGATGGGCAGGTTTGTTGTGAATAATATTGGCCAGCGCCTAGTTAAAATCGATGCCGGCATTTTTTTGATGGGCTCTCCGGACCTAGATGCTGATGCCGGCTCCAATGAGAAGCCGCAGCATAGTGTGACGATAACGCGGTCGTTCTACATGGGGGAAACGGAGGTGACTCAGGGTGAGTGGCTGGCGGTGATGGGGACCGCACCGTGGCAGGGCAAGAGTCATGTTAAGGAAGGAGCCAACTACCCGGCGACGTATGTGAGCTGGTACGAAGCGGTGACGTATTGCCAGCGATTGAGCCAAAGCGAAGGCAGACAGTATCGGTTGCCAACGCAAGCGGAATGGGAATACGCTTGTCGGGCCGGGCTAAGTTCACGATACAGCTTTGGCGATGACGGTCATATGCTAGGGGACTTTGCCTGGTTCCGCGACAACAGCGATGATGCACAATTAGTGGGCCAAAAAGCACCCAATGCATGGGGGCTGTATGATATGCACGGCAATGTATGGGAGTGGTGTAGTGATTGGTTTGGTGATTACCCCAAGGGGGCCACTAGCGATCCTGAGGGACCAGGAGACGGCTCGGCACGGGTCTTCCGTGGCGGCTGCTGGTACAGCACGGCCGGGACCTGCCGATCGGCCAGCCGGTACGGGTACTCGCCGGAGAACCGGGACTTCGATCTGGGCTTCCGCCTAGTTTTTGTCAGCAGCCAGTAATTAAGGTGGCGGGCGCGGCTCGGAGAATTCCAGCAGATTCAAAGAAGCCAGCCGATTTTATGAAGTTGTTTGAATAGGACTCGAAATAAGCCGAAAACAGGTCCATTAGATTGCATCGATCCAGGAAAATCGCAAACATCGCATACCTCAGTCCATAGTCTGTTGGCCTCTCTGAAGCTGCTGGAAAATCTAACGAAGTTGGCACAATTATTTGGGCAAAATGACTAGAACCTTCACTCACTCAAAGACTCAGAGATGCAGAGGAAGAGCGGGTAGAATTCATGACCTGTCTGCTGTGTGGCTTTATGCCTGTGTGTGACAAACCAGCTGCATTGCCGAGGTAAACCATGAAAACTTCTCAACAGTTCCGCGAACCAACACCTTCTGCGAATCCGATGACTGGTGCCGGCTGGCTGCTGTTCACGTTGGCAGTGATCGCATGGCCAGGCACCGCCATGGCGCAGCAGCAGGCCCAAAAGTATGCGCTAATGATTGGGGTAACGACCTACGACCATGCAGTCATGAACGGTGATCGACCGCTGAAGTTTCCCGAAGACGATGCACGGGCACTCGGTAAGCTGCTGGAGCAGCATGACTACGAAGTCGAATACCTGCTGGGTGAACAAGCAACGCGCGAGGCCGTGATCACGAGACTAGAAGGCCTAACCGCCAAAGGCAATGCAGCCGGTGTGTGTGTGGTGGGCCTGTTTGGGCACGGTGTCGAAATGGAGTTCCCGCTGCCGGACAAGAAAGGCAAACAGATTCAAGGCTGCTTTTGTCCCTTCGACACCGGTGTTCGACAGGTCGTCAATGCAGACGGGCAAAAGCAATTTGGCGGAAGGGGCAAGCCGCAACTGGAGCCAATACCTGACAGTCTGGTCAAGATGTCCGAAGTGGTCAGCGCCCTGGGGCTGGCCAAAGCTGGCTCGCGGCTGCTGATCGCCGACTGCTGCCGCGAGATGCCCAACCGGCCTCGAGGCCGCAATTTGGGCCTGGGCGCCAACTTCAGTACCGATCGTCTGCCATCGCAAACCGCCATGCTGTTCGGCTGTCGGCCCGGCGAACAGGCGCTGGAACGCGACGACTGGCAACACGGTGCCTTTACCAAGTCGCTATTGGAGGTGATGAGCCAAATGGCCAGTTCCAGCGACCCGGTCACGTCTGGCACCTTGGCCGACCGCGTCAAGCGACGCGTACAGCAACTGACCAGCAACCAGCAGAATCCAACTCCGATATCTCTAGATTCGATTGACCTGCTGATGAATTCATCAGCGGAATTGACACCAGCGGCTGATACCCAGTTGATGTTAAATACACAGACCGCAAAAAAGGAGGCAGATAATCGCGGTGATTCGCGTAAGGTAACTGTCGTGGATTCGAAAATTGCCTCACTTCCTGAGCCAATCAAAAGCTGGCTTCAAGAGAACACAGCATTACTGGAAATTGATTCATATTTTAATGTGGTAGTGATTGAAAAGAAACGCATGGCAATTGCTATAGGCAGCGCCTTGATCGAGAACAGCGATGACCTCACTGCGCAAAAGAAGTGTCGCTTGCGCGCCAACGCTGCTAGAACGAAGTCTCAAAATGACGTGAATATCAAGATACGTGAAGAGATTAAAGATGATCGAGTTAGTGAGTCTATCATCTCGTCAGTAGAAGCCAAAGTTCGCTCGCTTCCTGCGGTGGGTAGTTGGACATCGAGCGACGGAAAGAGGATTTGGGTGCTCTATGCTGACCATATCGCGGTAGAGTGATGCAAGCCCTGTGCTTTTCGTATTCGAGTTTTTTCGGATCAAACGATTTACCCACAAAGGAAAAAAGATCATGATAAGCAAAATTATTACTGCAATTGTCGTGTTGCAGTTGGTGGTTTCGCCTGAAGCAGCGTACGGACTCCAAGACAACGAAGCCAGTAGTGATCTAATCATAGAGTATGCAAGGGGGTTAGGGCGTGACGAGGAAAGTGCCAGAAAGAATGCTCTGAAATTGGCTGTTGAACAGGCGATCGGCGTTTACGTTCAAGCCAAAGAGGAGATAAAAATTGATGGTAGCTACGTTGAAGAAATCGCTACGTTCAGCAATGGATTTATTGAACGGTATCAACAGCACGACCTGAAGAAGGTCGGCAATCTCTTTGAGGTCGTCGTCCTTGCTCACATTCGCCGCGGAAAACTGATTCAGGATTTGCAGGCCAAGCAGATCGCTTTGAAACCTGGGGTTACCGCCGTCCAAGTTGATTTATCCGCACCTGCCAACCGGATTCGTGCCAATCGAGAACGGATGGAAAACGCCAGTCAGTTGCTAGCAAAATTTCTCGAAGACATACCAGACCCTAAAGTCTACCTGCGGGCAGGCATTATTAGTGTTGTAGAGCAGGAAGTAAGCCAACAGCAGAGTCGCGCGCATTATGATTTTATTGTTCGCGTCGACTTCGAATACCAATATGACTGGCCTGAGATTATTCGTACTAATAAGTGGCTTGATGAATGCATGACTCAATCAAAAATTGCCTCGCGTAGCGAAACTGAAAGCTTTCGGCATGATGTTGATATTGAGTTGTCAGGCAAACTTTCTGATGAATTCGATATTTTGGGATCTCTTCAAAGACTCAGACTGAAATTGCCCGCCGGTTCCGCTTTTCACAGATCCTACCCTGGAAATGTCGGAAAGGATGAAGGGAATTTTTTGGTTGGATTGATGGTTGCAATTCAACCCGGCAGCCAGGGTAAGCCTTGGCAGACGGAATGGAGAATGCACTGGATAGAGGACGAGATTTGGACGAAAGCAACGCAACTCGCCAGGGACCGATTTTATCGAAGAAACAATCGTGCACAGCGCGAAGAGATAAATGTATCGACGCTCCTAGTTTCGCTTTATGGGCAGGACAAGATTGCTCGAGAAAATTTTTCTGCTGCGCAGGCTCTCGGAGGGCCTCATGCAACCGCAATGGCTCCGTTCGAATTATTTCATTTGCAAGGGCCTCATCCAAGGTTGTCGCTAAAACATCGGGAGCGTGTGTACTTTGCCATCAAGATCGAGGAAACAGATTCTGCAAGTCCATTCAAGTCGTCTGATAGTTTCATGCGTGGCGGACGTCGACCATTTGATCCGATCATTCCATGGAGTGACAAGGTCACGTTAACCTGGAGCCATGAGATTTTACCCTATCAACATCGCCGGCGTTGGAAACTTTCAAAGGGTGATGTACTTGACGGGCAAGTAGTAAATTTGAGCGTAGATGGACGTAAGCTATTAATCTATGTCGAAAATACTCACACATCTTCAGTAATTCTGCGAGCCGACCTATCTGAAGAAGATCAAGTCTTCTTGCATAAGTATCTCGAACAATCACCAGAGTAATTTTGTGCTCGGGCGGTTCGTGGTTCGAACCCACGACCAGCGCATAATTAGGGGATGTCCCGGTGGTTGTTGAAACTAGTGATGGTCTCGCTAGTTCTGGCTCATGTGAACCGGCTGGCTGCCGAGCAGACTGTCGGCTTGGCGGACTACCTCCAGCGCATCTACTGGAGCAGAACTGGCTTGCTGGGCTATCTGATCCTCCAGGCCGACAACTGCGCGTTCGATAGTCAGAATATCCTCGATCTTTTCGGCAATCGCCTTGCCTTTGACCAAATTATCGCGACTGGGCAGCTTGCCTTTACCGCCACTGACCAGTGCCAGTACATTCATTTCAGAGCGAATGGCCTGCAGGCGAATCGCCAGCAGATCACGCTCAGATTGGCGCTGCTGGATGCTTTCATCCAGTTCCTGGTGATTCTTCTCCAGTCTGGCTACCACTACTGACAGACGTTCAACTTCTGACTGCTTCAGCTTGTACTGCTCCATGCGCTTCTTCAAGGTTCGAGTCAGATCGGCATCCCCCTGGGAGCTGCAGGTCGAAGATAACTGGTCCTTCAGTCGATTGCGGGTATCGCAAAGTGCTCCCCGCATCGACTCGACGCTGGCAGAGACATTAGCCAGATTCTTGCGCGCCTTGGAAAGCTGTAAACCAGATTCGGCTCGCGTACGCTGGCTATCTGCCAATTCAGTATCGAGCCGTTCAATGTACAGCCCCAGCCGCTCGATCTCGACCTCCGGAGGCACCTGACCGCTCAGCCACTGGGCAGCTTGCCGGTAGACGACGGTTGGATAATCGTCGAGCCCAGTCATTTTGCCTACCATCGTCAAACCGACCAACAGGGCCGCGACTCCAAGAACTCTCGTAACCATGATTTCACTGTTCTCCCGGGAATCACTGGATTCCGCTATTAGGTTGTCACAGCCGGTAACACATTTGAACGTCCTGGCTGCATCCGGCGTTCACTAGGGATAACTGCGGGTGTTACCGAATCTTCCCATCAAATCAGAAAAATATTGAATGAGCATGCGCTATCAGGAACGATCAGTCTCGTGCTCAGCCAATCTCTAGTCGCCTTCGTTGAGAGCGTACGTTGCCAGGCTGGGTATTCTGGCAAGAAACGCAGCAACAACAGTACGCTGGCCACGATAACGACAGTATCTGATTGAACGTCCGCACTCGTATTTCTAAAGGGGGAATTTCCGTTGGATTCCGAAATTTTCTGGAATACTTGGGAAGATATCAGTTGGATAGGCGTTTCATTGGATGAAGGCCGGCCGGTTCCCGCTTTGCTGAATCAGAGATTGGGCGTCGGGAGCCGTCAATTGCCATTCCGATCTAATTTCCCTACCCAAATCACCAAAAGGATGCACCAATGTTTTTCTCAACAATACCTGACAAAGAACGTCGTATCTCACATCGCAGTCGAACTCTCCGCGTGGAAAGCCTGGAGCGCCGAGAATTAATGGACGGCTATGGACTGCATTTAAGCCTGCCGAGCGTCTCGGCATTGGTAGCCGAAGGTGAGCAACCAGCCGTATTTGCTCAGCAATCAAGCGTCGCGTTGGTTACCGGCAACGTTCGGAATGACTCTATCTCTCGCGTCGGCGAAGTTGACCGTTTTACCGTTCAGGCAAGCGCAGGCCAGCTATTTCAGGTCGCGATAGCTCCTAACGGGAATTTGAATGCTCAGCTTCGAGTACTGGACTCGATTGGCAGGGTGATTGTTAGCGCCGCTTCCACCCAGACGTTCGCTCGCAATTTTTCAGCTGGTACTGCCGGTACTTACATTGTTGAAATTCAAGGAGTCAATCACAGGAGTGTTGGAACTTACCGATTAGGCTTGGAGTCTCTCTCTCGGCCAAGTGCTGATGCCAAGGCATTGCCTATCGGCAGTATCGCCAATGGCCAGCTGTCCGGGTCGGTGCAGGTCGATCAATTCAAGGTGGCAGCTCGCGCCGGCCAGGTATTTCAAGTTGCACTGGCTACTCAGTCTGGCCTGGACGCTACCATGCGAGTCTATGCTCCGGGAGGACGTATGCTGCTTGAGGCCACAACTAAGTCAGCTGCAGCCCGCAATTTCACGGCCACAGCCGCTGGCGAGTACATTGTCCAGATTCAGGCGACCAATCTGACCTCGACCGGTAGCTACCGCGTTGGCGTCGAATCCCTATCGTCGCCGAGTGCAGACGCCAAAGCGCTGTCAGTTGGCGGCTTCAATAACGGTCAATTGACCGGTTCGGTTCAAGCTGATCAGCACAGGTTTTTAGCCAATTCCGGTCAGCGGTTTCACCTAGACCTTGCACCACTGGCTGGTCTCAATGCCAAGATTCGCGTTTTCGAGCCAGGTGGAAGGCTGGTTCTGGAAGGTTTAACATCCAGCGCCAGAACATACAACTTTACGTCCAGCATCAAGGGCGAGTTCATCGTGATGATCGAGGCCGCCAATCTAACCAGTCTCGGCAGCTATCGATTGGGCCTGCGGCGTAGTTGACGGTTCCCCTCATGAAAGCTGTGGTTGTCAATCTCGGAACACTTGTCACAAACAAAGCCAATCAGTCGCTCCGTTGTTTGCGAGCGACTGATTGCTGCTTTTGATGCCGGAGGGAAATCTACTATATGCCCGTAGGGTGAGGAGAATTTTTTCTCTGTGTTTCAGATGCTGACTATAGACAACAATTATCGGCTGGAACGATTGGCGTCCATATCGAATTGCTGCTCGAACGTTTGGGGCAACACCCACGGGGATTCTACAAATCGATACTGGAGTCGCTTGAGGTGGTGCCGTCAGCGCATACGGCCACCTAAATTCAACACACGTTTCTGACTATATGAAGTGAGAACGGGCTTAGCTGGAAACGGTGCTGTGAATGGCATCGTTTTCTAGCGAGCTGCCCTGATCTGTGGGGTCAGGTCGTACTGTACTGATGAACTCGGCGCAGTACGGCCGGATGTCTTGGGCCTGTGAGCCGCCAGTGTTGGCGAATGCTCAGTTTTCGCTCGCGGTCGCGGAATGGGCAGAGGTCTGGTCTCTGTGTGGCCTTGGCCCAATTCCGTTTTCTATCGCTGTTTCTATTTCCCTGTTTCACTCACGAAGGAGATGATTTCCATGAGTCACATTGTTTCGATCGAAACACAAATTCGCGACCCGCTGGCGGTCGAACTGGCGTGCCGACGTTTGCAGTGGCCAGAGCCGGTGGCGGGTAGCCATCGGCTGTTTACTACGACCGTCGAAGGTCTGGGCGTTCGGGCACCTGGCTGGAATTACCCGATCGTCTGCCACCTGGAGAGCGGGCAGTTGTCGTATGACAATTTCAATGGCCGCTGGGGCGATCCGGTGCATCTGGATCAGCTCAAGCAGGCCTACGCGGTCGAGAAAACTAAACTCGAAGCACGCCGCCAAGGCCGCTCGGTCTCGGAGACTATTTTGGCGGATGGCTCGGTGCAACTGGTGGTCGAAGTATCGGCGGGCCAGTCGGGCGTTTTCGATGGCCCGGGTCAGCAAGGAGGTGCCTTGTGAGTCGTCCACTAATCATCGTTCATGTCTCACCCACTGGTCAGACCCAAGTCCGCGCCGAAGGCTTTCGCGGTCAAGATTGTCTGACGGCCACTCGGGAGTTGGAGCAATCTTTGGGGCTGGCAGTTAGTCGCCAACATACCGGCCAGTTCTATCAGGCGAATGAGGCGGCTAGCCGCGTCGAATTGCAATCGGGTGAGCGGACGGAATAGCCCGGATGACGGTCTGTCCGTGACCGGGTAGGGCAGTTTCTAGTCACGCATCTTCTATTCACGCATGTGGTGGGCCGTCGCTGGCTGGACTACTTGCGATGGATTCGTCACAGCAGCGCCCAAGCTGTTTCTAGGTGGAGGGCAATTTGCGCTCGTCTTCCCCGCTCGTCCCACCCTACGAGACCTACAAGGTCGTGAACGCTACATCAGATCAATTCAGTTCCATTTAACTCAGTTCAATTCAACCAACCAATCACACCTTACATGGAGTACCAATCATCATGCCAATGCTAAAAGATCAACTGTGGGAATACATTCGAGCTGGCTTCTCGGGACTGTGGATTCAGACCCACGAGACCAGCGAAGCCCTGCTGGAAATCACCGAACTTGCCCAGCAGAAAAAGCTGCAACTGGTGCGCTGGAACCTCGATCAAGGAACTCAGCTCCTCAACGGCCAGTTGACCGTCCAATCCAATCACGATCCGCTGTCGGTTGTCCGTTCACTCGGCTCGATCGAATCTTCCGAGAACAATACCCTGCTGGTACTGGAGAATTTCCATCGGTTCATCGAATCAGCCGAAATCTGCCAAGCGCTGCTCACTCAGTTGCAACTGGGCAAGCAGTCAGGTCGTCACATCGTGATCCTGTCACCACTGCTGAAAATCCCGCATGAGCTGGATCGACAATTCGCAGTGCTGGAATACGCGCTGCCGGATCGAGAACAGTTGTGGCAGATCGCAACTGGTCTGATCCAGGATATCGAAGACTATTCGGACCAGGAGCGAGAATCGCTGCTGGACGCCTCAGCGGGTCTGACCCGTGGTGAAGCCGAGTCGGCCTACAGCCTGTCGCTGGTGCGCCACGGCCGAATTGTCGACAGCGAAATCTGGGGCCTCAAGACCAAGTGGCTGAGGAAGTCCGGACTGCTGAGCCTCTACCAGAGCGACCAGGGATTCGACTCTCTGGGCGGTCTGGATAATCTCAAGCAGTTCTGCCGCCATTCGCTACGCCGTCACGGCGATGCCGATCGGAGAGCCAGGCCGCGTGGCATCATGCTGCTAGGTGTACCGGGTACCGGCAAGTCGGCCTTCGCCAAGGCGCTGGGCAAAGAATCTGATCGCCCGGTGCTGATGCTGGACATCGGGCAACTGATGGGATCGCTGGTGGGCCAGAGTGAAGCCAATATCCGCACCGCGTTGAAGATCGCTGACGCGATGGCTCCGTGCATTCTATTTATCGACGAAGTCGAAAAGGCACTGGCCGGAGCGGGTTCGGCCAGCGCCGGTGACAGCGGTGTATCCAGTCGCTTGTTCGGTACGCTGCTTACCTGGCTGAATGATCATCACAGCGATGTGTATGTTGTAGTGACCTGCAACAACATTCAGCATCTGCCTCCGGAATTTTCCAGAGCCGAACGCTTTGATGCCGTCCTGTTTCTGGACCTACCGGGAGCTGAAGAGAAAGAGCTGATCTGGCAGCTCTATGTGCAGCACTACCATCTAGACGCTTCGCTCCAGCGGCCAGCCGACCAGCACTGGACCGGCGCAGAGATCAAAGCCTGCTGCCGGCTGGCCAGTCTGCTAAGTGTTTCACTCCAGGAGGCTGGCCAGTACATCGTTCCCGTAGGCGTCACGGCGGCTGAGAACATCGAGCGTCTGCGCACCTGGGCCAGCGGTCGTTGTTTGGATGCCAGTCGTCCAGGAATTTTTCAGTCTCGGGCGGCGGAGTCTCACAGCGGTAATGCCAAGCCGCAGCCCGGCAGTCGTCCCAGGCGCGGGATCACCCTCAGGCCATCTGAGAATTAAAGTACATCTCCATTTCACTAACCTCAACCAAGGAGGACAGACATCATGTCCACAACAATCACCACAGCGGCACCAACACGTCGTTCCGATCCCACCTCACCTGTCCAATCTGAAAGCGAACCTGTCACTGACCAGGTTCAAGCTGCCGAGCAACTGCGGCACGGCTTTTCCGCCATGCGGGTTTCCTTCTGTTGGCTGGGCATGCGCAAGAGTCTCTCGGGCGACCAGCTACAACTGGCCGCCCAGCCCTTTGGGGCTCAGCAGAATTTTATTTCTGCCGGCAAGAAATTGATCGACACCGGACATCCGGCCATGCGGGCCGTCAATCAAATCCGCCGGCAAGTCGTCCAGCTCTGGAAGAACTCTAGCCTGCCCTTCCCTGAACCGGGCATACGTCTGGTCCGTCAGCAGCATGTAGCCGAGCTTAGCCAGAGCATGCAGACTCTAGCTGAGCAGCTCCAGCAGGCGGTGCGAGAGCTGGAAGGCTGTTATGCGGAAATCAAACAACAAGCTCAGCAACGACTGGGCGAGCTGTACTGCGACAGCGACTATCCGGCGAGTCTCAACGAAGCGTTCGGCTTTGTGTGGGAATTTCCCAACGTCGAGCCGCCCGATTATCTGCGGCAATTGCAACCGGAGATTTACCAGCAGGAGTGCGAGCGGGTGCGGGTTCGCTTCGAACAGGCCGTCGAGCTGGCCGAACGGGCCTTCACCGAAGAACTCTCCGGGCTGGTCTCACATCTGATCGAGCGGCTGGCCGGCAGCGATGATGGCAAGCCCAAGGTGTTCCGGGATTCATCGCTGAGCAATCTGCGGGAATTTTTCGAGCGTTTTCGGCTGCTAAATATCTCCTCCTCGCAGGAGCTGGATCAATTGATCGGTCGCGCCCAACAGGTGGTGGCCGGCATCCAGCCGGACAGTCTGCGGACCAGCCAGCCGCTGCGCCAGCAGGTGGCCAGTGAACTATCCAGTGTGCAGAGCGTGCTGGATGGTCTGATGGTCGATCGACCGCGTCGCCGTATCTTGAGAGATGTGGGCCAATGAGCCTCACAATTCTGATTGGCCCCAGCGGGACAGCTCAAGCCATCTATAGCGAATCGCTCAGCCTGTCCGCGCTGGGCCGGCTGTCGATCCGCCGAGCCTCACATGTCGAGCCCACACCTGACGGACAGTGGACGGCCGATTTGTCGCCGGTGGCTGGTCCCATCTTGGGGCCATTTCGGCTGCGAAGCCAGGCGCTGGCTGCCGAACTGCACTGGCTGCACAACTGGCTGGGCGGTCGTGCCGGTCAGTCGTCAACTTCACCGGCTCTGCTCAGTCGTACTGAACAGAGTCACGTATCACATAACCATTTACAAGAAAGCACCAAGCATGAACGCACGTCACAAGTTGAATGAAATGTATGTCTATGGATCGGCCTTCATCGGACTGCTGGGCGGAGCGCTGACCGGTTCCTGGTGGGTATTTTTCTTGGTCACCGGTCTGCTGATCGGTGGCGCTGCCTATTCGGGAGACATTCGCGTCGCCTCCAAGCCCAAAGGCAAACTTGGCCGGTAGTCTGCCGGCTGGCCTCGAAGTGGCTGCCGAGTCGGACAATTCATCAATTCACATCCTTGTGGCTCGCGTCTGCTGTGTTGGACGCGAGCCCTTTTCGTTTGTTTGAATCACTTGTACTCACAGAAAATCGGTTTCACGTCACTTAAGGAGAAACACGTATGATAGTCATCAATAGCGGAGTCTTGGCGCGCACCGTATCGCAGCTCAAGAGCATTCTCGGGCTGCGTGGTCACACGTCGGCCGCCATCACCATCTCGTCAGACGGTAAGACCACGGAAATTGCCAGTCGGCTGGGTGACTGCGCGGTAGCTTGCCAGTTGTCGATTCCCAATCAGCCATCGGCCGTCAGTGTGCCGCTGGAGCTTATCGAAGAACTGAAGCGATCGAGCCGGCATGATGTCACCTTCCGGCGAGACACCGAGCAGGTCTTGGTCGATCACTGGGACGGTAATGCTCGCCGATCGGTCTTGTGGCTAGCGGCTGAACTCCAGGCGCTACCAACACGAGCCGAATATCACTTGGCCAATCCTCGGTCGCTGGGCTTGGCGCTCTATCGGGCAGCACAGATGACCGACGACAGTTCGGTGCGCTATGCCCTGCACTGTCTCCAATTGCGAGGCCGCGATGGTCAGGTTGCCGCTACCGATGGGCGTCAGGCACTGGTCGAGTCGGGCTTTGCGCTGCCGCTGGAGGAGGTACTGGTTCCAGCCAAGCGACTGGCCAAGCTGAAGTTGCTAGAAAAATGTACCGGTGTGTCGGTTGGCTGTACCGAGGGGTGGTTGCAACTGGAGCTGTACTGCGGGCTGGCGCACTGGCGAGTCGACTTGCAGCTCACCAAAAATGTTCGCTTTCCGACTTTAGACCAGTGCTTTGCCGATCCGGCTCACAGCCGGTCGACGCTGAGGATCGACGATCTGGATGCCGATTATCTGCTGGAGCAGCTCCCCAGAGCATTGGGGTCAGGCGAGATCGAGCCGCTCACGCTGGAGCTGGTAGCCGAACCGGTCGGCACGCGAGCTTCAGTCGTGCTGCGCTGGGCCTGTTCGAGTCCAAGCTGGATGCAGATGCAAGGGCTGGCGGACGTGTCGCAATTAGGCTCGATCGTACAGCTTGATCTGTGCGATTCGGCCTATCAGGGTGCTGCCGGCCGGGTTGTTGTCAGCCAACACAATCTGATTAGCGCACTGCAAATGGGCTTCCGGGAGTTTTACATTTGGGCCGCTCCGGCTCCGGTACAGTGCCAGCAGGGCGGCCGGAAATATGTCTTCGGCCAGTTAGATCAGTGCCACCTGCTGTTGCCCGGTCGTGAGGTCGGCTATCTGGCCAGTAGCGGCAATCTGGTGGCTGCCTGATCGAAATCCCGTACTTCGACAATGCCAAGCATTTCGTCGAAGTCACTCGCTTTGCATATCGACTCGCAGTTGGCCCTGGTGGCCGGCTGCGAGTCGCTTTACTCACTTCAATCCAATTTCCAATAAGGAAACCAATGATGACTAACGACGAAGATCCCGATTGGCTCGCCTACTTGCAGCAAATGCAACGGGAGGCCGAAAGGAAAATGACTCTGGCCGCTCAGTATGCCATTCAGCTCCTGCGAAGGCACAAGCTGCCGTGTGTGATGGCCCAGTACTGCGGCTGTGGAGACAGCGGTCAGGTAGAAAGCCTGACTGTACTCAAGCTGAGTGTCGATCGCCAGCAGTTGCTGACCATGGGAATTTATGCGGACGGTAAACAGTGCGGCTTGGACAAGCGAAAGACCCGGTCGCTGGGCAAGCTGCCGTTTCCAGAGGATTTTCCGAAAGCTCTGTCGTCCACTTTGTTTGGCAAAGCTTCACTGGAGGACTGCTTGATCGCACTGGTCGAGCACATGACGCCAGACAGTTACGAAATCAACGAAGGTGGCCAGGGCGTAGTCATATTCGATGCCCACCAGGGCATGGCACACTGCCTGCATGGCTCCAATTACATCGAAATCCAGTACGACTGCCAGTCCGTTGAGGTCGACCCGGTCGCACCGGAGACTCCACAGGGCGGTAAGAAAACCGGTGGCAAGCGCAAGGCGAGCTGAAGGAGCATCAACCATGGCACATCCGTATCATCACGCTCTGAGCAGCATTAAGAAATGGGGCGGCGTTCCCGAGGATTATTTGCCGATCCACGATTGGTTCGACGAGACTAAGAAACTCTTAGCTGACTTTCGACATCGCGCTTTGCGGCATCATGCCGAAGGGATCTTTCTGGCCGAGCAGATATTTGGCAAGACGATCGTGCTCAGCACCGGTCGCATTGTGCCCATCAGGTTTATCGGCGAGCAGCATGTGCTGGAAGATTGCGGCTGGATTCCATCAGCGGGCGACTGGCTGAAAAACCTCCACGCCCAACCCTGGATGAAAGGCATCGGCCAGCGTCTGTCCATCCAGACCTTCGAATGCAGCTCAGCGGCCGGCAAAGAAACCATCTAGCCGGTTCACATCTAGTCCTACAAAACATCCGCATAAGCCTTCACCGGTTTTGTAGGGTGGGACAAGCGGGCCAATCACTTCTGGAGGGAAATTGACCTAACCCCGCGCCGGCCCACCACTGTCGTAAACGTTTGCAATTCCACTCACATTCCATAATTAAATTGGAGCAACAACATGTCCATCAAAGTTCGCATCGGGCTCAACCGTAAAGTCGGCGAGCCCAATTACAGTTCACGCGGTGCCAGCATCGAGCTGGAAGCCGAGGTCGATAACTCAATCGCCACTAATCCTAATCAATTTCAGCAGCAGGTTCGCGGGCTCTACGAAATGGCTCGCCAGAGCATCAACACTGAATTGTCCGGCAGCGCTGACTCTGGACCGGCCCTTCCCAATCCTGCTAATTTCCCAGCGGTTCATCACAGCCTACCGGCCGACAGACGCGATGCCAAGAATGGTTCCGGTACTGCAGCGACCAACAGGTCCAACATACCGGCAATTACCAACAGTCAAGTCCGAGCCATTTATGCACTGTGCAAGCAGCGGCAAATTAATCCAGGCCAATGCGTCCAACAGGAATTCGGCAAGTCGAAAGTCGAAGACTTGAACATCCGTCAAGCCAGCCAGTTGATCGATCAACTCAAGGACCAATTCTCGCTGGCCGGCAGCTAGGCTGATCCAGAGCAAAATAGGTGGCAGTTGAGAATTGGGCAAATTGGCTCATTTGCAAATCTCTAGTAGGTCGGTCCTGTCCGTTCAGGCATCTGCGAGCGGCAGCTGACAACATACCGTAGCTACCGTCGCCAAAGCGGTGGTCCTGCTTGCGATCCATCATCTGGCGACCGCATCTACATTTCGGACGTTTGTCTTAGCGACTAATCAGTACCTAACCGCCAGCCCCAGCGCCACTCTCCTCTCGTCGGTCAAGCATTCCGCTTGACCGGCGAGAGTTCTTTCTGCGTTCGTGGGAAATTAATGTCACTTGCGGATAGCGGAAACGGTGCCTGTGACCGCCGATTATCGCAAGCGATCGCCAAATTCAATCCAATAAAACGCCAAGTTTTGTTTTTAGCTCTCACAGGTCCGCTCGTTGACCAAACACTTCGCCAAGCCGCAATTCGGAAAGCCTGGGTTAGGTTGAAACTATATGAGACGCCGCACTTATCTCTCCCATTTCGTCCGAGCAAGCCAAGACGATTGCCATATGCAATTCGATCGCATTGGAGCCTGTGTTCCGAATTTCCAACTTTTACGAATTCAGTATAGGCTGCGTCGTTCGGCTTGATGCCCTTAGTACACTGACGGTTCGACCTGTGTCAGGGACCAAATACAACCAAACTCGATCGACCCCATTTCCCTTCGCCAGAAAGCTCACTCCATGGCATTTTGGAATCCCTTACCTGGGATTCACAGGGGCATCAAGAGCGAGGCGGAACCCATTGTTGAAGTTGCTACCCGACGGGTCGAGGTTGCCACGGAAGGATGATTGGCACATAGCGGCCCCGTAGTCCCAACTGCCGCCTCGGTCGACTCGTAAAGAGCCTGTACGCGGACCTTGAGGGTCGCTAACAGCTCCGTTCGGATATTCCCCATACCAATCCGAACACCACTCCCACACATTTCCATGCATATCGTAGAGACCCCATGAATTCGCTTTCTTCTGTCCAACGGGATACGTTCGATCATTACTATTTGAGTCATACCAAGCATAATCACCAAGTGCCCTAACATCCCCCCCAAAACTGTAGGCTAACTTACTCCCAGCGCGGCAGGCGTATTCCCATTCTGCTTCAGTCGGTAATCGGTACACTCGCCCAGTCGCTCTCTCTGCAGGCAATGCCGATATGCGTCTGCAAAACTCGACTGCATCCTCCCAAGAGACTGTTTCTACTGGAAAGTCTGAAGTAACCTCGACGCTTCGAGCGTCAGGCAGATTGTCATTTTGGAAATAGCTTGGATTATCCCCCATGATTGTTTCGTATTGCGCCTGAGTTACTTCGTACATACCGAGGTAGTAGTCTCTGCTGATCGTTACCTCATGCTGTCGCTCGTCATGGTTCACGCCTTCCTTGCCGGGCGGTGATCCCAACTTGAACGTCCCCTTGGAGATTATTACAAGCTTCATACCGATACTGTTGGCAATCTCTTTCGGGCTTTGAGCGCAGCACTGCTCGGATCTACTAACTCCGAAGAACGCTGCACGCAACAACCAACAAATGGAATACCCTCGTTGCATAGTCATAAGCTCCGCAAAAATGGTGTGAAAGACATCGGAAAACTCCTGCCATCACGATGCTAAGTTCCTATGTTCCACCTCGACGCGAAGTTTAAACACTCTTTCTTCCGTCTCCTAGGCGATGTCCACCAGTCCTGGGCGGCCGCATCCGGCTTCATCATTACGATTTACATGCAGTCGTGCAAGCGCCCAAAGCGAGCGATTTGCCAGAGTGATTCAAGGGGAAATTGCGACCACAACTCGGCCCGTAATATGTCGAATCAATTAGCCGAAATGCCCTATCTTCAGTTATCATTTACTAACCTTCCGAAAGCTCTTCAAAGAACTTGTCGATCGACTCGACTGATGGCGAAGTTAGCGTGAGGCTCGCTGGAAGGCTGATTGGTTGAACTCGCCTAAGTCGCAAATTCCCCAGCACCCATTCGCGGGCCGATAGATTCGAGGTAGTTGAACTCGCCCCGGTTAGACTGCCGATTCGGTAATTCGTCGTACCCCGTTGGGCAACGGGGGCTACGAACTTACATCCAGTTGACTCAAACGGTTGGGCGATTGACGATCCGGCCAACTGACTGCTAACAGGCTGCGGATTAGCCATCACGACTATAGGAGCGATTATTGGTGTAGGCGGTAATACCGTCGAGCCAGCGCTGGACAGTTTGGTCGGATTTGAATCCTCAATTCTAGCTGTGTCTTTAACTGCAGCACTGTCTTCACTGACACTTGCGTCTTCAATAATATCAGTGTCTTCGATGAGCTGCGCAACTTCGAGAACTGTTGCGTATTGAATGGCAGTTGCATTTTGAACATCACTGCCGATCTCAGCCACGCCAGAACTGCTGAGCAGACGCGACTCTTTAACTTCAGTAGTCTGCTCAGCAACACTTACGTGCTCAGCGATACTCGAGTCTTCAGCAATACTCGCGTCTTCTAGGAGACCCGCGTCTACAATCAGGCTAGTGGCTTCATTGGCAACTGTGTCTTCAACCGCAGGTGCCGCCATTCTGAGCGCAACCTGGCCGTCATGGTATCCGCCTTGATCTTCGCCACTGTCGGCTAAACTACTTGCCGCAAAGCCACTGAAAGCTGCGGCCCCGTCATCAAAAACGTAGCCAACTAAGCTGCCTTCCTGGTTATCACTGCCTCCAGTGCCTCCGCCACCACCGCCTGAAGCAGGAATGATGATATTCGTAAGCTGAGCTGCCACGTTATTGCGCATGGCGGTGATGTCGGCGAAAGCGATCACACCATTCTTGTCGATGTCGAGCACGCCACCCGGACCGACAATGATAGAAACATTGTTCTTGATCTGGGTGATATCGGCGAAGGACACCGTGTACACACCGAACTCGACAATTCCGTTGGTCTCACCGCGAAGATGCCCCAAATAATAGACTTCCGGCACGGCCAGTCCCGTATTGGTATTGGCCTTGATGGTTACTCGTATCCATCGGTTGATGATCGATCCATCAGGCCACTCGAGGATCACTCGTGGCGTCGCACCCGGCAGAACTGTAATCGCCGATGGAGCGGGAGCCGCTGTCCAGGCTGACGGCGGATTAGCGCTCTGGTTAAACGCGCCCTGTGGGCTCCACTGAAACTCAAAATCGGCTGCGGTCAAAGCAGTTGCCGGCAGATTCGAAATATCAAAAGCCAGACCATTGATGCCACGAGATGTGTTGATCAGGTTGTTGAAACCCAGTGTCTGGGAAGTCGCCCCCTCCTTGGCTAGCTGTTTGCTGGTATCCAGCGCGGCGGCTATGTTGCTGCCGCCCCCTGCGAAACTCGATCCTTTGTGGTAGACATGGCTCCCTACAACTTGAGCACTACCAACTGAGATAGCAACTGGGTTGCTACTTCCCGGTGTCAGGGACTCACCATCGGTGACGAAAGCTTGAACAGTAAAAGTGCCCAGCTCGGCAAAGACATAGTAAACCTCAAAAGTAGCTTGATTCAGATGGACTGAATCCGGGGTTATCCGCAGCGGCGTACG
The DNA here is from genome assembly GCA_019636385.1 of Pirellulaceae bacterium. Lineage (NCBI taxonomy): Bacteria > Pseudomonadati > Planctomycetota > Planctomycetia > Pirellulales > Pirellulaceae > Pirellulaceae bacterium. The sequence continues at coordinate 1,072,452 of JAHBXT010000002.1, read as the reverse complement.
GGCGACTTCAACGTTTGAACTATCCTTAATCGAAACGTACCCGGTCCACTTGTCGCTGTCGTCCTCCGCTCCGAGATCGGTAAAGGTGCCGATGAACTTGACCGAAGTGCCTTGTGCAGTCGAGTTGCTGCCGCCTGCGGTGGCAAAGGTCTGTACGGTCGGTACCTGGTTGTTAATGGTGACGACCTGTGTATACACGTTGCTGCCCTGATCCTTGTCGCTTACGCGAACTCGTAACAGATAGCTACCGTTGGTATAGATCGTTACCGGAATGGTTGGCGTGGACACCGGACCATGCTCGTACAAGCCATCGCCATCGAGATCGAACTCGAACATCAGCGACGCGAGGTCGGCTGGAACATCATTCAAATACTCAAGTCCAAATTGGAACGTGCTGCCTTCATTAATTGACGCAATTCCAATGGCTAAATCACCTCGTGGGGCCACGTTTTCTACCTGCACGATCCGCTCGTAGGTTGTTTCGCCTCCATCACGGTCTCGAATGCGTCCCCGGACGGTATAGATGCCGTTGTCGGGGAAAATGATCCAATGAGACGCATTAGGACTGTCCAGCACATCACCAGGATCGGAGTAATCCCCGTTTCCGTTTAAATCGATGCTGTACAGGAAGCCAGCCGAAGTATCGCCGGGCGAAGGATCGTAGATCGAGCTGAATTCGAAGTTGACTGCAACGCCTTCCGGGGCTGTGGTCGGACCGGTGAATTGTGCGGTGGGAGCGGCATTCAGGATGGTAAGGGTAGTGTCGGTTGAATGCGTGCCGCCGAGCCCGTCGTCAACCAGAAGTTCAATTGGTAAACTGGCGGGACCATCAGAATACCCAAACGCTACCAACTCGTCCCAACTGAGGGTCAGGATTTGACCGCTACCCAGAACGGTGACATTGCTCTTCCAAGTGTAGCTTAAGAGGTGTCCGTCGGCATCGCTGGACTGTCCACCCTCCAGCGTCAACGACTGCCCTTCGCTGATGGTGTAGGTTCCACCTGCGTTGGCCATTGGCGAGGTATTGGCGACGACCAGATCAACCGCCATCGAATCATCGCTCAGCAGCCCATCGGAGACTCGCACGCGAACCGGATAAGTACCTTGTTGCGTAATGCCCCAGTTGGTTAATTGAACCCAAGTAAGCGTCGGGCTAACACCCGTCACATCCCCGAAGATACCATCGTTGTTCAAATCCCAGAAATAGGAAAGCGGATCGTTACCAGGATCAGTCGATCCGCTAGCGTCGAGCGTCACGCTACCCTGGCCGGCGGTAATCGTATACGGCCCGCCAGCGTCAGCCGTGGGGGCAGCATTATCGATCATGACTGTTGTCTGGTAGTCGCTAAAGCCACCATCCTTGTCCATCACCCGACCGTATACTGTGTAGGTTTCGTCAGCGGTAAAGGTGAACTCTTGAGAGCTCGATAGACTACCATCGGCATAGACCGCTGCGTCGCGAGCCAAGACATCCGTCGAGAAAAAATACCGCAAGCTCGCCTGATCATCACTGGAAGGATCGGTAGCCGCGATCGACACGGTCACCGGCGTTCCTTCCGGCTTGGGACCATTATTGGCCATGCCGCCCGTGGGAGCGACATTGGTCACAAAGACCATTGCGGAATCTGAAAACGTGTGTGTCTGCCCTAGGTAAGTTCCGGTCACTTCGACCTTGACGTGGTACCCTCTGCCGATCGGGTTGTTTTGACCATCCAGACCACTCAGGACAAACGTGTCATCCGTTTGTCCGCCGATTTCATAGCCATCTACAAACCATTTGTATGTGGGACCTGTCAATTGATCGCCCACGTCGGTCGTGAACGTACGCGCGGCTACATTAGCATCCTCGGTGATCATTCGATCGGGACCGATACCAACCGCCATTTGGCTTCTGAAGTCCTGTTGTGTTGCGATGAACTGATTGCTAACCAGGCTGACAGTTCGCAGGCTGTCGGCTGGCGAAATTGCAAATCGATTGTTGGCAGGATAATTCCTGTCGACTCGTACCTGGTATGTACCGAGGGTCAGACCAGTAAAGCGGTACTGGCCATTGCCATCGGTCAGCGTGTTGCTTTCCGACTCTTGCCATATACCATCGCCATTTTCGTCTAAGAATACACGCAATCCTTCAACGTCCTCACCTGGGTCCAAATCTCCACTTAGGTTTGTGTCGTCGAACACGGTTCCATAGATTCCGCCATTGCCAATGTTGGCTGCCGGGATGGGGGCAATTGGGGTACCCACCGTCCAGCGCAGAATCGCCGCATCGTAGGCTGATCCGTTAGCGGTACGGTTATACGTCCCCGAACCCGGATTAAGGTCCGCTATACCCTTGATCCGACCCGCAACGACCACGTTGCCCCCGGCATCAACCGCGATTGATTGTCCCAAATCATCATCACTGCCACCGAACTGATCGGCTTGCAATAGAGACCCATCATTTGAAGCCAGCTTCACAACAAAGCCATCGGACTTTGAGGCACTTGAAGTCAAGTTGATCGTGCCGCTTCCGGGATCGAAATCCACGGTGCCGATGAAATTCCCAGTAATCCAAATATTGCCCGCCGAATCGGTAGCCGCTGATCTGGCGGTCCCGCCGATTTGTGACGGTGATGTGCCCCCCATCGTGCTGACCCATGAAAGACTACCTGCCGGGTTAAACTTGGCGATGAAAATGTCATTGTTGTTCGCGGTGCGAATCACCCCAGTATCAAAGGTGGCTGTCTGCTGGAATTCACCTACAACGATGACATTATTGTCAGCGTCCGTCGTAACTCCGAAAGCAGAATCTGTGCCGCTTCCCCCCATGCGTCGAGCCCATTGAAACTCGCCACTGCTACTGAGTTTCAGCACGAAACCGTCGTGACCAACCGCGTCTAATGGGAAACTACCAGCCCCTGGATTAAAGTCAACGTTAGACCCTTGAAATTGTCCAGTAACGAGAACATTGCCCGAACTATCCGTGCTGATCGAAAAGCTAGTGTCATTGCCGGTACTTCCGATTCTGCCGGACCAAAGGTGATTTCCATTCGAGTCCAGTTTACTGACAAATATATCCGCCGCCCCCGCAGTCGACAAAGTTGTCGATCCTGGACCGGAATCAAAGTTTGAGCTTGCGAACTGGCCTGCAACCCAGACATTTCCGAATGGATCAACTGAGACTCCTCTTCCCAGATCACTACCTGTGCCACCCATTCGCTTTGCCCATGCGAGAGTGCCGTGAGTATCGAACTTGATGACAAACACGTCGTCACTTCCTGCGCTTGTCAGCGTAGTTCCCATCATTGAGACAGTGTTTTGGAAGTAACCGGTGACATACACATTTCCATTTGCATCCACATCGATGGCGAGCCCTTCATCGTTTGGAGTCCCCGAAGATTGGTTGATCTTACGAACCCACGCCAACGCCCCTGCGGGCGTCTGCTTCATGACGAAGACGGCGCGATCTCCAGCACCGTTGGTTGACAAAGAATAGACACCTGGTCCTGCATCAAGATCGACGTTGGAACCGTCGAAAGCTCCTGTGGTATACACGTTTCCTTGCGGGTCAGTTCGAACGGCGTGTACAAAATCATCGCGGTCGTTGACAGAACTTCCGAACGAAGTTGCCCATCCGAATGCGGGAGCTGACCCCGTCAAACCCGCATCAATTCCTTGAGGCACTCCAAAACTGAACGCAGATGAAACTCCAAAGTTGTTCACATCGCTGTCGATGTTGTCATCGCTGCCAACATCTTTATCGACAAATGTGAATCCGATTGGAGGCCGCACAACTACATAACTGTAGGGTTCAGTCGCATGGGTCAAGAAATGGTAACGGCCCAAGGCATCGGTCGTTGTGACCGCAACCGAAACATCGTCACCATCTCCAGCTGTCGCATTCACCGAAAAGAAAAGCTCTACGATCGCGTTAGGAACCCCCGCTTCGCCAGCATCCTGGAGATGATTGCCATTCGCATCGAACCAAACTCTGCCGGTTACCGAAGGAACGACCATCACATCAAAACTCTGCTCGCTTGTTCGGCCACGATAGTCGTTAGGACCGGTCGGGCCATCGTGGGCGGTCACTGTCACCCGCGCATTACCCGTAAAATCGCCCGAAGGAGTAATTATCAACTGATCACCTACAACCTCTAGGCTCAGACCATATCCATTTACAATGGGATGATCGGTGGTTGCGGTAAACAAAGCACTGCCAGCCACATTGGATTGAATGATAGAAGCGGAAAAATTATCGACACCGAACGAGGCGCTTGTTCCAAGGGCCGACGCATTGGATGTGAAATATCCAAAGCTGATGGGCAGTCCTGAAGAACTGAAATCGAGATTTCCCGTTCCACTTACCAACTCGAAGTCGCTCGCTAACAAATTACTTCCAGCAACTCGACTCCAGCCCTTGGATCGTTTAGCCACAGCAAGATTGTTCTTCTGGACATAGTAATTGGCTCCTTGCTTCAGCATGAGTCCTGTCGTTACATCGCCGCCATTGAATGACCGAATGTCGAAGGAATAGTTCATTGCGCCGATGGGTGAGTCGCTTAACGAGTAAGCTGGGACTCCTGTAAACGTATGGATGCCCAAGAACAGCTCGGAGTTATTTGTGGTCGAACGTTTTACTCGCAAGTTGAGATTGGTGCCATCGTAGCCCGTAGACGGCAGAAAGAGATCGTCTCTGCCATCGCCATCATAGTCGCCTATCAGTACCCGATTCAGTGCTCCAGGTCCATCGCCCAGAGTTAGAGTCTTTGTAGCAGATAACGAAAATCCATTGCCATTTCCGAAGTAGATAGTGGTACGCAGGCCAACCGGAGACTCTATAAAATGAACCACCAGATCCCCATAACCATCGCCGTTCAGGTCAGCGACTCGAACGGGGCTAAGAGTCACATTCGGCAGAATGGGTATCGATTGGACTGTAGTCATAGGACTCCAGGTCCCATTGGAATTTCTCAATGTGTGGCGGACCAACAATTGAGTCGAGGTCTGATGGATAAACGTCAAATCTGCCAAACCGTCTCCATTGATGTCAGCCAATCGAGAATTGGCTGCAAGTCCGGATTCAACAGGGAATAATTGTTGTACCGAGCCTTTCCAGTTGTTGGCCTGTCTCTCGAAGACTCGAACACGAAGTGACCCTGTGTCGTGGCTAAAGTCAAAAGGCACGACCAGATCAGCCAGACCATCCCCTGTAACATCTCCAAGCCTTGCAAATTGCGCCAGTCCCACTCCATCAGCAAACTGTTGATTTACGGGTGCCGCCCAACCGCCGCCGGGAAGTCTCGGAATCGTAAGAATGTTGAAGCCACCATCGCTCCGTTGGTGATCGTAGGGAAACACCAAATCCGCTAATCCATCTCCATTGACATCGGCAAGCCGAGGGTTGACTAAGAGTGACGATATCGTTGCTCCAGCGGCGATAACGCCGTTCAAATGCCCGAAGACTTGATCGCTATAAACCCAGCTTCCATCGGCGTGGTTGATATGCGTTCGAACTACCAGGCCTTCATTCGTACCAAAAGGGCTATTGTACGGAAGGACTAAATCGTCTCTACCGTCCCCATTGACGTCACCGGTTCGTGCATTAATTTCCCAATTGGCTCCACCATTCAAGAAAATAGTTCCCTGAGCCGGGATTTCTTGCCATTCGAAATTCGTCCAATTGGACTGACTTGTTCTCTGAAATGGTCCAGAAACTCCTCCAACGGTCGCCGTAATGGAGGTGCTGCTCCAGTTCTCAGGAGGCGTCACGATACTATGACTCCAGTTCGAACTATCGAATACCTGGTCCGATTGAGTGGTTACTCCTTGCAGCGATAACTGAACAGTCGTAGTTCCATTGGCGGCTACCAGTTGCGGAGCGATCGGGTTCAGGACTGGAACTGCGGTCGTGGGGTCTAAAATCAACTGAAGTCCACGGCCAGACTGGGCAATCATAGCAGGAATAGCAATATTAACCGCATCGTTGCCGAGTGGGTTGCCGCGCAGGTCGAGGTTCTTTAGCCGAGACAACACCGCCGAACTTCGAACGATCTGTACGCCGTCGGCAATGACTAAGCCATCTGCGACATTGCTTAGTGTTAGAGTCAATCGGCCAGTCGTCGAACCTTCTGCGGATTGCATTACGCTCACCGAGCCTGCAAGCCGCTGCCATTTGCGATTCTCGGAGTCGACACGCTGAAAGTCGCTATAGGCCCCGGGTTCGAGCTTCTGATTGACGAAAATCGGCGGTCCCTCCAGCATTGCCGAACCAATGCTTCCTTCCTGGGAAGATGCGATCACATACCGTGCATTGCTTGCGTTTGCCTTGCTCGGCAACCAGGTGACCCATACTTCATATTCATCGGGCACTAAATTTTCGAATGTCCAAGTAGCAGAAGCCGTTGCCTCCTGGCTCGGCGATTTCTCTGCGAATCTATAGTCTCCATGAAAGGCAGCGGTTACGTTGCTGATATTGCCCTGCCAACTTCCGGTTTCGGTGAAGTAAGAACTGGAGAATTCGGTATGCGGATCAGTCGCTGATGCAGGGCCAACAAATCCGGGCTGGTCGTCATCGGCAAGCGCTATTCCAGCTAGCGCCGAGACATCTCCGACGGAGTTGTTGCGTAAATTCAAATATTCTAGGTTAACAAGTCGACTTACTGGAGCGATACTTGAGACACCTTGATCAATCAGACTCAACGACTTCAATTTCAGAAGTTCGGAAATAGACGAAATGGAATTGACACCACTCGGTGTGTGTTTTAGCCAAGCTCCCGCTATGTTGTTAGACTCTGCTGCAAAGCCCAGGAACAAGTCCATATCGCTATTTCGCAACAGACTAGTCTGTGGTCTTGCACCTCCGACTGAAATCGGCATTTTAAACTGTCCGGATTGTCCGAAGTCAGTGTCGATTCGCCCGTTCGAATCGAGTCTAACAATGGTAGGCTCTAGATCAACGCTTTCACGTCCAGTCACCAGAATTCCATCTGCAAAGTCTATAAGCAACTGGTTGCTGGCATAGCCATTTGGCCTCATCCCTGGGATTTCGACTCTTCCGTTGTTTCCAAAGGTAGAATCGGTTAGACCATTGCTCTGGTATCTGGCTATCAGCGTCCTGGCAGCGCCGCCGGTCAATGTACGATGGTACTCTACAACAACAATTCTGCCCTGAGAGTCAATCTGTACATCTAATGCGAGGTCTTCAGCAGTAGGATCGTCAGAGAGTACACGACCTTGCGAACCAAAATTTAAGTCCTTTACTAAACCGTTCGGCGTGGGTAGTAACTTCGTCATGAATCGCCCAGTGCTTGCCGCTGAGAAATTTGCATCGTAGGATGAGCCAACAACAATGACTCCGCCATCCGGGTGAAGCCGTGCCTTAGCTACGGCTACATTCGTAGCAATAGGACTATCTATGAAGTTCGTGCCTACTGCCACACCAGAACTGGTGAACTCGACTCCAGCAACACGGTAGCCTCCTGAGTTCCACGCTTCTCCAATCGCAACGACATTGCCATTAAACAATTGAACAGCGGACTTGAAGTAATCGGAATCTAGGGAGTTGAACTCTACTCTTTGATAACCTGACGTTCCATTGAACGGTGAGGTCGACCCATTTCCGCTCGAATCAAGTTTGCCTTCGGTCGTTAGACGTACAATGAGTGCATCACGAGCTGACCCCAGTCGAATTCCCCCAAGCAACAAAATCTTTCCATCTGCTTGCAATTCAATGCCATGAAGCCCGCTCATGGGTGACAGGCTCGGCAGATTGGACAACTGGAATATGCCCCCAGTGCCAAACGAATTGTCTAATGCCCCGTCTTTTTGGTATCGTACGACGGTCCAAGTATGCGGTGAGGATAATGAATGGAGCGCATACAAAACCTTCCCATCAGGTTGTACCAAGATTTTTCCAGCACTCGGATTGGTATCTGAAAAGGGTGAAAATATAGGGATCGAATTCACTGCTATCGATGGGGCTTTATCGATGCTTAAATGCTCAAGCGAGGAAAGTGACTGAATCGCCTGCTGGGGGTCACTCCAGGTTTCCGAGCTACTAAGGCTTAAAGCAAGAGCTTCAGAACTTAGCCAGTTGCCATCTGCCGACAAACCGCGTAGCTCGCCTAGTCCCCCAAGTGGAGCAAAAGATACAATCTCGTTGCTGTCCAAAGAAAGGTACTCTAGTCGGCGAAGTCCGAGTGGCGCTCCTGCATCTACGTCATCAGTGCTTGTTTTGACGCGAAGCGTTTCCATACTTCGAAGAATATTATTCGCCAAATTCAGGCTTCGAAGATTGACCGCGTTTTCGAGTCCAGTCAGATCGCGGATTCCGCGATTGCTTGCGTCCAGGTGTGTTAGCGTTGCCAAGTCGCTCGCATGGATTGGGCGAGCCAAATTGGGCTGGTCGTCAAAGCGGTTGGTGTAGGTAATGCCAATCGCATCGGCCAGTACTAGCCGCAATCCCTTGTCTGGAATGAATACGGCACGGTCGAGCTGCGCCTTCTTGAAATCCCCGATCGAATCGGCAGTAGCGGTTTGAACAACGATCTCGTTATTCGGACCTGCCGCATCCAGCGTTCCCTGGTAGTCGCGAATCTCGGTGCTGCGCAGTCGAGCTTGAGTCGTACCGGTGAAGACCGTCAACGTGTCACTGGTAATGACGTCGTTACCCGACCCGCCGAACAGTCGATCGATGTCTGCGTTGCCAATCAGGAAATCGTTGCCATCACCGCCGCGAATGGTATCGCGGTCGGGATCGGAGAACGTCGGTCGAGTCTGCCCAGCCGGTGGTGCCGCGACCAAGAACGTAAAGTTGCGGGCCGTACCGGTCGCGGCCGGTGCATCCGGGCGATAGACTCGCGCATAGTACGTCCCCGCATCTAGATGCCGCATATCGACGTTGGTTACACCCGGCTTCATCAACCCGCCCTTGGCATCGTACAGGTCGAATACCACGTCGTTTTCCGAGGGCGGTGTTACAGTCAACCGCGTTGCACCCGGCATGTTCGGATCGTCTCCGTCGTGCGGAACTCCAAATCTTGTAACGGCCCCAGCCAAATCGATGGCGATATCCAAGCGAATGTTATTCTGAGAATCACCTGTCGGGGACTGGGCGTTTGGAACATCGCTGGCCGACAGCCTGTTGCCCTGCTCCAGTCGCACCGTCATTCGGGTGTGTCCCTTCAGCAGAGCATCACGCACTGCGGTTTTCAGCATTGCATTAACCGTCGGATCGTCGATCACACCGCTGGTTGCATTGACGGCACCCGCAGTCCCAGACTTGGCGGTCCGCTCCGAGTAGGCCACTGGGTTCGATACCCCAATGAGGTCATCGCTAGTAATCTGTCCATCGCCCTCATCTCGCAGCACATTCACGACTAGCTCAACGCCTAGCGTCCGATCCACTCGCACCGTTCCGTCCGAGTTGCCGTCGGACTTGAACAACTTGCTACCCGCCCCATCGTCCGCCAGAAAGTACGCTAGATTTCCAACAGCCACAAAGTTCGAAGGGTTGGAACCGGCAATGCTCGGCGTGTCAGGGCGAATATTGGAGACTAGATTTGTCCCGATCGAGGTTCCATCGCTTTTCCACAATTCATTTCCGTGAATTAAGTCATTCACAGCAAAATAGATGAATCCATCCACCTCGGTAAAGTTCGTAGGAGTAGATCCAGTAGGTCCAGGTACGATATCCTTAACGTATCGAGCGATATTTACTTGAGACCAAAATCCTCCCGTGGTTGATGTAGAGCCAGTGCCGGGTGGTAAATCCAATTCAAAACTGTTGACGTTTACGTTCTTGATGGCAGTCACGCGATTCACATTGCCTGCCCCACTACCGGTCGCCCCCAGAATACTGACGACATCGCCATTTTGCATGCCATGTGGCTGACTGGTAACGACGACAATGGATGAGCCGGAGCCACTTGCAGACACAACACTTCCACTGCCGAGCGAAACGCTCGTGTCATACTTGAGTAACTCAGTTCCAATTCGGGAGTCACTACTTGCCGCAAAAATCAATTTCGTCCCAGAAAGACTGGTTAGACTGCTTCCATCGGCGATTGGCAATCCCTTCTCACCCAGCATAGCCTGTGTACCGGTAGTTGTACCGTCAGAAATCCAAACGGTGTTGCCTGGAGCCACTGTAAAAAACAGGCGGTTATTGACACCAGTCAGATTGCCGAGAGCATTTCCCGAATGACTACTAACAGCGTTAAGATTCGCAGTATCAGCGGAATTGACTGTATACAGGCTGGGGAAACCATTGCCGGGATCATTAGCCGTGAAAAATAGTGACTGCATTGACGGTACGGCGGTGAGGTTTTGAGGATTCCCCAAGTTCAGATTCACGCGGCCTGCAAGACTATCGCCATCGAAGTCCGCATTGACTTGATTCAGGCGAATGGACCAAAGTCTCTTAGTCGAGCTTGAGTTCGAATGATCTGCTACAAAGAACAGAGTCCTTTCACCGAGGATGGGCGTTACCTCTAAGCTGTTCGGATTCCTAACAAAATCGACGACCGGAGTTCTTTCTGAGACGACTTTACGGGCACCTGCGACAGGCACCGTCGAATCCAGATGCCACAGGCGTGCGTAACTACCTTCGGTACCTGTGAAGAAGACAATACTCTGACCGGATTTCTCGCCCAGATATTTGAGCTTACCTAAAGATGTCACACCGGTGAGATTGGTCGTCTGGACCGCCTGCTTTGATGGGTTCAAATTCCATATCTGGTTATGAGATGTAAAATAAAGCTTATCATTTGCGCCATCGTTATCGCTGTCGATTCCTAATAACTCGTCGGTCGTTGTCAAGGCAACCAGAGCATCTCCAGTCAGTTGCCGTACCTGATAGGTTCCAACTACAGTTCCGTCAGTCCGCCACAGCGACTGCCAACCAGTAGGACCTCCGACGAAGTACAGTATGTTGCCGATCACCGCTCGATGAGTGGGCTCCAGACTGACGGTGCTCGGAAAATTGAGATTGGCCGAACTGTAGCTGAGCTGGAGATTGACTTTAGTCAGAGCATCTTCGATCAGACTATCCACTGTCGATGTGGATGGATTGTCGGCAAGCAGCTTCTGGATGCCGGACAGATCGAATTCCAGGATTCCGGGTAGGTTGCTGGAGATGGAAAGGGGGATATCCGGGGCCAATGCTCCTCGATCCAAGCTGCCATCACGATTCAGCCGGACTAATGCAAAATCCCCTTGCGGCAAGGTGTCATGGTATGCCATGCCAGCTGCGACAATCTTTCCATCCGACTGCATGACAACTCCATAGCCAGAACTATGATGTTGTCCGATTTGCACCGCTTGCATGCCTGACATACCGAAGCCGTTGTCGAGACTGCCGTTTGAATTGTAGCGACTGACAAACAGTTTTCGGAGCGTGTTGAATTGATCCTCGCCGGTAACCATTAGTTTACCGTCCGGTTGGATTGTCAGGTCGGCAAAAAAGATGCTACCAGTGGGAGTCGAGAAACTGAAGTCTGCACCTGATTCCGCTGTACCATTGGCAGAATATCGTGACAGAAACGGCGTGACCGTTTGACCGGATACTCCGCTCCAGTTATATCCCGCCACAACCAATTTTCCATCAGACTGAATAGCCAATCCTCTTAGAGTCCCCGCAGCGGTGTTAATAAACTTTTGGCCATTGCTGTTTCCGCTACCATACGTCTGAATGCCATTGGTTCCAAAACCCGCGACGGCGGTACCATTACTGTTAAATCGACCAATGGCCAGCAGTGTCCCCTGCCTGCCAGCAATCACGATCTCACCGCTGGACTGAATGCCTACTCCGACTTGCATGAAATCATTATCACTGGCAAACGCGGGCGTAATCTTGCCCGAACTGCCAAAGGAACTATCATCGCTTCCATCTGATTTGTAGCGCTTGACAACGAAAGTGCCAGAGGCGCTCACAGATGCCGATTGTCGCCCGACCACTAAGATTTTGCCGTCTGCCTGCAGCGTCATGCGGAATATTTGATCGTGCTGGCTAGAATACGGGTCGATGCGAACTCCAGCAGTACCAAAATCCGTATCTGGTGTTCCATTGGGCAGTAGTCGAACCAATGCGAAATCGTAATCACCGGAGCCAATGCGACTTGAAGCGCCTATGACTATCTTGCCATCGGGCTGAATCAAAACTGCTTGTGTCCAGTCGTCAGCCGATCCCGAATTACGAATGGTTGGCTTATAGATACCGCCATTACCAAAACTCGAATCCAGCGTGCCGTCGATGTTGTAGCGAGCGATGGCGATTTCACTGCGGGAAGTGGAAGGAATTGTTGAGTATCCGGCCACGACAATCTTTCCGTCAGGCTGAATGGCTAGTCTGCCTGTCATAATATCATTGGTATTCGCGCCGATATCGGTGATGACGATACCCTTGTCGCCAAACATACTGCCGGCTGCTTGCGGAGCAATGCTGATTGGGGCTGACGACTGAGCATTGATGCCAAAACTGTTCCCCGGCAGGCCGTCACCGAGCGTGGTGAATTTGAACCACTGCTCAGATTTACTGTCGGCGAGCGTTCGCGAGAAGGTATCGGGTTGGCCGGTGGCGCGATCGACCAGGAAGTCGCCGCTGGCGGTGACGGTGCGGTTGGTTAGTACGTCGATGCCGTCGTTGGGAATAGCCGTTCGCTTGCGCTCACCTTCGATGGCAAACACGCGTCCGGCGTTGCTTCGCACAGACCCCAGCGTGCCAGTAGCCTTGGCTGCTCCGATCAATAGATCGCTGAGCCCATCGGCGTTCAGGTCCAAGCCAGTGGGGCTAATCGCGGTGATGATCCCCGTGGAGGCGTTCGATTCAATCACGACATCGCTATCGGCCAGCGACAGAGTATTCCCGACTCGGCTGCGGATATTCGAGAAGACATAGACGCGGCCCGAAATCGGAGTACCACTCGCAGTCGAAACCGACTCCAAAATGGCCAGGTCAGCCTGGCCGTCGCCATCGTAGTCGCCGGCAACCGGAGTCAGCGTCACTCGCTGGCCGGGGACACTTGACCCATTGCGGTTAATCAAGATCGAGCGACTGGAAGAGATGCCCGTTTGGCTGCCAAAGCTGATCTTGACTGTGTTGTCATAAGTACCGTCTCCGATCACTTCCGCGAAGTCCGCATAGCCATCCAACCGGCTATCTAGATCACCCATCGGCAATTGACGAATGACGGAATTCTGAGTCGCTCCGGCGGAGATAGTCGTACTGGTTGAGCCACCGGTGATCAAGCTGCTGAAGGCGGTTTGTGATGCCGATGGACTGCGCCGAGCGCGTAGATCGCTGCGTCCATCGCCGTTGACATCCCCCAAAACCTCCAACACCCAGTTAGGAGATGCAGACGTGTTGAAAGTTATGATCGCGGACGACAGCGATCCGGTGCCGTTGGTGTTATGGTCGTACGAGTGAATGGTGGACGTCGCACCGCGATTGATCAGAATCTCGCTGGTAGGCCGCCCTGAACCATCCAGTATCCCGTTCCAGTCCAACATCGAGACGGTAGGAGCAAATCCGCTGGAGACTGTGATGTTCTGTTCGTACCATCGCAATCGATCCGGGTCGGAGTTGTATCCGGTGATGCCGCCTAGTTCTCGAGGAAGGACGCGGCTGCCCATGATCGCGGTAAGCGTCCATGTCGTAGCATTTACGTACTTCACGAATACCAGATCGGCTATTTCATCGCCGTTGACATCGCCCATTCCGCTGGCCAGTGTCCCGAGGTAGTGGCTACCACTTGGATTGCCCGTGTTGACGATGATATCGGCGCGATCGCGTATCGACTCGACACCGGCCAACGATACCGGCCCCAGCAGTATGTAACTTTCGGTCGCTCCGGAGATGAAAAAGTCTGGAAAACGATCACCGTTGATATCGCCGATGTTGCGCGCACTAGCCAACTGGTCATTGGCGTTCATTCCTTCCAGCGCGGCGGCACTAGCGATACTGACCGTGCCTCGATTGGGCAATTGCAAGGAGCTAAGTAAACCCGCATGACCCGGCAGCAGCGGCGGTGCCATGCCGACTCGGAAAATTTCTGACGACTCGGTGAAGTTCCACGTGGATACATAATTGACACTTGACACCCGCCCCAAAATGACGTGCGTATGTTGTCCAACGCCCGGATAATCGCCGATACCAAAGTCGGCCTTGCCATCGCCATTGACATCGCCCAACGCGCCAAGTGCCAGTACATCCAACGTGCCAGTGTCGTATAACGATCTGGCAGTTTCGATCACTAGGTCGGGCGTTGCCAAACTGAAGTTGCTGCCACCAAAGAAGACCTGTCCGATGGCGTGTTTCAGTTGCGGGCCCAACTCGCTGACCGGATCGGTCCATTCGATGCTCTGAACGCCAAGGTCAGCACGGTTGGCTGTTGTACTGTCGTTCGCAACATCGCTAACATTCCCCAATGCGATTAAACGTCCCGCAGGCAATCTCTTGACCGAAGACGACAACCCAACGGGCGCATTCTGTCCGACGGTCAAGTCCAGAGAGAAACTCGCCGAACCACCTTCGACAACAAACGAAGGGCCTGAACTGCTGTTGATCAAGAATTCATGGTGAGCTGATCCAAAAACATCTCCAAGAGCCGATGTTACTGAGTAATTGGCAAAAGTGCTATTCTGTGCAGTAATCGTAGCTCCAGGTGTAGCAGTAGCTCCTCCATGGAAGATTTGTATGGTCGAGTTATTGACCAGAGCAAAGTCCGCACGTCCATCTCCGCTATAATCGCCAATGCCGGCCAATGAATCGGCAGTGTACCCGGTGAGCGACTGTTGAGCAGTGGTCAACTGTCTAGCTACCCGCGCGAATGCGATGTTGTCGACGTACCAGCCTTCAAAGTTATTGGCCAGGTTGTCAACGGAGTCGAAATGGAAAATCAGACGGATTTGCTTACCGCGATAATCGTTGAGATTGATCGTAGCCAAACGCCAGTTGGCGTTTGGCGACACGACTGCCCCCGGACCTTCATCAATCAGGGTGTGTATGGCTCCAGTACGATTACTGGCGACCACGGTGCCCGTGAGCCCCGTTGGCCATGGGTCTTGTGACGAATTTCGCTGCTGGAGAATGACGCGAGCCTTGTCATAGATCGAATTGACATCGGTCGATTCCGTTTGAAGCAGGTAGGCAAATCGCAACTCGATATCGTTGGCATCAGCCTCATCGAGTTCTGATGTCAGGTCGATTTCGTGAGTCGTCAGTGCTCCCGAGGTCGTGCCTACATCGAAGTTACCCTCAATATTGCGACCGAAATAAAATGCCGGTCCACTGTGGTTGGCACCGCCACTGCGTCGCACCGTTCGATTCCAAAGCCCCGTATAGGATTCAATACCTTCATCGACATCTTGATTCTGGGCATTGGAGAAATCCGACGACCAGAGAACTGCGGTCGACCTGTACAGGGAATTGCCTGCGTAAATTCCAGGAGTACCACCAACAAGTCCAGCTACGATGTCCGCAGTGCCTTGCCCGCCGGAGCCGTAGGCATCGCCCACGAGTCCGCCGGTAGCAGTAGCGAGCGAAATGCGTGCATCATAGGATCGGGTGACATCCAGGGATTGAGCATCAAGAATTCCACCTGTCCACGCGTTGCGCTGTTCGTCTCGGAAGCCGAGGACCGCTTTCATTGGATCGGAAATTGAATCGTTCAATGACAATTGCAGCGACCGACCAGACCTTAGACGCAGACGGATCTTGTCGCCTGCCTGAGCCGTTGTGCGCACCTCGCCTGTTGAACTGACTGCCTCGGCAATGATTGTGTTGCTCAAGCCAGCGGTAGCAATCGCTGCGTTCAATTTAGTCAGCAGTGTTGCGAGCGTTACGCTGGTTTCAGCTGTGTTAGTCGTCAAGGTCAGCGGAATCCAATTTGCCGCTTCTTCAGTCTTGACAGACAGAGTTGCTCCAATGGGCAGCGTATCCTCTGCTTGCAATGATCGTGAACCGGTGACAAGAAATGCGTCGCTTCGTCCCAGAATGGTATAGACCCCGGCATGGTCTCCACCAGAGACCGTTACCACGATATCCCATAGTCCATCCGCATTAAAATCTCCGCTGGTAATCGTGGAGAATGTCCCGGGACCGGAACCCGTTGGCGACAAAGGAGCTGGCAGTTTCAACGACAGCACGTGTCGATTGAGCACGGCGTTGTTGCGGGCGATTTGATTGGCAAAGTTGGGGCTGGCCGGATCGACCGGCTCTTGCGGGCCGCCAAAGAAGATTCGGGCGTAGTGATCGTTGCCACTGGAGAAGGTCGCTCCGACAAAATCGCCGTAGCCGTCGCCATTGATATCGCCCAAAGCGATGGCTGCTGGCAAATCGCCCGGATTGGATGTTTGCACATGCCCCGATGCGTCAGTGGCGGTTGAGACCTCGACGGTTGCGCCAAGCTTGGAGGCTAATAGTCGAAGTTGGTATGTTCCCGATGATTCGGGGATAGCGGAAGTTCCGTTGCGGAAGTACAAGTCCTCCGAAGCTGCGTTCTTCGGGCCGCCCAGTCCGGTAATGAGCATGTTGTTGATGGACGCTATAGCTTCGCCACTGACCGAAGTGGAACCAGTCAATCCAAAGGTGGCGTTTCCTGTGCCAATTCCCAGTGATGTCTCGGAACCGCCCGCATTAGTGCTCAATCTCAGCTTACCATTCAACAAACTGGCACGCACCGTAGTGGCCAATGAGGTCGCCGCAAGCTTGGCGTTAATGACGCTGACCAAGTCTGCTGGACGGCTATTATTGGTCGTGTCGCCTGCCGTGACGGAGACGGTGACTGCGGTTCCTCCGTTGTAACTAACGGTAAACGATTGGGTCGAAGAAACTTTGCCATCGCTGGGCAAATTGACTGAGCCGATGATTTCCGCTGGCGCGCCGACAAAAGCACTTTTGTCAGATAACCAGAATCCAACGCGTTTGTCCTGTGTGCTGAATTTATTAAAAAGAACTTTTCCATTGAGGTACGATTGCTGAACCTTAGATTGGATACTGGCCACCAACAGATCCAGATCATTGGCACCACCGAAAGACAGTGGTTCAGTCAGGCTCTTCACGACTCCATTGGCGTTGATGTACTCAAAGGTAATTCCAAGTTCTGCCAAGTAGGGTTCTACTCCGTGCATAAACTGTGGATTACTGACTTCGGCAGAACCGATCAAGGCATCATTGTTGGGATTGACGACATGGATCAAGTAGTATTCGGGTACGCCTTCGAAATCCTGGACTGGCACGATCGATATTCCGACGCCAGGGTCGGTATCGTAGCCTGCAAACAGGTAGAGCAGACGTCCGGAGTCGGAGTTAGGGACGTATCCGAAGGATGCCAGTCGCTGCGATATCGGCGAGTTCGGATTCTGTGTTTCGGGGTCAGTGAACTCGATCTGGATGGCGTCTTTAATCAACTGCGCTGCTTTGACGGAGGCAAACTGATGGGCCACATCAGGGGAGCCAAATTGCTTGACCGCTTCCGGTGTCTTGAGGATGTACCAGTCGCCGGTGTCGCCATAGCTGAGATTCAGAGCACGGATGACTACGTCGCGGCTGGCTGCCGGAAGCAACTCGCCTGTAACGGCATCGCGGCGACGAAGCACCGACAGGTCTTCATTGAGCAAGGCTGCGTAGCTGACACTGTTATTGGCGGCTCCGGCCGCGAATTCGTAGCGATCGGGCATGACCTGGCTGGGGCCACCGGCAATCCAGTCGTCGCCGGCTCCACCGTCAATTTGATCATTACCTCCTCCACCGCGAATAACATCGGCTCCGGCTCCACCTTCGATGCGATCGTTGCCAGCTCCCCCGAACAGGCGATCGTTGCCATCGCCGCCTCGGATAATCAGGTCAATCTTGCCTCGCTGTGGCCGATCTTCGGTATCGAATCCCCACTCGCTGCCGCGAATCAGGTATTCAGGGTCTGCGCGAACTTCGTCGTCACCCGCTCGCGTATCGATCACTGTGTAGGTTGTGTTTTCTGAGTCGAAGACCGTGTAGAAAGCGTAGTGCTGCTGTGGCGAGAAACTATCCTTTTGGCCAGTAGCCGGTTTGTCTGGAGGAGTCTCAGTCAAACCGAGTTGATTTATCGCAACCGAATTCGGAGCCACGAGCGTCAGCGAGGCGGTTGTCCCCCGCGAAATAGTTG
This sequence comes from Pirellulaceae bacterium, assembly GCA_019636385.1. Taxonomy (NCBI): domain Bacteria; kingdom Pseudomonadati; phylum Planctomycetota; class Planctomycetia; order Pirellulales; family Pirellulaceae; species Pirellulaceae bacterium. Next base: position 1,054,333 of record JAHBXT010000002.1, on the reverse strand, counting down.
TCAACGATAGCCTACCGTCCAGATTGCGGGCAGAAAGTTTTCCGCGCAAGCCGGCGATTCGAATGGCCTCATTGATCTGAAAGACGAGATGATCAAACTTCGAATTCAGTTGCGCCGTCGCTTTGGTAACTGTGATGACGGTCGGGGTGCCGCCGTCCGCACTGATGGTAAATGTAAGGTTATCGTTTAGTTGTCCGTTGCTAGGACCGGCGGTCAAACCAACGATTTCAGCCGGCCCCTCAAGAGCATCCGTTTCCCACTTCTGCTGTTGAAAATTCCAGACTCGAGTGGTGATCTCGTAGCGGTGCAGGATGGTATTCCAGCGAATGGCGACATGATCGGGTACCGGTCGGCCATTGGCATCCAAATCGCCACCCAAGTACAGTACTTGGGTGATGCCCGGCCCGCCATCGAAGCGGTCGGTGTAGGTTGGGATAAAGGTCTCGTTGCTGGCCGTTCCCACGCGTCGCTGAGCGGCCTTGGTGGCAGGCAGCCGATCGGTGACGACTTGGAAAATATCATCGCCCTCTTCGCCCCACAGCAGGTCACCGGCCTGGCGATCATAACCGCCCGAAAGCACGTCGTTGCCCGGGCCACCAAAAATCCAGTCTTCGCCGGGTCCGCCCTGCAGGATATCGTTCCCCGGTCCGCCCATCAGAACATCCTTGCGCACATACTTGTAGCGACCGAAAGGGTCGACCAGCGGATTGCCCAGAAACTGCTCGGCCTGAGCCGACAGATTGACGCTGTATGCGCCGTAGCTAGGCGACTGATCGGAACCAGAGTTTACCCGCGGAACAAGTTCGTAACGCGCGGAACTCGATCCGGTGACTCGCAGTTTGTAGTTACCAGGATTCAACCCGGCCAGAGAAACGTCTGCGGGGGTCTCGAGGCCATACGTAGTCGCCGCATCAATGGCCGTGTTGTTCTGGTCCAGTAGTTCCAGTGTTATCCAGCCACTGGCATCGAAGGCGCTGAGCGAAATACGGTCAGCCGACTTACCGGTGCTCGTCAGTGTAAAGCTATAGTAGATGCTGTTTGGGCTGCCGCTGGGTTGCTTCAGAGGCACTCCGACCACGGAGTTCAGGTCATAGATCGTCGCAGCCGAAGCGGATAGAACTACGTTGCCGATGGTATCCCGCAATTCAGTCGGATTGGTAATTGCAATCGCCGCGGAAGCCGAAGCGCCAGCCGAACTGCCGACGATAAAGTCCAGCTCGTAGACGGTCGGAATGCGATCGGTCGAAATCTTCAACCAGTAAACTTCACTGCCCTGAAGCGCGGGCAGTTGGTCCAGACGAATCTCTGGATCGAAAGCGGTTGCTTGAGTCCAGGTATATCCGTCAACCGGCGTATCGGTCGATTCATTGGGTATTAGTGAACTGCTGGCTGTCTTGTAAAGCTGGAATGACAGACGGTCGTTCGGCGATAGACTTGGCACGCGTAGAACGTCACCTGAGGTCACGCCTGACAAGGTAAAGGTGAACCAGTCGACATCCGTTGGATTGTCAATGGTCAAGCCGGTGAACAACCGCTGGGTTGACACGTTGCCCAGTCCATAGGCTTGGGATGGCGTATCATTGCGTACCGTACCAGACCCGCGTAGATCGGGATGATCGATCAAGATGGGCTGGCCGGCCATGTGTGTAATCGTATCATCGCCCCGGCCGCCGTCGGACCAGACGCTCTTGATAACCGTTGGACCAACGATGATTTGATCGTTGCCATCGAGTGCATCGATGATGATGGCCAAGTAATCGTTTTCGGGCGGCAGCAGGCTCTTCAGCCCGTTGGAGCCAACCAAACTGTTGGTAGCAACGGAATCCGCGCCGATGAATAGCTCAGATTGAGTCACGCTGTTGGCATAGGTAATGACCAAGGAAGCATTTGGCGAGTTCACCGGCGACGTACGAATCAAACTGAGGAGATCGCCGCTGGCTCGGGCACGTACGGGCAGGGAAGCAAGGTCCGCAGGCTGGAATTCTCCGTCGACACGGGTCAGCCCATAGGCAGTCGCTATGGCCTCGTCCACCTCTTTTACCAAATCGCGGATGGTGCGCATGCCACTGGGCACCGAGGCGCTGCTGGAGGGAGCGACCGAGATCAGCTTGATTTCACCACCATCGACGCTGATGGCAAATTCAACCGTGGCGGACAGCGTTGCATTGCTGCGACCATCGTTTAATTCTGTAGCTACCGAACTGCGAACAGGTGACGAGCCAGTGATAGCCAGTCCATAAAAGGCATCGGAGGAGGACCAGTTACTGAAATCCAAATTGACCTGAGCGTCAAAGGTATAGTTGCCATTGTTGTTTGTCAGCCGCGTAATCAGATGGCGGCCTTCCAACAAGCCGGGCTCGGTGACATAGTCTACATGGATCACATCGTCGCGATTGGAGCCGCTGTAGTACCAGACTTTATTGGTCGATTTTGCATATTCCTTCCAAGCATCGCCCGCTAGAACGCCGCGACTCTCGAACAACTGGCCATTCCTGTCGTACAGCAGGTCGGGGCTGGCTTCTGGCGCGCCAAAACCGTACATGAAATCCAAGCCAGTACCGCCATATAGTTGATCGAACTTGTTGTCGCGTCCAGTTTGATCTGCACCTAGAACGCGATTGATTCCGGTGTCTTCGAGCTTAAAGCCCGGCGGTAATGCCGCTAGTGAATCGGGGAATTGGTCGTTGTTCAAGTCGCCATTATTGGCCACAAAATTACCTTGAGAGTCAACGACTATTCCGAAAATGCCAGACTCAATTCGAAATGCGGACGGCGACCGGAAACGCAGTTTGGTGGTATGCGCGTCAACGACAATCCCTGAGTCGCTTCCCACGGCAGCTTGAAGCTGATTGATGAGGTCAGGGAGATTTTCGTTCGTGTCAGAAACTGCTTTCGGAATTTGAATGGGAATTGGATCCTGATTGTCGCGGATGATCCACAGGTTCAAATCTGCCCCAATTTCCCCGTTGGCAGGCGCATCGAATGCACCTTCGATCGTATGCACACCGCCGACAGAACGGGATGCAGCCGAGGGCGTCAAGTAAAGTTTAGTAATTGCAGGTCCTGGGTCGTAGCTCCATGCGAAAAGCGAGTTCGTGCCCTGTCCACCCAGCACATCATCGTTGCCTTGACCGGCATAGATCGTGTCATGATCGCTGACGTTTCCCAGGCCAGGACCGCTATCACCCCACAGTTGATCATCGCCACCGTAACCGTAGATAATGTCGCTGCCGTAACCGCCGTCGATGCGATCGCGACCATTGGTACCCTTCAAAATATCGTTACCCGGACCGCCATCGATGACCGCTACCCAGTCATCGCTGCGATCGGTCAGGTCGGAGATATCGAGTTGATAGGGCGTGCTGGAGAAAGAACCGACTCTGCGGTTATCCAAGAACGCAATACTGTCGTCGCCGCCGAGACCTGAAATGCGAATCTGCTCGATCAAAGGCTTGCCGTTGGCATCGGCTGGGTCGGTAAAGTCGCGCCAATTTGCCAGCAACAGTCGTCCATTGTATTGGACGGCCAGGCGCGAGCCGATGCGAGTGGTGTTGGGGATGTTGAAGTCGATCTGTCCAACACTGATCGTATCAACTAAATCGGTGCCTTCGATCAGCAAGATATCCGTGGCGTTATCGTCGGCCACGTCGCCTGGTAGGAAATTGCCATAATGACCGTCGAAAACCTCGTGGGTCGCATTGAGACCGTAGGCAGTGTCGGTATCCAGTAGGATCATGTCGATGCCAGAGCCACCGTACAGCGTGTCGACTCCATCTTGGCCTTCCAACCAATCCGAATCGGCACCACCCCAGATGATATCGCCGCCGCCGCCACCGTAGATACGATCTTCGCCCGAGCCGCCGTAGATCAGATCGCTACCGCCGAGTTGCCGCTCCGATTCGGTGGCATTGACCGTTGCGGAACCGATGCCGGTATAAATAAGCGGATACTCGTCATTGATGGCGCTAAGAGCCTTGCGCGGATTGTCGGCGTAGTTGGGCCCAACCAGTCCGTCGCCTTGGATGGTGTCGTTGCCACTGCCGCCGTAGATCGTATCACGCCTGATGCTGCCATAGATCCAATCCCCGCCGGCTCCGCCGTGTAGCTCTTCGCCGTGCAGCAGCGATTCAGTACCCACATGATTGCTTGCGTCAACTGTTGCAAAGTTGGTCGAATAGGAATAGCCGTACAGGTAGTCGATGCCGTCGCTACCAAAGAGTCGCTGGCCCGCAAGCGATTGAAACAGCCCCATCCCCTGGCCAATATCCTCACCGGCATCACCGAACAGCCTGTCAGAACCGGCATCGCCAAACAGTTGATCGATACCTGCTCCACCTAGAATGATATCGTCACCCGAACCACCGCGCAGGACGTCGTTTCCATCGCCGCCCTCGATGCGGTCGCTGCCAGCACCTCCGTCGGCGTAGTCGCGGCCGGGACCGGCTAACAGCACATCGTTGCCGCCACCACCAAACAGCCAGTCGTCGCCCACTTCGCCGTGCAGCATATCGTCACCGTCATCGGCTTGGCCTTCGACCGACAGACCTGCCAGAACGACTGGCACGATGCGAGTGTAAGCCTGTGCCACGATATCAGGCCACTCGGCACCTGGAAAATTGGTGGGATAGTCGAAATCGGTAATGACATCACGTCGAAATGCTGAGAATGAGATGACTTCAGAACCGCCCCACAAAACGTCTGACCCCTTGCCACCCCACAACTGATCGTCGCCAATACCGCCGACCAGGAAATCGTCATCGTCATATCCGTAGATCGTGTCTTTTCCGGCTCCGCCAAAGACCAAGTCCTTATCCGTCTGACCGGGATACAGGTGCAGATCGGTCACACCCGCGATGATGATATCATCGCCATCCTCGCCGTACACGATGTCATCGCCCACCGAGGTACTGATATAGTCATCGCCGCGTCCGCCGTACACTGTGTCGTTACCAGCCAGAGTGAAGACAATGTCAGCTCCTTCACCGGCGAACACCAAATCGTCGCCGTTGTCGCCATAGATGCGGTCGCGGTGATCCTCAAGATTGCCAGGCGGCGATTGGGCGGCAATCGGCAGGCTGGTATCACCGAAGATAGTATTTCGAAAAATGTAACCAGAGCTGCCACTTCCCAATTCGTCAATGCCAGCGTAAATCAGATCAGACTGCCAGCCACCCTCGATCCAGTCGTTACCCTGCAACCCGTAGATCGTGTCATTGCCGAAGCCTGCGTAGATAAAGTCGTCGCCCTGATCGCCGTAGATCAAGTCTTCATGATCTTCCGGACGTCCTGTCATGTTCCAGTGCGAATCGCGATTGGCACCATCTAGATCGCCGAAAATTACGTTGCTATCGTTTATGTTAGACGGTGAGCCATTTGTATCTCGTCCGCCAAACAGTATGTCACGTCCCCAGCCACCTATGATGTAGTCGCTGCCATCTCCGCCAATAACCAAGTCGTCGCCATCACCGGCATCGATCCAGTCATTGCCCGCCAGACCGTAGATAAGATCGCTTCCCTCACGACCATAGATGGTATCGGGGCCGATATCGCCATAGATTTCATCGTCGCCATCTCCACCGTCAATGACGTGGACGGCTCCGGTATCGCCACCCGCCTTGGATATACCCGCGATGATGATGTCGTTGCCGGCGCCTCCATAGATGAAATCACTGCCGGCGCCTCCGATCAAATAATCGTTCCCGGCACCCCCTTCGATCGAGTCGTTATTGGCCCCACCGTCAATGGTATCGTCCCCATCTCCGCCATACAGAAAATCGTTGCCCATACCACCTTCCAGGCGATCGTTGCCGTTACCGCCGTACAGGCGATCACTTCCGTCGCCACCAATCAGCGTGTCGTTTCCGTCCTCGCCATACAACTCGTCATTATCTAAGCCACCATCCAGGTAGTCATTGCCGGTTCCACCGTAGATCTTGTCCCGCCCCAGTTCGCCATACAGCCGATCGTTACCGGCCCCGCCATATATTTCGTCGTCTCCGCCCCCGCCGTAGATTTCGTCGTCTCCGTCGTCGCCATAAAGCTTATCATTGCCTCCGTTCCCATAGATTCGATCGTTGCCGAGCCCGCCGTGAAGTTCATCATTTCCGGCTCCACCGACGAGCGTATCATTACCCGAACCACCCCAAAACTTAGCGGTTCTACTGCCGCGATAGATCAGGTTATCGTTCCCTTCCCCACCATGAATTTCGACATCCAAGGCGACCGATTCCTCGAATACGATAAAATCATTGCCCTTGCCAGCGTCACCAACTATCTTACCGAAGCTGGTCAATCCGAGGCTTGCGGGAGTGTAAGAACGACTCTGCCCCCTGCCCGTCACTACGATTGCGCCGCTTGCGTCTTGACGGACCTTAAAGTTGTCGTCTACGTCACGCAATCGCAAACGGACATCATTGGTACCTGGTACGCGTTCCAGCAAATGGTCGGTGTCAATTTCGCCACGCGGAGGCAACGAGAAGTCAAGCAGTGTGACTCGGGCCAGTTCCTTGCTGGCATCGATAATTGTCAACGAAAAGAAGCCTAAGCTGACCTGGATTTTAATAAATGCCCGCAAGTAGGCTTCCAGGGATCCTTGAAGGTCAAAAACCCATTCTGGACCGCGACTAATATTTTGGAGCAACTCGGGCAGATGGACTCTACCGTCTTGATTCGGATCGTGTAAATTCAAGCCAACTTCGGCGAAAATTCCTCCAGCGGCACCAGCGGCCACGGTTACAATCCCCAAGTCAATGCCCGCGAAGGCTCCAGCCTCGACATTAGCGAACAGCGAAACCTCTATCGGATCGGCTGCCCCCTTGACTCCGCCAATAGTGTCCTCGATGTAGAAGCCATCCATCGGATTGCCGGATACAAAACCGCTGGTATCAAACCCGAAATTGAAATCTGCTTGTGCACCGATCATGCCTTGAAAGAAGACTGTCAAGAACGGCGGGAATATCGGCAGCGGGCCAATCTTGAATGGTGCCGTAAACCTCAATTGCGGCATGTCGTACCGAAAAAGCGTGACGTCTTGTTTGCCCAGTAGAATCTGCAAAACTCCCATCGGATTCTGGAGAATTGGGAAACTGAATCCGTCCCCCGAACCGTTGCCGGATGGCACACTTTGCCCCTGTTCCATGAAGGCCTTTGAGGCGGCATCCAATTTGCCAGCCAACGACAAATCGTTAGCCGTAGTCCCAGTTAATTGATCAATTAGTTGCGCAGGGTTAATCTCCGACAACGACCCAGTACGAATGTCAATCTGATTTCCACCGGTGCCGGCTGCGCTTGGACCACCGCTAAGCTGGTAGCTGCCAAGATTGATTTTTCCCGACGCTGATACATTCTGAACGAAGTTCACCAAGCTGTTCAGATCGGCAGCAGCACGAATGAATCGCTTGGTCTCTTGTGAAAACTCACCGCCAAAGACAGGCGCAAACAGCTCGGCCATATCCAGCAAAGTAAAATTGCGTCCGGCAAGCTGCGAGATAACCGGCAGAGGAGTCTGCAAGACTTCGATCACCGGCTTGACCGGCGCGAGTATAGAATTCACGTGTTGGAGCATCGGTTTAGCGAATCGCTGTACGACTTGACCGGGATCAATTTGCACATTGCGCAGCCAAACTTCCGGCGAGTCTCCAAAGGATGAGGGGTCGGTAGTTGTCAATATTCCGCCGAAACCCCAGCCAATCGTCAAGTCAGTTTCTATCTGCGGGAAGTCCTGATTACCGGCGATAGAGCCGACCAAGTGCAACCTCACATCAGCCCGATTAGAGTCTGCAGTATTTGGAAACCGAGCCACGATCACATTGGAGAGATTGGCACTGGCCAATTCAGACAGCGTCAATTTGTTATCGTTATTGGCACCAATGCCAGGATCTCGGAAGTCCACATTGATGTTGGCCAACAATCTTGTTTTTTCATTGGCCGAAATGACATTGTCGATGTTCAGGTCGGCTCCGTCGGTAACATTCACCTGCAAGAAGCCCAGCGTGCCTTGAGCGTTGAAATTGGGAATTGTTGCCTCCAGGGCGATGCGCAGTTCATCCGAGACATCGGTAGTCAGATAAAATCCCCTGCTCCGATCGAGACCGAAGGTCAAATCCCAATTGAAGCCGATATCCAGTTGAACCTGACCGTCGACAACCAATCCCAGCAGCGGCAATCCCAAATCAAAGTCCACCGGAATTGTCACACGAGCCAGCGACTGTTTCAGCCGGACATTGTAGCGCACATCGCTAGACGAATTCACGTCGATACGAACATCGTCAACACTGATATTCGCCAGATTCAGTGGGCCGGACCGCCAATTGGAATCATCTTGATCGCGTAGCCAATTCAGTCCACCTGGACCAATGGCTTCATAAATCTTTTGCTGGACCACGGTCACGGACTTTGGTCCGAGCACTTGCAAGTTGTCTGAGATTTTGTCGCGAATGTCGCCGACAAACCGCACCGCATCCCGCAGCGCGTCACCGATCAGGGGCAATCTTGCAATGAGCGCCTGGTTATCAATAGCCGTGTCCAGAATCGTGAAGAAGTCGGCGATGCCACCACTAAAACCGTCCAGTTCTGTAGAGAGATTTAGTCCAGAAACTAGCGAATTGAAATTTGGGTATGTTAAGTTGGCACCGCTGGACGGCGCGTTATCCCAGCTTAGGCTGCTATTGATGGGGAATTGCCAGTTCAAATTTCCTATCAAACTTTCATCCCGAGTCTTAGACATCGGAAGATGGACACGGAACTGACCGTTCAAGGCACTTTCTGTGAACGTTGCATTGCTTAAATTGGTAAAGTAAACTCGCCCATCGTTTCCGCCGTCATCGTTCAACGTGATTGAGTAGTTTAATCGGTCATTTGAATTGAAAGTTCCCTCGGCATCACCATCGGAATCGATAGCTACCCAACCGTTGTTGACCTTGACGCCGAAAGACAGCACCGAAGCAGAAAAACTGAGGTCTTTGCCCCAAACCTTGGCCCCCACTTCAGCCATGGTAGTCCCCGAGTAAAGGAACGGACGCGGGGATAAGGGATTGGACATATCAATACCCAGATCGATGTGGAATCCCGCGTTGGCGGCAACGCGAACGTTCCCTTCACCACGCACGTCGACTAGACTGTCCAGATTAGCGATTCCCAGCGAACCAAGACTCAGATTGATGTTGAACTGATCGTCGACCAACGCAGAAAAATCAAAGCCAATCTTGAGCGCAGACCCGTCAGCAGTAAATGTCACGGGTACACCAAGAGCAGTTTCCATGGCTGTCTTGAACTGCACCAGTGTTTGTACTGGTTGGTTCTTGTAATTCGCAATCAGCTTCGTGAATTTACTTCCGGCACCTACCAATTCCGCCAAGCTGCGATTGAGGGCCGGTATTTTTTCTTGTAGGAACGGGAACTGCTCCACATTCGATAAATAAGCAACCACGCTTTCGAGTGCGCTGGCAATGCCTTCACCATCGAGATTGGCGAAGTTGAATAACTGATCAAGGCTGCTTGCATGAGAGACTCGCAGTTTGCTGGCATCCGTCAGGTCAGGCCAAGAAACAACGACATTCCCAGTAGCCAACTGATTCGCTGGAAGCCACGGTGCCTTGGCTGCAACCGGCAAGAATAAATTCATCGACGCGCTGGTTTCAGCGGCTACGTTCAGAATAGATGGAGTTCGTACTGCATCGAATAGTTCCTGCAGCGTAATTTTCCCATCGCTGGCGGCAGGTCCGTCCATGGCGAGTCGTACCGTAGCTCGCGCGCTGCCTGTTCCGTCATTCACACTGGCTTCTGCAATCAGAACTTTCAAGGATGCGTCGATGTCACTGGCTGACACAGTAACCGAACTGCCAATCGTTGGTCGGTTCGTGGATGTGCTCACGAGATATAGCCGCTCTGCGAGACTGTCGTTGTGCAGCGGAGAGCCGCTTATTTCCAGGTGTCCTTCGGAATTAGGTTTGCCGCTAATGCCATAAATTCCCAGACCAATTCCAGCCAACCCGATGTTCGAGTTATTCAGACCAGTGATCAAAAATGGCTCAGCTTCACCGCGTGTGCGATCGACGAATGAAAACGCCTTGCGCGATTGATCGAGCTTCGCAAACGGTGATTGAGCACTGTACAGCGTTGCATACCGCGAACCCAAGGCGGCAGATGCGGCCGTCTCTATGGCACTCAGCACTGCGCCAACCGTGGTTAGACCATCAAAATTCACATCGAAATCGGTTCCATCGGACAACGTAAAGCGAACGCCATCCACCTCTGTCGGTCGGTCAGCCAATTGCCATCGTGGTACTGGTGGAGTAGAACTGTTCTGATCGTGGTCATATGTAACGGTCGTTGTACCGTTGGAGCCATTGAGCGCAGTCAGCAATGTGGCCGCAGACAGGTTGAACCCACTGCCAATTGCGCTATTCAGGTCGATTCCCAAAGTGAACTTGAAATTCGCATCGGCTTGAATTTCAGCCAGGCTGGCGGAATCGAATGAGCCAATCGGACCAAGGTCGGCATCAAACCCAACTACGGCCGACTGCTTTACCAGCGAGCGAGATAAGTCGACATTGAAGGTAAGGTGCCCGGTGGAGGAATTGTAGTTGCCTGTCGAAACCCCTAGGCGAGTGAGCAGAGTTTGCAGGTCTTGCACGGGACTGCTGCCGGAGAATTGACTGCTGACTGCTGTGTCCCAGGCTTCCTTCAGGCGAATCGCATTCCCGGCATCCAGTCCTTTGGCTAGCCCCAACGACACGTCAAAGAGACTGGTGTCGCGCAGGCTATCGATGGCCGTACCGAGTTGGCTGAGTGCATCTTTGAACGCCGACGAATTGATCGTCAGTAGATTCTTGAGACCACTGGAGAAACCAGTGATGGAAACGTCGATGGGGTTAGCATCGAAGATGTTTGTGTCACTAAAACTGATGGACCCTGTGTAGGTCGTTCCGAACAGAGTGGCCGTGGCATTGAAGCCTCCAGTGACTGACGTAGTTGGAGTCGGCGCTGATAATAACACGCTCAACGGACTGGAAGCCAAGCTACGCAGCGAAATCTCGCCCGAACTAGCCGACACGTTGGCATTGAGGTTCAGGTTGCCGCCACTAACATCAAGCTTCAGGAAGCGACCAAGCAAGTTTAGATCAATCATGCTTGAGGGAGCCACAGTCGCGCTCGCGTTCGCTTGAAGGCTATTGATCTTGATAAAGAACGCCTCGTCTGTGCTCGACGTTGTCAAATCAATTCCGAAGTCCAGGCTGCCAGACAAGGTTGTTGTCAGCGTAATTGGAATCGAGCGACTGGTAGCCAACCCGCTAGTAGCTGCGTTTTCGCCGAGGTACAGTGTGCGTGATGCGTCAGAAACGGAGCGTGTAAAGCCAAATTGAAATTGTTTCCGATTGGGCTGCGAACTGACTGGATTAAGACTCGTCAGGGTTACACCGGTGATTCCGGCAGTGGTCAGATAAGCTTGGGCTCCCGGCAGCGAGGGGCTGTCAGACGTTTCGATATAGCTGGCCAGCGGCTTGATCAGGCTATCGCGCAACTGGCTGTCGATCGACAAAGCACTGGCTAGACTGACTTCGTCTTTGGGGGCTTCGGGAGTGGATTTCGTTTCGACGGGGGTCGTGCCGACCAGTGGAAGCGGCTTGCTAAGTTCTCCCAAGGATGCAAAGTTCATCCTGTCTGCAGCAGACCTCAAGCCTTGAGCCAATGACGATCGCTGGGCGGCGGTCAGTATACCACCAGAGCCGTTAAGTCTCATCGTCGTGTAAAGGTCAAGCTCCGAATCGAAACTACTCGGCTGCCCTACGGGGGTTGTCCCAAGCGCCTTGAATCGCTGTAGCATATCGCGTGTGAAAGGCCCCGATATGCCGTCGATGGCAAGAGGTGCGATCGGCTGATTGTTAGAACCGCCAGGCAAAGTGGGGTTGGTCAGAAATATTTGATGGTTCGCGTAATCTCTTGCACGCAGGTAGTTCAGACGCTGTTGCACAGCCAACGTTTGCTGAAGTTGGTTATTACCGACGATAGACAAAACCCCCGAGCTACTGTAGCCATCGACAATTCTCAGGTTCAATTCATACACGGTGTCTGAAAAGGGAGCTCCACCGTCGGGCTGCGACGTGAATCGCAGTTTCACCTTGCCTTGAAATCCCGATAGAGCAGACCCGTCAGCGATTGTGTCGCTAGTCCCGGGAGCGAAAAACAGCCTGCCGGTATCGCGGAATCGACTGCTACTTCCCAGCCGATCTGCAAAGATGATCGAGCCGATCATCGCTCCATTAGCTGTCGTCTGTCTTATATCCCAGTCGCCCCGCTGATTGACGGTGACCGATGTGGGAATTAGCAGACCATGCTCACCGTAAAGCTCGACATCTATCAGTTGATAATGGCTGCCGCTGACCACGGCGGATTTCAGATTCACTGGAATGACATCCCCAGTCTGACCTCCGGCAATCAGATTGATGTTGTCGATGAGGATCTTGGTGGAAGGAACTACGCTCAAATTTGTGTTGGCCAGTCTGAAAGTAATCTCGGCAGATCTACCTTTGAATTGTCCGGGCAGCGGTATAAAATGCTGCAGGTTCCAGGTTGTCCCCGCGCTGGCCAAATGAATCGGCTGGCCGATGGGCTGGCCATTGACCTCAACAATCAATTGATCGCCGACATTGCCATTAGTTGGTTTGGCCCAATCAAAGGCGATGCCAGCCACCTGGCTGGAAAGGTACGCACGATTGTGAGTTCTATTAAGTCCGGCAGGGCCAAGTTCGAGCGCAAAATTTGTAGCGTTCAGACGTACTACACTTCCACCCCCGGTGCCACCATGATGGCTCCATCCCGGGATCAAGTTGTTGTTGATCGTCCAAGCACCGTCGTGGCGATCGCCCGGGTAAGTGAAATCGCCGTTATGAAGCCTCAGCGCACTCCAATCCGGTGATTGCTTGGCCCCCGCAATGGCAGCTTGTGCCCCAGGATTCGTTACAGTCGTGGGTTTTAGAGCGACCGGAGTCTGGCTGTGATTCTGAAAGCTTGAATAAAAACTGAACTGAAACGACGGGTTGCTTAAATCCGACTGGGTGGGACGTGATGCACTGGGTCGGGGGTCGGAGCCTTGAGCAACCTGACTGAAGGCGTATCCGCGCACGGCTGAAGCAATCGTGTCGTTCACCGTGCCAAGATAGTAAGAGGCCCAGACATCGGAATGTGGTAGCCCCAGCAGCGGTAGCTCAGAGTATGTCAACTTATAGTTGTAGGCACCTGGTATCGGACGCCCCTCTGGATCCGGTGTAAGCAGACTTTGGTAGTAGACGTCTGTGAAGGCAACATTGTTCCAAACGGTTGCTCCATATCCTGCGGGTTTACCCAATTCGAACAATCGTTGTTCACCATCGATAGGCATTCCCGATTCATCGAAGTCGTGAGGATCCAGGTATGTAACCTGATCGACCGGAATCGAGAATGCGGCTAGACGCTCGACAGCTTCACTGGTAACGGCCGTACCAAAACTGTGACCAATAAAGTGCAGCGGAGCAATCGCCTGCTGTAACTCAGGCGATACCAACCCCAACGTGACTAGCGAACTGAAAAGCGCATCGCCAGCCGCTTCGGCCCATCCGCTACTTGGTTCATTCGATTCTGGTGCCCAATCGAATTGGTAGACCAAATGTCCCGGCGCGCCAACCAAAATGGAGCCATTCAACGGTTCATCGTCGCCTACTCCCAGATCCATGTCGAAGAAGCCATTACTTCCCTCGCCACGAACATCGAAATCGATGAGCCATGCACCCAGGTCGGGCCCATTTTCAGCATCGGCCCTGTTGCGAATCGCCTGAGTGAGCGACTGCAGCGAATCGCCTTCGTATCCGGTGAGCTGAAATCCATGGGTGACAACGGTAACCCCCTGGAGTTGTCCCGCAGACAAATGTGGCCGCAACAGATCAGACATCTGCTGCACGGACAGATGAGAGAACGCCAGCAGCCTGCGGTCTTCCAGTAATTCAAACCTTAAGGCTCGCCGAGCCTGGGACATAAACTGTAGACGCTGAAACCTGTTCTTGTGTCTGTCGGAGCGACTGCGTTTCATAGAAAGCTCACGCATTAATGTACGGTATGAAAAGGCTGATTGAAGCAATTGGCGACTGGAATCCCCTATCACACAAGCCGACAATCTCAGATGTGATCTCAACGAGTACCAGAGTCACTACGAATTATTCGTAGGGTAGCGACAGTATCATGCATGACGCAAATGCTTCGGAGATGTCGTTGAACATCGCTTGCGCTGAAGTTTAAGCCTTGCTGATTTGCGTAGCAACTAGCCATAGAATTGCGCGTTCAACAATTTCAAAATTCCCAAAATCTGGGCTGAGTACTCGATGACTGTTGCTCGAAAAAATTCTTGTAGAGTGTCGCCAAATGATTCAGAATTTCCTTGGTGGCTTGATTGGGTATATGGCGAATCAGCCATGCATTAGTCACATTAGTCGTGTCGCCGACATTCAAACGCCATCAGTTTGCATAGTCTGCATGGACACCATTGCATCGGTTTCTCAAGGGCCAATTCAAGGTAGTTGGCAAGTGAGAAATCTAACACATCAGGACTGGCATCAGAAACAGCGAGCCAAGTGGAAGTCCTAGTAAGCGGGTCCAGCCATTCATCTATGGAATGACCAGGTGAGCGCACTGCGAACTGGCGGTGATTTTCGCAATTGTGCCGGAATTGAATGGCAGAAAATCGCTGTCGACTCCATCTGAAAAGATGATCCCGCCATCGGGCATGAGCGATTCAATGATGAGACCCTCACCTTCGTCAATCACCCCCGCCACAAGCGTGGCCTGGGTCCGTTGGCTCTTAAAAGGCTCGCGAACCGCCCACAGAAGCTTACGGTCCTCCCAGCTCAATGAGATATTGCTGGCCAGTTCAGTTCCCAGCATCTGAGCTACGCCCGCTGCCATATTGAAGACACTTGACATCCAGCCTGTAGAGCCGGCTCCAGTGGAGATCAGAATTCCGCTTGAGCTTTGCGCTTCACTCTTTCCGCTGGTTTGAATGGTGTAACGTGCGGAGGCGTGGTTTGCTCGCCCCACAAAAAAATCGTTGAAGGCCAATAACTTTTGTGAGTCATTGAGGAGGACTTCCGCCAAGGTGACGCGACGAATTTGCGCCTGTTGATCGAGGACTCTTTGTACCGCCCGCCTGGCTTGTTCAACTTTGAACGGCAGCAAGATGCCGTCGAATCGAATTGGATCTGGATTGACACCGATGATTGGCACGTCCCCGACGTATTTGGCCGTATTGGCAACCAATCCATCTTGGCCAACCACCACAACCACTGCCATTTTCCAAAAGTCCATGGTTGGAACCAGTGACCGGTCGACGACAGAAATCGGGACGCCAAAACTGAGTTCGCTTTCCAGTCGCTCCAGTACTCGCTGGTATATCGTGTCTTCCTGTTCGTATTCGCTAAATGAAACTTCATGTTCAATCGTAGCGGCTGATTTTGCTCCAAGTTCGGTTTGAGTCGATCGGCGATTACCAACTCGTCCCTGGGCTGTCTTGCTGAGGCCAGATTCGAATTTAGCCGGCTCTGAGAAACTCTGCCGGTTGCTCATGACAAAGCGGGCTTGTCCAAGCGTTCCCCACCGTTGGCGTAATCCTTCCAAGCGTGTCGGTCGACGAACGATCACAATTCCAGGCGTGTGGCTCAACTTTTTATTCCCAGCAGTTGTGGCTGACCTTAGCTCGGCGGTAAAAAGCATTTGTCTTGCATGACAGACACCGGGGTGACAATCGCAAGACAGAGTTTGGTTTACTTATGCGGTTTGGGATTGGTGGGTAATTCTGACTGGGTCAACATCGCCAACAGATCTGGAGAGATATTGAGTTGACCAATCTTCTCAGCATTTTCCGCCAGCTCTCGAAAGGCGAGTGCAATATTCAGTTTCGCATCGCCACCTCCGCCGGCAGCCATCAGCGTCTTCCAGTCAATTGACTTCAGGGGGTCCAGAATTTGTTGCAGGGCAAAGGCTCGGGACTCAGCCTCTTTGCGTTCATTTTCAGTGCGACTATCGACCAGCGTTGCCCGCTGGGCTTCTAGTGCGATGTCGGTGCTCATTTGAGTTTCACGGACTTCGCGCTTCTTCTGCTCGACGGCGATCTCGGTTTTTAATTCGTTCTCTTTGATCGATCGTTCCATTTCGACAGACGCATTCCGTCGGGCGAATACCGCTTCGTCTGCTTTTCTCAAGAGCTCTTCGCGAGCGCCTGCCTGGAGCGCTTTTGACATTTCGGGATTTGATTTGATTCCCAGAATCGACACGTCCAGAACTTCGATTCCCAATCGCGTCACCGCCTCAGAGGCCCCCATGCCTTGAGCGACTTCGGCAGTCATTTCGCTGGACTTGACTAGTAACTCCCGTAGAGCGAACCGCTGTACGAAGGCTTTGGCTAGAACCTGCGAGGCATGTACTAGTCGATCGTTTAGCTTGGTAGGGTCTTCGCTTCGGTAATTGCCTCTGGCATCGACGCTATAGTCCAGCACTTCGGCTACTCGCTTCGGTTGCACAATCCGATAGGTGAGCTCTCCCTGAATCATGACATGTAATAGTTAAAACTTGATCTGACATTAACCAAGGAAAGAGGTTAGTGTATTTCGGTTGCTAGCAGTAGTGCAGTTGCGCAGGTGCGTTGGGCATGGTTGAGTGATTGAAGGTGAAAGTCCTTTACGGAACCTATCGGAGGTAACCGTGAGTGAAAGCAACTGCATGAATGAGCTACCGAACAAGGTTGTATCATATGCCGCGAGGCCATGTGGGATGGAAGCTGTTAGCGAACTGCAGCACCAAACGCAAGTGAACCTCATAGCAGGCTTGCTGGCCTGGGTTAGTGTGCCTACGAACACAACGCCCAATATCCGATCGAGGCCAGGGAGTAGTCGAGGTGGGAGCGGCAGAACATTACTCAATCTTACCCCAAGAGATCTCTATCGATCCACAGTCAGTCTCCCACAAGCATGTGGTAGGGCAGGCGGAGGAAACGACAAATGCCCAAAGTCGATAGAGAAGTCGGATCACTCCATAGTAGTGATGAAGCCGGGTAATGCCGGTGGAGCGAAGGGGGTGACAAGTTGAAAGGTCTGATTCACGTCAACTGACATTCGTGTTTGCCGACAGGCCTAAAGCTCTACTGAGCTCAGGGGCGAGTTCGCGCGGCCCGCAGACGCATCTGCCTGGCCAAGAGTACTTGCAGCATCAAGCGGAAGTCAATTTGACGAGCGAAGAAGACACCCGAGCAACTGACCGCAGTCGGTTGCTGGAACGAGTAGCCTGGTTGCCAAACTTGGCACATGCGTTACTCAAGGTAGCATCGAATAAAGGTGCTCCCGGCGTCGATGGAGAAAGCGTCGAGTCGGCTGTGGAGCACGCTCCACAGTTGCTAGCCGATCTTCATCAAGCCTTGATGGACGGGACCTATATCCCTGGAGACATTCGCCGAGTTTGGATACCCAAGCCCGGGGGTGGCGAAAGAGGTTTAGGCATTCCCAATGTCGTGGATCGAATTGTTCAGCAGGCGGTCCTCCAGGTTCTGGAGCCGATCTTTGAACCAAGCTTCCATAACAGCAGTCATGGTTTTCGCCGTCGTCGCGGTGCACAGACTGCGATCGCCGAAGCTAAGGGTTGCTTTCCGCAGAAGGTTACGGCACCACGGTCGATATTGATCTTTCCAAGTTCTTCGACCGAGTTCATCACCAACGCTTGCTTAGCCGCTTGGCCCAGTGAGCTCGGCGATGGACGCAACGAAGCGCTGATTCTAGTTACCTTGATGCTGAAAGCGAAAGTCGTCTTACCAGATGGCAGTAGTTCTCCGGACGCAAGAAGTTGCCCCTGCAAGGCGGTCCGCTCCTTCACTCCTCTCGAACGTCGTCCTGACGAACTCGACTGGAGTTAAGTCGTCGTGGCCTTCGCTTCGCGCGCTATGCTGATGATTTCAGTATTTTCGTCCGCAGTCACAGGGCTGGAGAAACGCGTGATGGCATCCGTGCAACGATTCATCGAAGATCACCTTCGCCTCCAGGTGAATACGGAAAAGTTAGGTAGCCATTTGACCTTCCTTCCTTGGCTTTAGCCTGCGGAAAGCATCCGATGGCTCAATCTCAGTCAGTATCTCCGCTAAGACAAAGCAACATTTGTCTGCCCGCATTCGCGAGCTAACACCTCGCACATGGGGTAACTCATCGCTCGCCGCGTCGAACGTGCCAACCGCTATTTAACGGGTTGGGTTGGATACTTTCGGTTATGCACCAGCCCAAGTTCCTTCAGCAACTTTGATGCTCATATCCGGCGACGGCTACGAGCCATCTTAGTCCGCCAGAAGAAACGCTCACGTCACCTGTACCGTCATTTGCAAACCCGCGGCGTATCCCGGGGCCAAGCTTGGAAAACCGCCTATCAGATTCGTAGCGTTTGGAAGCGAAGCAGCAGTTTGTGTCCACAAAGTCACTTCGAACGCATGGTTCGAGCGACGGCTTGTATCGCTCTCCGTCCGATGGCAAGAACTCCAGCCAGCCGCAGGTCCAAGGACAGCTTATGCTGTTCAACATGTTCAGCTTGAGGAGCCGGATGTGGGCCCACAAGTCCGGTTCTCAGAGAGGTGCGGGGAGCAACTCACGTGCCTACTCGACCAGCAACGAAACGAATGCTAGCAGCCGGCGCAAGAGCTCACATAGGCCCTTTACAAAGGGACAAGGAGTGTCAGATGACTACCGAACGTAAGAGATCATTGAAAACAAACCGGCATGCTTAAGCTGGTTGAGAAGCTCGGGAATGTCTCCGAGGCTTGCAAGGTGTTCACTCCGGTTACCCAGAGATAGTTCTTGTATCGCTTCAAGCAGCTTCTACGAAGTGGCGGCGAGGAAGCTCAAGGAGATCTCTAAGAAGAAGCCCGTGCTGAAGAATCGCGTGTGGCTCCTGAAGTTGAACAGGCCGTGCTGAAGATGGCCTTTGAGCTGCCAGCCTATATCAAGTGCGTGTCAGCAACGAACTCAAGAAGCAGGGCATTCTGCTATCGCCTGGCGGAGTCCGCAGTATCTGGCTGCGACATGACTTGAGACTTTCAAGAAACGCTTGACAGCACTCGAAGCCAAGATCGCTCAGGAGGGTGGCGGCGCGCTTACTGAAGAGCAAGTCGTTGCTCTTGGAGAAAGCCAAGCAGGAAAAAGGAGCGCATGGTCAATCGAAACCGAGCATCCCGATACCTGGTCGCTCAAGACACCTTCTACGTAGGAACGATTAAGGTGTTGGACGAATCTACCAGCAGACCGTCATCGATACCTACACGGGTCGCGTTTGCAAAACTCTATGATCGCAAGAACGCACCTGTAGCTGCCGACATGCTCAATGATCAGGTGATTCCATTCTTTGAGCAGGAAGAAGTACGCGCAAGGTGTTCTCACCGATCGTGGTAATTGAGTACTGCGGGGCGCGTGAACATCACGAGTACGAGTTGTACTTAGCTTAGAGAATATCGACCACGAAAACTAAAGCTAAGAGCCCGCAAACCAATGGTATTCGCGAGCGTTTTCACAAGACGATTTTGCAAGAGTTTTATCAGATTGCCTTTCGCAAAAAACTCTACGAATCGATCGAGCAATTGCAACAGGATGTCGATCAATGGTTACAGCACTACAACGAAGAACGTCCTCACAGCGGACGCTACTGCTTCGGAAAAACTCCGATGCAAACTTTCAAAGATTCTAAGCAGTTGGTTGATCAAAAAATGCTCGACCAACTCTTACAGCCCAGTGCGTAATCTGGGCAATTGTCGTCAGATCAAATACTGGCTACTACACATAAAACCACCAAAATGTCGGATCGCAGTTTTTGCACAGGGCGGTACCGTGGCCTCGCGGCTTGTGTCTCGTACTGCTCCTTGCGACACTTAGGCCCGACGAGTAACTATCGGACTAGCAACTGATGCGCTCCCTTCAAAAAATTTCCCATTTGTTCCTAGTCCACATCAAATATTGACTTCGATATCACCTCAATCTCCCGAACTGCGAAGCCATTTTAATACAGCATTTTCCAGACCAACTGCTAGTTCGAGTAATTTGACCACACTACTACCTTCGACGATTTCGGCGGAGGGATAGGCCGAGCGTTGCAGGGGCTAGCAGAAGAAGAGACGATGGTTCAGGTACGACTCGCATGGTACCGATCCGTCCGCTGAGTCCAACCGACTCGTTATTGACGTTCAGCAAGTCGAATGCGGCTAGGTCGCCTAGCTCGTTGTGAAGCGATATCTGCTCCTCTTCGGTTGCACTGACCAGATTCCCAAAAACGGTAAGACTCCATACGGTGGGGACACCTCCGGACCAACTGGAGAATGAATTGTTTGGCAGAGATATTCCAGACGGAAGAGCGGCGACATCAGGAACGTTAAAGGTGAAAGAAGGTACGCCTGCCGAGGTGGCTGTCAACGAAAAGGACCTAGCCTGGCTGGCACCAACTGTGTCAAAGGTTATTGTTCCAAATATTCGATCTACGCCAGACGAAAAATGTGAGCCCAGCGTGGCATCGAAGGGACTACCCATAAACGTGACCGTGGCTGCATACGCAGATGCGGGTGCTAGGCACAGGATCAGACAGGCCACGATATGTCGAAAGCTTTGAACGAATGATCGGATCATCTTGTGAACCTTATCACAAATCAAGTTGGTTAGTTTCTTCATGCGAGGCACCTAGTTTACGTCCACGTTTTGGCAAACGTAGCTACGACACGGTGTCACGGATTTTCTGGGACCATGCAATATCTGGGTTATCGTCTGGTCGAGCTAACCGTGAGCTAACGCTCAACGGCTGATCGAGTTAACTACCTTAACTCTGGGTGTTTCGATTCCACCATACGATTAACCATCAAGCGGTAGAATCAGGGATCTAATCGCTTCTCAAAATTACGACGGAAAAATGCCAAGTCCACCAGATCGACATCACGGTCTACGTCCACATCAAACGCACTCTCGAAGAACTGGTCCTGAGAGGTCTTTTGGAAGGTCCTCTGGAAGAACGCATAGTCTACCAGATTGACATTGCGATCACCATTCACGTCGCCAAAAAATCGGAAAAATTCATCCACTCGCGAATTCCCGGCTTGTCCGGTGGCTCCTCCGTCCAGGGCGGCTCCCTGGGGACTACGGATGTGGGTGTGCTGGGCCGTCAGACGGTAGTTTCCGTCCTTCAGCGAACCACTCAGCTCGCGGAAATTGGAGGCGGCGAAGGTGATCAACGCCTGAGTCTTGCCGTCAGCCTGCTGCACATCTACATTTACGGGCAAGACTTGCCCGCCGGTTTCCAGCCGGAACGCTCCGTCGTCAATAACAACTGCCGAGTCAAAATGGACGGTAATGGAATGCACCATGCTGCGTTGGGTTCTGCCGTCGCCTATGATAACCCGCTCGATCTGGGGGGCTATGACATGGATCGGTCGCGCACCGAAGTCGATTCCCGTTCGATTCTCGCCAGGGGCAAGATCGATCTGGTGGCCGATTGCCAGACTGGTGACTCCGGCATCGCCCGGATCGCCATTGCCAGTATCACCATTGTCGCCGCTGTCGTTGACCGGATCGTAGTTCAGCACGCGGCTGAGCATGTTGACGACGTCCAGCCTGAAGTAGGGCGCGCCGGTCCCGGCGACGCTGCTGTCTTCATCATCTCCGTCGTAGATCAGCACGCCGCTGGATTGCAGCAGCGAACGTATCTGAGCGGTCGTTAGCCGTTGACCGTGCTCGCGCAGCGACAACTGCTGGGCCAATACGACGGCTCCGGTCACAAACGGAGTGGCCATGCTGGAACCTCGCATCGCCATGATACCGCCGCTGGCGTTGGCGGCTGTGATCAGGGCTCCGGGGGCAAATACATCCAGCAGATTGGCGTCGCGCTGCGAGAATACGGCGATGCGATCGGCAGCGGTCGAGTATTCGCTGCCATAAGCGCCAAACGACTGCGGGCCACGATTGCCATCCCAGACGGCACCCACGGAAATGGCATACGGATCAGCCGCCGGATAGGACAGGCCTTGACGGCCTCCGAAGGCAGCATAGCTATTGCCGCCTGCCGCTACGGTGACGATGCCCAGAGCATCCAGAGCGGACAATTCATCAGAGATACCGTACATGTTGACTGGCACCGACCAGTTCCGGCCATCGCCCAAAGAGAGATTCACAGCAGCAATGTTGTAGGTGCCCGCATTTTGAACCACCCACTGCAGGGCGCGTTCCAGATCACCGAACGTGCCGTTCCCATCGTCGCCCAAGACCTTCAGAGCAATGATGTTGACACCGGGAGCCACGCCGGGATAGTGCGGATTGCTGGAGGAGATAATGCTAGTGACATGCGAGCCGTGACCAGAGACATCGCCGGCCGAGCTGTCGGGGTCGGTGAAGTCGTACTGGAATACGATGCGATCGGCGATACCGTTGCCATCACCGTCTGGACCAAAGAACGGATGATTCAAGTCGATGCCGGTATCGATCACCACCACCGACATACCCCGTCCATCGATCCCCGAGTATCGCGAATCGGCACGCAGGCGATCGATGCCCACCAGGTTTCTGGATAGGGCTGCGTTGACAGGATGTGATACTGCGGGTCCAGCCTGAGAAGCGTACAGCTTGGCGGAGCCATTATTCAGCGCATTGACAATTAGCAGCGCGTCCAATGCCGAGACACGGCCGTCGCCATTGACATCCAAGGGATCAAACAGGCTGGCGATTCTAGCGGCACCGGGACTAGTGAAGTTCAGCCGATTGATGATACGTAAGGCGTCCAGTGCAGAGATACGACCGTCGCCATTGACATCCATTCGACTGAGCGGGTGAGTGGAGATGGAACTGTCGACGATTTCAAAGCCAGGAGTCACTAGGGTAGCGGGTGAACCGGTGAAGGTGAGCCCGGAAGCCCCAGAAGCGACCGGATAGGTCTGTTCCCATGCGTCGGGCAGCACATAGCGCACGGTGTACTGACCGGCAAGCAGATTGGCAAAAGTGTAGCCCCCCTGATCATTGGTCAGCGTACTGGGCTCGTCCAGGTCCCAGCGACCGTTATCGTTCAGGTCCAGGAAGACGCTATGGTTGGGCAAGACCGCTTCCCACGGCTCGCGCTGGCCATTGCCATCGGCATCCTGCCAGACGGTACCCGAGATGGAACCCACCAGTACCTCATCGCCCTCGGGCACCAGAATCCGTGCCGAGCTGCTGGGGACGCCAAAGCCGATCAGATCAAACGACAGCTTGCCGATCGTTCCTTCAGGCAAGCTGCTGATATCGACGGTCACCAGGATTGACTTGGTCAGATCCAGCATACCACCGTCCAGCAGTGTACCGGAGACCAGGACACCGGGACCGGCGTGGTAGGAGCCATCGCGTTGGATATTGAGAAAACTATCGGAATTGTTCAGAGAGCTGATACTACTGAAGTAACGGGGGGTATTACCGGGCAGATGCGTTGCCAGAGCCACCTCGAACGCATCGGGCGGCTGTTCAGGGCCGTTATCATTAAGCAACATATTACGAATTTCGAAACGGAACGAAGCCTCGTCCGGATTGAGAGTATAGCTGCGTGACGCACTGGAAATCAGCAGTTGATGCTCATTCAACAGCAATTCGCCGCTATCCAATTGACCATTACCCTGGAAGGTCCAGGTGTTCGTAGGGAGCCCCAGACCAGGATTGGTGAGAACGGTAAACGAACGCTGAACCATGTTCTCCTGAGTGCTTGAAGGCGGGGGAAATTCCAGCGCCAGCGCAACTTCTGTCGGCTCATGCGGTTCTTGCAGCATACCCATAGCCGCCGTTGAGGGCGGGCTACTAGAACCATTGAACTTACTGAGTAATAGGTCCCAATATCCGAAGCCGTTGCTCTGCCTGTGCAGTGTATTGTCCCCCAAGAACTGAGCGCTGTGTGACCAGCCCACATCCGCGAAACCAGTAAGATCCGCCTCCAATGCTAACCCTCTATGCTGAAAGCCAAATCGAGCTGTTAAATTCTCACTATCGGCAACGAGTCCAAGGCCGCCCACTGGCATTGACAAATGCGGCGTAGCGAAGGCCAGGATTTCGTAGCGACTAATGTCCATGAATAGAGTATTTTCGACAGTGTCAATCCACCCGAGAAATTGGCATGAATCGCCACTTCCATCAAGATTCGCACGGTAAAACCCGTTTTTTGGGAAAAGTTGGCCACAGCTTGCTAAAAACGATGCATTGTGAAGAGTCTTTAGTGAATCATTATTAGGTAAGAAATTTAATGGATGTACGAAATACCAGCGGTGAATCGAATCACTTTCGGGAATTGCCGTATTCCCCTGCAGGAAAGAAGGTTTTAAAAGTTGATTTGCCCCCCACACCCAATTGCTAAGCGCCCAGTCTCCCGGGCTATAAAAGTTTACGTATTTTGCAACGGCGGGAGCGAACTCAGGGGAAAAGTATGGACTGCCTTGATTCAGATAGTTACTAAACGCCCTCTCTGACGGGTAAAGCCCATTACTGAAACCATATAACGACGAACTTACAGCGGATTGGGTTGAGACATATACGTCAATCAGAGGCTGGAAAGCACCTGCCCCATGTTGCCTAAGCGCCTCACCTACAACGTAGTTGCCCATGCTATGAGCAAAGACATTTAAAGTGGTGTATTCACTTTTGAGCTCTTCTAACTTAGCACGTAAACCTGCCGCAGAATTCCATGCAATCAATTCTGAGCGGTTGTAGTTGCCCGTGTCAGACAATGGATTCTCAACCCAATCCGTTGGCCATGAAAAGAATGCGAAGTCATTCTCTGACCCTGCATACAAGAGCCGCTTCATAGAGGTAGCTGCAAATGCCATTCTCTCTTCTTTGATCATACGCCATCCGTGGACCAGAACGTTGACTCCAGTATTTCGCGATGCATCCACTTTGACTGAGTTGCCAAAAGCCGCCTGCCTCGAACTCACTTTAGGTGGCTGAATGGGTTGCAGATACTCTCCATACTGAACCGCTGTAGACATTGGTTCTTGATACACCCCACCGTTTTGATCGTAGTTGGCTACCGTAAAGTGCTGATACCATGTGTCTATGTGAGTCAAACGCAGGTAGGCTGACGTTTTGGCGTATTCAGAAGTTTCACCGTCAGAGGGAGGCTTGAGTTGAACATCAAAGCTAAAGTCAGATACCTCGATACCTGAAACGTTTCCCTCAATCAAGTACTGCACAGCGTCTAATCCTTTGAAATCCGCAGGTTTAAGGTGGCCACCATGAAATGCGAATTTATTTGCATACCGCAGTACGCTATCGGCAACAGTCGTTGAAAACAGATACTGTCGTCCAAGAACTTGAGAATTATCGCGATAAACATTTATCTGTTCTCTGTTGCCGTCTAAAGCTAATTTGAGGGAGAAATCCTTCGGAAGAAACTGGAATAATGGGGCAACCACCTGAAGAGATATAAAGTCCTCCAGGTCTCGACGTGAATCAATGCCTTCGGTCTCGAAGTCTGTTTTCGCAACACTCTCACCGAACTTTTCAAAAGCAGCCCTCAAATTGGGCATTTCTGTGTCGGAATTGGTATTTCCCCAGAACGGCTGCGGAAACTTTTTGGAGGTCCGATTTTTGTAAATATCAAGAGGAGCGCTCCCATCTGACTGAGAACCTCTGTTGGTAGGCGTATCGCGATAGTCGTCGAAAGCGATCGAAAGAGCTAAAGATGTGAAAGCAATTTTATCCCGAAGCGGAGCATTCTGCATGTCTTGTCCGATCGGATTCACCAATAGAGTGATCGTTTGATCTGCTAGAGCTTTACCGTCAATGAGAGACTCTAGGTAAACCACTCGGTAGCTCGACTCTCGAGAGAAATTATCACTAAGCACCTTTTTAGGAATAGGCAGATCTGCGAATCGAATGGACTCAGCATTCTTTAGCAGATGCTCAGATAGCAGACGCGGTTCGTCGGCATCAACAGTCCACAATCGCAAACCAGGCGTCTTGATTTCATAATACCAGGGTTCTGCGAATGTGCCTTGTCCGAATTCTTTGACGCCATCCGCCGGAGTTGCCTGATATTCGAATTGCACATATGCTTCTTGAGGGTCAATACCCTTTGGAAGTTCCACGATGATCGGAATCAGTTTGATTCCACTGCTGGATTTCGATTCTTCATTAGCAAAGCCAGAGTCTTTGATACCATCGGCAAAATCAGGTACTCCATCACCGTCAGAATCGTTGAACGTGGGAATGACAACTTTCCCAGGTTGAGTCGCAACTCCATTGCTATCCCGAGCTGGAAACTTTTTGCCTTGCTCAGCGAGGCTGCCATCGGGATAAGAGTAGCCATTATTGTTGTCTGAATCAATGTGAAGTAACCCGGCATTGATCGTACTAACCACGGTACTACTAGCAAAGTAGTCGTCGACTGAAGCCGATTCAAAGAAAGCAGATCTGCCAAGCAGTACCGAAATCTCTTGGCGCGGCTTGTACTCGTTTTCAGTATTTAAGAAAAATGGAACACCTTCAAGATAAAACGTTACTGAACGTTGAGTCTCGGTGATTCCAAGTGCATAGGCCGAATAATGTTTGTCGTCAATTGAATGTACATAGTCTATTTCGGGATCTCGAAACTCGTTTCCATCTTTGCGCCAAATCCTCAGGTGCCCCTTTGCGGGAATTAAGTTACCATTGGAATCTGTTTTCATTAGCGTGGGCGGCGAACTTGAATATTGGAAGCCTATGACTGTTTGAGCATCTATGTTGATGTGGTCTGGAATTTCAACAATCAACTCTGCAAATTGATGTGTGCTTGCGGAATGATTGTCACTAACGCCGCCAAATCCATCAACCCAGTCGGATATTCCGTCATCGTCCAGGTCAGAGAGACCAGCACTCACTATCACACCCGAGTTATTAACGTCGTACCTTAAGGTGAAGTCAGCACCTAGGTGGTCTTTATCGATGTAGCCATCGTTATTGGCGTCTACGTGCGCACGAATCTGCGCACCGGAAGAAACAAAAATTGCTTCTGACCCATTCCCGTATACGACAAAGGCTAAATCGCCTAAAGAATTCAGACCATCATGAGTCGATACATGTCTGGCTTGGCCTATACCTGGAAATTCCTGACCTACCTGAGCGACAGTTGATGGTTCGAACTTAGTTATCTCGTATGATGCGGAGTTTTGTGGCTTATCTCTGGCTATCTGTATCACGTGAAGTCCATACCGTCTGTTTTCAGGACTCAAGAATTCACTCCACTCTCGAGCGCCTGCGTACTGAACATAGTAACTTGTTGTTAGTTCAGCTCTAGCGATATTGACCTGTGCATCAAGGTCGATTGACGAAAACCCGTAGTAATCCTCAGACGGGTCTGAGTCGAACTTACCGTTTTCGTTTGTGTCGATCCAACGCTCGCCGGGATCCAAGCGACCGTCGTTGCGGAGCCCAATGATTTTTTCTAAAGCACTTCCATCTGGCTGGACAATGAAAATTCCTGTACCAAGCGTGGAGTGTATTCCAGCAAACGCAATCAGCGATCCGTCATCCGAAATCGAAGGACGAGTGCCGATACGTTCGAAACTATCCGAAATCTTTGCAACGGGTGTGTAGTTGGAAGTGTAGACATGCAGTACTTGACCGCCGCTGGCTACGAGAATTCCGTTGTCAGCGATACGTGGATACACCTGAGAACTATTGGGCCCGGCACCGAGATAGGGAATACCAGGGTTGAATGCTGTGGTTAAATAGTCGACGTTACCGATATAGGACCCGTCCTTGGGGGAATTCGAAGTTTTGCTGTTAAAGACATACTGTGGCGTTGGCAGGTTGTTTAAACTAACTGGTGCATCAGGGTGAACAATGCTAAACGGTGAATATAAATCCAGTTTCGAAGGGTAAACGTTGACCCAGATTGGATCGTAAACGATAACAGGTGGGCGCATCAATTGGGCTGCGAATAAGCCCCCAATGCCAGCCGCCATTCCGAGCGGGCCAAAAAGCGGTCCAAGCAGAAGTGCACTGCCAATTGGACTCGTTCTTATCAAACCAGTGATTGGGTCGGTTGCAAAATGTTCAAGAGTTTCAAGTCTTAAACCTGCTCCGTACATTCCGCTGTCACCCATAGCTACCATTCGCGACGAATTTCCAGAGTTCGCTATACCAGCATTCCATGTTTCTAGAAATGTGAGCGGTAGTACATTAGATGCGTCTGGATTCCCGACCAAGAGAATATCAAAGAGAACTGATTTCGCAAATAAAACGCGATTAGCAAGTACTTGTCCGTTATCGTTGACCTGGACGTAGTTGCCGAAACGCATCGACGGAGCGGAATCAATATCCAATGGATGTTCACCCGGCACTGGATGATTGATGAATGGGTGCATCAGTGCCATTGCAGATGAGCGGGCTGCATAATTGGCAGCGTATACGTTTGAGAATCCATCGGCAACAGCGGTGAAGGCTACGACACCTTGGTTGTTGATCGAAACACCGGTACCCACACTCGAAAATTTGTCCGGCGGTGTAACCGGGAAGTACTCGAGCGCAGGGATTGATGGAGCCAGAGTTGTATTTTGCTGGCTAGCAAAGGCGAATGATGAAGCTCGTGCGCCGTCGCCGCTGTCCGATGGACTGAGCGAAACAACTGTCAACCGAACGGATGCTGAATCACGTAGCCCCAGTCGATCCTCGATTTGATAGTCGAAACTATCCTCAACACCCGGACTAAAATTTGCTGTGGATTGTAATTCTGCGGAGGCTCTAGGGTCATAGCTGAAACTGCCATCTGCTCGGACTACCACCCTAGCACCTTTTGCTGAAAGCCCCTCAAATGGTATCGCTGTGATCCGATCTCCGTTGTCCACATCATACGCGTCAACCAGCAGTCCGTAGGGTGCTCCGCGACTGAGTACACGATCCGCATAGGCAACCAGTCCAGTGATCTGCTTGGCTACTGGGCCGTTGTTTTTTCCAGTCACATCGATCAAGGCACGGCCCGGCGTACTAGCAAGGCCGTCTGTTACCCAATACGAAAGTTCTAGCGTATGTTGCTGGCCCTCTGGAACGTGGTCCAAGGCTCCACGAGGATCAAAAACGAACGAGCCATCAGCAGCAACAAATAAACGCGTTGCCATGTCTGCTGGCACGTTCCATTCAACCGCCGCAATCTGGGGACGCTGCGGATTGGTAGATTGGTCATTGGCTAATAATCCGAGGGAAGCAGGGACGTTCAACACCGAGTCGGCACCGACGGTGTATCGTTCATCGGAAACTTCCGGTCTTAGGTACTGGACGCGCGATCGCTGTTGAAACTCGGGTATCGTTCCGATGGGGGGGATGGGGAATGCTGGTTCTTGATCAGGAACACCAGTAAAGTAAAAGCGAATTCCACTTTCCAAAGTGTTGCCTGCTTCGTCCACTAGAAGGTAATTGATCAAGTTTTCGCCCGGCTCCAACCTTAGAAAGTCAAATGCAAATGCACCATCTGCGTCCGCAACCGCAACCGAGGTCAGGTCCGTCAGATAGATGCTCGTATAAGGCTTGGTGGTTCCTTCAATCCGCACAAACTGCTGGTCGGTTCGCCGATCACCTCGCACTCCTGTATCATCTTGAGCTGCGATATCCCACTGGATATTTGGTATGGCAGTATCAATGATCAACTCCACGGGCAGCGACATGTCACTTAAATTGCCGGCGATGTCCTCAAGCTTGACAGAAATGCTGTGATGTCCGTCAGGTAGGGCAGGTAATGTATAGTTCCCTCGTTGATCAACTGCTCCAACTGCAATCCGTTCTCCGTTACTGTACCAATGAACCAAGAAGCTCTCAGAGATCGGCAACATCATGGTCGGCTTGAAGGTCGACAAAATCGGAATACCGACGGCAAACTGCGTGCCATGCGGAGTATCCAAGTCGGGAGATAGTGTTGCCGGACTCGAACTATCGTACAAGAAGCTGAACGACTTGAGTGATTCATTGCCAGCACCGTCTCTCGCCCGCACATTAAGTTGGTGAGGACCTTGACGGAAAGAAGTGCCAAACAACTGACCTAGATTTGCTGCTTCAATATTGAAAAAGCCATTGACCACCAACGATCGAGCATCCCTCCACGGCCCATCATTCAGTTGCAATTCAAAGGTCACAACTCCACTGGCGTCACGGACAAGTCCCGTCAGCGTTGGATCACTGGTTATCCGATCAGTATTACTGCGGCCCGTGTCGTTCGCCAATGCGATCTCAATCGTGGGACCGAAGCGGTCTTCCATGCGGATGGTGGTTTGGTGGGCGGAGCCGTTGCCGGCTAGGTCGGAGACAATGACCTGCAAGATGTTGTCGCCGGGGACCAGGCGTACGTCCGTGATGCGGAAGTTGCCTGTGGCGTCGGCTTGCACTCGATGGGTAGTGCCGGATAGCTCGACAAACGCTCCAGGCTCGGTTGTGCCTTCCAGGATTACCGTCTCGTAGGCGGTGGTGTTGGAAGTTGGCGTGTCGCGGAATTGGGCAGCCAGCGACAAGGTGGGCTGTGGTGGGCTGGTTCGGTCGACAATTACGGTTAACGGTAGCGAGAAGCTGGAGAGATTTCCGGCTATGTCTTCACTCGTGGCGGTGAAGAGATGCGTTCCCTCAGCCAGACCACTCACCGTGAAGGATCGCTGTGTTCCGTTGCTGTTTTGGGCTATCTGGACTCCATTTTGATACAGCCGGACAAGGGCGTTCTGCTCTACCTGGGTGGTCAGCGTCAGGCTCTGACGATTGGTGATGTTGTCCGTGCTGCTGACTCCGGTATCGTCAGCGGCTATCAGATCCAGACTGGTTGGCGGTAAAGGCCGAACTGTATCCAAGGTGAAGCTAAAATTGCTTGGCGCGGAGACTCGCCCGCCAGCATCCGTAGCAATCAGCGTTACCGTGTAACTGCCGTCGCTCAGATCGGAACCCCTCAATAGCGAGAACCGACTGTTAGTCAGCTGCAGCAGCGATCCGCTCAACCATCCCAGAGCATCCTGTGGAGGACCGCCATTGATCGAGGCCGTCAAGGCCGTGATGCCCGATGGATCGTCAATCGTCGCCCAAACGGTGGCATCGCTAGTAATGCGATCGGTCCGACTGCGCCCAGTATCGCGCAGCAGTCGCATGGAAACCGTCGGTGCGGAGGTGTCGGCAGCGGTGGTTTCGATCGACAGATTGACAGTGCGGGCATTGCCGGCGGTGTCCTCGGCGGAGACGACAAACGGATTATCGCCGCTCTTCAAGGCAATATTGTCCATGCGATACTGGCCGTTGGCTCCGGCTACGACCAGAGCGATTGGGTTTTGCAGATCGGAACCGCGATAGATGGCAACTCGGGCACCCGCCTCGGTCTGCCCCACCACGGATATGTGCTGGCGATCCGTGCGATTGTCGCCAAGTACGCCCGAATCGGTGTCCGCCGACAGACCGGCAGTCAACGTGGCTGGTGGCGTTTCGTCCAGGGTGATGGTCAGCGGTAGAGTAGTCGGGCTGGTATTGCCGGCCTCATCGCGGGCCATCAGTCGAATGGCGTGATCGCCCGATCCCGGCAGCGTTACCGGTATGGAGACGGTGCCAGTGGACAGTTGCGATCCGATGACCTGACCGTTCAAAACAGCTTCTACCCGGTCACCCGGATTGGCAAATGCCGTCAGGATGACCTCGCGCAGTTTGGTAATGCGATCAGTATTGTCGTGGCCCGTGTCGCTGGCAGAGGATAGCTCGAACTGCGTGGGAGTGACCGGTGGTTGGGTATCCAATACAAAGCTGAAATGGACAATCGACGATTCGTTGGCTGCATTGTCAGTGGCCCTGAAGCGCAGATCGTACCGCCCGTCCGCCAATGAGCCACCCAAGATGGTTGCCAGTTCGCTGGTGGTGATCTCGAAGCTACCACTGGAGAGCTGTGAGGTAATGTCGATCCATGGGCCACTTGCGCGCGATAGTTGCAGAAGTTTGATTCCGCTGGCATCACTGGCCGTGCCCACCAGAGTAGCGTTGGAGGTGATGCGATCATAGTCGTTAAATCCTGTATCGTTAGCCAGCCCGACCGTCAGCGTGGGCGGTGTCGTTTCGCTGCCAATGCGCGTAATGGTGACTCCACCGACGGCATTTGCACCAAAATCATTGCCCGTTTGCAGTACCAAGTCATTATCGCCGATCACTAGCGGCACGTCGAAGAAGGCGAACATGCCGTTGAGCAGCACTTGAGCGCTGCCCGGATGTCCGGCCAGCGACACGCTGTGGAAGGGCGTGCCCTGACCGGCAACGATGACCGATCCCAGGCTGGTGGTGTTGTCGCCTAGTGGCTCGGAATCGTCGCTGCCAGTTTCGAGCGACAGCAAATAATTGCCATTGGCTAGCGCAAAGCCAGCCAGGCTGGTGGAGAAGCCGTAGTTGTGCAACAGGACCAACCTGTCGGCAAAGTCCAGCTTGCCGTCACCGTTGATATCTGACACAGGATCAATCGACTGCTCACTGGCAACTTGACCTTCTGCGTCACTCAAGAGGGTAGCATCGTTGCCGTCAACCTGTCCGTCGCCATTGATGTCACCCGCCACACTGACATTCAGCGAGTAGGTTCCGGCCGGTCCAGTGACACGCAATAGGTCCAGTCCGGGTTGGCTAACGATGAACAGGGATGTGATCTGGTTGTTGTTAGCGACTCGCGAGATCAACGTCGCGTGATCCATGGAAACTTCAACGGCAGGCCCGCTTCCAACGCCCTTGGTCACTACGCGCAGCATGACCTCGCCGCGCGGTGAGTATTCCAGATCGGTATCGGCCATGTGGATCGAGTAAAGCTGTTCAGCCGTTGTTCGCTGAGCCTCAATCGTCCGATCGGAAAAGTCTCTAATTCCACCCAGATATTGTTCGATGGACTGGCTGGCCGCCACATCACCGTAACGAACACTGCGGTTGGTGGACTGGGAATGGGCGATCGATAGTCGCGAATGGTCGTCATACCGATATGCGGCCTGAACGTTTCCCGAGTTGTCTGTAACGGTTGTCAGTTTCCCAGAACTGTCGTACAGGTATTGCAGATAGCTGGTCGGTCCATTGGAGATACGGGTAACGCGTCCGGCAGCATCGCGAACGACACCGATTTGGTTGACGCTGTCGGGGGTAATGCCGCTGTCGCTGACCAAGGCGGAGCAACCCGGACCATATTCGATCTTGGTTGTTCTACCACCAGCATCCAAGTGGTACTCCTCGCCCGACGCCATCTTGACGCGATAGTTGGAACCCTCGAACAGATTGTTCGACGGATGATAGGGCAGACCCGTCCCCAATTCGTAGTATTTACCATCGGCGCGAATCAGCATTACATCCACGGAATACAGATCGGCCCCTGCGCCAGGGTCGGCCTGCCAGCGCGGCTTGAAGAAGGTCAGCGCACCAATCGAGGTCACTTCGGGCGAGAACGTAAAGCCGGCTCGATTGCCGCCCGGCAGTGACAGGTAGGCTCTGGTACCTTCACGCATCGGTTCGTAGACGCCCAAGCCCTCGCGGCCCGTACGTGGCGTGTCCGTCTGGAGCAAGAAATCCAATTCGGCCCAGCGCCAGCCCTGACCGAAACTGGAACCGGGTAGTGTCAGCGACGAGTCGTAGACTCTGGTCAGATTGATGGTCATTGAGGACTTTTCAATGGCAGCCTCTCGTTCGGACCAGGTAAATACTCCGGGTTTGTTGCTGGAGTTGACTTCGAGCTTGGACTCAACAGAGCTATTGCGACCGCCGATATCGACGGCCGATAGCCGGAGGCGATAGATGCCGTTGGCAAGAACGCCCGGGTTTATTTCCGCCAGTGTTCCATTGACAGTGTTGGTACTACTGGTCAAAAGCACAAAGTTGCTGGAGCCCCAGGGTGCCAATTCGAGCCGCCATTGGTCCAGATTCTGATCGCTGACCTGACCGACGATGGCCGTGGTCTGCGAAATCACGTGGCTTGCCAGGGTAACATCCAGCGAGGTGACTGGGGCGGCGGTATCGGCGACATCGCGAACCTTCAGCGACTTGACGGTTCGGCCCACAACGCCTTGCAGGTCGGTGACGATGGCTTCCAACTGAATTTGTCCGGGAGCGGTAGGCTTGAGTGTCGCCCAGCCTTGAGCGTCCAGCGCCACTTCCACACCATCGGCCAGCAGCTTGTAAGAGCCAATTCCCACGCGAGACGAGGCGGTCACACGTACCTGGACGTTTTCGTTGGGCAGCGCTGGGAAGCTGGGAACCAGCACGATTTGAACGTGTGGTGCAACCACTTCGTTGGTCACCACCAGGCTCATCGTCTGCCGAGCTTGCAGCTTGCCATCGGAAACCACAAAGGTCACCAGATACTCGCCTGCCTGACCGGGCAGCGGAGTCCAGGAGAACAGCCCGGTGGCGGAATTGACGCTGGCTCCTTCGGGCAATCGCAGTGCGCTGTAGACCAGCGTATCCAGATCGGGGTCGCTCGCCTGAAGCTGGAATTCCAATTTGCGTCCCACCACACCGGCATAGTCACGAGCCACCAATTGGGGCGCTCGATTGACATCGTCGATGCGAACCCGGATTGGCATCGAATCGACGCCACCGTGTGCATCCCGTGCGGTAACCGTCCACGTGTAGTCGCCCGATTGTTGGACGCCGGGAATCCAGGTCAGAACATTGGTCACATTATTGAATTGCGCTCCACTGGGCAGATTATCGACCGACAAAGTCGCCAAATCGCCATCGGGATCGCTGGCCCCCAGCAGTATTCGCAGAGTGGCTCCCTCGCGACCGTACTGTGGCGCGAGCGGCTGCAAAACGGGGGCTTGATTCACGCTGCGTACAACGATGGCGAAGTTGGCCGTGGTGCTGGAGTGGCCATCGGAGATGTTCACAGCTAGCGGGAAGTTGCCCGCAACGAATGGTGTCCAGGTGAGCGTACCGGTTCGCGGATCGAGGGCAGCTCCGGTTGGCAGATCACTGGCCGGTGTGAATCGCAGTTTATCGCCGTTTGAATCACTGGCTGGAATGGTCAGCGTGAAGCGCTGCCGCTGGTCGGCGAACACCTGGGCAGGCACGCTGGTCGTGGGAGCCGCGTTGCTGGAACGGACGATTACGTTGAACGTCTCGGAGTCGCTTTCTTGGGGACCAGCGCCAGCATTGCCACTGTCAGTGACCGTGACGGTAACCGGCCGTTGTCCGGCATGTGCCGCTGTTGGAGTCCATCGCAGGAAGGATTGACCATAGAAGGTGCCCGGAACAATCTGAGCGCCTGGTAATCCACTAGACACGTAGGTCAGCGTCTCTTGATCGAGATCGGAGCTTCGCAGTTCAATTTCCAGCGGCTGACCAATGATGGCCACTCGGTCGCCAATGTAGGACAGTACCGGGGGATCGTTGGGCGAGTCGACTTGAACGACAAACGACATGGTTGTTGTCAGTCGTCCCCAGCGCTGGCCACCGGCAACGGTGTCAATGGCGGTTAACGTGATCGGATGGCTGCCTCGGTCTCCGGCCTGAGGAGCCACGCGGAATCTACCGCGTCCACCACCCAAGTCGGTGAATTCGATAAACGATGGCAGCGGTCGATTGCTCAGCTCACTAGCCGCAGTCAATGTAAGCGGATCGCCGTCAAGATCGGTGACCGTGACGATAAACTCGTTTGCCTGTCCACGCGGAACTTGAACTGGCTGGACCACAGGAATTTGCGGAGCCTGGTTCTGGTTCAGGACTTCGATAGGCACCGTAAGTGTGGCTGTCGCATTGGCACCAACTCCATCGCCATCGTCTGTCGCTGAGAAGACTACTTCGTAGCTGCCGGCCTGATTGAAATCGGGTCGCCAGCGGAAGATACCGGTATCCGAATCAAAGGTGGCTCCGTCGGGCAACAGTCGCACCGGACGATAGGTCACCGACTGCCGTGAGTTGCTGGTGAAGAGCAAGCTGCCGTCTTCTTTGCGAATGGGCGGAACGAAGTCGGGGTTGTCAGGATCTCGAGCGAAGACCCGGAATTCGATGGTCTGATCTTCGTAGGCTCGCCAGCGCTCGATAGCATCGAACTCGGGAACGGCATTGCTATTCAAGACGGCCAGAACCGTGACCACGGATTGCGACAGACCGTTGGCACTTGCGGTAAAGGTGATCGGGTAGATGCCAGCCTGATTATAGCCAGGGTTCCAGGTGAACAGCCCCGTAACAGGATGTAGAATCGCACCCTGCGGTAGTCCGGCGGCAGAGTAGTTGATCACATCGCCGTCTGGATCGATGGCGCTTAACTGGATAGACAGCGCATCGCCTTCGCGCAGGATTCTTCCGCCTGGGTCTCGCAGGGTCGGTGATAAATCCTTGGGAAGGATCGTAATATCAAAGGACGCGGACGACTGGCCTTTGGAATCGGATGCAAACACGCGAATGTCTGGGTAGCTGCCCACATCCTGCGTTGTCGGCGTCCAGTAGAGGGCTCGAGTCTTGGAGTCAAAATAGGCTCCTGGAGGAATGTTGGTTGCCCACAGTCTCAGTTCGTCGTTATCCGGATCGCTGACATGAATGGGAATGACGATAGGCGAACCCGGCTGGCGCTGGAACGAACGGGAACTGAGCGAGAAGACCGGCAGATGGTTGCCACCGGCCAGTGCAATCGTAAAGTACTGTTCGGCCCAGGCACCTTGCGGATCGTAGGCACGCAGTGCGACTTCCGTCGTCACCGAATGGCTACTTTGCGGCAGCCAGCGCACCAGGCCGGTAACCGGATCGACGGTCATGCCTGAGGGAGATTTCACGAGAACATAAGTCGGAACGCTGGTGTCGGGATCGACAGCCGTTGCTTGATAGGTGTACTGCGAGCCCACGTTGGCCTGCTGGTTCGGACTGGTTGTGAAGACTGGTGGTGCGTTGTCGCCCACAGAGGCAGCCACGCTGTTAGTGAAATTGACTCGCTGACCATCGGGTGAAGCGACAGAAATCGTCCTGCCCGTGGTGGAAGCGTTCGGGTTTAAGCGAACACCTCCCGGAACGTTGCCAGCTAGATTAATCAACCAGCGTTGTCCGATCGCTCCGGTCGCGTCCAGTGGAATACCTCGATAACCACCCGTCGGGTCGAGAGCAAAGAACAGCGGCAAGACTAGCGGGCGGTCGCTGAGGTTAGTGATCGTGACATCATACGAGATAGTATTGGTTTCACGTTGCAATCGAGAGTTCGTGAAATTGAAGTCGACCAGCGCTGCGACCGTATCCACCGCCGTGAAGCTAGTTGTGTAGTTGGCTCGCATGGAAACGCCCAGCCGGGTCTTGACATTCTTGGAAACGGTCAGCTCGTATTCGCGCTGGGCCAGTGAGGCAACCGTCAGCAGAGCCGTGAAACTGGCTGGATCATAGTTCACCCGCAAAATCCTGGGTTGTCCCCCTTGATCATCGCGTAGTAGGTAGTTGGCCGGATTAAGGACGGACCCAATGGCGGTTGGATCGCCGACCAGCATCTCTTGATCAAAGGTGACAGTGATCAACGAGAAGGGCAGAGCCACATTGGCTCCATTTGGTGGATTGGTTGCCACCACGACGGGATCAAGTTGTGCATTTAACACGTCTACTTGAGTGGACTGGCTGACAAAAATCCGTCCGTCAGCGGCGATGGTGACGGTATCACCTCGCGAACCATCGCGGGCAACGGCCACGCGACGCCTGGTGACCAGATCGATCATCGTCAGATCGCCACCGCGACCGCTGGTTCCCGCGTTGGCGGTGACAAACAGCAGGCCATCTAAGTCTGTCCCTGGGCGACCGAAAGCGATGGAGTCGATCGGCGTGTCAAATTCAAAACGCATTTCGGCTCGCGCACGGCTGTTAAACTGCACCACGGCGTTGCGCTGCGGCCACAACGTGCCCCACAGATTTCCGGCGTTGTCGAACGCGATATTGCCAAACCGCAGGTCTCGATCGCGACTGTAGAGCTGGAACTCACCGGTAGTCGGGCTGAAGATCTCGATACCGCGATGCGAGGTGACGTAGATTTCGTCCTTCGTCGGGTGCATGGCCAGCGACATGGTGATCCCATCGCCAAAGCGCTGCTCAATGGCACCTGTGGTTGGGTTCAGTCGCAACAGGGCTCCACCGCCCGACGTGGCCCACAATTGGCCAGACCGATCAAAGGCCAGGCTGAAAATCTGCTCATCAAGCGTTGCCAACGGAGATGACGTATCACCTCCCTCGCGGCCATAGCGGAAGAGCTGATTGCGACTTTGGCCACCCGATACCCAGATGGAACCGTCAGGTGCTTCGGCAATGGCCATTGGGCCGATACCAGCATCATCGGCGACAAAGCCGGTTGCAAAGGCCCGCGCGGTCAGGGGCTGCAAGACGCTGGAGAATTCGCTGCGTTGTCCAGTCGCTGGCGGCGAAGCCAAGACACCTCGCTCGGCTGAGACAAATAGCGGGTTGGTGGACGGTGCCGGTGAGGGTGCAACTGGTGGGCCTAAATTGACCGGAAGCGGATTGATAGAATCGGTGGCAGATACGGCTGGATCGCTATCGGCCACAAAGCCAGATACCGCCGGCTGCTGGCGATTTCCAGCCCAGTCGGTTGCCAGCGATAAAAATCGATATCGCCTGCCTGCCTCTCCAAGAAATATCTCAGTTCCGCCGGACTCACTTAGGTCCTTTTTCCAAATTCGATACGGCCCGTTGTCTTCTGATACATACAGCGTGGTGGACTTCAGACCCGAACCACCCTCGGTGTCACTGGCGGTCCAATTGACAGAAAACGTTAGACCGCTTTGTTCGACCGTTGTCTGCGATTGTGGACGATCGGCATCAAATCGGATGCGAATCGTGGGCGTATCTTCCGGTGGGGCATTGTTGAGTGTTACTCTGGCCTTGAGCTCCAAAACGTCGCGAGTTTCCACCTGATCGGCTGAGCGAACCGTGAATTTTATGTAGCCCGAACCGTCGCCGCTGGCATTGTTGGCTGGCAACAGTCCACGCGCAGGATCGCGAGTCACTTCTCCGGTGACTGGATCAATGGCTTGCAAGACCCAGCTTGCAGTGGCCGACGGCAAGTCAATTCCACCAGAGACCCTCAGTATGATCCCATGGGAGGAAACAAAGTCATACTCGCCAGCGAACGATGGTTGGTTGGCAGGTACATCGATGGCAGGCAGAGTACCCAATTGGATTTGGCCAACTCGGAAGGTTCGCGGGTCGGCATTTTCTGGGAATTGAACATTGACGCGCACTTCGGTCGTGAGGCTCGACGAAGCGGTTGGATTTTGGAATCGCACCGTATAGGGCAAGTCCATTTCTGTAGGCACAAAGCCGTTGCTTTCCACAGTGAACGGTCCAACAAGTGACGCCAATCCGGTAGCACCGGTTTGGGCATCAAAGAACCGTGTCAGATCGACGGACGCAAATGGATCTTCGTTATTGACCGTCACACCCGTAATCAGATAGTCGGCAGGCAAGCTGGCTCGCGCCCCCCAGGCCACCCACGGCACGTAGACTCGCAACGATTGCTGTCTAGTGCGCGCGGCGGCTTCCAAATCGACCTGAGAGAAATCCATCAGTTGCGGGATGGGATTGGAATCGCCCAAGAACGGCGGGAACATTTCAAAGGTGGGTGCGATGAATCGCGGTGCGTTTGGATCGGGAGGTGCGAGGGCGGTTTCGTCGATCCCGTACCATTGCCGCAGTTGATCAAAGAACTCTGGCAGATTGTTCAATTGAACCGTTTGACCTGCTGGTCCCGCCAGAATGCCGCTAGCCAGTGAAGCCAACATGCTGATCATCGCTGGGTGCTGGAGAATGGGAGGTGTTGCGCCATCGGGCCGCAACAAGCCACTCTGCTCCAAGGCCGCTAGATAAAGCGTTCTAAAGGTTGCCGCGTCGGCGGCCAGTGCCAGCATCGCAGCCGGCGCATCATCAGACGCAATGATGCCTTGACGCAATCGTTCGGCCTGCAGCGTCGCATGTTGAATGAATTCGTCGCGAGTCAAGGCGGTCGCCGAAGCGGTCACGTTGAATTGAAATGGGACAAAACCTTTTTCCAAAAGTCCTGGTATCTGTCCCCAGGCGTCCCACAATAAACTTAATCCAGGAGCAATCAGATCCAATCCTGCGGGACCGTTATCTAAAATGCCCCTGTACTGCGGGACCGCTGCATATAGCTTTTCTTTCAGTTCCTCGAATTTGTGGTCATTCAGCTCCCTCATGCCGGGATAGGTATAGGTCTGGAAGGTGAACCCGGTAAAACCATCGGCTTCCAGGTCGAGCAGATATCCAGACGCCAGCTTGTAGCCACCAACATTGACGGTCGAGCGCAGATCGCCCCAGGCCACCGTTTCAAAAGGGCTGTTTGGGGGTCTGCCCGCTACGTTGGTCGTGAAATTCAGATAGGGAAGATTGTAGACCCATTCATTGACACCCATCTCCGGAACACCAACTTGGAAAAACACATAGGGTGTATCCAAGTTGCTCATGCTCTGAATGGCCACACTGTACAGCCCCTGGTCACCGGCGGGGATAATGCGTGGGCCGCCAATACCAATCGTGACGTCAGGCTCGATTAGATCCTGAATCAGGAAGCGATAGGGAACCACGACTTTTTCATTTTTTCCAGGATTGGTGACGGTCACATCGTAGAGGCCATGGGGAGCGTCCGTAAAGTCGAAGGTAGCTCGGATCGTGGTCGAATCGATGACTCGCATCGCCGACGGCGCAAACGCCTTGAAGCCTGGTCGCTGGATGGTCAGTGATGCGTCTGGTGAGAATTTGGCTCCGCGAATCGTGGTGGAAAAGAACCTGCCATCACCGCCCACATCCGATCGCACGTCGGTAATGGCTAGCGGTAATAACTCGGCCAACAACGTGATGCCAGGCTGCGCTGAATTGACCGAACTGCCTCGCACCAAAATGTAATACGCTCCGGGTCGCGTTGAAGGCACAATCGCGGTTCTGGTGGCATCCAAGCTCGGCGAAGCTACAGCATCGTACGCCGTTCCCGATGGAGCGCTTTCGTGGCGCAGGTAAAGCTCCGATGTGGCCTTTTTATCAGCGTGAGTGACTTTGACCTGCAATGTTTCGCCGACGGGTACAATCACTTCGTAAAGTCTTGACTGCCCAGTTCCCAGTTGATCATCAAAGGGAACGCCCAACTGAATGGACTGGACGGTAACGCGGGTGATGTCAGCGGCGACTGTGGTATTGTTGGATTCGTTGATGCCTTCGTAGACATTGTCAAAAACATCTGTCCGCACTATGAAACGGTAATTGCCCGGAATCACTGCTGGCAGATCGGCCTTGAGTGTCTTGACATAGGACTGGCCCG
Organism: Pirellulaceae bacterium; assembly: GCA_019636385.1. Lineage (NCBI taxonomy): Bacteria > Pseudomonadati > Planctomycetota > Planctomycetia > Pirellulales > Pirellulaceae > Pirellulaceae bacterium. Next base: position 1,013,053 of record JAHBXT010000002.1, on the reverse strand, counting down.
GCTGCAAGCCGCCTGAATGGGCAACCCGCCCTACGATCGGATCGTTGACATCCCACACGGAATCGGCTGACAGATAGACCGTATCAAACCAGGTGCCCTTGGCTGCTTCCAGGCTGTTGTTGCGGACCGTCCAAGAAACCTCGACCGGTGTGCCTGATTTGCTGGTAGCAGGAGCGGTGATGCCGATAACTTCCAAATCGCTGGGAGGTGGCAATTGAACAATGATGGGCAGGGTAGATGCCCGATCATTGTTTCTTTCATTGGCACCTTCAAAGACCGCGCCAATCTTGCCCCGCTGGATGGGATCGGTCACTACGATGACATACCATGATCCCAGCAGGTCGGTTGGCAACTGGAACTGTAAAGAGTTACTGTAGCTGCCACCGCTGGCTAGTCCGCCTTTGCGCGTCAGTGATCCAATATATCTGTCGGCACTGAGGTCCAGATATGGGTCTCGTGACAGATACACCAAATCCACCCACTCGGTCTGAGAAGGCGGCGTCGCCCCACCGCGATTGGTAACCGTGTAGAAAACATTGACCAACTCTCCGCGATCGGCTCGCACCGGAGCTTCCACCCATGTGACCTGAAGATCTGGGGGATCAGCGAGTGTTACCGGCAAACTGGCGACGGCAATGTTGTTGCCTTCATTTTGAAACTCATAGACACGTCCGCGACTGAGACTTCGGGAGGCGTTGGAGGCGAGATCCCAAGGCGCGAGTGGGTTGCTCTCCTCAAAGACCAGGCCAAGCAAATTAAAGCCGATATCGCTGGGTGGAGAGCTGATTGGATCGCGATAGGCGACCGCATCCGCGTAGGCCAGAATGTTAAAGCTTCCTCCGATTCCTTCGGGCAGCGTTACATCCACGGTAACTTGATAACTGCCCCCTACCGGAAGAATACTGCTCCTGCTGATGGCCGCCAATTCATAGTCTTTACTATCCAGCGAAGCGTCGTGAGAGATGTACAGGCGATCGGTCCACTGGCCTACGCGGGTCGCTCGATTGCCGATATTGCTGACCGTGAAGGATACGGGAATCGTCTGACCAGACTTCGCTTCTGCCGGTACGGTTAGGTTGCTCACCCGCAGATCCGGCTCGCGATACTCGATATCAAACGCTGCCGAGTGCAGATTGTTGTGCGGATTCTCGTAGGCCCAACGAGAAAACGTATCCAGCAGACTTGCATTTTCGCCGCGATCGGCGGGCCACCAATTGGTTAACAATCTGCGAGATTCATAAGGTCGATTGGGTGAAATGTCATTGTGAGCATTCAGGTGAATATGCAGATAGTACCGCCCCTGTGCGCCGCGCGGCAGCGTAATGCGTGTGACGATTTCGTAGGAATCACCAGGATTCAGTAGGCGATCATGCAGGTAGGTGACTTCGCCCATATAGGACGCGCGATCCCGAATGAACTGGGCATCGGCGGAGACCCACAAGAAGTCACGCCACGACTTGGTGCCAGTCCAGACTGGATTCGAACCGATGTTGGTAACGTGATAGCGAATCAAGGTCGACTCGCCCGAAATATTGTCCGGCTCGAAAGTGACGCTGGTGACCTTCAGGTCGGCTGGAGCCGGCAGAACGTTAATGGCACGATTCAGCCGGTTATTGGAGTCCGAAACTTCCTTTAGCTGTTGCTTGGCATCAGCGACGACCACCAGGTATTTGCCGGTGGCAGAGGGTGACAGCAAGATGTCCAACTGCTTCGTGTAGCCAGGCCCCACGAATGAAATAGGACCAATCACTGGAACTTCGGCCAGTAAGATGGCCCGAGCGTTGGGGGCAAACGGATCGGGCAGATCGGACAGGTAGACTTGATCGACCCAGCGATCGTTGGTATCCGCGTTGCCGCGATTTTCGACTCGATATTCCACTCGCAGCGTATCACCACCAATGGCGGTCGGTACGGCAGTGATCTGCATTACTTCAAGGTCTGGAAGCCTGGACAAAACGTCAATCGCTTTGGCCTTGTAGTTGTTATTGTCGATCTGGTTTGGGTCATCCGGGTTGGTATTATCGGCTAGCGTGTCTTCTAGAACATTGCCATACGGATCGGACCAGGGCGTGATATAAAACACGCCGGAATCCAGACCCGTTGGTAAGGTGACTGTCGTCTCGACGTCGTAACTGGCAAATCTCGCCAATCCACCATTGCGGACGATCGACTTCAGCAGAAAATCACCTTGACCGGGATGCGGCCGGTTCTTGTCACGAGTCAGCCAAATTGTGTCCGTCCAGGTATTGGTGTTCGTCGCGCCGCTGCCCAGGTTGGTAACGGTAAAGCGTACTGAAATGATGTCGCCATCCGAGGCTTGCGGCGGGGCTACGACATCGGATACAACCAGATCAGCCAATGGCGTTGTCCCGATTCGAATGGGCCGCACGACGATGTTGTTGTCCTCGTTGGGCCATTCATCTACCTGCTCGCGGGCATCTGCCACAAATATCAGAAACATGTCGTTTCGATAACGCAGTGGAATCGTCACGGGTTTGGTTACACTGCGATACCGCTCACCAGGTGCCAAGGCGGATTGGTTTTCGATTTCGTCCAACAGAAGGTCATCAATTGATAGGCGATTGTCCAACGACAGATAGACTCGATCAAACCAGCGAGTGGCTGAAGCTGGCACAATCCCCTGGTTGACCACTTCAAATTCAACGCTTAGCGTTCCACCGCCCGGAATTTGTGAAGGTGCCGTAATGGTGGCAGAGTCAATTTGCAGATCAGGTCGCGGTTGAATGCGAATATTAACGGGCTGGGAGGACTGGCCGCTGTTGTTGGCGTCTGCCGGTGGACGTTCGTAAACGTGGTTGTTGATGTCCGCAATGACCACAATATCATACAAGCCGCGTATTTTGCTTGGCAATCGGATCTGTTCGGTGCGCGTGTAAGGAGGAGCCCCAGGCAGCAGCGATGTCGTATTGGTGAAATTGCCCAGAAGAATTTCCGAAGGGGGCGTGACGCCGACTTGACGCAACAGCACTCGATCAGTCCAAGGGGCCTGAGCGTTTGCCGGTCCAAAGTTACCTACAGTCCAGGTGACATCCAGCAGGCCACCTTCATCAACCTCTGCCGAGCCAATAACGGAATTGACCCGCAGATCAGGCGTTGGGCTGGCTGAGACGGGGATTGGCAAGGATGTCAGTTGATTGTTGCCGTCAAAAATAAACTCAAAGGGAACCGCTCCCTTGGACAGGACCGGATCAGCAGCGGTGACCGTTGCATAGATGACCTCCGGCAAATTGTTGGGCAATGTAATACTGACCGTGCGCTCGTACGTTCCACCCACGGCCACGTGGCCGAAATGGTCAAAACCGTAGCGCATATTTGGCAGTAGGATTTTGCCTTCCGGATCGCTGGAGAACGTAACCGCATCGAACCAATTGCCCAGGCTGGTCAAACCAATGCCCTGGTTTTCGATGACCCAGCGCAGTATCAACTCCTGGCCGGTGGCTGCCGGACTGAGTGCCGCCACGCTTCTAACGACCAAATCCGCGTAGGGAATTGGCATGACATCTACGTTGGAATCGAGCAGCCTCACGTTGTTAGCTTCGTTCTCCTTCTCGAAAACCACGTTGTCGACATCTGTCTTCACAAACAGCCGGTATCGCCCAGATAAAGCCGGAGGCAGAACGATGTTTTCAGTACGCGTGTAGGGTTGCAAGTTGTTTAGAGCCCCGTTGCGTGTGAATCTGCCGATGACGATATCATCCCCGTTGCCAAAGACACTATCGGTGGACAGAACTACTGAATCGGTCCATTGAGTGACTCTACCTGTTCCGGCTCCCTGATTAGTAACCGTCCATGTCACAGTCAACGTTGCAGGATCCCCAATAGTCCGAGCTGGAACATTGATGGCCGTTACCTCTAGGTCGGCGATGGGAGGCAGGACAACCTGAATGGGCAACGCCCGCAGATTGTCAGTTTCATTGTCTTCTACTACCTGGTTGGACGCATCAGTCTGGATTAACAAGAAGTAATTACCTGCGACGCTTTCGGTCGACAGCGGCAGCGTACTCGGCAGGAACCCCGAAATGAATCCACCAGGCGGGATGGAGGTCGATTGCGGGAAAAAGAGCGATCCCAAGAACAGATCGTTCGCTGACAACGTTCCGTCGGTCGAGAACCATACGCGGCTTTCGGCTGATCCGACAGAGGTTGCTGTACCAATATTGCGTGTGTTCCAACGAACTTGAACCACATCGCCAAACACGATTTGGTTTATAGAGGTGCCTGCGTTATCAGCCAACGCCACGTTGTCGTTGACTACAAGGTTAGGCAGCGAAATCGTGAATTGGCTAGAAAACGCATCCAAATTCGCTTCACCGTTGATACCATTGCCGTTTTGATCCATAGCGTTGTTTGCCAAATCAGATACACCAGGACCGACGGCAACTCGGTAGATGCCATTGCTACGCTGCGGAGTTACCGGAATTCGGAATGTATTGCCGGTTAGGTGCCAAGGATTTGAAATCACGACTGGACCACTTGGCCCAATCAACGTGACATCGTTACTGAGAAACGTCTGTTCATTGATCTGCGAGTCGAACGTCACATCCAGGAAGGTCAACACACCATTCAACGTTCCGCTCGGGAGAACCGAAAGTACCCTGGGGCCCGTTTTGTCAAGTGTTACATTCGTTGTGTAAGAGGCCGCCAATGTGTTGCCGGACAGATCCGCCACGGCCGAGGCGATAGTCAGGCCATACTGCCCCTCTGTTGAGATAGGAGTACTCAGCAAAACGTCGTATCGTGCCGTCGTTCCAGCAACCAAGGTGACCGAGGATACCTGGATCGGGACAACTCCCGCAGGCGGCTGAATTGTAAATCGACCTGGAGTTAGTGTTGCGCCGTTCATCGGCTCGCTGAACGTCACGTAGAAACGACTGATGTTCTGATTTGTCAGGCCAGACGGAGTGACAGACACGACGGTAGGTGCTGTGACATCCGCCAGCAATGTAAATCTGTCTTGCGGTGGAGCAGCGATCTGATTGCCGGCCAAGTCCCAAACCTTGGTGTCGGCTGAAATGGTGTATGCTCCGCCCGCAGTTTGCATCGGAAAGGTGACAACATAATCCGTCCCAGAACCTGTGACAAAAGAAACCGGAATGGGGCCATTGGGGCCAGTCATCGTTACCACGATGCCTGAGGCCAACGAGCGATTAAAGTCGATGGGCTCACTGTAACGCACCAGTCGCTGACTGATGGGACCCTGTTCGGTTGGGGTTCCAGGCAGCAGCACTGGCGGAACTCGATCAAGCGTAAAATTCGTGCTGGCAGTTATCGCAGTACCGAAAGATGGTTGGAACTCAACACGTGGATTCAATGTCCCATCTGTGCTGTAGGTATGCGTGAACGAATGCGTGCCCGGTGTATTTACGTGCCGAGACTGTTCGAAAGTACCATTTCCGTCAGCATCAAATCGAATCAACCCGATCTGATTGACGGTCACGTTGAAGGTCGGATTGGCAATGTTGGTCAAGCGATCCGAGTTCGAGATGCCAGAATCGCTCTGGCTAGCCAAGACAATTGAGGCACTGGCAGCCGCCAGATTCACGCGGAACGTTCCGATGTAATTGTCCCCTGGCGTTCCGTCGTCGTTACCGTCCAGTTGTCCACCGGTCACATTGCGGATGCCGGTCGGTCCCGAAAGCAGTTCCAGCCGATAAAAGCCGCTAGGCAGGCCACTGGGAAACGCATTGAAGGCAAGCGAAACTGTGATTGCACCCTGCACGTAGCTGGGAGTGACACTAAAGACCTGATCGTCGCCACCACCCAGGACTTGATTGGCACCAAAGTGTGTCAAAACATAGTTATTTGCGTTGGTCGCCGTGCTGGCATTGAGGGGCACATTGAACTGGAGGTTGATCGACTGAGGTGATGACGTAACTAGCCCACTGGGCGACTGGCTGAGTACAACAAGATCTGTTGGAATCGACAGTTCGATGCTGGTTGTAAAGACATCACCGATTTCCCCATTGGTTCCATTACCGTTTTGATCCATCTGATTCCCAGCCAGGTCTCGAAGATTTGGGCCAACGCTTAGGAAGTACGTACCCTGCTGAGTCTGGGCTGAAAAATGTACTCGCACAGACGAAGGAGTAGGCTGAGTCAGGTTGGTAATAGCGATAGGTCCCGAAGGCCCGATGAGCGAAACATGGTTAGCGGTAATAGACGCCGAGTCAATTGATGAGTCGAAAGTAGCATCTATGTAACTGAGCGTATGCTGAACCGTGCCGCTAGGATCAGTGGCAATCGCCTTGAGGCCAGTTCGGTCGAGCGTGAGGCTTGTGCTTGCAGTTACTAGACTGCCGTAAGAAGGTTGAAATTCAACGCGTGGATTAAAAGTCCCATCAGCAGCGTAGACATGTGTGAACGAATGAGTGCCTGGTGCATTTACGTGGCGGATTTGCTCAAATGTGCCATTACCATCGGCATCAAATCGAATCAGACCGATCTGATTGACGGTCACGTTGAAGGTCGGACTGGCGATATTGGTCAAGCGATCCGAGGATGACGAACCAGAATCGCTCTCAGGAGCCAGGTTGATCGACGTAGTGGCGGAAGCCAAATTGACACTGAAGGTGCCTAAGTAGCTATCACCGGCAGTTCCGTCATCGTTTCCATCCAATTGTCCGCCGGTCACATTGCGAACCCCGGTCGAGCCCGAAAGCAACTCAAGCCGATAGCGTCCACTTGGCAGTCCACTGGGAAACGCATTGAAGGCAAGCGAAACAGTGTTTGTACCTTGTGTATAGATAGGATTAACACTGAAAACTTGGTCATCGCCGCCGCCGAGCAGTTGGTTTGCCCCCAGGTGCGTCAATATGTAGTTGTTCGCGTTGGTGGCTGAGCTTGGATCGAGCGGTACGTTGAACTGGAGCGTGATCGACTGCGGAGATGAAGTCACAAGTCCTGTGGGCGACTGGCTGAGCACGACCGGGTTAGCCGGAACGAGCAGTTCGATGGAGGTAGTAAATATATCACTTTGCTCGCCGCCGACACCATTACCATTTTGATCCATGGGGTTGCTAGCCAGATCTTTGATATCCGGTCCAACCGCTAGAGAGTATATTCCGGGCTGAGTTTGCGAGGCGAAGTGAATGCGAATCGACGAAGGTGTAGGCTGAGTCAAACTAGTGACCGCAATAGGCCCTGACGGTCCACTGATTGTTACCTGCCCTGTATTGACCGAACTAGACAGAATTGGTTCATCAAATGCCACATCAATGAAATTAAGTGTGTGACGAGCTTCGCTCTCCGGAATAGTACCAATCACTTTGGGGCCGAGGTCTGCGACCGCCTTCAGGTAGACACCATCAGCACGGATCTCCGGCTGTAATTTGATGTTGTTTCCAAAGGCTGATCCGATCACATTGTTGAATACTCCCGAGACACTATCAGCCGAAAGAATCAAGAACTCGGTACCAAGTGCCGGTACGAAGCTATTAGTTTGTACGATTTCGAGTGTGCCACCAACAATTGCGTCGCCGTCTATCAGTAGCTGATCGAAAGAGCTACCAATTTCTATTCCGCCTACCCTAATAACTAATTTTCCTTCGGGGAATTGTTCATAGTCCCCCTCAAGCGTAAGAATGCCGCTCGGAGCTACTGCCCCACCGCTATCGACACTTCCAACCCTTCCATTGCCGATCAAACGTGAATTGGTGAGCAGCCTGGTGGCACCTAAGATTCTTGCGCTCTCACGCGAACTCAGTTCGACACCGACGAACTCGACATCAGATAAGTTAACCGCTCCGCTATTGCTCGCGGTAAGTGAAGAGGTACCTTCAAAGAAGCCCCACCAAGCACTAAAGTCGCTGACGTTATTATCAACAAATGTTGTCAGACTAGCGAGGTTCACCGCACTGCTGGCCCCATCCGCCTTGATGTGAATGGCTCGCCCTCGGTCATCCGTACTGCCTGGGTCAAGCAGCCCCGTAACCTTGCTGAGGTTAACTGTACCACCTGCCAACGCCTCAATGCGGATGGTATCGTTGACGTCGTTGCCATTGGTAATCGTCTGCAAGTTCCTCAGGTCCAGTACGCTCGTATTGCCGGTCGCCCGAAACACTACTTCATCTCGCTCAGTGCCAATCGTATGCGTGTAGCTGGTCGCACTGGGTAACGACAACGTGCCAGCCGTCACTATGAAGCTCGCTCCATCAATGGCTACTGTCCCTAGCGCAGTTAGTGTAGCTCCGTCCGAAGACATTGTGATGGTCTTGCCGGCTGTAAGCGAAAACTCTCCAGAAATGGTTAGAGAATTTCCTGTCAAAAGCATTGAATTCGAAAGATTCAAGCTTTTTATCGTCGTCGCCGTTGAGAGGTCGTACCTAATCGTTGCATTCCCTGGAGCAGTGATGACCACGTCATCGCTTTCACCGGGCAACTGATCCCCGCTCCAGTTCAGCGGATTGCTCCACAGCAGATCACCGCCTCCACCATTCCAGACAGCAGTCCTTGGTATGGTTACAACTGACGTAAAAACATCTGCTGCCGTTCCCTTCTGACCATCACCGTTTTGATCCATCAAGTTGCCGGCCAAGTCTTGGATGCCTGGGCCTGTGGTGATGGTGTAAGTGCCGCCAATGATTTGTGAAGTGAAAATGATTCGATAGGTAACGTCTGTGAGTTTCTGAATAGACTCAACAGAGATTCCGGGGGGGCCTGCAATAGTGATGTCTTGATTGGTGAAAGACGACGCGTTGATCGGATTGTCGAACGTAATGTCGATGTGACCGATGGGCTGATCCACAATGCCATTGGGACTGACGGAAAGCACCTTTGGGCCAGTCTTGTCCAGGGTGATACCTGCCGTGTAGGCCGATCCCAAAGTATTGCCAGACAGATCAGCAACTGCCGAGGCGATGGTCAGGCCATACTGCCCCTCTGTTGCGATAGGCGTACTCAGCAAAACGTCGTATCGTGCCTGAGTTCCAGCAACCAAGGTGACCGAGGATACTTGAATCGGGGCAACGCCCGCAGGCGGCTGAATTGTGAATCGACCTGGAGTTAGTGTTGTGCCGTTCATCGGTTCGCTGAAAGTCACGAAGAATCGACTCACGTTCTGATTTGTCTGACCGGTTGGAGTGACAGATGTAACGGTAGGTGCTGTGACGTCCGCCAGCATAGTAAAGCTGTCTTGCGGTGGAGCAGCGATCTGATTGCCAGCCAAGTCCCACACCTTGGTGTCAGAGGAGATGGTATAAGTTCCGCCAATCGTTCGAAGCGGAAATGCGATCACATAATCCGTTCCCGAACCGGTGACATTCAAAATCGGAATCGAGCCCGTTGGGCCAGTCATGGTGACCAGCAGCCCAGCGGCAAGTGACCGATTATTGTCGATTGGCTCGTTGTATCGCACAAGTCGCTGACTGATTGGTCCTTGTACCGTCGGTGTTCCTGGCAGCAGCACTGGCGGAACTCGATCAAGCGTAAAATTCGTGCTGGCGGTTATCGCAGTACCGACTGATGGTTGGAACTCAACACGTGGATTCAATGTCCCATCTGTGCTGTAGGTATGCGTGAACGAATGTGTGCCTGGTGTATTTACGTGCCGAGACTGTTCGAAAGTACCATTTCCGTCAGCATCAAATCGAATCAACCCGATCTGATTGACGGTCACGTTGAAGGTCGGATTGGCAATGTTGGTCAAGCGATCCGAGTTGGAAACGCCTGAATCGCTGGCCGAATTCAGGTTGATACTAGCTGTCGCAGGTACAGCGTTGACTACGAACGTGTCAACATAGTTGCCGCCTGCGGAGCCGTTATTGTCTCCGTCCAGTTGCCCACCACCGGCTGCTCGAATGCCGGTCGCACCAGACAATACTTCTATTCGGTAATGGCCGCTGGGTAGTCCTGCGGGATAGGCCGTTGGAGTCAGCGTGACCGATGTAGTGCCAGCCGTGTAGGCAGGGCTGACGCTGAAGACTTGATCGTCACCGCCGCCTAGGGCTTGGTCGGCCCCTAGATGTGTCAGCACGTAGTTGGTCGCGTTCAGAGCACCTGCGGTTTCAAGGGACTCAGAGAAACCTAAGCTGACTGACTGTGGGGGAGATGTGACCGTTCCCGAAGGTGTTTGGCTTACTATGGTCAAGAGGGAAGACAACGGGCCATCGCCGACTGTGTATTGCCAACCCATTGTCTCAACTGAGAGTAAGCTAATACTGTCAAAATGAGCTACATTAGAGAAGCTAGTAACGAAGTTTCCCGTCTGTGATCCAGCGCGCAGAACAATGGTGCCTAAATTTAGGGAATTGCCGACATTCAATTGAACGACATTATTGGGACCACCAGAGAAGGATCGCGTGTCGCCACCTGTAGGTGGAACTATACTCCACCCACCCCAACCACCAAGAAGGTATTGTGTGCCCTGAAAAGTAGAGTCGCCGCCAGAGTGGATCTGAAAATCGCCCGCCGCGTAAAGTACTGTCGATGCCAGCGCTGTAACCGAGATCGTTAGCGTATCCTCTTCGTTGACCACGCGATTCAGGTAAGACTTGGTACCAGTTGCCTTCAACTGCAATTGCGCACCCCCGCCTTCCGCTGAAAGAGACGCGATCTGCGCAAGCCCCAATGCGAGATCGTTCAAGGGTAGATCTTTAGTCTGTCCACTTTCATAAGAGTCCAAAGCGGTTAGTAGATCGCGCCGCTCTAGCATCTCTAAGCTTAACGCTGCTCTGAGTCTGGCTCGGGTAGCTTTAACTGATCGGCGTGAGCCAGATTTTCTGTTGCGTTTGAACATCTTGTAATCTCATTTGTGCGGGCGCAGAGTAGCTTAAGAGCGCGGGGCTCGCGTTGAATCGGGTTTAGTGTAAACCAACGATTTTTCTCATTCAATCATGTTGTGGATGCCCTGGCGGAGTTAAAAAATGAGCTGTTGCCATACAAACCGGCACGGAACCGGAACATTGGAGGGCTGAGGGTATCTTAATTCTGCAAAGCAAAGTGCCTCCAACCGCATAGTGGCGGCCTTGATTTCTGGATAGTATCCTAGAGGCTTAGATTCCCTGAATTTTCATGGACCTCGGTTAGTTTAAGCTCCTTCCCAGAACAAACCGCGATATGCCAAAAACGCGAACCAATCAGCGAACAATGATTGTTTTCTGGGGTTGTTTGATGCTGCTACCTCTTCAGTATATTTCGACTCAGACTGAACAGCGGTGGAGTGTCGCAGACTCACTGTGCATGCTGACTGTCCTATTTCTTTGCGCAATCTTAACCATCCGTCGCTGGGATCGGTGCGTACGACTTCCTCAACGGCTTGGAGGATGCCTCATCGTTCTGGGGCTCGCATGTTTCGTGTATGGAATTGTTTTGACTGGTCCTAGCAACGGAGGCTTGGGTAGTTTTTTCCTGTGTGGTGCCTTTCTAGTGTCACACAAGAGTTTCTCGCTCGGCCCACTAGAGCTGGCTCGCTTCTGGCCCTGCCTGGCACCAATTTGCCTCCTGCATGGACCAGTTGAAGACCGGCTATCGATTTTTATCGTTCATTGGGCAGCGATCATCAGTGAAACTATCTTGCAGCAACTATCAATTCTCTGCCGATTACAAGACGGCATCTTGGAGCTACGTTCTGCGAGTTGGAACATAGAGCAATTGGCTGACAGCTCACTGTCTTTGTGGTTGCAGATTTCGATGATGTTCGTTTGGGTGGCTTGGGCACGGCGGAGCTTGTGGCTGCTTGGATTTTACCTAGTATTCGCGTTCTTGATCTACGTGCTTCTATCAGCAGGACAGCTTGTCACAATAGCCGTCATGATGGATCGATTTAACATCGATTGTTCGTTTGGCTACCCTCGATTATTGATCAGTGGAATCACACTCGTTCTGTCTATCTTGCTAATCCTATTGTCCGATCAACTACTTCGCTTTCTGTTCTATCCCATGATGTCACCAGAACTGAGTCTGCGCAAGGATAATCCATTTGTGCATACCTGGAATTGGTTATTTGCAGATATGGCAAATACAGGACCTTCTCCCAAGCCGAACTTGGTCGATGAGGAATCAAGCGGTTCGCATATTTTCTGGTCCAACACCTTGCTGACTTTAGTCTCCTTGGGAGTCGTCTCTCTGGCCATCTATGGATTTTATTTCGGGAACTAGTATCACTTTCGATTAAAATGTGGACAGTCAGGCTTCTTTTGTGTCGTTTGTTGCTTGAAAGCTTCAGTGCATCGCTTCCATGATGAAGTTCAAACCATTTCGTATCGCATCGTTGCAGTCACACCGTAGAAAGCTGCGCAAGGCGATCTCAAGGCTATGGGTAATTCAAGCTGCGCGTTCACGATTGGGAAATCATCCCTGGTTTCGCAATCGATACGGCTATTCAAGTAACTTGAAGCACCTTGCAGATAGCCAACCTCAGGCAGCAACAATACGAAACCTTTTCAATCCAGTTAAGTGGCCAGAATGGCTCCTAGACTTTGCGGCGCGCTGGTTTCGGTCGCGACCGATGTCTAGCGTGATTCCCGGACTAATCATGTTGCTGGTAATCGGACTATTTATATCCGTAAGTGTTTTGGCTTTGCCTGGTGATAGTCGTGTACGACGTCAGAAGTACGCCCAGCAACTTAAGTCTGCGCTGGAAAACAATGACCTGGAGACTGCGTCGCTAGCCGTTCGGGCTCTACTGGATACTCAGCTATATAACGAATCGTTGTTGATTCAACGCGCCATCATTTTAGAACATCAAGGACAGAGCGAATCAGCGCAAGAGCTAATGCAGCAGGTAGTCGAAAAAAGTCGAAGCAGCTCAGCGGCCTATTGGTTAGCACTAAAGAAATACCCGTTAGACAATCTTTCGCGGTGGACCGAACAGGACCATAGTCAATTTCGATCGCTGATGGCTGTTGCGCTTGCTGATGCCAAAGCGTCCGAGCACAAAGAACGTTATTTGACGATGGCCAAATATTGGGTGGCAAACAATCTTGACAGCGAAGCCATCAAGTTGATCGAAGGACTGGCTCCTTTTCATCCAGATGTAGCACAGTCGGCGGCCTTGCTCTGCCTGAGGGTGGGCAAGCAGGCGGATGCGAACCGGTATGCTCAAATCGCTGCAAAATTCTACGAAAAAAAGTTGGAAGCGGACTCTAGCGATAAGGTGAGTCGTGTGGAGTTGGCTCGAGCTTATTTAATGTTAGAACGAGAATCAGACTCGGTCGATCTAATTCGCAGTACGTTGGCCACGGCAGATTCGACTGAAGTTCGTGCGTTGTACGCCGAAGCCATCGCGGCTTGGGTAAAGCGACTCAAGCAGCAATCGCCTGATGCTTCGGGGTTGGCACAAAGGCTTCAGCTAATCTTTGAAGCTCTGAAAATACAACCTAATCATCCTTTGCTTATCGACAGTATTATTGAACTTGCGTTAGATGCTCGAGCAATCGACGAACCATCGCTTCATTTATTGCTGGCAGAGAATCTCAAACAATTGGATCCTGGAATTATCCATTTTATTAGTGGCACTGCAGCGTTACTGGACGGAGATACGGCTAAAGCGGAAACGCATTTGCGTATCGCCGGAGAACAACAAGGAGCGATGGCTGGCATCTTAAACAATTTGGCTGTCAGCCTGGGTTCCAAAGAGGGTGCCGACCTTGAACAGGCACTGCGGTTTTCTGAGCTGGCATTGAGGCAACTTCCCGATCACCCCTATTTCCTTGAAACCAGAGGTCAGATACTGGCCAAGCTTGGCCGAAGCGAAGAAGCGGTCAGAGACCTAGAGCGAGCCCTAAAGAGTCAGGAGCTAGCTAAATCAATCCTCCCCACGCTAGTCGACCTCTATCGCAAACTAGGAATGGATGAAATTGCTGAGGGGTATGCGAAACGAATAATAGAAGTTCCTTAGTGGAAGCAAACAACCAGGTCTGAACCACCCCTTTCTAGCTTTTACTAGCGAGAACTGGGGTTGGAGAGATTGCCGCAACACTGTCAAAATGCCCAGAGTGTTGCAGGTTGGGATGAATGCTCGGTGATTTAGATTTAAAAGAACAGAATCCAATGGCAGCGTGTAGAGTGACTGCGGAAGCACTGCGTACCAAGGAGGAACTAGCCATGTCGTTCGATAGCGTGTTGTCACGGTTTGCAGACCAAGCGCCTGTGGCCACGATGGTCCGGGCTGCAATGGCCAACATATTATCGCCACGGGAACTGGATAAGATTTTTGAAGAGAGCCGGCAGCGGCAATATGAAGACAGGCTGCTATTTTCCAGTGTGGTTGGCCTGCTGACACTGGCGGTAACTAAAACGCAGCCATCGCTGCATGCGGCATATCAATCACAGCGAGAAGAGCTGGGGGTATCGGTAGCCGCGCGTTGTATGACAAGCTGTCGGGAGTGGGCTTACGGTAACACGTGGTGGTAAGACGCACAGCCCAGCGGATGGCAGCGGTCATCGACGCGTTGAGCAGAGACCAGAAGACCGGTGCTCCGGGGGTATAGCATTGTATCTGGATGGCAGCCATCTAGGGGCTACCGGCACCGGCTCAAACCGACGCGGGCGTGCGTGGCGGACCGCGCTGCCGGGATTAGGCTTAGTCGTACTGGATGGAGACCGAAGGATCATCAGCAGCGATTTCTTGCCATGCGTCGAAGCGGACATGCGCAAGAGCTAAGCCTGATGTTGGACTGGATCGACGGCGAAGACCAGTTGTGGATAGCCGACAATATTTCTAGCACCAAACAGATGATCTTCGAGTGCCATAGAAACAAAGCCAGTTTTTTGTTGCGACATCACGATTAGCCTGCCGAGCCGAAGAGGCCAGAGTGCGAGATAGCCAGATGCGCAACTGGCACGGTACAGGGCAAGCGGTCAGCGTGGAGAACACGTAGGTGCGGTCACGCGCTACGGCGGATGACGATCAAGCTAGACAAGCCGACAACCGATGGCACCCAGGAGATTTGTCTGCGGCGAATCTGCCTGCGGAGGTTTCGGCGTCAGATCTGGACCTGTATCATACTCGGTGGGACATCGAGGCGGCCTTCGGAGAGATTGCTTCATCGCTACGCGGGGAGATCGACACGCTGTGCTATCCGGCGGCCGCGTTGTTGGGTTACGCCATGGGACTGGTAACGTACAACTTGCTGGCCGTGGCCAAAGCAGCCATGAGTGTGGTGCATGGTCGCCAGACGGTTGAGGAGAATGTATCGATTTACCATATGGCCAACGAAGTGGCCACTACCTGGACGGGATTAGAGATAGCGATACCAGACAGCCAATGGCAAGCTCGCTTTGCGAAACTTGATGCAGGTCAGTTGGCGCACAAGCTACTTGCACTTGCCCACAAGACACAGCTGCGTCGGTACCAGAAGCATCGACGGGGACCAAAGAAACCTACCCCCAAACGCCAAGGCACTCAGCCCCATGTCAGTACCGCTCGACTGCTTGCTCAACAAAAACTAACACCTTGAAAGGGGTGGTGGCAATTGACTCTCCACAGCAAAGACAGGGGCATGCGAATTCATGAGATTTTTCTTCGATTTCTTTGCGTTGTACGTCAAGCATTTTTCAGCCATTGACTTACTGATTGTGATCCTGGGAATCGCTACGCTGGGGTTTCAGCTTCGAGAGTGGCGATTTTTGTCGGCTAACCAATCCTTGATTAATAATCCTTTTCAGGAAGCTCAGAAGCGAGCATATCGTGTCGTTCGGATCGCAACCCTTGCGATTGATGGTTTTCCATTACTTGGACTGCTTGGCACGGTTGCCTCTCTGTTGGTCACTTTCGCCGGAATTCAAGGAAATCAGGTTACGTCAAATATCATTTCAGATTTCGCACCGGGGCTAACTTCAACTGTGAGCGGATTGTTTTGCTCCTTGGTGAATCTGGGCTTCTTGCAGTTATGGTTGACACCAACGGTGGAAGTTTTTCGACGAAGGCAGTCACGCAATGGATGATCTACTTGAGGGCCCACGTCTTGAGAAACGCATCATGCCGTTGCTAGACGTGGCGTTGTCATTGGTTGGCGTGCTGATTTTGATGGTCTCGATCAGCAATGAACAACGTGAGTCGGGCATCGAAGGTAACGTTGCGACTCTCGTTGTTCTAGAAAATGGGCATGTCATGTTTGGCGAAAGTATACTCGCAACCACTGACAGCGGCGTCGATGAGGCGAAGTTTGAAAGGTTCTTTGAGGAACTAGAAATGCTCGACTCACCGCTGGTTCTTATGTACTACACGCGTCCCTCGGACAAAGACCAAGCTGTCAACGCAGTCGTAATAGCAGCTTGTATAAATGAGATCGAAGCTCGGGGGTACAACCTAAAAGCGATAGGTCGCGAGAAAGCAGAAGGGGAATCAAGATGAATTTGCTAGAAACAGCGGACATGGTGGACACGGCTGTCTCGGTCGGAATGCTTGCGCTGACGATAGGGTGTCCAGTCGCGGGTGTTACATGGTTTGCCGCAAAGATGATGATTAAGCAAGGCGCCAAAATTGCGATCAAGCGATATGCGTTGGGCACCGTTGCAGGCGTGACAGCGACTGCCGCCGCGTTCTTTGCGACAGGATCTGGTGAAGGAGACGGTTCCTCTGGCGTCCCCTTCATGGCTCCGCCCGGTATCTCTCAGGAAATGCTTGAAGTGGAGTTCTTGCAGCTTGTCGTTGAGCCGGATTCAAACGGTGACGACTCGGTGCGAATTGGCGAAAACGTCGTTACGAGGGACCAGATATTCCTGCAGCTCTACCCACTAATTAGCTTCGGTAAGCTTGGGCGGGTTGAGTATAGGATCAACCTGCCAGACAAACAGCATGGTGAATGGAGCCTGTACATGAAAGAGATCGAGAGTAGCCTCGAAAACGTGAAGCCTAGTTTCGAGTTTGTCGAGTCTACGTTAGGGGGATCGTCGGAATGAGCGAAGAGAGCGAGATTCGACGAGTCATGTTTGTTGGGGCCGAGCAGGCTGGCAAGACTACCATGATGTGCGGTTGGTTACATCTTGCCAAAGAGGTCTACAATGCGGACCCGGTTTTGAAATACGAGCAGACGGCTCAGCTTCTTGAAACATACGATCACTACATTAGTGCAACTGTCGTCAACCCGACAAATCCTGGTGAAGTAACGCGAGCGAGGTTTCATTGCCAGCAGCAACACCACAAGTTTGATTTGGAGTTGATTGACTATTCCGGAGAAGACATCAGCACCAGCGCGAGCAAGTTTTTGCATCAAGGGACTAGCCAATCTCTGAATTCGCTTGAAAGAGGATTCGTAGATGACCTAGAGAACGCGGATTGGATCATTTTGGTACATGATTCAGAGCGGATCGTTAATGGAACAGTCGCTGAGTTGGTGAGTTCGCTTTGGCTTGCGAAAGTAATGCCTCGTCTGCTTTTTGCTGGCGGCGATGGGGCCATTGCTAATGCCACGATTTACTTGTCTCGTGGAGACCGAATTGGCCAAGAGGATATCGATCGTGCCGTAGACTCCGTTCGCGCAGTCATTCAAACCTCTAATCTTGCGGCGTTGCCCATCAAATGCGGTAGCGCCAAGGTTTGGGAGCAGAAGGGGCAGTCAGCGTCCGAAAGGCGTTTTGTTCAGCTTTTTACGGAAACCATGCTAAGCGTCTTGAACAGACCTGCTGGAGTGGTTATATCGAAGTCGCATGCACCAGGCTACGGACGATGGCCTTTCATATTCGCCTGTATGGCAATCGTGTTCGTGTCAATTTGGATATTCTCGCAGTGGCAACCAAGGCCGGTTGACCCCAACTTGCAGCAGTTACTAGCCGAACTTGATAGCCTCGAGAATGACGCTGCCAAATCGCCCGATCACGCAAAAGCACAAGAAATTGTCGCACAATTAAACCAGTTAGAGTCGAAATTAAGAACGGTGTTTTCATCACAATATGGCCCCGAACTTTCCGCAAGGATTGTGGACTTACGGTCAGACTTGGATAAGGTGAAGAAGCCGCTGGGAACTGAGAAGATCGCAGATGCAATTGTTGTACTCCGAAAGTTGCACGGCCCTAATCTAAAAGGCTTTTACGCTGGCCTCGCTGAACTAGCAGAGAAGGAGCGTATGAATGACCTTGAATGGCAGAAGGATGCGAGAGACGAATGGGGTGTCATAAAGAAGTTCTGTGAACAAATTCGCGGTGGCATCCCGGTCGGACTAGTCTCTTCGTCTTTTAAAGGTCCTTATTGGTGGACTAGTACGATTGGCAGCGACGAGCTGAAACTCGAAGTATGGGTCGCGGAACCCGGCGACCCGCAGCCATTTGATACCTATACAGACGAACTAGCGTCTCTTGGGACGGAGATCAAAGGGTCAGTACAATCCGGAAATGAATACAGCGTAAGGTGGCCTGGCGCTGTTGCTGAGCAGAGTAGTCTGACAAGCCTTCTTGTGAATCTAGACTTCGACACGCAGGTCTGGGTCAGATTGTATACGTACGATTTCACCAACAAAACGCTTGCATTCGTCAAGGTGCCACGGGAAGGCACGCTTGGACTCGACTGGTTTAATCGCTCGCAAGCAATTCGGATTAATGATAAGAACTACGCCCTTTTTGTCAGAATCAACGTCGATCTAAATGTCCCAGCGGCTATTGAAGAAGCTTTCAAGGATTAAGGGACTCATCAATGGCGGAGAAGGTACTCTACGGACATTCATCTGGGTCAAGCGGGACCGGCTACCGGATTATATCTCGGTCAGCGTCCGACAATCCTGTTAGCGACCTTGACGTGAACGCTCTAATCCAAAGGTTGAAGCTTCGCCCAGCAATTCTCGGCAACGATTTTGGATGGTTCTGGCTTCCGTTCTCGGATCGCACAAGGGTGCTCGCAGCTGCATTGGTCTGCACAAGCGAAAGCGGGGTTCAAACCATGCAATTTCGACTCTTGTTTTTCGGACTCGACGAGTGCGATTTGTTTCACTGGCAGCCCTTTCATTTTTTTGACGAAATGCAATCCCAGTCGCGTTGGGAGGTTGGTGGCAACGGGCTGCTTCCTGCACTCGTTCAAGGGTTGCCAGCCGAACCTTCGGTTGCCCATGCCGATCCGTTAGGGTCATTCGAGATTGATTGGAAAGATTCAGCAACCGTGGCGGACAAAGTCCTTGCAGCATTCCTATCGAGTTGGCCAGTCAAAGACCGTCCTAGCATCGAGTTTTTCGCGCCCGAGCTAAGCGACCGCAACAATCCATTGGTTGTGTTTCGAGCCGGTTCCAGCCCAGGCTTGTCCTCCGCAAGAGATGATAGCGATGGACCTTCGCAACGCACCTTTGATTTGAAGACGGCGGTATTATCCGGCGGAATTGCTTTGCTTTTGGGATTCGCAGTGTCATTTGCTTTTTTGCAGACGAAGCTGGAAGAGAAAGATGCCCTGCTTACTGACAGAGAGAGTGCGCTAAGGCAATATGAAGAAAATCTCGCTTCGCCAACTTTTCCACCTGCGGTTCATGACCAATCAAACGCGTTTAGCAATCTAAACGCTGAGTTTCCCAAGTCGACGTTGGCACGGCTACGAAAACTTTTCGGTGAACTTTATTCGGAAAGCCAGTCGGCGACAATTCATGAAGAAACAGCTCGCCTACTACATTATCTCGACAACAAGGGTGCGTCCAGCGACTACGGCGGCCTCGTAGAAAGCGGGCTAGAAGCATGGATCGAATTCGAGCGACAACGCAATAGTGAGCAAGATCGTATTGCTGAACAAGACCGGGTCGCAAAGCAGCTGCACGAATCACTGCTTACATTGCAAAATCTGGTTCATGACATGAACCGAAAAACGTTGCCGCGATCGGCTCCAGCACCTGCGCAAGCACAAATGGAACGAGAAACAACTGAAGCAATCGATAGGACGATAGCTGAAATCGACGAATTGACCAGATCAATTCGAGAATTGCCGAATCTTTTCGAAGATGTCGATTGACACCTCTGCAACATCCAGGATCTGCGCAGCCCAGGACTGGTGGACTATGGAACAGTGAAGTTAACTGGCTAGGGTGAGCTGGTATTGTTGCTCGAAGTCATGGGCTAGAACCTGCGAGGCATGTACTAGTCGATCTGACCTGCTCCCCAAAACCTGATCCAGGTGATATGAAAGTCGAAGAGCCCGAAACGGGCAGGAGGACTTTCAATGACAAGGCGAAGACGCAAACACACAAGCGAACAGATCATCAAGAAACTACGAGACGCCGACGCGATGCTTGCGGCTGGCAAGAGTGTGGGCGAGGTGCTGCAAGCGTTGGAAGTGAGTGAACCGTCGCCGAGCCGCTGGCGCGGCGCAGTACGGCGGCATGAAGAGCAGAAAGGCCAAGCGTTTAAAGCAACTGGAAGATGAAAACACTCGGCTATAGCAAGAGCGACTGGTGGCGGACCAGGCGTTGGATTCAGATGCTCAAGGGAGGTCGCCCGGGAAACTGAGTACCCCTCAAGCGTCAAACAAGCAGTATGGAGATGCTGCAAGCAAGTATCAAGTATCGCAGCGTCGAGCCTGTCGGGTGTTGGCACAGCCAAGATCCCGCAGCGTTATGAGGGCGGCCGAGGACCAAGACGAGCGGCTAACGAAACGCATAATGGAGCAAGTTAGGCGTAGACCGCGTTGGGGCTATCGCCGGATTGGACAACACTGCGTCGAAGGAGAGAGCACTCAACATGAAGCGTATCGCGCGACTGGCTGGAGATCGGCGGGCTGAAAGTACCAAGGAAACGCAGGAAAAAGCGAAGTCAAGGCCAAGCGGTGAACGCCTGTCATCGGAAGCCAAACCAGCCAACCGAATGATGGCAGCGGACGTAGGATTTTTGCTGGAATCGACACGACGCTCCAGGGCACAAGACTCCGATGGCTCAATGTGATCGACGGAAGATACACGCGGATGTGTCTGGCGTCAAGGTGTCACAAACATCACCAGCGAAGGCGCGGTTGATACGCTGGCCGAGCTATTCTCGATGTATGGAGTCCCCAAGATGTTGAGAAGCGACAATGGGCCTGAATTCATGGCCAAAGCGATCCAGCAGTGGCTAAACATTTATCGATTCCAGGAGCGCTGTATCGAGCCAGGATCGCCGTGGCAAAACAGGGTGTGCGAGAGTTTTAACGGCAAACTCCGAGACAGTATCTGCAACCGAGCGAAGGCTGGTTTCAGTGGCGAGACGCAAGACTCAAATCCCGACAGTGGCAAGACGACTACAAGCAGAATTCCAGGCCCCACAGTTCAACTGGGCTACTGACCCCCAACGAGTTCAGCCGCTCGCTGTGCTGATTCCGTTCCGTTGTCAGTAGGCACGGGGATTGCTCCCACACCTCTCACAGAACCGGACTTGTGGGCCCACATCCGGCTCCTCAAGCTGAACATGTTAGAACAGCATAAACTGTCCTTGGACCTACGCGGCTGGCTGGGTTCTTGCCATCGGACGAGCGATACAAGCGTTGCTCGAACCATGCGTTCGGAAGCAGGCTTTGTGGACACCAAAGCTGCTGCTTCGCTTCCAAACTGCTACGAATCTGATAGGCGGTTTTCCAAGCTTGGCTTTGGGATACGCCGCGGGTTTGCAAGTGACGGTACAGGTGACGTAGGCGTTTCTTCTGGCGGACTAAGATGGCTCGTAGCCGTCGCCGGATATGAGCATCAAGTTGCTGAAGGAACTTGGGCTGATGCATAACCGAAAGTATCCAACCCAACCCGTTAAATGGCAGTTGGCACGTTCGACGCGGCGAGCGAATGAGTTACCCCATGTGCAGGTGTTAGCTCGCGAATGCGGGCGGACAAGTTGCTTTGTCTTAGCGGAGATACTGACTGAGATTGAGCCATCGGATGCTTTCCGCAGGCTAAAGCCAAGGAAGGAAAGGTCAAATGGCTGACTCACCGAACTCTTTTCCGTATTCACCTGGAGGCGAAGACGGTCTTCGATGAATCGTTGCACGGATGCCATCGCGTTCTCGAAAACCCTGTGACTGCAAAGGACGAAAACTACTGAAATCATCAGCATAGCGCGAAGCAGAGAGCCCGACGACTTAACTCCCAGTCGAGGTTCGTCAAGGACGACGTTCGAGGAGGTGGTGAAGCGGATAACCTTGCCGGGGCCCCTTCTTGCGTCGGAGAACTACTGCCATCTGGTAAGACGACTTTCGCTTTCAGCATCAAGTGAATCAGCTTCAGGATACGTCCATCGCCGACTCGCTGGGCCAAGCGGCTAAGCAAGCGTTGGTGATGAACTCGGTCGAAGAACTGGAAAGATCAATATCGACCGAGGGTGCCGTAACTCTGCAGAAAGTAACCTAGCTTCCGGCGATCGCAGTCTGTGCACCGCGACGACGGCGAAAACCCTTGACTGCTGCTGTTATGGAAGCTTGGTTCAAAGATCGGCTCCAGAACCTGGAGGACCGCCTGCTGAACAATTCGATCTGACATTGAGATGCTAAACCTCTTTCGCCACCCCCGGGCTTGGGTATCCAAATCGGCGGATGTCTCAGGGATATACGCACCCTCGATCAAGGCTTGATGAAGATCGGCCCCGGCAACTGTGGAGCATGCTCGACAGCCGATTCGGCTGCTCTCTCCATCGACGCCGGGAGCACCTTTATTCGATGCAACCAGCGGGCAGCGCGTGCCAAGTTCGGCAGCCATGCTACTCGTTCCAACAACTGACCCAGGGGTCAGTTGCTCGAGTATGTTTCGTTCGTCAAAATTGACTTCCGCTTGATGCCACAAGTATATTACTCTTGGCCTGGCAGATACTACGTCTCTGTGGACCGCCACGAGAACTCGCCCCTGAACTCTGCATAGTGTCAGGACTGTCAGCAGCTTACGAACTGATTGACGTGATTCAGAACTTTTTCAACTTGTCACTCCCTTCGCTCCACCGGCATTGCCGGCTTCAACGCTACTACGAAGTGATCCGACTTCTCCATCGACTTTGGGCAGTTGTGTTTCCTGCGCGTGCCCTACCACATGCTCGTGGGAGTCTGATTGTGGACGATAGAGTCTCTTGGGGTAAGGTTGAGTAATGTATTGCCACTTGCCGCCTCGAATACTTCCTGGCCCCGATCGGATATTGGGCGTCGTGTATAGCGGCTTGCACACTAACCCGGGCCAACAAGCTACAATGAGTTCACTTGCGTTCGGTGCTGCAGTTCTTCAACAGCTTCATCCCACATGGCGCTCGCGGCGTATGAAACAGCTAGATTTAGTTGTCCATTCATGCAGTTGCCTTCGCTCGCGGTTACCTCCGATAGGTCCCGCAAAGGACTTTCACCTTCAATTACTCAACCATGCCCAACGCACCGCTGCGCTCACTCCTCTCCATCAGCACAGCGAACATTCCATTCCCTTACCTATTTCCTAACCCAATCTTTCATATCACGTGGTACAAATAAATGGGGCAGCTCAGATCGTTTAGCTTGGTAGGGTCTTCGCTTCGGTAATTGCCTCTGGCATCGACGCTATAGTCCAGCACTTCGGCTACTCGCTTCGGTTGCACAATCCGGTAGGTGAGCTCTCCCTGAATCATGACATCTTGAAAGTCTGCGCTGACTTCCGTAAAGGCAAACGGGACATCCACACTCGCTAGTGGTACGGTCACGATGGTTGCAAAGGGTGCGAAATAGAAGAAAGACTGCCCTGCACCTTCACGTCGGATTTTGCCGCCGCTGAAATGAATCACGTAGGTCGTAGGTGGCGTCTTGAGGTAGCGAAATCCTAGCATGAGATTCTCGAGTCTGTGGGCTGGTCAAATTGATGCAGATTGACGATTGGAAAAGTTGCGAAAGCCGGCGTACCTATTCTAGTTGAGAGCAATGGCCAAAATGACCATCTATTTGCAATTCGATTTTTGTATTTGGAATCGCAATTTCCTGGACGCCACATTGATCCAGGCTGCTTATCAAATTGCAGATCTTGTTCGCGTATTTGCTCCGTATCTGTGGATTGGCCGACCTTAATTCAACCTGGTTTTTTTCCATTTCAGGTGGAGGGGGACATATCTCGAGGGACACAGCCGGATGACGGAGGATTCTCACTGGTCTCCTGATATCGCCTGTGCTTCCAGGGTCATTGATAATGGATAGCACAGATTATTGATGCCCCCATCCGATATTGAAGCCCCTATCCGAAGCGGCCTTCCAGCTAGCGGTTGATGGAATAGGCGAAGCTAGCTGTTTAGGGTGGCATCCACTGCGTTTTAGCTGCGTCCCCGCGAAGTTCCCGCACTTAATTGAGCCGCTTACCAAGATCGGCCTCTACCGGACGAAGTAGGATCGTTGTCGAAATGTGCGCCGAGCCAGTCCGCAGCTTCTCGGCATGTTCTATCATATTGTTTTTGCCAAAATCATGTGCCGTCTGCGGGTCGGCTTGACCTAGCATACAATCCTCAGCAGGAACTAGGCCACTATTTGCTCTAATCAGGAATGTACCCATGTTGACGCCTAAATCCGTTTTCCCTAGCCCTTTGCACGGTACGCGGCGAAGATTCTTCAGCATCCTTTTACTGTCACTCAGTTTTACGGGGTGCCAGCATTGGTCACCTGGAATTCAAGGGAACGGGCAGCTCGGATCGGTGACGCGCGAGGTAGCTACGTTTAAACACCTTGTGATTGCCGGATCTTTATCGGCAGAGATCCTACAAGGCGACCAACTTAGCGTGACGATCGAAGGCGATACGAATCTGTTACCACTCATTGGCACTGACGTTTCGTCCGATGTGCTGACTATTGGTTCGAAGGAGTCCTATAGCACGTCACTTGGTATCAAGGCCAGAATCATTACACCACTGCTGGAAAGCGTCACCCTGTCCGGTTCCGGAAACTGTCAGGTTGGTCCGCTTCAGACCCAACAATTCGCGGGGCATGTCACCGGATCTGGCCGGATTCAAGCATCGGGATCGGCCGAACACGTCGTCGCCACGATTACTGGATCGGGCAACGTTGACTTGCGTGAACTGGTAGCCCAAACGGGCGAGGCCACGATTCAAGGTAGTGGTAATGTGCAAATTCACGCGCAGAACAAGTTCGACGCCACAATCACGGGCAGCGGTCACGTCGAGTATGTTGGGCAACCAGAGATCAATCAACAAGTCACTGGATCAGGCTCAATAAAGTCTCTCTAGCCAAAACCAAGAGCGGTCTAACTCAAGAGTTTTCCTGGCGACGCGAGCTGGTTCGACACCTGTTAGGCGAGCGTCGAGCCCTGGAATTTGACCGGAAAACGAGCGTTATCAATTCCCATCAATTGGAACAAGGTGGCATAAATGTCGTGCACTGACGCTTTGTTTTCGACCGCATGCTATCCAAATTCGTCCGTGGCCCCGTAACTAAAGCCCGGTCGAAAACCACCACCAAACCGGTAAGCGGTCGCCACCGTCGAGGGCTAGGCAATGTCAGGGGCCAGGCGATCTTGGTGCATGAAATGATTCTGTGGGATTTCCGCATTGCGTGTCGAGAGCCCTGCACTTGATCTCTTTCCTCTCATAGAGGCCCCAAGTCACGCAGGAAGACAAATGGAACCCGACTGCTCCCAGAGCAATTTGTTACGAGAATTCGGGACCGATTAAGATCATAGCTCGGCGGCGAACGTCATGGCCCAGCTTATCCCTGTCTTGGTGCATAAGGAAGGCGTGTCATTCGCCGCACAAACGAAGCTGACCGAGTTGGAACGAACTGCCGCTGAGGTTCGGGCCGGCGCTTTGACTGCGGACCGCTAACCGCAACAAGACACCGACAAAGAAGCATATCGCCGACTGTGTCGTCTATCTTCAAAATAAGGGAACCTATCCGCTTTGGGTTCTGACCGCCGAAACGCGATTGATGGAACTGGTTGCCGTTTGGCGCTTCGATACGCTGCGAGAATTGAACGCTGACGCCTTACTAAGCTGGTTATCGACTGAACAGGCGGTGGGACGTTCGGCAAGGGGGCTGAATGGGCAAGGGGGTGAATGGAAGTGTTGCCGCTGCCGTTGTGTTTGGTTAATGGTTGACGGGCAAGCGAACCACCAAGAACCGTGCGAACCAACTAAGCGAAAAGCGATTGATGCAAAACCCGTTTGCCGGAGTCGGCAAGTTTG
This sequence comes from Pirellulaceae bacterium, assembly GCA_019636385.1. Taxonomy (NCBI): domain Bacteria; kingdom Pseudomonadati; phylum Planctomycetota; class Planctomycetia; order Pirellulales; family Pirellulaceae; species Pirellulaceae bacterium. The sequence goes on along the minus strand of JAHBXT010000002.1, from coordinate 987,049 downwards.
ACGAACGAGCTGACCGCCGCCGCGAACGCCGAGCCATGACCCGACAAGAATTGCGGCAGATGTTGCACGTTGGCGACCGATTGCCGATTATGGTGGAGAGACTGAAAGATTGCCGGTTGATGAACTGCCGACTTCGTCCAAGAGAGGCCGAACTTGGCGGGCAATGACTTAATTACGCGCTGGCCGTGAGTCATTTCGCCCAGGCGGCCGCCGGACTGCACCACTAACAAACTGGTGAGTCACCGAGGACGAACAAGCGGAAACCGACTGCCGTTGACCGACTACTCTTGGGGCAAATAGTTGCGACCTTTCGGAACTGAATGAGAGCGCCCGGGGGCGACATCATGGCCCCCGTTTTGGGTCTCCTTGGTGCGTAAGGTGGATGTTACCGAGGTCCGCAATCTAAGTGGGAGGTTCGTTCTTTCTAACGGTTCTCAAGTTATTCACGCCCACGAACGTCCTGCGCTATGCTCCTCTGTAGTGTTTCGTATACAATGCCTGAAGGTCGCTATCGCCTAAGTTTGGAGCAGTTACGAGGTAAACCGGTTTGCCATGACGACAAAAGAGAAAGTAATCAGCCTACTGGAGTCACTTGAAGATGATGTCGCACTGGAAGTCGTAATTGACCGCCTCTACTTTCTTCGAAAGGTTGAACTTGGAATCGCTCAGGCTGATGCCGGGGAAGTGATCGGACATGAAGAATTCATGGATGAGCTAGAGGCTGAGGATGCCTAGTAAGGTCTTCTGGACACATCAGGCACAAGACGACCTGAGAGCAATCCGATCACACATCGCTCGAGATGCTCCAGTAACCGCAGCCGCTTACGTCCGTCGACTTCGAGAATCAGTTGGTCGCCTAAGAGAATTCCCTTTATCAGGTCAGATAGTACCCGAATTTGGACGTGAGGAAATTCGAGAAGTATTGCAAGGCAACTACCGGCTGATTTATAGAGTTGGGAATAATCGCGTCGATATTTTGACGGTTTTCCACAGTGCGCAGATTCTCGATGCTGCAGGTCTTTAGCTGCGTTATTGACGCTGGCTATGCTTCGGGTGTGGCAGCAACTTAGCCGTGAATGGCCCTGTCAGACTCATCTGATCCGACCGACATCAACTGCACCAAATGCGGAGACACATTAGATTCGCTGGTAAATTGGAATCCGCGAATAGCCAAGTCGCACAGGAGGGCGTGCCATTTGCGTCTAGCGACAGACTGATCCCTCCAAAGTACCGAATGGTAAACCAGAATTGGTATATCTGCAAACGCGTGCCTGTCTTCTTGGCAACAGGCGATCGAGACTGATGGGAACTTGAAACTGAGCCTTAATTCAACCTGGTTTTCTGCCCATATCAGTTGGGTGTACCCTTAGCTTCCGGGCATAACTGCAATTGCCCAACCGGGAGAGTCTTCTGTTTCTCAAGTGCTGACGTTCCGCGGCGTATTCTTCGGACCACCGCTGTGCCGTTGAGCTCACAGGTCATTGGCCGCTGCAATAGCTTGATTACTGGGCTGCTGATCTGTGAGCCTGCCAGGCCAGCAGGCGATGGTGGTTTTACAGGCGTTGATGGGTACCTGAGCCGCTTTTACACCGTAACCGTAAAGCGTGGTTGAAGAATACCTAGCCGGAGCGAAGGCAATCGTCAGGCAACGGACTTCAGCACGTTCGTCCTCCATTGTCCTTCGCTCCGATTCTCTTAGCTTCAAGGCGAGTCAATCACGCCATTAAGCGATAGTTGACGACCGGCCAATTGCTGCTGAGCCTGCGCTGCCAATTGCCAACTTGAATCTCGTAAATACAGCCGTCGCACAATTGAACGGTTTGCCTTGGCGATCAAGCATTCGTGTCGATCTGTGGAGTTGAGGTATTGTCGGTCAACGATTGCACCGGTCGCTGGGAGTAACAGGGTTCGACTATCTTTTTTTAGCTCGCACTTAGCGATGACGACGGCTGATCAATTAAGCAGGCTTTTCTGACTTGTTGGAATTAGGCAGAGTGATCAATTACCAGTGTGAACAGCCGATAAATGAGCCGAGTTCTCCATGACGAGCTGCACGAATTTAGCTACCGTCGCCAGTCGGTGGTGTCTCGGTTCAATGATCGATGGATGTCTGGCAAGACCTCGGATTGGCAGACAGTGGCTACGGTGAATTTGCAACTACAGCTCGACCAAGACGGTTCCACCAATAGTTCAGCCGTTGGAAATTGAAGTTGATCGCGTTTATCGGTCTACAACCGGCTTGCGAATGATTGAACAATTCGTACCGCCAGCCACCGCTCCGCAGCGCCCCCAGACCTACTAAATCGTCAAATCAATGCCGATGATTTAGTAGGTGTGAGGGAGAGGCTGTTTGCTGAAATCAAGATACCAATTAAAGCTGGCAGACCAATCGCTTGAGCAGGCAATCACCCAGGCACTGCCTGTGTTTTAGTCTCTGCCGCTGCACTTTACTGCATGAGCGAGCAGCCTCCTGGAAAGCTGAGAGTAGTTCGGGATTTGATTTGATTCCCAGTATTGAAACGTCCAGGACTTCAATGCTCAATTGCATCGCCGCTTCAAGTGGCCCCATGCCTTGAGCGACTTTGATAATCGGTCATTTCGCTGGACTTGATCAGTAACTCTCGCAGAGCGAACCGCTGTACGAGGGCTATGAATAGAACTCCATCAATCCGCGTGGCCGCTGCGAATAAGCAAGAATTTGCAAGAACGAGTCGACCTGCGGATTTGCTCGAAACGGTTGAACCTTAGGAGTCGTCTTGCGGTATCGAACAACTACCACCTGACCGTCAAAATCGCATTGGATCAATTCGTCTAGAATCATCGACTCGGCGGTATCGGGGTTACCACCACCCGAGCCAGCATCAATTAACGGCATCGCGACAGACCTATAGCCAGACTCGGTGACACGTCGTATTGCGTTTCGCACTGAAGCACGAATCGACCACTCAGACGATCGCCAAAGTATGTTAGTGATGGCAACGTGAATGATCGACCTGAAAGGTAGTCGACCAGCAGACGTTTGCACCGCGCAGCCAAGTGGAATTGGGCCCATAGCTCCCAGCTCCCTAAACGGTTGCTTACCAGCTCGTTTCCTTATTGCTCCAGAAACACCCTGAGGAATGAGCAACCACCAGGGGATGATATTCCGATTCCAGGGGTTCACAATCGCCTCGACATCTTGATCAACTAGATCGCCATCAACGACTGTCACGTACATATCACTGAATCTCCAGGATGATCAGGATATGAAGCATGATTGAATCGACGACCGTCTCTCATCTCACCATCAACTACAGCGACCAGGATTTGGCCAACATGAATGTTGGAATAAAATATCACATCGATATTCTTTAGGAAATTGAGATGCAGGCAGCGATGAAACCCACTGGCTAATAGGCGTGGCTTCGCTTTCAACTTCATGCCAAGACCTTCCTTGGGCGGTCTCGCCGTTTGGTCGGTGTATTTTGCGCTTCGGGTTGTAGCAATTTTTTCATGTCGCCTCTTGCCGGAGCTTCTAGATCCACTGAGCTTAACGACGATACCACGTTCGCTTGCGGGCGGAGGTCCTCGTTGAGGCTCTCAAACAGAATCAGCCAGCTTGGCTTGAGCTCGGAATATTTCTTCACATTTACCATCTTCTCATGCAAGAATTCGACGGCTGCGCAAACCTTCGCTTGATTCAGCTTTTCGGTTTCTTTTTCGCCTGCCAATGAGTGGCCGGTACCATTGCCGTGACTCACGCTGAAACCCGCATAGATGTCAGATTGCAGCTTTGATTTTGCCGGAGTGGAACGATTCTTGGCCTTGATCGCCTTCGAAGTTGACATTGAAGTGTCCTCCACCAGGCTCATCTCTTTACGCTTCATCGCTCGCTGCTTTCGAACCTCTTCTTGGACCATCTTCTTAGGATTGGCTGTTCGATCAAGGTCCGCTGATGCCTTGGCCCATTGCTCGATCGTGTTGGTGTCCTTGCTTGCTTCTGGGTGTTTCGCACACCGAATGTATCGCTCGGCAGTGACGTAGCTAAACGTAAAACCGCGTTTCTCAAAGTCGGTCTTCCAGCCTTTGCCAAAGCTTTGCTTATCGGCCAGCAGCGCCTTGCCGATCTCCACGACGCGGGAATCGAAGGTATTCCAAGCTTCTAAACACGCATTTTCGAGTATTGCCATCTTTGCTTTTTGCTTGGCGAGCTTTTTATTTGTTGCTTGTATCGCTTCCTCTTGGTCAGCAATAGCTTGCTCACTGCTATCGGTATTAGAAATGGCTTCTTCAACTAAAGCGTGAAGCTCATTGATTCTCTGGACATTCATGGCAATCCCTTGTGAATTCGTAGCGACGTGGTGAGCTGCGCGGCTGGACATAACTAGCCGCAAAAGCAGCTCACTGTCCTCAACCTACCGAATCGGATTTTCCAATACAAATTTTTTTTGCCGGTTATTGACAGATTTGTCGAAACTGAAAATCTCGCTCGATCGGCCCACAAGTTCAGCGATGAGCCGTTAGTTGGCCACGCTGGCAGTAGACGAACACCACGATACGGGCCGATGAGCACCTAAGCATTTGTGCGATTGGCTAATCAATGGACTGTCCCTAAGTGGATTGGGATGCCCAAAGATTTGTTGTCGCTGCCCAGCAGTTGCAGGCGATGCATCTTAGATGCTGCGATTTAAGTGCGAGACTGAACGCTTATTTAATCAGGCCCATAACGACTGGTGGCCGTAGTTCGTACATGAATTTCAACGTAGCGACGATGTCGTTTTCCGTTGGACTGTTGTTCTCAGGGAATCCAGCCATGTCAGCCTGGTAACTAGCGATGGCAGGGGCACTGGAAACCATCATGGCATTTGCATGATGGCGACCTCAGCCACAATTCGAATCACCGCTACTGCCTCTCTCGAAGTCAAATCTGTCAAACCGTTGATAAAGCCAGGTGTAATTGCACACGAATATATTCAACAGTGACGCAACCTCTTCGGTGCCAGCTACCTCCATCGAACTTAGCTAGTCGATGAGATGTTCACCCAGATGGAATGGTGACTTAGTTGATCTAACGTCCGTCGCGCGGCGTCTGTGCTCCCAGCAGGATTCCATGGCTGCTGTACACAAAACGGCGTGCAGAACTCCAATCAGACATGACAGTTATTGACCCTAAGGCATTTCGCACTGTACGGACCATGGCCCCCATTTGGCTACTGAGGTCCAGGCGGGAAGAATTGGAGCAGATTAAACTCAGCGAAATCGACTCTCAATGGTCAATTGATGCCGATTTGCCAATTAGAGCTCCGTCTTGCGCAAAACTTCACCTCCAATCGGCCAATTCATAGGCGGCCGCTAGCGGATTCTGAATTCCATCCTGGCCTGCTGGCTACCAGCCACCTCATCTGCGATGTTGCAGGCAATTAAAATTACCCATAAGCGGCTGGTCGAAGTGACAGGACCGAGCTAGCGATTGTTTGATCCGCCGCTCACCGATATTAAGATCCAACCCGTTGCTCAAATTGGCTCTACAACACATCTGCTGTTGGCTGGGGTGTTGTTGGACTGGTGTGTCGGAATAGACCTGCCTAGCTGTCATGATGGCCACTAGCACCAAGAATCAGGAGGCTTGCTGAGTGGCGCAATTAAATCTGACCTTGAAGCCTTAGAGCGTAGGCGATTTTGTGTCTGCAATCATCAGATACTTCCTCGCCCGGATCGTAAATACTCTTCTTGCAATCCCTCAGGCCATGACCTTCCAGAACTTTGGCCGCAAATCGCAGGTGCTTGAGGCGGTTTCTGACCACCACCCCTTCAAAGTGAGCTGAACCTCTAAGCTGCTTTTCAATTAACTCCAGATTCCACCTCGACAAATAATTCTGCGAGATAAATGTGTTTAGACCACTGAGCGGTATAGTCAAGATTTCGTTGGTAGAGATCACGGTTCGTGCAGTAGGTCTAGCGATTCGTCGTTCAAGGAGCTGGAAATAATTTGCCTCGATGGCCCGCTGAGTCCAATACAGGACAGCATCCTGGGCGGTCAGCGGCGAGAAAATAATGGGCAGGGTGGTATGCCTGCAGCCAGCTAGCGTGAGCATTCTTTGCCAAGCTTCCTCAAGGGCCTGCGTGTGAGTTTGGCCACGGCATTGTAGTTTTTCCAAGGCTCCATGGAGCAAATGCACCGTAGCACGCTGCAATTCTAAATCGCCAATTTCAAGTTGATCGAATCTGCGTTCGCTAATTGGCAATACGGGCCTTAACCCAGCCAGCCAATAGGTCTGCTTGCTGGACAATGTATGCCAAATACCAAAATCCGCCTTACACGCGCCCTTGGGCAATCGCTTGCGATTCGAAAAGTCTTCAAGGTGAAGACTGCATGGCCAATCGGTATTGTGATCGGTCAATCCAAGCGATCCCAGCACTGCGCTCACAATATGCCTGGTTTGCTGACCGAAGGTTATCGCCATAGGGGTTAGCCCAGTCAGATACCTTAGTGCCTGTAGGACCACTGCGTTGAGAGTGCGCCATATTCCTTGACTTTCTAAGATGGCCGATAACGTGTGAGCATTAGGTAAAACGTCATCGGCCAGTGGCAGTAGGCCAGGCTGGTGAGAAATCAACTGCACGGTTTGCAAACTGGCGGGAGATGCCGAAATCTCCAGCCGACTTGTTCTGAGCAGCGAGCGACGAAAATCAAATCCAAGAGGAATTGTGCTTTGCTCGATGGGTTGATCAGGAATTGGATTGAGCAAATTGGCGAAATTGATGAAATGCTTCTTGAAGTCCGCTGTCCCGTGGATTGGCACCATCTTGTTGTCCACCATGGCCGAAGAAATCGCCCCTAGGGGATCACGCTGTAGTTTACTAATCGGTATGCGGAGCGAGCGCCACGAGCACTTGTAGAAAACATCGACCTGATAGCTTGGTTCTAGCTCGAAAAACGTGCCCTTGATACGCCATGGGTAGCAGCACAGAGATAGCTTGAGATTCTTACGATATAGGGCCCAGCCAGCCGGCGATTGTTCTAGCAGTCCTTGAGGAGTTGCAATTTGCTTGACTGGACAGTGATTGGGATCATGGGCTTCGAGTTCACATACCAGACCACTGGGCAACAATTCCTGGAGTTCCAACCGTTGAGCATGACTGAGTTGAGCCTCACGCAAAAACTCCGTGGCTTGCAGCAAGGCATTATTTTCTACGAATTTCGCCGCCTCGACCCGCCACGAATGCGCTTTGGAGACAAGCTCATTAAATATCGTCTTGGGCTTGAGTATTTTCAGCGTACTGTCGTTGAATTCCCCATCGGCGTGGCCGAAATGTGAGATGGAGCAATTCAGCCTAGCGGCCATTCGGAGACTATTCGCCGAGGGCTTAGAGCACCACAGTAGTTTGTGGCGCGTCAGCAGCATTCGAATATCGTTCGTCTGCTGGCCTGGATGATCGAAATAATATCCAAATGGGTTGCGTGTGTTGGAATGCCGATAGTGCCAACGAGCAGCACTTAAATACCAATTGAGATCATCGATCAGTATGACGTTTGAATTGGCAAGTGCAGTGGCTGGATGGATCAGTAGCCCTGGATCGTGATTGGCTGTGTCTGTCAGCAGTATGTGTGGCTGGCTATTTGGGCGATCGTGATCTACAAGGCACAGAGAGGCGATTCGACCTGGCAGTCGATAGCCACGTAGTACCCAAAAAGAACTTGCCTCTGACTGGAGAAAAGTATCGCGTTCAGCCTCGGTCATTCTCTCGAAAAATGGCTCTAGATCGGCACGAGTAATCAAACGCATCTGATCATCGGTTAGCCTAGGAGTCGGAAGGCATAATTGCTCTAAATGAAATTCCTCACTGATTTGGAATTCAGAGTATTTCTCACGTCGCTTGCCGGTTTCTCGGGATTGGCACTGATTCCAGATTTCATTCAGCAGTTGAAGGCGTTTCGTGGTTTCAGCCAATGGGCAAAAATCTCCCAGATTATCGACCAAAGCAGCAGGGACATTGACTTCGAGCCATCTCTGCGCGTCAGAATTAAATTTTCCCGATATCCGTTTGACCAGATCTGCTAAACCACCATTGGCTGAACAAACCGCACAGCAATGCCAACGCCCATATGCCGGATCGGCGAAGAAAGTCATCGAGCCTCGCCGACAGAATGGGCAGTCTGCCATTTGCCCTGACTCTGACAAATTGTGGATTCCAAGTTTGTACGCGACTTCTCGCCAGACGCTTTGTGAGATGTAGGTGGCCACTGCGACTATTTCCTTATGATTTGCATTGCCTCTAGGTGGCGTGCAGCTAGTCGACTACCAGTGCTGCCCTATTCCTATGTGGTACCACACTTCAGGTACCCTTTGCAAATTTTTGTGGCCATATTTCGATCGCTGGCACATGGCGACAGCTTTAGAGCGAGCTGGTCGCCGTGATGATGCATGATGCTGCAATGTCAGGACGATTTTTGCATTGAATTAATTTAACTCGAATATGACCACCCCTTTCTAGCTTTTACTAGCGAGAACTGGGGTTGGAGTGATTGCCGCAGCACTGCCAAAATGCCCTGAGTGTTGCAGGTTGGGATGAATGCTCGGTGATTTGGATTGAAGAGAACAGAATTCAATGGCAGCGTGTAGAGTGACTGCGGAAGCACTGCGTACCAAGGAGGAACTAGCCATGTCGTTCGATAGCGTGTTGTCACGGTTTGCAGACCAAGCACCGGTGCGGGATGTCCCCGGTGGTGGTCACGATAGTCCAGGCTGCAATGGCCAACGAAGTGGTCACGACATGGGCGGGCTTGGAGATCGCGGCACCAGAATTCAAATGGCACTTGCGTACTATGAAGCTTGATGAAGGTTAGTTGGTCCACAAGCTACTCGATTATGCGAGCAAAACGCAGTTGCGCCGGTATCAGAAGCATCGACGGGGACAAAAGAAACACTAACCCAAACGCCAAGACGCTAGACCCCATGTCAGTTACGCTCGCCTACTCGCTCAACAGACCTAACACATTGAAAGGGGTAGTAACTAGCATCTAAGTTGTCGCTGCTCGTATTTACACGTGCGGATTCGAACTACAGGAAGATGTGACTTACCGTTGTCGGGGTAAAGGCGTCCAAAATGGCGACACGGCGGTCAGTTGTCATCCCTCCATAGATTGAAGGAAACTCTCAATTCAGGATAATTTCTATTAAGCCACTGGCGAACTTCAGAGAGAACGTAAACACGAGTTTTCCCAAACATGGGGATTGGTTCAGGGAATCCTCGTGATTTACCCCAGTTATTAATTACCTTTGCAGAAATCTTACCCTTTAAGCGTTTGATTATCATTGGCTTTGTAATCGTCTGCAACCGCGGAGGGTCGTCCATTTTATTACCATACAGCTCGTTGAGCTTGCTTGCAACTGTCTAAGCTTCGTCGAGAATTTCGTTTAGTATGCTCCTGTCAGGGGGGAGGTGGGTCGCCGGCGAATTCCCTAGTGACCACTCAATATACGGCCAGACGAGATTAAAAAAAGGTACCATTTTTTTATCAACATCGAACTCAATACGCTCTGATTCGCTTTCATTTGGATGCGGGGGGCAAGACTGGCCGAATTGGCGTAATGGGACATCAGCCTCTGATAGCTCTTTTGCGACCCTCATAATTCTCCGGTATTCGTCATAATTGGGCGGCCTATAGCCCAAGGACCACGAGAATTGTGTTTCCATACCAGCCCGATCATCTAACATTCCTTTTATGAAGGATTCCAGACCAGGAATGTCCACTTCTCTCACCACATCACGCATCACTCACCACCCTTCACTTGTCTTCGTTCCAGTCGAGGAGCTGCCATCGCTGCTTCGATTAGCTTGTCATTGGTTTGCTTCGCGTACCGTTGCGTGGTACGGATATCGGAATGCCCGAGAATTACTTGCGATGATTCCAGACCGAGGGCATCTCGCACCACAACAGCTGTAAGATGTCTAATTTCATACGGAGTCCACGGCTGCAAATTCGCTTTCTTGCAGGCATATTTGATCGCACGCCTATACGAGTCGGAAGTATACCGCAATCGAGGTGGTCGGCTTCTAGATGGTTTACAGCGGCTAAGCTGCGAAGGCTGAACCTTCGACTTTCGTTTCTGCCGCATCATCGACCTACGCTCACGTTCTGACTCTGCAGGGGAGAATAAGAACGCGTCGCTAGCGCGATTCAGGTAATTTTCAACTATTGCCCGCACGTGGTCGACAAGTGCAATTGTTCGAGTCTTGCCTTTGTTAATATTCTTGTGGCTGGCGGGTCGATACAGCCATACTTCGGAGGATCTTTCAATATCGCAAGGCCGCATAGATAGCAGTTCGCTCGGCCGCATACCGGTTGCCACCTGCACTGCTACCATATCCCTAAGCGTGGGAGTAAGGTGCTTAACAGTCTCGCGTATAATATCCAGATCGGCCGCCTGCCTTTCTGGATTGTCTCGCGAAACTGAATGGCCCTTTCTAAGGGGGTCGAGAGTACGCAGCCGCCGATGTACCGACTCGTCGCATAACTCATTTGCTACTGCACTGCGGAAAAAGCGGATTACCGTGTTCGTTCTGCTATTGACATAACGTCGACAGAACCGCCCCGACGTTTCCCAGCGGTCCCGTAAAGTTTTGAGAGATCTGGGACCAAACTCACCGGCAGGCATTTCACCAAATTGTTCAACGAGTTCATCTGCAATATTTCGAAACATAGCTAGCGTCGCATTATCGCCACCGCGTTTTTCAGCTTCCTGGCAAAAGCCATAAGCGACGTGCTTGACCAGTACTGGACTTCCCTCCGAATGGTGAGCGAGACCACTGGGGCTAATCAATGGTCCTGCGAGTCTGTCAATTTCACGTATCCCAAAGCCAGTGGGTAGTGATAATTCTCCACGTTGGTACTCGGCTATCAGGACCGCATACCTGGCTAGGGATTCGGGAGAACCGTGTTTCCCTAAATAGAAGTCTTGCCCGCCGATTCTCACGACCGACTGCCCAGAGATATGAAAACGCAACGAAGGTAAAGGTGATCTTGGCCTAGCCATGACAGTGCTCCCAGGAGTGACGTCCGGCTACCCCCCCCCCAACCCTGAGGTGGTGCTGGGGGTTTTTCAGTAGACGGACCAATTTCCCCATGGTCGCACGGCCAAGAGGCCGGTAACGCAACATGCGTTTCGACTAAGTTTTTATTGGTCTTCCAGCAGTACACCCAACATGATTCGAACATGTAACCTTCGGTTCCGTAGACCGATGCTCTATCCAATTGAGCTATGGGTGCATGCCCGTATTTATAGCGGATCAGGCGGTGAGCGTCAATTGTGCGATCAATGGCTGATGGCCAAGTGATGCTAGCGGATTCTGTTAGCCAGACCACCGGGGCAGAATAGTATTTGTCATGCAATGGACATACCTCCCTTGACGGAATTGGTCTTCGCCTACAGTGGAATTCGTGTGCGCTGCGTGGCTGGCAGCAAGCCGAAGAATTCAATCTTGAATCTGCCGGTATTGCGCGGTCGATTGGGGCGCATCAATTGTGCATACTTCTGGATAACTGCCTGCACAAGCGGAAATGCCCTACAAGTGGCTGGTGGACGGCTGATTATCGAAGTGTCGGGATAACGCTGGCATCGCAACGGAGCCGAACCGTGTATAATCCTGGCCGCTTCAGCCTGTAGTGTCGCGCAACCGGATCTTCGGGACTGTCACCCCAGAATTTGAGTTATACGGATCGTTGAGCAAGATGACTGCCAGCTACAAACAGCGATGGAACAAGGTTTGGATTCTTGGTGCCAGTACCGGCATTGGCCGTGAATTGGCACTGGCGATTGCACCCCAAGCGGCCGAGGTTTGGATCTCGGCGCGAAACCATGAGAAGCTGAACGAGGTCGCCGCGCTTGCCAAAAACATTCGAGTCGAGCCTCTGGATATAACTGACGAAGTGGCGGTTGCCGAATCGGCCAGTCGCATTGCCGAGGGGGGCGCGCTTGACTTAGTTGTCATATCATCCGCAGTGGGGTTAATGTCCCGATTGCCAAAGTTTGATGTGCCTATGTACCGCCAGTCGATGGAGGTCAATTATTTAGGAACGGTATACGCCATTGCTGCCGTTTTGCCTGCGATGGTCCAGCAGGGCAGGGGACATATTGCCATGATTGCTTCGGTGGCCGGGTACCGAGGATTGCCTAACGGTGCTCCCTACGCGCCTACCAAGGCAGCCCTGATCAATTTGGCGGAGTGTATATACCCTAATCTCAAGCGGCTTGGCATCACTGTATCGGTTATCAATCCGGGCTTTGTCGAGACGCCGATGACGTCCAAGAACAAATTTCCCATGCCTTTCTTGATGAAGCCTGAGGAGGCTGCGCGGCGTATTGTTCGCGGGCTGGAGCGGAGACGATACGAAATTGCCTTTCCAACGCGCATGGTCTACCTGTTGAAGCTGGTGCGGTTGTTGCCAAACGCGGTGTTCTTCTGGCTGGCAGACCGATTGATGGTTGGCAAGGATCGGCCTCGCCAGGATTCTTAGGCCTAGACTATTGTCCGCCTTCGGTTCGTTTAGACCACCATGGCAATTGTACGCCGCCGTCCATCGTCAGCGTTGTCCCGGTCATATACGCCGCCTCTTGGCTAAGCGTAAAGCAGATGCCATGCGCCATTTCTTCGGAGGTGCCCAGACGCTGCATGGGAAGTTCCTGTGCTCCGGCAGCTAACTGATCTTCTGTGAAAAACTTTCGCTCGCCCGGCGTATCGATCCAACCTGGGTGAAAAATATTGACACGAATTCCGTATTTAATCAGTTCAATAGCGGCGGTGCGTGCCATGTGGTCGATGGCTGCCTTGGCCATGTTGTAGGCCATGGCCGTGGGAAAGGGGATCAAGGAATGCGGCGAGCTGACCACGGTAATTGCACCGGGACGACCTTGACGAATCATTTGCTGGGCTGCCGCGCGAACGCCAAAAAAGGCACCCCACATCGAGACATCGATAGTTTTGCGAAAGCCCTGCATGTCAGCCTCGACCATCAATTGCCGATCGCTGTAGACCGCATTCGAAACAAACAAATCCAAGCTGCCAAAATGTTCGACAGTCTGTTGGACCATGGCTTCTACCGCTTGCTGATCAGAAACATCGCAACCCACCAACAAAGCTCGACCACCCACTTTTTCGATCTCACGAACAACCTCTTCGCCAGCTTGCCGGCTTGAACTGTAATTGACGGTCACGTTGGCACCGCCGCGAGCCAATTCTATTGCTACGGCGCGGCCAATGCCTTTGGATGAACCGGTTACTAGAGCCGTTTGACCGGGGAACGAATAGTGCATCGTGGGAAAACCCTTTAGCGGTAAGTGTATGAGACGCGTGACTATAGCTCGTCGTAGGGCAATTCGAACATATCCATCAGGTGGTTCAGGTCGCCCGTTCGCAGGCCCAGGCTAAACCATTTCATGCGTTGCTCAGAAGAGCCATGTGTGAATGCGTCGAGTACTACGCGCTGGCCGGCATTGCGCATGATCGTATCGTCGCCCACGGCTGCCGCAGCTCGTAAGCCGCTTTCCACATCGCCGGATTCCAGGATGCCTTTCATCCGCTGGGCGTGGTGTGCCCATACTCCGGCTAAGAAGTCGGCTTGCAGCTCCAGCCGCACCAACAACCGATTGCTTTCCACTTTGGATAGTGTCTGCTGCTCGCGTTGGACCTTTTCCAGCCAGCCAATTTGGTTCTGTACATGGTGGCCCACCTCATGTGCGATCACATAGGCACAGGCAAACTCTCCGGGAGCCTTAAAGCGAGTCTGCAATTCGTTAAAAAACGATAAGTCGATATATACCTTGCTGTCGCCGCCGCAATAAAACGGTCCAACGGCCGAACCAGCTACACCACAACCGCGAGTTTCTACGTTTCCGTCATACAGCACGAGTCCCGGCATTTGGTAGGGGCGATTAAAGTGCTCAGGAAACAGACTATTCCAGACATCCTCCAGATCTTTGAAGACAACGCTGGAGAATTCCGCCAGGGTATCGTCGGGACGCTGGCCATGCGGGTCTGCATCATCGGCTAGCTGGCCGGCATTTTGTTGTTGCAGCTGCACGCCTACTTGCTGCATGACTTGCAGCGGATTGGCACCGCTAAGGAGCGCGAATATAGCACCAATAATTACGATCAACAGACCGCCTCCCATCACGGGACCACGCAGTCCTCGGCGATCTTCAACGTTTTTGCTGCCTTCACGCCCTTGCCAGCGCATGGTGAGGTTCCTACTAGAAGATGTATCTTTGGACAACTTTCGCGTTGGCCAATTATCGAATATCTTACGGAACCGCGTGTCGCTGGGTAGCGGTCCGAACCCTGTGAATCATCGCCCAGCAGAATTTCTATACCTGAACATCCAACAGGCGAGCTGTGATCAATGCACAGTCTTCGGAATCGGAAGCCTCAGCATCTGGAGCGTTGAAAATGCGTTGGACCGAAGACTGGGCGGCAACAACCACCGGATTATTGACCCTGGCAATTCTGCTGATCCTAACTTATGCAGCACGCCCGCTAGACGTCGATTGGCAGGCGGCCAAACAGAGATCAGATCAATTGCGTTTCGAACAAACCAAGCTGACGTTCGAGGAAGAATCAAAGCTGTCGGAGGCAGATCGCAGGGCACTCGCCAAACAGCGAAATCGTTCGACCTTGGAAAGTCTAGGAATTCATTGGAGTTCCGCCACTAGCGACTGGTTGGCAAAGCTGGAGTCTTGGACCGACTGGCCGACGGAATCTTTTCGCAAGCGAGGCAAGGACGGGAAGCCAGAGGGAATCATTCAGTGGCAGCCTCTGCTGGGGACGTTTGCCATTCTAACGGCCATTGGCTGTGCGGCGATGTGGCTGAGGGGGCTGAGCATAACGCAATTCTTGTGCGGCTTTCCGGGGCTGTTTGCACTGGCTGTCGCAGCGTACCTGTTGGCCGCCCAAAGCGTGGTCAAGTACTATAACTTCGAGTATCCACTGTGGGGGCTGTTAATCGGAATGCTGATCTGTAATACGCTGGGGACACCGGGGTGGTTTAGGCCTGCCTTGCATGGTGAGTTGTTCATTAAAATTGGGCTGGTCTTGTTGGGTGCGGAAGTCCTGGTATCGCGGTTATTGGCATTGGGCGCGCCAGGCGTGTTGGTCGCTTGGGTAGTTACGCCAGTTGTGTTGACAGCCACCTACATCTTTGGCCAGCGGGTACTGAAATTAGAAAGTCGGTCACTGAATCTGGTGATCTCTGCTGATATGAGCGTTTGCGGCGTATCAGCAGCGATTGCCACAGCAGCAGCTTGTAAAGCCAAACAAGAGGAGTTGTCGTTGGCGATTGGATTGTCACTGTGTTTTACCGCTGTGATGATGATTGTAATGCCCTTGGCAGTCGGCTGGCTGGGGCTTGATCCTGTGGTAGGTGGCGCATGGATCGGTGGAACGCTGGATTCGACTGGGGCCGTCGTAGCTGCCGGGGAAGTTCTCGGGATTCGTGGCAGCGAAACAGCGGTGACGGTCAAAATGATTCAGAATATTATGATCGGAGTCATCGCACTGGCGATTGCCGTCTACTGGGCGCGTTGGGTGGAACCGCAGCAGATTCGAGAGTCAACTGAGAATCATACTTCAACCCGCAGTGTAGGCGACCGCCAGGTTCAAGTGTCCAGTCTGGCTGCTGCTACCAATGCGATTGGCTGGATGGAACTATGGAGACGATTTCCCAAATTTGTCTTGGGGTTCTTGATCGCCTCGATTGGATGTTCTTTGATATTCTGGCATTCGCTATTTGGTGAAAGCTGGATCCAGGTGGCGACGGGCAAGTCCACCAGCCTGCTGCGGGGCTGGATATTCTGCGTTGCCTTCGTGGCTATAGGCTTATCAACCGATTTTCGGCAATTGGCTCCTTACCTGCGTAACGGCAAGCCGGTTGTGCTTTACGTATGCGGCCAGTGCTTGAATCTGTTGTTGACTTTGATCATGGCCTACTGGATGTTTGGCGTCGTCTTCAAACAGTAAACCGTAATGCGATCGCATTTCGAAATGAACGAAAGCCCCCAGACCAGCCAGTCATGTCGATACAGTTGGAAGCGGACTGGCCGGCTGTGTTTGGCAGTGACTATCGTGTTGGTCATTTGGCTTTGGGCGTTGCCACGCATAGCGCGTTGGCGACCAGTACAAGAGCATATCCAGGCAATGCAGACGGCCAATATTGCCGTGGATGCCATGTTTTATACAGAGCTTCAGTGGTATCCGGGGCGATGAATGTCGTACCAGTTGGTTACCGAAATCGGTGGGATCGATGCTGCCGGGTCGCAAGCGTTTCATGCGTTGGCAGCAGAACACTGCGATGTGTGGCTGTTCCGCTGGCACGACAACTGACAGCGCACTCACCACACGGCACGCTTCAGCAGCAGCTTACGCGGGCATGGTCACCGGCATTAGGAAATTGCTGGCCGGCTGGATTTGCATGTTGGTGCAACGGTCAAGTTGAAACTGCCGAGGTTCGCAACGGCTCAGGCACAGTGCGAGCACTCGATCGCGCCCTAGAAATCGAATGGGACTGATGACTCGTTGAGTTTTTCGACCATGGCAATCAACATAGTCCAGAGTGATTGCCCACCTGTCTGAATCTCGCATAGCCTTGGCCAGCAATTGTCGGTTCATGGATTTAGCTCCCGTAAATTGAAGTTCATGCCCGGCGCAACTGTGCCGAAGGCAGCTTCCTTCAAGATCATCGCTTACCCATGGACACCTTCGGTCACCGCCCGCCAACCCGTTGAGATTCTTCTTCGACAATTCTTTTCAATCGTTGTTGTATATGTAGACTGGGGGGGTCCGCTGGATGCGGGTCCGTATGTGAGGCTGGAGGAACTGCTGGGGTGGTGTGCTGTCCGCTGGGAACCTGGGAGATGAGCTGGCACGACTGGCCGTTGTGGATGTAGACTCGATTTCGGCCTCCGGTTTTGGCCGCATAGAGTGCTTCGTCAGCCCGCCTGACTAGCAGGCCGATCCGTTCGTTGGGAACGATTTGAGCCACGCCACCGCTGAGCGTCATGGTGATTGCGTGCTGTTCGAATTCAACTTGAATCTTGGCCAGTGAGCGACGAAAGCGCTCAAGCTGCGCGGCTGCTTCTGCCAGTGGCGTCAATGTTAAGAACCCAAACTCCTCGCCACCGTAGCGTGCAATGCAAACCAAATCGGTCAGCTCGGACTGCATGAGCACAGCAACCTGTTTCAAAACTTGGTCACCAGCCGGATGTCCATAAGTGTCATTGATTTTCTTGAAGTGATCGATGTCGACCAGTCCCAGGCAAAATGGCTTAGAATGCTTTTGCCACTGCACGAACAATTCATCGGTAGTTTTGTCAAACGCTTTACGATTCATCAAGCCGGTCAAGCCATCGGTACGAGCTTCCTTCAGGTAGCTGGCCAATTGATCGGTTTGCGTATCCAGCTTCAGCTCGGTCGTTTCCAAGCGTGCTTGAAGCTGTCGGTTGGTTTCCATCATCTGCGAAACCATGTTCATCATTTCTTCTGGATGAGCGGTGCCCGACCGGACTCGCTGATCGATATTGCTGAGCTGATTCTGATACTTGACGACATCCCCAGATAGCTCGCTGGTCCATTGCGACATACTGCGGAGCAAAGCCAAAAATTGTTGGCCCTGGACGGGTGAACCGGCCACTCCGGCCTTCTTGCCAAACCAGAAGCCGAGCCCCAGCCCCAATACCAGTAGAAGCGAACCCGCCGCCAATCCGAGTAGAAAAACAGTGGTATTCGTAGGCACGCTGGTGGCCCTCAAGCTTATCGATAGACTGCCGACGGAGGGTCCACATACCGTAGCTCATCAAAGTCGCTGGTCGGGCTGTCGTTGCGAGAAATCACTACGATGCCGCCAGGGCTGATCGTAAAGCCGCGCTGCCGATCGAGGTCGGGGTCGAACCCGATTTCCATGCCCGGTGGAATATTGACATTTTTGTCGATAATGGCGCGACGTATTCGCGCGCGTCGCCCGATGTTCACGCCCCCTAAAACAATACTATCTTCGACGCTGGCGTAGCTGTTTATCCGCACCCGAGGGCTGATCACACTGCGGAGCACGCGACCGCCACTAATAATGGTGCCCGGGCAGACGATGCTATCGATGGCTTGCCCGCAGCGGTTTGGGTCGCCATCGCTTCCAAAAACAAATTTCGGTGGCGGCAAGTTAGGCTGAAGAGTGCGGATGGGCCAATCCTGATCGTAAAGATTCAATTGCGGATCGACATGGATCAAATCCATATTGGCTTCAAAGTAGGCGTCGATTGTACCGACGTCTCGCCAGTAGGCATGGCGTTTACGATTTTCATCCTTAAATGGGAAAGCAAATACGCGATGCGACTCGATGATCGACGGAATGATATTACGCCCAAAATCATGCTGACTGTCCGACTCAGTGGCGTCACGGCACAGCTGCTCGAATAAGAATCGAGCGGTAAAGACATAGATTCCCATCGAGGCCAGGCAGGTTTGGTCGTCTCCAGGCAATGTCCTAGGTTCGTCAGGCTTTTCCTCGAACCCGACAATTCTGGACTGCGAATCAACTTCGATCACGCCAAATGATTTGGCTGATTCACGGGATACATTCAGTGCGCCCACTGTCAAATCAGCATCCATCTCTCGATGGAATTCGAGCATTGACAAGTAATTCATCTTGTAAATATGGTCGCCCGCCAGGATCACCACATATTCTGGACGATCCTTTTCGATCACGAAAATATTCTGATACACCGCATCGGCAGTCCCTTGATACCAATGCTCATCGATGCGCTGTTGAGGCGGCACGACATCCAGAAACTCGCCCAATTCGGCGCAGAAGTACTGTCGCCATCCCAGGTTGATATGCCGGTCCAGGCTAAGCGCTTTGTACTGGGTCAGCACCAGCAACCGGCGTAGACCGGAATTGATCGCATTGGACAAGACGAAATCAATGATGCGATAGTTGCCGCCAAACGGGACGGCTGGCTTGGCTCGATCCAGCGTCAGCGGTTCTAATCGCGTGCCTTTGCCACCGGCTAGAACAACAGCCGTCGTGCTTGCCAAAAGGTTGTTTCTCATCTGCGCAGCGCTTCTCCGTGAGTCGGTTGCCAGGTAGGAACATCGTCAAGATAGCATCTTTCCCTTTTCGAGAGAATCGCGGAATTGATTAGATTCGCGCGCATTATTCCAATTGTCACAGATTCTCCAATTGTGTCAGGGCTGCACGGGGTAGCTGTGGGCTTCCGTGTCCACCGGGAGTTGCCGATGGGACTATTCCGTGTTTTAATGCTCGCACGCATGGCTGGCATACGAATGCCTCAGCGGCGTTCTGTTGGCACTGGGTACCAACTTTGGGCAATCAGCTCGTTTGTCAGTTTCAAAAAATGCTGGAACTATTTAATCAAATTCAACAAGCGGTGGCGGTGATACGTAGCCGCTGGAATCAGCGGCCACGAGCTGGAATCATCTTGGGTACCGGCTTGGGGCCGCTGGTCCAACAAATCCAAGAAGCGGTTGCCATCGAGTACGCCGATATACCGTTTTTTCCGAAATCCACTGCGACTAGCCATCGTGGACGGCTGGTTTGTGGCAGCCTTTGCGGGCTGCCCGTGATGGCCATGGAGGGCCGTTTTCATTTGTACGAAGGCTACCCGTTGAAGCAAGTAACACTGCCAGTCCGAGTCATGCGGGCTATGGGGGCTGAGCTGTTGGTTGTTTCCAACGCGGCTGGCGGTATGAACCCCAATCATCGGTCGGGCGATATCGTGGTAATTGACGATCATATTAACCTAATGGGCGACAATCCATTGATTGGCATTAACGACGATCGTTTGGGGCCAAGATTCCCGGATATGTCGCAGCCGTACGATCAAACGCTGATTGATAAAGCCCTGGAAGTCGCTCGACAGCAAAACATCGTGGCTCACCGCGGAGTTTTTGTGGCGGTCTCAGGACCAAATTTGGAAACGCGAGCCGAGTATCGTTTTCTGCGCGCCATAGGGGCGGATGTTGTGGGGATGTCGACTGTGCCAGAAGTTATCGTCGCAGTCCACGCGGGTATGAGGGCCGTCGGTTTTTCCGTGATTACCGATATGTGCCTGCCCGATGCCCTGGAGGCAGCCGATGTCGATAAAATAATCGCCACCGCAAATGCGGCTGAGCCGAAATTGCGAGCACTGATGCGGGGCGTACTGGAGTACGAAAAGCAGCGTCCGGCCAGCGCGTAATCTGGCCTTCGAGACCTGATAGATGCCTGCCGAAATTGATCTACAACGCTGCTTGCCGGCCCAGTTCCATGAATGCGTCACCGCGGCCTGCGAGGTGATTCAGCAGCATAGAATACTCGCTCCGTGGGTTGGCTGCGTCTTAGGTAGCGGACTGGGCGGCCTAGCCGCGCAGGTTACTCATGCCACCAGCATTCCTTATGCTGACGTGCCCGGTTTTTCCAAGACGCACGCCGTAGGGCATGCCGGCCGGCTGGTTCTGGGCTATTTTGGCGGAGTGCCCGTCGTGCTGTTGCAAGGCCGCAGTCATCGGTACGAGGGCCGCAGTCCGCGCGAAGTGCAGTTTCCAATCTATGTCCTGCGTGCCTTAGGTGCCACCACACTCATCACGACCAATGCTGCAGGTGGCGTTAATCCGACTTTTCGCGTTGGCGATCTGATGGTTATCAACCGGCATATCGACTTACTGTGGCCCGGACAGTTTGGTCGCGCAGCACCGCTAGGCGAACCAATCCCAAGCCCCGCGAAGCCAGAGCTTCAACTGCCGTGTGTAGTAGGCTATGATTTCCCGCGTCCTGTAAGTCCTTACTGCTTACAGTTGACAGCCCAAGTGAATTCGATTGCACAGCAACATGGCATTGCCATGCAGCAGGGTTGTTATGTTGGGACGTTGGGACCAACTTATGAAACGCGAGCTGAGTACAAATTCTTTCGCTGGGCTGGCGCCGATGCAGTGGGCATGAGCACGATACCGGAGGTCATAGCTGCCGCTCAGTTGGGTATGAAAGTATTGGGCATCTCAGTCATTACCAATGTGGCATCTACCGACACGCCACAGGAGACTTCTCACGCAGAAGTTGTTCAGTCGAGCAATCAAGCGGGGCCAAAATTGCAGGTGATTGTACGAGAGCTACTGGAACAAATGTCTGGCCAACCTGACTAGGGATCCTGTGCCAGTCTTGCTCTTGCTTGTTGGGGTGGATCTATTTTGGGGTAGATCTATTCCTGATCAACAACCTGCTTTTCAAATTCATCTGTGACCGGAGGTGAGAGAACCAGACCGTTGTTCAGGAGGGGTTTGAGTCCCTTTGCACCGTCATAACCCCAAATAATTGCTACAAACAGCGAGGCTACTGTGGCGACCAAGCCTATATTCATCGCCACTCCGTTGATAGCTACCAAAACCGCGGCAACAGTAAATCCAACCATGCTGATTGACAGCTTCAACAAACTGGTTGACAGGTAGCGTTGACGTGTGCTTTTGTGAATTGCAGTCCTGGCAGAGGAATTTGCCAAGTCCCGCAGTGCCGTAATGTTCTTTGGTTTTTCCGGGGCGTTTGTACGCGATTTGTAGCTGTCAAAGTCAAACGATCCTCTGGCCTCTGGAGTAAGTTCTGGCGGAGTCGGCTGAAAGGCCGACCGAGCCGTTTGGATAGGGGCCGCGACAGCTTTAGGGCGTGCTTCCACGGCAGCGGTCGCTACGGGACCGGAATCGCCGCGCATTCTAGCGAGTAGTCGCTGCATGTACTCTTCAACGCTTTCTTCCTCCGCACCATCGCCCACCGAGTCGCTCGCTGTGGCCGGGTTGCGTGATGGGCTGCTGCCCAGCCCAAACAACTCTCCAGACACCGGCGCATGGAAATTGTGCTCTGGAAGTACAGCCATGTCGTCTTGAACTTCAAAGGCTGGATCATCGGGTTCATTCAGAATAGCCGATTCATATCTAGACGGCTCATCCCCCTTAACCATACCAACAGGCATTTCGTCAGCCAGCGATTGGCCAGCGGTACTGCTTGAGGAATCATGGTAACAGTGGCTGGTGGCCTTAGCATCGTCGCCAGAATCGGCAAGGCGGGCATTTTCCCACATGCTGCAGGCATCGGCATCAAGCGCATCGGCCTCTAAGCACGCAGTTTCAGTTGGTTGCTCGAATTCTTCTACATCTTCCAGCAGTGCTCTGCGAAGATCGAGAATGGCTCGTTCGCGGTTGTCATTGCGTGATGTTGCCTGTTGTTCGCGGGCTGGTAGCGGCTGCAATCCGCCAATGGACAGTGACTCCTCTGCAGTCCACCAGTCAGGTTGAGCGCTCGCCTGGGGCTCCCTAGTCAACTCCGCTGCCGCCAATGGAACCACTTGTTCGTCAACTGCGGACAAGGCGGATAAGTTTGACGTGGGCCTGCCCTGTGCGAGTGATGGCCAAAGTCGGCCTTGTTGGCTTGTTGCCATTTCAGCGGGAAGGTCGACGGACTGGCCGTCCATAAATAATTCCGGCTCTTCCCAGTTCGTTGAGCTGGCCACATCAACCGGAGGCTGCGCTTCCGGAGTATCTAAGGCAATACTTTCAGTCTCCCACAGCGACAGCTCGCTTGCCTGTGATGCTGGCAACTGATTCTGGGGTCGAAAAGTTTCCTCTACCAATCGTTCAGCTGAAAGTCTCTCGAAGGCCTGCTCTGAAGTAGCGCCAGGCATACTGCTGTCCCAAGTATCATCTTGTATAAGCGATTGTGACCGCTGCCACTGTTCGTGCTGTGTGGGTTTGATTTCGGGCTGGTTAGAGGCTATGTCATCAGCAGATGTCGGTTCCATTTGCGACGACTGCATGCCCCAGTCGCTGAGGGTGTCGTGAGCGGGTTGTGGCATCGTCAACGCAGCCGGACCACCGATGGGTGCGGGCGTTGCGTGTTCATCGGCGATAAACCAAGCGGGAATGTTCGGATTCGTGCCGTCAGATACTGACGCATTGGCAATAGATCCTGCATTTCCGGTCGATGGCACCGGTCCACTGCTAGTTGCTTCTGAGTGGTTAGCAGACCATTGATCGAGCCATCCATTATCGGGGCTGCTTGAGGATGCCTCGGAATCCCAGAACTGCTCCGCTGCGCCAATTGAGAGCTGACCGGAAGCTGGCGATTCAAGTGCAGAGTCACCTGCTTCAGACCTAGGACCTAATTGTGGTGAGAGCGTTGGGGTTGAGGCTTCGGAATTAGTGCGGGTCGGCAACCCGCTCTCATGGTCAGATTGCGGAGCTGAAGATTGCGCCGCGGCTTCAAGCAGCGGTCGGGTGGTCGACAGATGCAACTGCTTGTCCAGCTTCTCTAGCTGTTCCTGAACGCAGTATTGCCACTTCTGAATCTCTTCCTGTGCTTGCTGTTGGCTTGTCTGTAACGACTGTATTGCCTCCAGGACCGAAGTATCTGGATGATTGGCGACATGTTGTGTCAGTTGAGCTACGGCACCCGATAGCTGCTCGAGCTGCAGTTGAACTTCCGATTTCCAGTATAATCCTTCCGATTGTGCAGACTGTTGCTTGTCATGTAGCTGGTTTAGTGATTCGGTGACTGCGACCATGCCAGTCTGCAATTGCTCGATGGCAGTGCGTTGAGCGGTTAATTCCTGAGTGACCTGCGACTGAGCGGAACTTTCTGGCGATGTTTCTTCAGCAATGATGCCTTCAATCGTGGATAGTTGATGATTGACGTCTTGCAGGCGTTCACTGAGAGCTTCTAGCGTAGCCGATTGACGCGCGATGATGGTGGTGATCTCTTCCGAGATTTCGGCCGAAGCTTTTTCGTAATGCGCGCGCTGTGCGTCGGTACTGCGGCGGGAGTGGTGACGACGTCGGTCAACCTGGCCAGGCATAGCGGATAGGGCTGAGTCCGCGTTTTCGGTGGTCGCGACCGCAGATTGTGGGCTGTGCTTTTCTAGTTCGGTTTCAACAAGAAAGTCCGATTGCCGTCGATCGTGAACCGACTGTGCTCGAAATTCTGCGATTGGCAGGAGTAAGCTTTCGATCTGAGCCTCCAGCGGCTCGATGGTCTTGCGAATCAGGTCCGACACCCAGGGAATATCGACTTCCCTTGGCAGGCCAGCCGCTGACGGGTTTAAGGGGCTGGTTGTCGAGGCGGCGATGGCCTGCTCGGCAGACAAGCTCAACGGTCGAGAGACTGCGAATCTGAGACGCTGTTGCTGCTGAACTTCGGTGGCGGACGGCAGTGGGCTCCGCAGAATCTCGAAGCGGTGTCCGGCGATTTCAAAGTGGCTGCTAGGTGCGGCGAGCAAAAGTTCGTTGGCCTGCCTGCCATCCTGTGAAAGCTGTGGTGCGAGAGCGCGTATGAAGGTCTGCCTGGAGCCATTGACGATCAGCGCGTGAAACGGTGCAATGCCGGGAAGTTGGCAGCGAAAGGTACAATTCTCTGCGCTGCCCAGAGTGGCTTTGGCCTGCGCAATGGGCCATTGTTTAGCAATTTGGCCAGAATCGTCACGCAGCACCAAGAGAGCTGCCGCCGCGCGGGCCGGTGTGCGCCAACTCTGACGTGGATCAGTTGCAAACACTCCGCTGTGCGTCGCCGACTTCATGTCGTCTAGACTCCATTGTCTTCCAGTATTCGCGCCGGGCAGGGGCAGCCCTTCGTCTGTCGGCTATCGTCAGCTAGTTGCCTTCAGCTAGCCTGAATCAGTTCTCGCCGAAATGAATGGACTCCGGATGGTCCTGCTGGTAACGGTTTTAACGAATACAGCGGTTGCAATCGCCCGAGGTAGATGCGGCAATGCGCTAATGCAGGCTATAGGCACGGTGAGGCAGCAGCTAGGCAGGCCAGAGCACACAGAGCGGGAGTGTGAATCCCTGTTACGTGTTCTGGCAGGCGTAAGCTCCAAGACCAACAATCGTCTAGGTAAACTTCCAGCCATCGAGCGCTGCGGCCTGCTCGGAAACGCTGCTACCGTCTGGGGTTGCATCGCTGGAAACGTCAAACCAAGCTTCGTCGAAACGAACAAAGCCGGGTTCTCCTCGCGACTGCTTGGCCATGGCCACGTTGGTCGTTAGCGCAATGACAGCATCGCCCATGGCGACTTCGGGGTAGCAACGAGGCTTGTTTTCCGGTGCGGGATTGCGAATGCACCAGGCCCAATGTTCAATTTCTTCGGTATAGCCGCGACTGACTTCTTCGCCGGCAGCAGTTTTTGCAACCGCTGAAGCCGCATAGCTCCCGCTAGCCTGCGTATCCAACTGATAGCCGCCTTTATCTTGCTTGACAGAGACTTTGGCCGACAAATCATCGCCCTTGTAAAGCATGATCTCCTTTTCGCGTTCCAAAACTAAGGTGCCCTTGGTGCCCATCACGACTTCGCCATATCCGCCGAAACCGTTTCCATTGATCGACGAATACGTGACAATTATTTTCTTGCTCGGATCTTGCTCATAGCCCGGCAGCGGCTTGCCCTTGGGCGGATAGTCTTCAGCCTCGCTGCGGTATCCCACATCGAAGTCGTATTCGGGTCCGGGGAATTCGAAGGTGCAGAAGACATGGTCTTCTACTTCTCGGTCGGCTGGAAAGACGAGCCTGCCGCCCACCGCGTGAACGGACAGCGGATGTGCCTTCTTGCCATCTTTGCGCAGGGCCGAGCAAAAGATTGAGGCTGCATCCAATTGGTGGCTACCCAATTCGGCCATCAATCCACCACCAGTGCGTTGCCACAAACGCCATCGAACCAGTTCTTCCATCGCCGAACGCTGGCGACCCTGCGGCAACACGATGTCTTGATATCCATGACGGGCTGCCTCGACGTTAACATCCTGCAACCACGCGTCCCATTGTGCGACTTTACGAGACAGCATCTCAATTTCGCTAGGGGTTCGGGCTTCATCTAACTGTTTTTGAAAGGTGTCGCGCTGACGCTTTATTGACTTGTCGTTGGGTAAAGGTACCTGCCAACTATCCCTACCTGGCACGTTGCCGCGATGCCACTGAGCGCGAATGTGGTGCAATTGTCCCAGCAAACCGAACCGTAGCAGATGAACTGCGTTGTCGTACAACACGCTGTAGTGTCGCTGGTGGCCAGTGGCACAGTGTAGACCGGTCTCGTCGGACACGCGGGCCATGACCTTACACTGTGCGATATTGTGAGCCATCAGCTTTTCGGTCAGCACATGCTTACCACGACGCATAGCTTGGATGGCGATCGGTGCATGCAGCCATAGTGGCAAAGCGATGATGACAGCTTCAACCTGCTCATCGTTCAATAACGCTTCAATCCCACCATTGTTTTGGTCGTATACTTTGACGTGCTGCTTGGCCTGGGTCTCATTGCTGTAGCCGTACTGTTTTATGAGACCAGGCCGAGCCTCTAGGGCTGCCGGGCTGGACCAATCGCCATGAAAGGCCCGGTGAATGCTGCTGGGGCGTATATCCGAGATTGCGACCACATCAACAAATTCCGGCGTACAGCCTCCGATCAGCACATTGCCCTCGTCACCGACACCGATCACACCAACGCGTACTGGGTTGTTGATTCGTTGGTAGCCAAAGTACATCGCACCCAAGCCTGCGCCGGAAACTACTCCCGATGCGGCGACTCCCTTGATAAAGTCGCGGCGCGTAACGCCGACCGCTTCGTGATAGTTGTCGGCACCTGTCTGTCGCTGTTCAGCGGTCAATTCCAGCATCTATTGGGATCCTTGTTTAGATTTCGGTATCGTGTTGCGAGTTTAGGCCAGATGTAGTTTGTCGCGTTAGCGCTCCAGTCACTTGCCAACTGTGCGTTAGACGGGAGTCGTCCGGGAACGCGCGAGGCGACGATTTTGCCACCAAGCCCAGGTCAAAAAATCAAGACCCGCGAATCGTCCGGCTCCAACGCTCGCCAGAAAAATCAATGCCAGTGCCTCGACGGCGTGAAAGTAGGTCAGCTCTGTTCCATGGTCCCCGGGAAACTGCGACAGCACGACGCCAAACAAAAACAGCGCTCCGGCCGTCGCCGCCCAAGGCACCAGCAGTCCCAGCACCAGCAGCGCGCCGATGGTCAAATCGAACACTGGAATAACCTTGTCCAATGTCCTGGATGACACGACACCTTCGCCGGGTCGCTCAATTCGATAATATCTGCCAGCCGCACGTTGTTCGGAGGTAGCAACGGCGTTGAGGTTGCGTTCATACTGATCCCATATCGCTTGAATCGACTCGATGGCTGGTTGGACCGACGACTTGTCCTCGCGGGCAATGCGTTCTTTCTGTGCGCGCAGTCCAGGTACTTGATTCCAAACCGCCTTCTCACTCATCACTTTCAGTCGTTCGCGGTTCTTTTGGTGCTTGGATATCTCTGCGGCATACTCTTCAAAGACCAGCTTGAGCTTGTCCTGAGACAGCTTCTCCTGTCGTTCCACAGCCTTGACCTGCTCGCCGCTGAGCGAAAATCGTTGCTGGACTTCGGCGGCGGCGCCCTTAAAAAGTTTGCTGACAAGCTCGTAGTCCAATCGTGCGCTGCCGTCACGGTCCCAGATCAGGCCGTGAAAATACCCGGCCAAACGCCCGTCAGCCGATTTTAGGAACCCCTCCGATGAAAACTTGCCGGACTTGACTTTATCGGCACCTTCCATGAAAAAGTGCCAGCCAATAGCCAGTCGCAGGGCGACGATGGCCACGATCCCCAGAGTTCCCAGGCGAGCAAAATTGTGCATAGGCGGCGAATTCCGTAGCTGAAACCAGATCGTTGGCGGATAGACCTCCGTAAAATACCGAATTTATTATGCCCCTCAGGGCGAACCTAGCCAAGCCGTATTACTATCCATACGGTGTAAATCAATTGCGGCAACTCTCGCCAGCCGCCAGGGAAAAGCGATTGGCGGCAACTGGTTTCAGTACCATGGACGATGTCATTAACTGCTCCGATTCGCCTTGACAATCATTGAAACGGGCCTGGGCAATCCCTTTCCCGAATGCTAGATTCGGCGGGGCAGTTAGCCAACAGAAATGAACCGCACTTGATAGTGCCCTCGTAGCTCAGTTGGATAGAGCAACGGATTTCTAATCCGTCGGTCGCAGGTTCGAATCCTGCCGGGGGTGTTCGATAGCGTAACGCCAGCCTAACATCACACGCGTTACATGCATGGGGTTGCCGATCCCTTTCCTTTGCCCAGATGGTCCAAGTGCTGCGAGTCACCCGGCGCATCGGAAATTGGTTGGCTGACCAGCGACGCCGAATTGTCGGCTGGCGCGCGAACAGGTAAACTACCGCTGTTCGTTCTGTGTGATACACCAGAAATTGCAAATAACGCGAATTTGGAGTTGCTAGATGACAACTGCTACGAAGCCCAGCCTCAAGGAAGGGACGTCCGCCCGGCTGGTTCTGGACGGCAAAGAATTGATTCTGCCTGTAGTGGTCGGAACCGAGGGCGAAAAAGCCATCAATATCTCCAATCTCCGTCGGGATTCCGGATTTATCACTATCGACGAGGGGTACGTGAACACTAGCAGTACGCTCAGTGCCATCACCTTTTTGGATGGTGAGCAAGGCATACTGCGTTATCGCGGCTATCCCGTTGAACAAATTGCCGAGCATTGCGACTTCGTGGAAGCATCCTATTTGTTAATCTACGGCCAACTGCCGACGGCGCAGCAATTGGCAAAGTTTCGCGATGCCATTCAGCAGCATACGATGTTGCACGAGGACATGAAATCGTTTTACAACGGCTTCCCGCGCGATGCGCATCCGATGGCG
The DNA here is from genome assembly GCA_019636385.1 of Pirellulaceae bacterium. NCBI lineage: Bacteria > Pseudomonadati > Planctomycetota > Planctomycetia > Pirellulales > Pirellulaceae > Pirellulaceae bacterium. Next base: position 958,337 of record JAHBXT010000002.1, on the reverse strand, counting down.
ATTCTGTCGTCTGTGGTCGGTGCGTTATCTACCTTCTATCAAGATTCGCTCGATCCACACGACCCTCAACAGGCTCAAATCTCGATTCACCGCTTGATGGCCAAGCTGCCTACAATCGCCGCGTATAGCTATAAGAAGTCGATTGGGCAACCGTTCAACTACCCGCGCAATGACTTGGCTTATTGCGAAAATTTCTTGCAGATGATGTTTGCGGTGCCCACCCAAGCATACGAACCGGATCCGGTGTTTGTTGAGGCGCTGAATTTGCTGTTGATTTGCCATGCTGATCATGAACAAAATTGCAGCACATCAACCGTCCGCATGGTGGGTTCATCGAACGCCAATCTATTTGCGTCCATTTCAGCCGGTATTTGCGCCCTGTGGGGACCATTGCACGGCGGAGCCAATGAAGCCTGCATCAATATGTTGGAGAGCATCGTGGCTGATGGCGGCAACGTCAAGAAGTATGTGGACAAGGCCAAAGATAAGGCCGATGGCTTCCGCCTGATGGGCTTCGGGCACCGTGTTTACAAGAATTTCGATCCCCGTGCGACCATTATTAAACGCGCGTGCGACAAACTGCTGCAACGATTGAACTTGAATGAGCCGCTCTTCGAAGTGGCCCAGGAACTGCAAGAGGTCGCATTGAATGACGACTATTTCAAAGAACGACAACTGTATCCAAATGTCGATTTCTATTCGGGAATCATCTACCGCGCCATGGGGTTACCTACCCAAATGTTCACGGTGTTGTTCGCCATCGGTCGTTTACCGGGTTGGATCGCGCATTGGGTGGAAATGCATCAGTCACCATCTCCAAAGATTGGCCGTCCGCGACAGATTTATACCGGTGAAACCAAGCGAGATCTAGTGCCGCTCAGCAAGCGAGGCTAATCCATAAAAGCGCTGCTGAACCGCAAACGCGGTCAAGGAATGCTGCCAGTGCGGAGGCCAACATCGTATGGCGATCGTCCAGCACCCCAATGCCCACCAAGCACAGCCGCTGCTTCCATTAATCAGCCAACCACTGACTGGGCCAATCTCCGACTTAACTCTGTTGCAGCAAAGCCTGTTATTCGCTGAATTATCGCAAGTTGCCTATGGACTACCCGATCAAATTACCGCTTCATCCCAAGCGGCCGGCTTCCAGTCGTTGGACTTTTTAGAACAGGACAATGCACAGGCATACTTGCTGACGACCCAGTACGACTGCATTGTCGTCTTTCGTGGAACGGAGCCAGAGAATCTGGAGGACATTCGAGCCAGTTCCGATGCTGTACTCGTAATCGCCGAAACGCTCGGTCGCGTCCACCGAGGATTCAAGCGCGAAGTGGATCTGCTGTGGCAACCGCTTGAGAAACTGCTGAAAGACAACCAAAAGCCGTTGTGGTTTTGCGGTCATTCGTTGGGCGGCGCCTTGGCCATTATCAGCGCGGGTCGCTGCGTCTTGTCGCCAATACCGTCTAACCCGAAGGGTCTATTCTCTTTCGGTAGTCCACGCGTCGGGAATCGAAAATTCATTAATTTTGTCAAGCTGAATCACTATCGCTGGGTCAACAACAACGACATCGTGACTCGTCTGCCGCCGCGTTGGTTAGGATACAGTCACAGCGGCCGAGAACTCTACATGAACGCCTACGGACAGGTCCGCGAATACACCAGATGGAATAAGTTCCGCGATCGATGGCTGGGATTCTACCTCACACTGCGGCAAGGCCGATTCGACCATGTGGCTGATCATTCCATCTCCAGCTACATCCAAAACCTCCGCCAAGCGGTCGCCGACGAAGCCTAGGCATCTGTGCACGTAAAATCGTAGACCAAAGGCTCGCGCTCATACCGCTTGTTGGCCAAAGCATCCTGATAGTGGGATCGCAGCTCACTGAGGTATAGTTCGTACGGCATGTCACTAAACGCGCCGTAGTCGTGGAGGTAGGTCATAAACACATTGCCTCGGCTGTCATACGGCTGAAAGATGGCATCCTGCGTTCCGTCGAATTCTAGCGCGTCTACACCCAGGTAGCGGCACAAAGTGCTGTTGAATGCCGGAGTGGTTTTGATCCACCGATCGTCCAAGAGCAATTCAGCGGCTCCGTGGAAGACCAGATAGTCTTTTTTCAGTAGCCGTTCGAGTTTTTCAGTTCCGATATGATTGCGGACGATGTAGAAGCTCAGTCGGCTGGGAATGCCGAGCGCTCGCGCACAGGCGGCCAACAAGATGCCTTTTTCGATGCAATAGCCGCTGTGGCGAGTCAACAACGTGCTGGCCTTCAACCCCGTGCGTCGCAGGTCCAGCACATACGGGTTGTACAGGAAACCATCCCGCACAGCATAGTAGAGTTGCACGATCTGCTGACGAGGTGATTCAGCGCCTTGAGCATGTCTCCGCGCATACTCTGCGACTGCGGGATGATCGTAGTCCAAGAACTCAGTAACGCGTAAGTATTCGTCTGAAACCATCAAGCCGAACTCGCTTTTCTAATAAAATAACCACACGTGACCCGGTTGAGCATTCTTCGTGGTAAATGAGTCTTCGCAATCGAACACCCAGTACTCAGGTCGTGCCAGCGTTGGCAATTCGGTGCCAATCCGCCAGTGGTGTATGATAACTCGTCTGCTCTGACTGTCGATCGTCTAGCAGCGTCCCCTTGATGCGGTGGTCGGTGACTATGCTCGCGCCTGTGGGTTGATGCCGTCAGTATAGAACCTTACACAGATCGAGTAGTCGCAATAGATTGACAGACGCTCCCTCGGCTACCACAATCACGAATACTATGCGATTCTGGGCCTCGGTCGATATGCTCGCCAAGTCAATGCTCAGAGGTTGAATGTGGGATCGAGGTGGTTCGTTGGCCAGTCAGATTGGAGTCTACTCGATGCGCAGCTACGGAATCAGTTGGTTACTACTAATGATGACGGCGGTTGCTCCCGCAGTCGCAGTGGGGCAGTTGCGCGGCGAAAAGCCGGAATTGGTGCGTGTCACCGACCAGGTGTACTGTGCGTCGGGCTACGCGCTGGGCAACACCATGTTTGTGATTACATCGGATTGCGTCGTGGTCATCGATACCACAGAAAGTCCCGATGCGGCACAGGCGGCGCTGAGAGCGTTGCAGCAAATTACTCAATTGCCTGTGCGCTATATCATCTACACACATTTTCATGGCGACCATATCAATGGTGCCATAGCGTTTCGCCCGCGTGATAAGAGTTCGCTGAATATTATTGCCCAAGCCAATCACGACCGCGAGTTGTTCAGATTTCAGGCGCTACGCAACTACAACCGACGACTGAACGCAATTCAGTTTGGCGCAGGTCTCAAGCACAAGGACGTTACCTTAGAACTCGCGCTGGATCCGAACCGTCCCACGATCGGCTATATGCGGCCTACCATGACGTTTGACGCTGAGTATAAGTTTGAAGTGGGCGGTATTCCATTGGAGTTGTACCATACCACCGGAGAAACAGACGATCACTTGATGGTTTGGTTGCCGCAGCAGCGTGTCCTGTTCCCTGGCGACTTGTACTACCATAGTTTTCCAATGCTCTCCAGTCCTATGAAGCACGACCGGCCAGTCATCCAGTGGGCGGAATCGCTCGAGCGAATGGCCAAATTGGAACCTGAGTTTTTAGTGCCTTCGCATACGCAACCGCTGCAAGGCACGCCGCTTATCAAGGAGACGCTGGGACATTACGCCCAGGCGATCCGCCATGTTCATGACGAGACAGTACGCTGCATCAACCAGGGGATGAGCCTAGCGGAAACGCGAACTCAAGTCCAGTTGCCTGAACACCTGGCGAAAAAACCGTACTTGGCCGAGCGCTATGGTCGGGTGGCGTGGAGTGTCAACGGGATTTACCGACAATACACAGGTTGGTACGACATGTTTCCCGCAAACTTGAACCCCGGTCAACCGATGGAGCTGCACAAAGAGATTGTGGCAGCCTCTGGTGGTCCCCTGGCGCTATTGAATCATGCGCAGCAGGCGCAGGAGCAAGGCCGCTTGCAACTCGCACTAGAATTGTTGACGATCGTCCTAAATGCTGACCTTTCAAATACAAGGGCTCGTGTTCAGGCCGCCTCGGTTCTGCGTGGGTTGGCGGAGCAGTCGACCAATAACGTCGAGCGCAACGTCTATCTGTTGGCCGCTCAAGAGCATGAAGAACAGATGTCGCTTACCAAGTAGATTCAGATACAGGGGCAGAGTAATACGCTGCGATAATACGGAGTTAAGGTGATGCAACAATTGGCGAATTGGCTGTGGGTATTTAGTCGCACATGGACCGGCGCGGCCTGGGTCATAGCCCTGATTCTTAGCAGTCATCTGCAGGCCCAGGAGCTGCGTTACGAACTCGGCGCGCGGCTGCGAATGCTCGAGCGTGAGTTCGAGAAACTGACAACGGCCCAGCAGCGAGCCGCCGCCTTGCCAACAATGTCCGAGGCGGTACGTCTGTTCTTCAGTATGAAGCTGCCAGATGCCGCACAGCAAATTGATGCGACGCGCATCGTTCTATGCCCGGAGGGCCAACGCCCGCTTTTTGAAAGAACCGTGAATCTGCGGCTGGCATGTTCGTCGCGAGTGCTTGATCCCAAGCAGCAAACGCTGGACTGTACCGTCGGGCCTCTCTATGGCGACACAGCGTGGGACGACACAGTGCTCTCTTGGCGACTAGTGCCATTGGTTGTGGCTCAACCTATCTCAACCATCGCTGGCATCTTGCCCGGCGGCTCCGAACAACAGGATTCTAACCTAGGAGTGGCCAGTGGCAGTCTTGCATTATCAGGTCCTCCACCAGCTCGCTTTTCGATTCAAATCGCTGAATTGGCACCGCAAGATTATTTATTGCAAGTGTCGATTGGTTCTGATGGACAGAAGGCTTCTGGAGAAGCTGATGGCAATGTTCAATTGCTGCAGCGTATCGTTTCGCTCGTGGAAAGGCCTGTTCAGAGAGTTGCAACTCTGCAAGAGTCCATCGACAACATGCCAGACGAGAGTTTTCAAAATTTACATGCCTCGAGCGTTCGTGGGAATACGCGTCTGTTGGCTCGAATTTTGGACGGCAGTTCATTAGAGACTGACTTTCCGGCGGCGCAATTGCTGGAGCAGACCGAGAGAGCGTTGCAGCTTGTACAGGCTGGCAAGCCGGCCTATGGAATGAGTCAACCCGGGCAATCGTGGATCGTCAGCGGCAAGGGAGCCAACGAAAGATGGTTACGAGTTCGCGCGCCGAAGGCCGCCAGCGCTGGCCAGCCGCTCCCATTGGTGTTGGCGCTGCATGGTGCCGGCGGCAGTGAGAACATGTTCTTTGACACCTACGGAGACGGTAAGGTCGTGCGGTTGTCAGAGGAACGCGGTTGGCTGCTTGCGGCACCGCGCGCAGGCATGGGATATTCAGGCTACAAGTTGGAGCAATTGGTCGACTGGATTGACCAGCTGTATCCGGTCGATCGACGTTCGGTGTTCGTGGTTGGCCATTCGATGGGCGCGGGCGGGGCCGTTACATTGACCTCAGCCGCCAAGCAAAAGCCGACGGCGGTGGCAGCATTGGGAGGTGGACGGGCCATCAAGGAGACCGTGGGTTTTGAGGGGGTTCCTGTGTTCGTGGCCGCTGGTAGCCACGATTTTGGACGAGCAGGGGCGATGCAGTTGGCCGATAGCCTGCAAGCCGGTGGCATTCAGGCCAGCTATCGCGACTACGAGAACGTCGAACACCTGGCCATGGTACAGGTCGCTCTGGACGATGTTTTCAAGTTCTTTGACTCGCACCTACCGCAGATACAGGCTGCTCCATCGATTGGTCAAGGGCTGCGCATTAATGAATTGCAACTTGTCGGCACTCATAATTCCTATCATTTGGCACCTGATTCGGTCGCCATGCGGACCATCGCCGCCCTGGCACCTGGAGAGGCCAAAGCGATTGATAACTCGCAGAGACCAATTACAGACCAACTTAGCCAATTGGGCGTGCGGCACATTGAGTTAGACTTGTTCCTGGACCCAGAAGGAAAGCTATTCAGCAAGCCGCTGGCATACACTCAGGCCCTGCGCCAACAAGCGGATGTCCCGGAATTTGATCCCGAAGGCAAGTTAAATCGGCCTGGCATCAAAGTACTTCACAGTCCCGATTTCGATTTCCGCACGACAGCTTATTCGTTGATCGATGCGTTGCAGGAGGTCAAAAACTGGTCCGATGCGCATCTGCAGCATGTGCCGATTTTCGTGTTGTTGGAGCTAAAGACCGATTCCTTCTCGCCGGCCACACGGCCACTGAAGTGGACGCTGGAGTCCTTTGATGAACTGGAAAACGAGATTCTATCCGTCTTTCCGCGCGAGCGAATCTTGACACCCGATGTCGTTCGCGGCGATGCACGCACGCTCCGTGATGCGGTGGCTGGCCAGGGCTGGCCAACCGTCGATAGCCAGCGCGGCAGGGTGGCTTTTCTGCTGGACAATGGCGGTCCGATTCGTGACCTGTATTTGACTCGTAGCGAAATTCTAGCAGGTTGTCTGTTGTTTGTGAGCGTTGATCGTCAACATCCGGCTGCGGCGTGGATGAAGTTGAACGATGCGGTGCGGTCGCACGATGAAATACAGCAATTAGTTCAGGAAGGGTTCATGGTACGTACGCGTGCTGACGTTGGCACCGTAGAGGCGCGACGCAATGACCCTCGTCGCCGCGACTTGGCAATCTCCAGTGGTGCCCAGTTGATCAGTACCGATTTTCCAGAGCCTGATCTGCGGTTTTCCGACTACCATGTTTCGTTGCCGCTGCCACCGGAATAGATCGGGCAAAAAACCCCAGCGTTCTTCAGGCTCAACGGTGCGATGCTGGCGTTTGGCGTTGGTGGTATAATAGAGCTAACTCGCCAGTGACCAAGAAGAATTACCGGTTGCTTGGACCGTTAGACCTAATCGACAACCGCGCATGAATGCACCATTAAAAAGTAGCTGGAAATTAGGGTGGACAGAGCTAGGTAGACTGGCCAGCTGGTCGTTACTAGTTTGGCTTCCAGCGTTTCAGTTCGTATCTGCTCAGTCATGGGCAGCAGAATCAAATAGCGCGCATGCCACGGCAATCAATTATGATCGCGACATTCGGCCCATCTTGGCCCAGAACTGTTTTGCCTGTCACGGATTCGATGGTTCGGCTCGGCAAGCTGACTTGCGCTTGGACACGCGACAAGGTGCATTGACTTCTGGCAGCGGAGATGCCGTTGTACCTGGAGACGTGGCTGCCAGCCAGCTCATTCAGCGCATTGACGCCCAGGAAGACGGCCTGCTGATGCCTCCGCCGGAAAGCGGCAAGACGCTCAGTCCAACCCAACGCGAGCTGCTGCGGCAATGGATAGCGCAGGGGGCCGAGTATCAAAGCCATTGGTCGTTCGCCGCACCACAAGCCCCGCCGATACCTCATTGTTTCCGAGAGTCAGAACAGTCGGGAGTTAATTGTAGTTCTGTGCGAACTCCGATTGACTCATTCGTCCAGGAAAAACTAACTGAAGTAGGATTATCGCCAGCATCCACTGCGGCACCGCAGACTTTGTTGCGCCGCCTAAGCTTAGATCTGATTGGTCTGCCACCTACGCAGTTGGAAATTGACGAATTCATGTCGCACTGGAACTCCGATACCGAGTCTGCCTACCAGCAGACGGTCGATCGATTGTTAGCAAGCCCGCACTACGGCGAGCGAATCGGTCGTTGGTGGTTGGACCAGGCGCGATATGCCGATAGCAACGGCTATTCCGTAGATTCTCCCCGTGAGATCTGGCCCTATCGCGACTGGGTCATTGCGGCTCTAAACGACGACATGCCGTTTGATCAATTTACGATCGAGCAGATCGCCGGTGATTTGCTGCCCGACGCAACTCAAGCGCAGAGAATTGCCACTGGCTTTCATCGCAATACGCCGCTGAATCAAGAAGGCGGTATCGATCGCGAACAATTCCGCATGGAAAGCTTGTTTGATCGAGTGGCGACCACGGGGACGGTCTGGTTGGGGCTATCCATCGGTTGCGCCCAGTGCCACGACCACAAGTTCGATCCCATCACGCAGGCAGAATACTATCGTTTGTTGGCGTTTTTTAACAGCCAGGACGAGCCGTCTCTCAAGGTGGAAACTTTGCGTGGCGACTCCGCATCGACGTTGGTCATGAAGGAACGTGCCAGTCCGCGAGCAACTCATCTCTTGGTCAAAGGCGATTTCACGCGCCCTGCCGAAACTGTCGATCCTGCAACTCCAGCATGTTTGCCCGATTTGAAATTAGCGTCGACGGACGCTAGGCCATCCGGCTTACCAGTGCCTCTCGTAAAGCCGCTGGAAAATGATACCGATGGCGCTGACGTTGAGCCAGTCAGTGATGCGCCTGCACTTGGACCTAACAGACTAGACTTGGCACGCTGGTTGGTCGATCGTCAGCAGCCCTTAACGGCCCGCGTGATCGTCAATCGGGTATGGCAATTGCACTTCGGACGTGGCTTGGTAGAGTCGGAGAACGACTTCGGCATGCAAGGCACTCCACCAAGCCACCCAGAGCTTCTGGACTGGCTGGCAACCGAATTTATGGAAGGCGGTTGGCATTTCAAGTCGCTGCATCGAATGATTGTTCTGTCACACACTTATCGACAAAGTTCCGTTGTTACTGATCGCCATCTGGAATTGGATGCCAACAATGTCTACCTAGCTCGCCAAAACCGCTTTCGATTAGACGCAGAGTTGGTGCGCGACGTGGCGCTGACTGCTAGCGGGACACTGGATCGGACAGTTGGAGGACCATCGGTGTTTCCACCTTTGCCCGATGGCGTCATGCGATTAGGACAGGTTAATCATCCATGGAAGACCAGCGCAGGCGGCGACCGCTATCGACGTGGTTTGTATACGTTTATGTTTCGTGCCATGCCGATGCCAACGTTGAATGTGTTTGATGCTCCTGAGGGAGTCAGCAGTTGCACGCAGCGTCTGCGCAGCAATACCCCTTTGCAAGCGCTGACCCTGATGAACGATGGGGCATTTGTGGAACTGGCACGCGCTTTGGAGTTGGTAATAATGGCCGAAGGGGTGAATGCAGCCTTCCAAAGGTGCGTTTCCCGCGAGGCTACTAGTGCTGAGCTGGCTGTGCTTGAGCAGCTCGATTCACTGACCGCTGCTCGGGCCATGCTGTGTTTGGATGAGACGATTTCGCGCGAATAATAGTGAGTCGCAGCGAGTAACGGTAAAAGGAAAACTGGCAATGCTGGGCCGGCGCTGGGACCGACAACTAAAAATTGAAAGATCAAAGTACTTGGCGACCAAACTGAGTTGAATCGGCCAATTTGCAAGGACCACGCTTGACCTACCCTACGAGACCCATGAACGGTTACAACGAAGCTTCTGGACAATCGCCGTTACGCCATACCACGCGGCGATATTTCTTTGGTCGCTGCGGCATCGGCGTCGGCTCACTCGCCTTGGCGGAACTGTTGAAACATTCGTCAACGATGGCCGCCGATCCGAGGGCTTCCTCGACGCCGACCGATTCTGTCAATGGAAGGCGGAAAGGTCGCGCACAGCGTGTAATCTTTCTGTTTATGGCTGGCGGTCCCAGTCAGTTGGAATTGTTTGATTACAAACCGAAGTTGACCGAATTGAGTGGTCAGGCGATACCGGAGAGCTTTATCGCGGGCAAGCGTTTTGCGTTCATGGACAGTAGTCATCGTACCGATTTGCTGGGTTGCAAACGCCGTTTCGCGCAGTATGGAGCCTGCGGTGCGCATGTGAGCGACTTGCTGCCGCACATCAGCCAGATCGTGGATGAATTGACCATTGTTAGGTCATGCCAAACTGATTTATTCAATCACGCACCCGCTAAGTTGTTTATGAATACTGGCAGTGGGCAATTTGGTCGCCCAAGTTTGGGCGCCTGGGTGACGTATGGACTGGGTAGCGATTCCCGAGATTTGCCGGGCTTTGTAGTGCTGCAAAGTGGACCGCGGGGCCCCAGAGGTGGGGCCGTTAACTGGGGCAGCGGCGTATTGCCCACGACGTTTCAAGGAGTGCCTCTCAGAAACCAAGGTGACCCGATTCTGAATCTGTCTACACCGACTTCCATTTCCGAACAGCAGCAACAGCAACTTGTGCAAGCCATTGGGCAACTGAATCTGGCGCGACTGGTCGAGACGGGTGATCAGGAAATTGCCACGCGTATCAATGCCTTTGAGATGGCTTACCGGATGCAAACCAGCGCTCCTGAATTGATGGACACATCCGGTGAATCTGCTGAGACACTTGCCCTGTACGGCATTCGCGATCCGATGGAATCCAGTTATGCTCGGAACTGCCTGTTGGCGCGACGTTTGATCGAACGCGGCGTACGTTTTGTGCAGTTGTATCATACTAACTGGGATCATCACGGCGGACCGACAGAGAACTTGGAAAAGCATCTTCCCGAAGTTACTCAAGAGATCGATCAAGCCTCGGCAGCTTTGGTGCTGGACCTCAAGCGGCGTGGATTGCTGGAAGATACCATCGTTATTTGGGGCGGCGAATTTGGGCGCACGCCCATGGGTGAAGTGCGTGAATCGACCGGACGCAATCACCATATCGACGCCTTTACCATGTGGTTTGCGGGCGGAGGATTTAAGCCGGGGATGCTCTACGGCCAAACCGACGAATTTGGGTTTGGTCCGATCGAAAACCCTGTACACGTACGCGATATCCACGCAACTTTATTGCATTTGCTCGGGTTGGACCATGAGCGGTTGTCGGTACGCTTTCAGGGACTTGATATCCGCTTGACTGGCGTCCAACCTGCGCACGTTCTGACTGACATTCTCACGTAGTGCGTACGTGTGCCTCTCTTCGGTTCCGGATTAGTTGTGAATAAGATTAATGATGGAGCAGCAGATGTCCCGCAATTATCCAAGCGGGTAGCAGTGGAATCTGATACTGGCGGCAGTGAACTGGGAATATGCCGCTGGCGGCGACTGTGGATTCGGCGTTACGCCGTGATTGCTGGGCTGACACTAGCGTTGATCTCTGCTTACCTGCTGCTGCGATTCTACTTCTTAGTTGACGAGGCTACGGCCCGTTGGCCACTGTGGTTGGCGCTAGGATTAGGTGGCGTGCCGCTGGTGGTTGAACTTGTACTGGGCCTGTTGAGGCTGGAGTTCGGCTCGGACCTGTTAGCGGGCATCTCCATCGTAACGGCGATATTATTAGGCGAATATTTGGCAGGCACGCTGGTGGTATTGATGTTGTCCGGTGGCGCTGCACTGGAGTCCTATGCCGTGCGCCGAGCATCATCCGTGTTGGATGCTTTGGCGCGACGTATGCCCTCGGTTGCTCATCGCCGACTGAAAGATGGCCTGCTGGAGGTTCCGATCGCGGAGGTACAGGTGGGCGACCTGCTGGTTGTGTTGCCGCATGAGAGTTGCCCTGTAGACGGCTTGGTAGTTGAGGGGCATGGCAGTATGGATGAAGCCTATTTGACAGGAGAGCCTTATGAGATGTCCAAGTCCGTTGGTTCGCCAGTGCTGTCCGGGGCCATCAATGGAGCAGCGGCGCTAACGATTCGCGCCACACGACTGCCCAAAGATTCTCGTTATGCTCAAATCATGCAGGTCATGCAGCACTCGCAGCAGCAACGACCTCGTATCCGACGTCTGGGCGATCAATTGGGCGCGTTCTACACGCCGCTGGCTTTGGCAATCGCCGTTTTGGCCTGGAACTTTAGCGGAGATCCGTTACGTCTGTTATCGGTGTTAGTGATAGCCACTCCCTGCCCGCTGTTGATTGCTATCCCAGTTGCGATTATTGGCTCAATATCGCTGTCGGCGCGGCGCGGCATTGTCATTCGCGACCCGGCTGTTTTGGAACGAATCGGTCGTTGCAGTACCATGATTTTTGATAAGACGGGTACACTGACATATGGCAAGCCAAGTTTAGTCGAACAGCACGTAACAACCGAATTCAACGCAGATCAGATTCTTGAGCTAGCTGCGAGTCTGGAACAGTATTCCAAGCATCCATTGGCCGCGTCCATTGTCGCCGCAGCCCGTGACCGCAGCTTGAATGTCCAGGTCGCTCAAAGCGCTCAGGAATTACCGGGCCAGGGGCTGCGCGGCGTCGTGCTGAACCACGAAATCCGCGTTACCAGCGCGAAGCAACTGTTAACCGAACAACCTGAATTGAAAGGAAAACTGCCGGCGGCCAGCGGCGGATTGGAATGCGTTATCTTGGTCGATGGACACTACGCGGCCACCTATCGCTTTCGAGACGAACCGCGATCCGAGAGTGCTTCATTCGTGGAGCACCTACTGCCACACCATGGGTTCGATAAGTTAATGCTGGTGTCTGGCGATCGGCTGTCGGAAGTTGAGTACCTGGCCCAACGCGTGGGCATCACCGAAATTCATGCCGGAAAGAGCCCTGAGGAGAAGTTGGCCATCGTGCAAGCCGAAACGGCCCGCTCGCAAACGGTCTATGTTGGTGACGGTATCAACGATGCCCCGGCCATGCAAGCCGCCACTGTCGGGCTGGCGTTGGGGCAGAACAGTGATGTGACGGCGCAGGCTTCCGGTGCGGTATTGTTGAACAGCATGCTTGGTAGCGTCGACGAACTGCTGCATATCGGCCTGAGGATGCGGCGCATCGCCTTGCAAAGCGCACTAGGTGGCATGGCGCTCAGTTTTGTGGGGATGCTGTTTGCAGCCGCTGGCTATTTGCCGCCAGTTGCCGGCGCTGTGCTGCAAGAAGCCATCGACGTCCTTGCGGTCATGAACGCCCTGCGCGCCGCCTTGCCTCCAGCTCAGTTACGCGACTATGAGTGACCGCTGTGGGCAGCGGTACGCTGCTCAGCTTGGTGCCAGCGGGCTGACTGGCAGGTGCCGCGTTGCTGGAAGGTTGCTAGTAGCGCATCTTTGATCGACCCCTTGTGCAGACTCCACTGGGGAGCGATTAGATTTTTGGGTGGCGCATCGCCAGAAATACGCTCAATCACCATCTGCGGGGGAAGTCGCTCTAGGAAGTCAGCCACGATTTCAACGTACTCAGATAGTTCCAGCATGCGCACTTCTTCACGCCTCAACATTTCGGCCAGTGGAGTACCTTCAACAACGTACAAATTGTGCAACTTGACGCTATCCACATTCCACTGCGCCACTTGATCGGCGGTGGCCATCATCATCGCTTGGTCCTCACCGGGCAGCCCCAACATAATGTGAACTCCAATCTCGAAGCTGCGACCGTAGCACCGCTCGATTGCGTCCATCGAGGCATCGTGATGGTGCCCGCGATTCATCCAGTCGAGGCTGCGATCGTGAATTGTCTGGACGCCTAGCTCCAATGAAACGTAAGTTTGCTGAGCAAACTGGTCAACAAGATCCAATATTTCGTCGGGGAGACAATCCGGACGGGTACCGATAACCAGTCCTACAATTCGCGGGTCTTCGAGAGCTATTTCCCAGAGCGATCGCAACTTGTCCAGCGGGCCGTATGTATTGGTGGCAGGCTGAAAGTAGGCAAGAAACCGCTCGGTTTGGTAGCGGCGCTGTAGCCCCTCGATGCCACGCTGAATCTGCGCGGTAATGGCGTCACGGTGCACGCGCCGGCTGGGGCTAAACGCCCGGTTGTCGCAGAACACGCAGCCTCCCACGGCGACCGTACCATCGACGTTCGGGCAGGTAAATCCACCATCTAGGCTGATTTTTTGAACTCGGCATCCAAATAGATGTCGGTAATGACTATTCAGGTTGTAGTACTTCAGACCTTGAGACCGCCAGTCAGCGACTGGAAGTTTGGGTCGAAAAATTGACCTTTGCATAGCTGGAGCTTAAATTAGAAGATGCAGTTCATCGAACGGGAGAAGCCAAAATGCAAGACTATGGTCAATTAGTGCCCAGCGGTGGTGGCGATACCATCGTGTTGCGCAAAGACCGACTAGTCATCGGTCGTCGCGAGACCTGCGATATCGTGCTACGGTTCGCCAATGTCTCAGGCCAGCATGCTAAACTGAGTCTTGAGCAGGGTTACTGGTTTCTGAAAGACCTAGGAAGCCGCAATGGTACTAAGGTAGATGGATACCGCATCGATCGCAAGCGGCTTGACCCGGGTGCCAAGATTTCGATCGCCAAGCACCTGTACATCATTGAATACTCGCCGGAAAGCTTAGGAGCATTTGGCGCTCCACCACCCGATGACGACCAAATCGAGCAAGTCCTGCGGCGGAGCCTGATGGATCGCGTTGGCCTGAATCGTCGCAGCGACGACGACAAATACAAGAATCGCGATCTAGCCGACGAGGACTAGCCAATCCGGCAGCGATTGGGGAGAGATTCGAGAGTATAAGTGGTGCGTTCCGCCAGTTGCCACTGCGGCAGTCTATAAGCAGCGCTACACAAATGGTTTGGCACAACTGAAGAGGCTAACATGGATGTACAGGATTTATAGGATGAGATTTACAGGATGATCGCCGATTCGACTGCAGGTTGCAGAAATTACTGTGTAAATCATCGGACGTCCGGTCGAAATGATCAATAAGTTGGGAATCGCCAATTCAAAACTCGAATACAACCGATTCACACAACACAAGTAATTCTATCAACCACGTGCAATCATCCTGCACACCAATGTTCAGTCCCCCGATAGCTACAGCTACGGTGTCCCAACTTCTGGCGAACGTAGCTACCAATTCGATCGGCTACCACGGTGCTCGCACGGGGTACACGCCGAACTGTTGTGTATTGCTGGGCCATTGTGGGGTAGCATAAAACGCGCCACCTGCCGATGGGGCTCCCTGATAGCCGTACTGATGATAGATCGGCAAGCTGTAATTGCGTGAGACGCCCCATGAGTGGGTCTGTTGCATGACCGAGTTGGGTGGCACGACTAGCGCCGTGGGTTGACCATACTGCTGGTAATAAAAATTGCCGTGCCAAGGCCTCTCCTGAGCAAAACGCTGAGCCCAAACGTCACCTTTGTTCTGCATATCATGCTTCATCATTCGCTCGCTGGGTCGCAGGGTTCCTGCAGAACGTCCATAGTGCTGTGCCAATGCGAGTTTTGGACTGACAGCTACCAAGAATCCAAGGGCTAGAGTCAGCTTGAGGAGGTTCATTACCGTAGTCCTGCAATTGCGAGTGTGAAAGGGCGAATCGCCAAGAACGATTTACCAGTAGCCATCGTCGATAGGCGGTGTGCCAACTGAGGTGACCGCGTTTGGTGACTGTGGCGACTTACAAAGCCACCACTCCGTAGCGACGGCGGTAGTCATACGTGGAGCCGGGGTATTAGGGGCGCGGGAGCGACAGCGATTTATGCACACCGCTTAAGAAGGTCTTGATCGGCGGCGAATAATAGTGAACACGGGTACGATTGAGCCCGCGGTTGTCATCGTAATACGAATGGTAGCGGTGGGAATGCCAATAGGTCATTTCGTGGGGATACAGTGGCTGGTAGGTGTAGTACGTATGGCCAACCCAGGGTGGCACGGGTACCGGTGCCACGTACATTTGAGCTGTGGCCTGATTGGCGTAGCCCTGTGTATACTGGTTGGCCATCAGGTGTGGTCCCACGCCACCATGCTCCTGAGCTTCGGCCAATCCGGCCCAGCCCAGCGGCAAAGCCATGGCGATAAACAGTTTTGCGGCAATGGATGGTCGCATTGATCGAGTACTCGCTTTCTGGCATGGACTGCGTTTCCCAACCCACGACAACGTGGGCCACCGAGATTCAGTTCCCAATGAATCGGCGTAACTGCTGAGGGCTGTGCAATCGTTACCTAGCGAACCGCAAACTCTACCCAATCCGAGCAGTCCGGGTCGTTGGCGTCAATCTGGTGAAATGGGAGGTTTCTGGCGATTGTCGATGATTTTGAGGCCTATCTCGGCTTATCGAGTTTGACAATTCCTGTCAGAATCTCAACAATCGCCCGCTTCCAAAGTTCTTTTGGCAGCTGCGTTCCCCAGAGCGTGGAAAAGCGGTGTGGTGGAAAAGCGGGGACACAGCACAATGCTGATTTCCCACAGCCCACCCGAAAGCGGTAATGCTTTGGCTTGCAATTCAATCTGACCCAACTCAATAAATCACGGAGGAACGTTAAGTAGATGGCAAAACGTCGAGGCAAACAGGATGCTCAGGGGCGATCGTCGACTGTCGGAAAGCGGCAGTCAAAGCGGTCTGGACGACCCGATGCGGAGGGGGCTGAGGTCGAACAGCAAATCGAGACGGTGGCCCTGCGCTCAGCGGCGCAAGAGCGTTATCTGAACTACTCGCTGTCGGTTATAACCAGCCGAGCGCTGCCCGATGTTCGCGACGGGCTGAAGCCGGTGCAGCGGCGAATTCTGTTTGCCATGGATCAATTGGGGATCCGCCACGACGCCAAGCCGCGAAAATGCGCCTTTGTGTGCGGTAATGTCACCGGTAACTATCATCCACACGGAGAATCGAGTGTCTACGATGCCCTGGTGCGGATGGCGCAGCCCTGGTCGCTTCGCGAAACCTTAGTTGACGGCATCGGCAACTTTGGCTCGATCGACGGCGATAATGCAGCTGCGATGCGCTACACCGAGTGCCGTATGTCCCCTCTGGCGTCGGACTTGCTTGTCGACCTGGGTGCCAGGATTGTCCCGTACAAGCCCAACTACGATGGTACGCGGCAAGAACCAGTTGTTTTGCCTAGCCGGGTGCCCAATATGCTGGTCAATGGAGCGACGGGGATTGCGGTGGGGATGGCTACGAACATTCCCACGCATAATTTGGCTGAAGTCTGCCGTGCCTTGCTCAAGTTGCTACGCGATCCGGAAATCAAAGACTATCAACTGGTGGCCAACGATGCCGTCCAAGGGCCTGACTTTGCTACTGGTGGTCAGATCATCAACACCAAAGAAGAGCTGCGCGAAATCTATCGCACTGGCCAAGGGTCACTCAAGGTTCGTGGCACGACGAAGTCCGGAACGGCGCTCAAGAGCGGCAGCAAGTTGCTGCACATCGTGTCCATTCCGTATGGTGTTAACAAAGCGGTGTTGGTCGAGCGCATCGCCGAAATTGTGCTCGGCAGCAAGATGCCGCTGATTGAAGATGTGCGTGATGTGTCGACAGAAGATATTCGCATCGACCTGCAACTTAGGAGCGATGCCGATGAAGCCAAGGTGTTGGCCTATTTGTACAAACACACTCCGCTGCAAACTAATTTCAACGTTAATATGACCTGCCTGGTACCCACCGAGAATCCTTTGGTGGGACGTCCCGAACGGCTAGGGCTGAAAGAGATCCTGTGGCATTTCCTGCACTTTCGCCTGGAAGTGGTCACTGCACGACTGGAGAATGAACTCGACGGGCTAGAGCGCAGAATTCACATCTTGAACGGCTTTGTGATCGTCTTTGATGCTTTGGATGAGATCATCCGTATCATCCGACGCTCAGATGGCAAAGCCGATGCGGCGCAGAAGATTATGCAGCGCTTCCCAGCCAATAAGGGTGGGCTGGACGAAGAGCAGACCGACGCCATCCTGGAGTTGAAACTCTATCGGTTGGCGCGACTGGAGATCAATCTGATCCAAGAGGAGTTGGGCGCGAAGCAGAAGCGCGCTCGCGAGATTCGGCGCTTGCTCAAAGAGAATACCGACGACACGAACTCCTCGGGCCGGTGGAGCATTGTGCGCCACGAGATTGAAGAACTGATCGAAAAATTCGGCAAGACCAAAGGTAGCGCTCGTCAGACACAAATTGTCACGGTCGAAGAGGAGTCTGAGTTCACCGAAGAGGACTTCATCGTGGCCGAGGATTGCCATGTGTTATTATCGACCGATGGTTGGGTCAAACGACAGAAACAGATTGCGGACCCAGCCAAGAGCCGCCTGCGCGAAGGCGATGGAGTATTGGCCTGCGTGGCGGGATCGACTCGCGCCACCCTGGCTTTTTTCTCATCCTTCGGCGTATGCTACACCGCTCGATTCATTGACATTCCGGCATCGACAGGGTACGGCGAGCCGGTGCAAAAGCTGTTCAAGTTGAAGGACGGTGAGCGAATCGTGTCGATGATTTCGCTGGACCCGCGCGTCATTGGCGACATTCAGGAAGATCCCAAGCGACCAGCGCTGTGCCCAGATGTACATGGCCTGGCAGCCACCAGCAACGGCTACGCGCTTCGCTTTTGCTTAGCTCCATTCGTCGAACCGTCCACTCGAAGTGGACGGCGCTATGCTCGAGTGGCTAGTGGCGCTGAAGTGATCGGAGTCGAGTCCGTGCATGGTACCGAAAATATTCTGGGGATTTCCGCCGACTGCCGAACCATCGTTTGTCCGGCCGAAGAGATCAATTACCTTTCGGGGCCAGGTAAGGGTGTGACGCTGATCAAGCTGGCCAAGACCGACCGGTTGATCGGCTTCAAGGCTTCCAAGGGCGATCGCGACTTGCTGGTGGTCGAAACCAATCGCGGAGCGCGCAAGACGATCTCTACCGCCAAGTATCGAGTCACCTCGCGCGGCGGTCGGGGTACCGAGATTCAAAAGAATGGCAAGATTGCTGCGGTTGTCATCGAGCCGCCCACGGCACCCCAGCCGTTGCCGGAAGAGTAGTTGGCCCAACATCAAGAGTTTCAGGCGAGCGTAGCTGCGTAAGAAGGAAGAACTATGTCGACTGCTAACAAGACAGCCTACACGGCGTCGGATATCGTGGCTCTGGAAGGACTGGAACCCGTTCGCAAACGGCCTGGCATGTACATTGGCGGCGTGGGCTCGGCTGGTTTGCACCATCTGGTTTGGGAGATCCTGGACAACGCGGTGGACGAAGCGATGAACGGCCATGCTTCGGAGATCACCGTCACGTTGCATAAGGATGGCCGAACCATCACGGTTGCCGACAACGGTCGCGGCATTCCCGTCGACAAACATCCTAAGACCAAGAAGAGCGCCTTAGAGATGGTGCTGACGCTGCTGCACGCGGGCGGCAAATTCGAAGGCAAGAATTACAAGACGTCCGGCGGCTTGCACGGCGTAGGAGCTTCGGCGGTCAATGCGCTGTCCAAGCATCTGGTGGCTGTCGTTCGTCGCGATGGCGAGCAGTACAAGATGGAGTTTGCTCAGGGCAAGCCCACCACGAATTTGCAGAAGGCCAAAGGAACCTTTCGCGGCTCAGGGACAACCATCACCTTCACACCCGACCCCACAATCTTCCCCAAAACTGAGTTCAATTCCGAAACGATTCGCCAGCGTTTGGAAGTAACCAGCTTTCTACATCGCAAAGTCAAGGTGAACTATGTCGACCAGACCAACGACAGCCAGGTAACCTATTTCCACGAAAACGGCATCGTGGACTATCTAGGCAAGGTAATTACTGAACGTTCCGCTAGCTCAATTCACGAACAGCCCTTCACCTTAGACAAAGACGGCGACCAGCGCATCGAAGTCGCCTTGAAATGGACCGAGTCGACCGACGAGCATGTGCGCAGCTACGTCAACGGAATTCCAACGCTCAGTGGCGGCACACACGAAAACGGCTTTCGCGCCGGCCTGGGTAAGGCGGTACGCAATTTTATCGAGACCCACGATTTGACTCCGCGTGGCGTCAAATTCGCTCCAGAAGACATTCGCGAAGGCTTAGTAGCGGTGGTGTCGCTGTTCATCGCCGATCCACAGTTTCAGGGACAAACCAAAGACCGATTGAACAACCCCGACGCGCAGGCCTTTGCCGACGGTGCGGTGCGAGCCGCTCTAGAACAGTGGCTCAATAACAATCGATCGATCGCCGAGTCGATAGTGGCGCGAATCATTGCCGCCTCCAGAGCCCGCGCTGCATCGCGTGCCGCTTCGGACGCGGTATCGCGCAAGTCCAGTACCTCCCGCGGTACCATGTTGCCGGGCAAGCTGAGTGACTGCCTGGCCTCAGGGCGTGGACGTTCCGAGCTGTTTATCGTCGAAGGCGATTCGGCGGGCGGCAGCGCCAAGCAGGGTCGCGATCGAAATTACCAAGCCATTCTCCCACTTCGCGGCAAGGTACTGAACACCGAAAGCGCCAGTCTCAAAAAGGTTCTGGAGAACAAAGAGATTCAAGATATGGTGACTGCCCTGGGCTGCGGAATCGGCAATCACTTTGACATTAATCGACTGCGTTACGAGCGGATCATCCTCCTGGCCGATGCCGACTCGGATGGGCATCACATTACCACGCTGTTGCTCACCTTTTTCTATCGCCACATGCCAGGATTGATTTCCGGTGGGCGTATATTCATCGCCGTGCCTCCCTTGTATCGCATCGACATTGGCAAGGAAACTTTTTGGGCCGTCGATGACGCCGATCGCGCTCGGATATTGGCTGAAGCTGATGGTCGAGCCAAGCCAGACATTCAGCGATTCAAAGGACTGGGCGAGATGATGCCCAAGACGCTGTGGGAAACGACGCTCAATCCAGCCACCCGCCGGTTGCTGAAAGTTGAGGTGGACGATCAACTAGAGACCGACCGGGTTGTTGCCGATCTGATGGGCCGCGACGCGTCCGCGCGATTCAACTTCATCATGGAGCGCGCCGAGGAAGCTCAGGAAGTCGACGTGTAGCGCGCGGTCGGCTCTGTAGCGAGAAGCCGAACGTTCCGCCGGACAAGCCAGGCGGGATTCGGAATGCTCCCGGCTTGCCCGAGAGGTCGTTCCGCCTGCACTACACTACGCGCGGGGCGTTGCCTACGCGGTTCAACGGAACAGCATCGACGGTAAACTTAGAATCACTTTAGCAGCTTGGTAACGTCGCGGAACTTGGGATGCCTGGCGTCTACCATTAGCTCAAACAACGCCAGCTCGACGCAGCTTAGGTGAACGCCACTGGCCGCCATTCGCTGGACTCCAATTTCACGATTGACCGCCGAGCGTGAGGAAACCGCATCGCAGATCAAATGCACTTGGTAGCCATCCTGTCGAAGTGTAAAGGCGGTTTGCCAGACGCACACATGAGCTTCAATGCCGCAGAGGATAACTTGTCGCCGCCCGGTGGCCTGAATCTCGCGATACAGAGCCTCATCACCGCAACAACCAAAACTGTATTTGATGTGCGGCTGCAGGCCCTGAAGCCTGTCGGCGATTTCCGGCAGGGTAGCGCCCAGCTTGTCAGGAAGCTGCTCGGCCCACACAACTGGCAACTCTAGCAGACGGCAACCATCGATCAGAATCTGCAGTTGCCGAATCACCGACTCAGACTGGTCCATCATCCGAGCCAATTTGCCCTGCACATCTACGACCAGTAGCAGCGCGTCCGGCAGACGTAGGCGATCTAATGTTAAAGACATGTTCATCCTTGATAGCCAGTGGCTGGAAAGCTAGCCGTAATACAATGGCTAAGCGGCAGACCGGCGTCGCCGCCGCACGAGCGCACCTGCACCGGCGACGGCCGCCAATGCCAACGAGGAGGGCTCGGGGATATGATAAATGTTCGGAATCGAGGCCGTGCCTCGCAATTGGCCGGCGAACTTCAGATTAATAGTACCGATGCCCAGGTTGATATCGCCAAAATCTGCCAGGACTGGAATTGTCAGCGTCGACGCCAAGGTGCCGGGGTTGTAGGTAACGGATCCTGGTGCCAGCGGTGTATTGGGCATGCTCACACCACTCATGTCGATACGCGTGCCAAAGCCCACGTTGATTGAGCGCTGCAAGACGTTGGATGTTACGGTCAAGCCAATATCCGGTACGGACGCCACGAGCGCATTGACCGCTAAGACCGCTGCAAAGTGGCTCAAAATATCCGGCTGGACCATTCGCAGGCTACCATTGACGTCCGCAAAGCCATTGGCGATGTCGATGCTCAATAGGCTCGCATTGAACTGTCGAGTTATCGGATCGATGTACATCCAGGTTGGTGAATTGGGATCGAGTTGCAATTCACGCAATGCAATCTTGAAATCCACTGCCGTGATTGTTCCCAAATTGAGCGTGCCGATGTTGGGGACGTCGAATGGAGGCAACACGATTTGCTGAGGTGCCGACAGATTGACCCCGTAGTTTGCAGCAGCTGTACCTGCATCGCCGCCAACGTTCGGCGAATACTGCAGCGGAATGTTAAACAGCCCGAGTGGATTAACGGCGTTGGCCCCACCACCATCTGGGAACGAGATCGCACTATTAGCACCAACACCCAGATGAAAATTCGTAGCTACGGTTCCGTTGTAACGCGTCCGAGCTGTTGGGTTCTGCTCTGACACCGTCAACTGCGCTCCCAACGAGGTGCCCGTTACTTGCAAGTCGATCTCGCTGGCGGTTTGTGTGAGCGAATACAGGTAGGCGGCATTGGCCACAGAGCCATTAACTAAAACTGACACAAGCAGCAGACAGCAGAAGATGTGGCGCACAGAATGTATCCTACAAAGTATCGGGGTGGATCAGAGAAGCTTTTCAGACACTGCAACGCAATGCAGCCGAAGTTGGATTCTAACAATCGCAACAGCGTTTACTGTAAATGGAGATGTACTGTTGTCAATCATGGATTGGTAAATCGGCCGGTAGCGTACAGATAATTGAAATTAGCAGGTAGCTACACTCGCCAGAACGTGGACCGCTGAAAACTGAGCGTACAGCCGTAGTAAGTCTGCCTTAGTTCTTCTGCAATCTGGGAGCAGCATCCAGAACCGCCGGTTGGAATTTGCGACATGCTCCATCGCAGGCATTGGGAAATACCATACGGCCGCTGCTGCACGACGGCCCCCCAATCGTCTGCGACGCTTCACTCACCGCAGTTGACTCATTGAATTCCATTGCGCAGCCAACTGGTCAGGGATGACTTTCTGTTCGAACATTCCCTATTGGAGGGGTTTGGCAGTCAGGAGGCTACGCGCTAAACTGCGCTTCGGGATAGCGCTATCTTACTGTCCCAAAAACTGGATAACTGAAGTGGACTGGCCGATGCGCGGTTGCCAGGGAATCACGCGTTAGCTACTACAGCTCGATCGTGCCATTGAATGGCTCGAGTGGAATGTCTGCTATTTGAGGTGTCTATTGAAACGACGTTATTCGACACACCTCAGTCGTTCGTCTGGCAGGTCTAAGCAGCACTCCTCCTACGGATCGTTTCGGTCAGGCACCACAGGGGAGCCGTCCCTAAGCGTCAGCGGAAGTCTTCCGACGCGGAGACAACGGATTGTTCAGTTGTTGTGCATCGCTATGGCAGCGCTTGTCGGGCGGTTGTTGTACCTAGGCGAACTTGCTGGTACTTTGCCGTTTTCGACTTTGGTGATCGATGGTCGAGCTTACGACGCTTGGGCACGGGAGATTGCCAGCGGCCAGTGGTGGGGGACAGAGGTGTTCTATCAAGCACCGCTGTATCCCTATTTGTTGGCGGCTATCTACAGTGTATTCGGTCCGAGTGCGATGGTTGTCAGAGTAATACAATGTGTGTTTGGAGCTGTGGCTTGCATCCTGATAACCCTTTGCGGCAATCGGTTGTTTGGAATTCGCTCTGGTTGGATTGCAGGCATCATGCTGGCTGTGTACCCACCCGCCATCTTCTTCGATGGACTAATTCAAAAGGCATCTTTGGACCTGCTATTGGTCTGCAGCCTGCTGTGGTTGATCGTGCAGTTGCAGTACCGGCGGAGCTGGCCTTGGCTGGTTGCTGTTGCAGTCGCCGTGGCGGCCCTCATGCTCAATCGCGAAAACGCTCGCATCGCCTATCCACTGCTCTTGGTTTGGATTCTGGTGGAGTTCTCGGATCAGTCGCTGGCTAAGCGTTGGCTATGGGCGGGAACGTTCACTTTAGCGATGGGTCTGGTGCTGTTGCCAGTTGGAATGCGCAATTATCTGGTCGGTGGTGAGTTCTTGCTGACGACCTCGCAGGTGGGACCGAATTTCTACATCGGCAACAATGCGCAAGCTAATGGTACGTACCAGCCACTGGTGCCAGGTCGAGGAGACCCCAAGTACGAGCGACGAGATGCAACGCGGCTCGCCGAACAAGCCAGTGGTGGACAATTGACGCCACGTGAAGTCTCCAATTATTGGTTGGGACAATCGATCAGCTATATCCTCAACCAGCCGCTCGACTGGTTGAAGCTTATGGCTTGGAAGTCGCTGCTGACGGTCCACGCGATTGAAGTGATTGATTCGGAGTCAATTAGTTTGTATGCCCACTATTCGGCGCTGTTGCGATGGCTATATCGCTGCTGGCATTGTGGCATATTGATGCCGCTAGCCGCTTGGGGATTATGGATAACCCGATTCGAGTGGCGCAGGCTCTGGGTTTTTTATGGATTGTTCGGGCTCTTGGCGGCTTCCACCGCAATATTCTTCGTTTTCGCCAGGTATCGATATCCCCTGGTACCGCTGGCGGTTTTGTTCGCTTCCGCAGGTCTAGCTGTATTGCCTGAATGGGTCTCGACAATCCGACGGCAGGTCAGGTCCATCCACTGGGTACTGGGAGCTACAGGCGTGTTGATCGTGGCCATGATTTGCAATTGGCCGCTGTCCAGCCTAGAGGATGATGCCAGAAGCTATTCGAATCTAGGCATCGGGCTTTTGGACGACGATCGTCCCTCTGACGCGCTGGCGGCTTTCGATCATGCCATCCAGCTTGAACCACAATTCGCGGATGCGATTTACAACAAAGGTATTGCCTTGGAGTCACTGGATCGCCGCGAGGAAGCTATTCGTCTTTTCGAACAGGCCATTCGGTTGAAACCAACATTGGGTGGTGCCCACTCGCGATTGGCTCAGTACTATGTCGATTGTGGAAACGTCGATAAAGCTACCTACCATTTTGGGCAGGCGATAGCGCTGGTCGCCGAACCGGCTCTGCTGCACTTTGAATATGGACAACTGCTGGTTGGGCAGGGCGATACGTTGGGCGCGATCGCGCAGTATCGTGCGGCCCTGAAATTAGACTCAGGCATCGTTCTGGCGGCCAATAATCTGGCCTGGTTGCTGGCTACAGACTCACGCCCTGAAGTAAGGTCCGTTGCTGAGGCAATTCAGATCGCCGAAAAGCTGGCGGAGCGAATTTCACGTAGCCCTGACGACACACATACTGAGGCTGAGGTAACCATTCTAGATACTCTGTCAGCAGCGTATGCTGAAGCCGGACGATTCGACGAAGCTGTAAGAACCGCTCAGCGAGGCCTAGAGATAGCCTCGCTACTGGCTGACACATCGCTGACTGAAATGATGCAGTCGAGGATCGAACTTTATCGCACAGGTAAACCGTTCCGATCACAGTAGTTGGCGACTTAGGCGAAAGCCTTACCAAAGGCTTCCTTATCACGTTAGGCGGCTCTGCCAGACGTCGAGCCAAATCGGTACCATAAAATCGCGGGAAATCGCTTTTCGAATGACTCAATGTAACGAGCAATCTTACTCTGTGTGCTGGGTAAGTCAGGAGACTTTTAGTCCGAAGCCGAACAATCCGCCGGGCAAGCCGGGACGGAATTTTGTTAAAACGAGACGGGGTTGGGAATGCTCCCCGGCTTGCCCGGGAGATCGTTCCGCTTCAAGCTACCCAGAGGCTGAAGGCGCGGCCTTCAAACGTTCAGAGATCATCGTCGCTACGTTGCCAATTGCGAACGTAAGCTGCGATGGCAGGTGACCGCAAATCGCCGAATGAGCCGACGTACGCACTAGGCTGCCACAGTCGATCCAGCTTGGCCTGAATGACGTTAGCCGAGTAGCGCTGCCACATCAGCTCCTGAGCCGAATTCATCAGCTCGACCACCACGGTAGCCAGCGAAACTGCCGGATGCACGGCAACCGCGATATGCACGTGATCGGGCACAATCGAAACCTTCAAGAGCAGAAATCGAAGCGTCGTCTGCAGCTTGCACCAGCGCTCGGCTACCGCACTGCCCGACTCGCGATGGAACACGCCATGGCGCCAACTGCTGGCTAGTACCAAATGGAATCGCAGCGATGTCATCGCGTGAACGGCCTCCAAGAGCTGCTGCTGTTGTTCCTGAGCCAGTTCGTAGCGCTGTACAAACACTGGTGGTCGGACTCGGGACTCGTAGCCATGATGGGCAGGCTGACGATCCAAATAGTGGCTGACATCGTCGCTGGTCGTGCCGCCTGTCGTCACGGCGAAGTAACCTCGGCAGAGATGTCTTAGTTTTTCGCTTGAGGTGGGCGGAGTTTGATCGCTGAGCCATTTGCTCAGGCGGCCTTTGATCTTGCTGGCTGCGGTCGAGGTCGTCTCGGTTGCTGTCAGGCTGACCAACAGGCGCACGTTGACGGCGTCTGTGGAGAGTTCAAGGAGCTGGATGTCGTAGGGTTCAAGCAGGCTGGAGAGGGTCGCTTGGTCTAGCCTTGCAAGTTGCTGGAGAGGCTTGCGACGATGGGAGCGGAAATGGAAGTAGACTCGGTGGCACCAGGCGAAGTGTAGTTCTTCGAGCGTGTAGGGGTAGATGCGCATGGGTAGATTGTAGCCAGAAGCCCAACCATCCGCCGGGCAAGCCGGGGCGGGATTTCCTATGCTGGACTGTCGCCATTTAGCAGGAAACCGAATAATCCGCCGGACAAGCCGGGCGGGCTTTTCTGCTGACCGGGGTCGTGATTTGGCAATGCTCCCCGGCTTGTCCGGGAGATGTCTTACGTTTCCAGCTACACCGGCCGGGACCCGAACACCCACCGTAAACCCAAGCCCGCAGCGCGGAATGCTCACGGCTTGCCCGGGAGAACATTCCGCTTCAAGCTAAAAAGCAAATCGCCCAAGTTCTAGGAGCAACACTTGGGCGATCGTGGTTTTAATTTTTCTAATTCCGTCTGGCGACATTGGGCCGTCAGCTAACTTTCGAACTAACGTCGACGACGGCGGATACCGCACAGGCCGACTAACCCAGAGACGGCAAGAACCGCACTGGATGGTTCCGGAATGGCGGTGATTGTAACCGTGGCTGTAACGAAGTGGCCATCTAGATTAATGTTTCTGGCGGGTGCCCCGGGGTAGTTGTCGGGATTCATTCCACCCAAAACATCGTTGATGCCAAATCGGGCGGCATGTTCGTCACCCCCAACCAGGTTCTGAGGACTCTCAGCACGAGTCGCCCACGAGAAACTGACGGTGACTGTGTTAGCGCCGGAAAGTCCAGTAATCGTGTGTGTACGAGCGTCGTTCACAGAAATCTCAACGCCAGTAGTGTTACTGGTTCCACCCTGCTGCAACTGCCCACCACCGTACACAACCGATAGGTTTGCGATACTAGATGTGATGCTAGTTAGTCGCGACAGGCCAGAACCTCCCTGATTTAGGGTGGAATCCTCTCGAGCCGTTAAGCCACCTCGAATAACAGTGTCCAGCTTAACGTCATATACGCGACCGGCACCGGGATTGGGTATCGCGAAAGAAACGACGTAACTGGTGTTGACTTGAGCCACAGCACTACCACCACTCGTTGAACTCCCTCGGTCAGCAGCCGCATTAGACGTGTATCGCGTGGTAGCGACAACTTGAGCACCCAGCGTCGGCGCAATCGGCCCGGATGCGGGGCCAATGCTTAAACTGTGAGCCGCAGCGCGATCGGCAGTAGTACCGCCCGTCAACGTGGTAGTTGAATTGTTCGTGCCGGACGGAGTAATTGCCAAGTTTGCCTGTGCGGAAGTGCAGCTAAGCAGGCCAATCGCTGCCACTGCCAGTAACCGCGTACAGTCACGGACGAAGACACTCATGAAAATCTCCCCTAGTTAAAGCGTCGCGATAGACTTAATACACTATGTATTTTGTCAGGCCCAACGCCACTTGCCTGCTGTAGTACCTCGGTAGAGTTGACCGATTACAACAGCTTTACTGAATTCAAATTAGGCACGAGTGTCAAGACTGTCAATGACTTGAAGCCTAAAAGTGGAGAAATCTGTCTTTTTCTGTTTTCAAAGCGTTCCTGCAACGTTCCTGGGTAAAAGTAGTCAAGAAGCTCCGGGGGCAGGAGACATTGTCCCAATCACTGACTCGCTACTCGGCGACTATCGACCGAGTGCTGGCCTATCGGGATATGAAGAGCGAACTGACCGCCAATTCTCACAATGTGAATTCGAGCAATATGGTGGCCCGGCATCGATGTACAGATCTAATTGTCTTCGGCGGAGGATTGGCGGCCGAAAATCATCAGCGACCGAACGACGTGCATCGCCTAGCGAGATAGTCAGGTAAGCCTATTCGGCTTGGGAACACGGCAGTCTGGAAAGCTATCCTAAGAAAAAACGCCCAAGTGTTGGTGGCAACACTTGGGCGTTGAGAACTTTGAATTTGATTGGTTGGCTCCAGAACTTAGCGGGGGTCTTCTAGCAGCCGAGCGAAACCAACAATTTCTTGAACTTAGCAGGCGCGTCGGCGAAAGCCAGTTAGGCCTACCAGGCTGCTCAATACCAACAAGGCACTGGATGGCTCAGGAATTTGAGTAATTCGTGCGGTCGCCGTAAAAAAGTGTCCGTCATCTGCTTGATTTCGACTATTGGCTCCTGGGTAGATACCAGACAAAGCGTTGGTGGAATGGAACCCGCCCAATCGGATGGCACCATCGTCGCCTTGGCCGTTATTGAAGAGGCCTCCAGAATTAGAACTGACCGCATTCTGCGCCCATGTGAAGCCAATGGTAATAGTACTATTGCCACTGAGCCCCGTAATTATCTCAGAACCACTCTGGCTCACAGGATTATGGAACCACTGGCTGGAATTATTGCCGTTTGGAGAGGTAAAAGATGCAGTGGCAGAGTTTAGCCCTGTTCCGATCCCCGAACCACTACCAGACTTGCTGGTGGTTATAGCACCCAACGTTAACACTGCATTGCCTCCGTGGCCGGTAGACTCGTTCAGAACAGTCAACTCGCCTCGTCTGATAGCACCAAGATCGACTTCGTACTGGACATACGAAGGAGCGGTGATCGAAAATGTGACTGAATAGCTAACGGTAGCGTTCTGGGTGTTTGAGGAAACAAGTGTATTCGTGTTCGAATCTTTATCAGACAGCGTCAGAGCAGCTAACCTAGTGCTGATAAGCGCCGTGTTATTCACCGCCAAAGCCGTCGAATCGGAGCTTTGGATGGCTGTGAGGGTACTGTTGAACTCGCGCTTGTCGGTAGCTGTTCCTGTGTGAGTGTTTCCAGTACTGCTGTTAACTGAACTGGTGACATTGATGACCAAGTTCGCCCGAGCTGCTTGGTTTGCAGCGACGGTGATTGCCAACGCCATGGCAATCTGAGTAAATCGTTTCATGATGCTAATTCTCTTCCTGGGTTTTATCGACCGGCCAACAAACCATTTGGTGACCCCAAAAGTCGGTACTTTGGCCCAAATCTACGACGGGTTTGAGGTCTGCGTAGATTTAGACAAGGTTCAGTTTTAAGCGGATTGCAACGACTTGTCAATCATTTTGCCGGGATCAAGTGGGAAATTTCGAGAGATTTTTATTAAGTAGGTGTTTTTAGCCTCCGCAATGCCCGGCTCTGGGGTGGTCTAGCGGGCTCTCCACGAAAACCATTCGATCCAGCTGACCAGTCCAAGGTTATCCAATGAGCTTGGCCATAAACGTCTCGGAGTCTGCCATTGGTCCGCTGCACACTCGATTTGCATTATCGCTCGGGTGCATTATTGCTTTTGGGAAGGAGGTTGCAGGGAAGCAGCCAGGTCGTAGTCAATTTCAAATACCTGATTATTACCAGCGCTTCCAGGCACCGGCTGGTGTCGCGTGGGCTTGAGCCAACCGGGTGGTCGAGCGCCACTGAGTAAGCGGGGCACCAAGCCGTCATAGGCTTGAGCGTCACGCGGAAGGGCTCGATGTAGACGAGTGTACTCGAGCGCAAATGCGTCGGCTTGAAATAGGGCTAGGTAGGTTACCGCGTGCTGCCTAAATAGCCGAAACGCTTCCAAGTCGGATTGAGTGGCATAGATTTCCGCTGTGGCTTTAAGGCCTGGTAAATTCTCCCAATACAGCGTTCCCAAGCCTTTCATTCCACCATAGTACATCAAGTACGTGGTGCTTGTCGGGCCGCTGACAACGGTTGGCTCTGTCTGAGGCTCTGACCGACGCAGGTTGTAGGCGTAATCACGTAGGTAGATGCCAAAGTACTCCTCGCGTCCGATTTCGGTTGTCTTGATCGTTACGCTGCGCAGGAATCCTTGCACAAGCAACGCCGGGTTTGCCACCAAGAGAATCGCGGTAAAGGCCATGCCGGCGGCCCCTTCGTATACAGCGATGCGTTGGGTTCGGACCAGCAGATAAGACGCAACCAGCGCCAGCGGAATGGCTGCAACCCACAATGAATTGGCAATTAGCAACCAGCGAAATTGAAGCAGGCCCATGAGGGTTATCAGTCCGCCGGGCAGCGCGACCAGCATCAGCGGGCCTTTCCAGGTGTTGCCTAGGTGTTTAGTCAGCAGCAGTCGAATCAACGGAGGAGCAATGAACAGGAAAGAACCGTACTGGATAATCGCTGTCAGCAGCCGCTTACCCTCAAGAAATCGCAGGACGCTGTTGAATTCGTTAATATAGTCACGGTGTAGATTCCATAAGAAAGGATCGGCAATCCAGAAGCTTCGTTCCGCAAAGCCCCCAATGAGCATGGGCGGTGCCACAATTGCTAAGGATGCTGCAGCCAGACCGACCGGACCGAAGCTACCTTGCCAGGGACGAATGCCGTCCAATACCCATTGATTGACTCGCGCTATCAGCTCGGCACCGCCCAGCCACGCCAGCCCATAAAGGGGATGGTTGACCTCCAGTCTTAGGGCCATGTGACCAGGGAAGTATTCCAGTAAGTAAAATACTAGGGATCCCGCGCATCCGGCGACTCCCCACCAGCGCCACAGTCCAGCTACGTAGCGGATAGAAGCTTGACCGGAGGAGTTTGCACCGAAACGGCAACTGGCCAAAGCACCTAAGCCGATTCCGACCAAAACCGGCACGGTAGTGGCGGCGCTGATCCACAATCCAACGGAACCGGCCAAGCCGCTGGCGACGAAGTATCGACGGGCGGTTGCCAACGATACGTGTCTCTCGATGGGTGAAGCGGTCTGGGCCGCTCGAGACCTAGCGTTTGGAGGCATCCGCTGCTTGCTGGGCAACTGAAGCTTCACTGGACGAAATTGGCCGACTGCGAGCTGTCCGAACGCCGAATCTGTAATCCAGCCGGCACCCCCAACGCCTATCAGCAAGACGCTGAACATGCAGGCGATGGCCACCAGCCCATGGTGGTCTGGCATTCCAACCATGAACTGTTCGTACAAAGAGTGGACACCGATCAAGCCGCCAGCCAAACCAGCAGCCCCCAGTACACCAAGCTGTCTTCGAAAAATCCACGGCGAAATCAGGACTATTAAAGCAAGCAGAAGGACATTAACGTACGGAGCTACCTGCTCGACCGAAGCAGCCACCGGCCAATCTGCCAGCCACGCATGAACTGTTCCGCAGCCGATCAGGAGCCACAAAAATCCATGGCTCCAATGAACTGCTCGACCGTGCGGATGGTTGTCGATAGTGGTCCAACGGACTCGCCAATTCGAATCTCTTAGCATGTTTTGCGCGTGCATGATCCAGTGCAGTCCGTCGATTCCCTCCAAGGGAAGAACTAACCGACGCATTCCAAGTTCGTAGCCCGTGGGTGACGAACGGTCTAGTGCAAGCGCTGGCTGCCCCAACGATGCGTTGGCGCATTTGACGATACGATTGTGGTGCTTCCAGCTATCGCCAGCAATCACAGTAATCAACATGCAAATAAACACGCCTAACCCAAAAGCTCGATTAGAAAATCGTTGAGTGCGTGCGAGAGTTCTGTTTGGCATAAGCGGTTGACGATTTTCGACTGCAGTGGATCAGACGGACACCATTCTTGCAGACAGCTCAATAAAATGTAGCCACTGTTCGGGGGTGCATCGAAGACTGCTCCGGTAAAAGGCTGGCGGATTCTGGAACGAGAGTCTCCGTGAGTGCTTGACTGAGGAACTCGTCTTGATCGTGGTTGGAGGCTTATGAGCACCAATTCTAGTTAATCTGCACCGGTGGGTTCTTGGCGCTGAAACTTTTTGCGACGACTGTCAGACCTTTGTGTCGATTGCTGTAACTTCTTGTTGAGTCGATCGCCAATTCATCGTCGCGAAAAGCCTAATCAACCACCGAGCGAGCCAGCGCGACATGCTGAATGCTCCCCGCTTACTCTGGAGAGTCTATACTTTTCGACTACAAGACAGACCCTCGCACATCTCAAAACAACAGCAGCCTCGCCCGCAGTCGGTGGCTGTTGGCAAAACGCGTGGCGAGAGTGACCAATTTCTCGACAGATCGGTCGTAAATCAACAACAGTACATCGCGATTTATAATCTGCGGCAGTTCCAGCCTGGCAATTCGGTCTGCCAGAAGCGTATTCAGATTTATAATTGCCACTGCGGATTGTTCGCTGCTTACGGCAAGAAACGACGGCCCATTTCAAGTCGAACTGTCAATTTGCCGTAGCGGCCGATTCGCTTTCACTGCAGCTTCCGTCCGCAGTGACATGTCGCTGAACTCTGAACGAGCGCTGCGTGAGGATGTTCGCCTTCGCCGCTGCGAGTGGCAGTCATTGAGCAGGCGGCCACTACAGGCCGTCGTCTGCCACTGTCGGTGCGCCAGAAAAACCGCAGTGTCGTTCAATTAGAGCGATGCTGCGGTCGCGTGTCAGGAAGTATCTCTAGAGGCCGTTACCGACGCAGACGCCTGCGAGAGGTCAGAATCGGGCCGATCGCAG
The DNA here is from genome assembly GCA_019636385.1 of Pirellulaceae bacterium. Taxonomy (NCBI): domain Bacteria; kingdom Pseudomonadati; phylum Planctomycetota; class Planctomycetia; order Pirellulales; family Pirellulaceae; species Pirellulaceae bacterium. The sequence goes on along the minus strand of JAHBXT010000002.1, from coordinate 925,698 downwards.
CGAAGCCCAGCAGGATCAGAGCACCGGGTTCCGGAACCGCCAAATACAGCGCCTGACCGTTACCCAAGCTGACGGCACTGGTCGATGCCCCATCGCCACCTAAACTGGCTAGCAGCACCGCCGTGTCCGGCACCAGTGTCAGATAGACATCGCTGGACCCCAGGGTGGCAAGTGTAATAGCTCCCCCTGATCCGCCCACCAACGTGTTCCGCGTATAGCCGCGCAATAACAAGTCGGAAGAGCCACCATCAATACCCATCGACGGGTTCAGCACGTTTCCGTTGGTTAAATTCAACAGCACCAGCGTATCAAACCCAGCAAAATCTTGATTATAGTTGCCCACCCCGGCATCCAAACGCACCAGCGCCAGGCTGGCGTTAGCCAGCGGAGTGCCGTTAACATCGAAGGCTGGTAGCGGACCACCTAGAGCCGCCACAACCGACGCGATACTCACCGAGGCATCGGCCAGACCGTAGATTTCCGCGCTGGTGGTCGAGCCGTCCGAAACCGCAGGAATGAAGGGGGTTATTGGGGAGCCTCCCACAAAAGGATTAGCATCCCGAGAACCAACTGTATTGAAGATATCCGAAGCTCCACTGACGGAGCCGCCGAAAGGAGCATCGTTGCTACCGTACACAAATCGGCCACCACCTCCAGCACTACCGCCGGTGCCGCCGCTCACATCAATCGTGGCACTGCCGTTGACCATCGTGCCCAAAATCAGCACCGTGCCGCCAGCGCCACCGCCGCCGGCTCCGCCAGCGCCGCCGGCTCCGCCAGGGCCACCATTTCCACCGGTGCCGCCCGTGCCGCCAATGCCACCAGGCGAGTTGGCACCGCCGGCACCCCATGTGCCGCCGTTTCCTCCACCGCTGCCTGCAGAACCTGCAGAGCCGCTGGAGCCTGAAGAGCCAGGCGCTCCATTGCCGCCTGTTGCGTTGAACGAGCCAGCTATGTTGATCACGCCGTAGGCCTGAATACCAAGAGCACCACCGCCAGCGCCGCCGGCGCCGCTAGTGCCACCGGTACCACCCGTGCCGCCAGTGCCCCCCAACCCGCCTTGTCCGCCACCGCCACCGCCAGCTCCAGCACTGATTCCGCCGCCGGCGCGACTTCCGCCGCCGCCGCCACCGCCCGAGCCGCTAGCGCCGCCACCACCACCGGAACCACCACGACCGCCCGCGCCGCTGCCGCCGCCGCTGCCGCCAGAGAGGGTATCGCCTGTTCCTGTATTAAGACCACCACTACCACTTCCAGACGCAGCCGGAGCAGAGCCTGGGGCCGAGCCGCTGTTGCCAGGATTTCCAGGATTTCCGTTCTTGCCAGTATTGCCATTACCTGAATTACCGCCAGCTCCGCCGGTCCCACCAGCAGTTCCACCGGCTCCCTGGGAACCAACAGCACCCGCTCCTGCGGACGTTCCACCGGCGCCGGCACCTCCCGAATTGACGCCAGCCGAACCACCCAATCCCGCGGCGCCTGCACCGCCAGCTTGGCCAGCCGCCCCAGCATTGCTAGCTTGGCCCTGGCTGCCCCCGGCCCCGTTGGCACCGAAAGATATCCCACCTGCGCCACCGGCGCCACCGGCTGCCGGGCCGCTTGAAGCTGCTCCAGCGGTTGATGCCAGGGGGCTTCCAGCGTTACCACCGTTAGCGGCACCACCCGAACCACCGTTTCCGCCTGAACCGCCAGAACCACCTCCGACGCTGCCGCCCCCCCCTCCACCGCCGGCACCAGGAGTGGTACCTACGGCCGAGAAATTGAACACGGCACCAGCGCCGACGTTCACGTCGTTACCCACTAGCAGTCTGATGCCGTAGTTATTTGGGTTGTTGGTCGCGGAGACTACGTCACTGGAAGCGATATTCAAATCACCATTGATAATAAATGTAGCCACACCACCGCTTACACCGCCGAACGTGACCGCACCTGAACCGCTCAAGCCGGTGATGGTTCCACCTCCCACGTCAATATCGATCAGCCCCGCCGAGGCAGTCGGCACTGGGCCTGCATAACCTGACCAGGACGCTACTACGATCCATAGAAGGACGCGCGCATACATTCGGGCTGACATTAGTTTTCCTCGGGTTTTCAGTAGTCCGCCCTGTGCGGTACTCGCGCTGAGCCTCATGGTGGCCCCCTCTATGCGTAAAGTCCGGAAAGAAAATAGATGCTGGATCGGCCACCATTGCGCAGCGAATAGCGGTGCTTAGACTATCCATAATTTCCGGAAAGTCAAGCAAATCGGAAAAGCCAAGAAAAAAATAATTCTTGACAACTCCACCTCGCTACGGCGGGGTAGAGGAGTAATGGATGACCTCTCGGGCTCAAGCAGGACCGTCAGGGACGGTGCTGGTTCTGGACGTATCGGATTGACGAAGTCCCGCGCTGGCAGAGTTTGGCGCGAGATGCGGTTATCGGGCCAACGCTGTCCCGTAATCTGCTATCTATTCGTGAACTTCAGAAGCCTGCCCTGTTTCGACAGACTCTGCATTTATTACTGGGTTATTCAGCCCAAGAAATCTCGCGGCGGTAGCGGTTGGGGCAACTTCAAGAAACTGGCGAATATTACGATTCGCCCCAGTGGCAAGGGCGGGTTTTCGAGTCGGCTATCGGTGCGGCTCGATTACAATCCGGAGTCACGGTGCATTACTGGCGCGACGGAAATAAAGAGGTCGACAATGTGCTGCAAGGGGATGGTCGCCTGATGGCGATTGAAGTGCGTTACGGAAACCAGCGACCGACGATAGGATAGGACGCCTTCAAAAACGTCTTCCGCAGGCGGTCTGTCTGCATATTTATCAATAGGCAAAACGGTCAGCATCTGCGGAGCGAGGATAATCGGCTGAAATTGCTGGGACGGATGATCGGCTGCTTTTAGCTGGAAGCCGAACGATGCGCCGGGTGGTTCTGCTGGAAACTATGTAGGTGCCAGGCGCTTTGAAGTCGAGTCACGAAATACCCCTCGGTGGGCTAAATGTTGCGAATTGGCAACATCGATAAAAGTTGACTTCGTTCGCAACATTTGCTAGCTAAGGCCGTAAGCCACTAATTTCTGAGCACTTGCGACGAGTCCTTCCCACTCGCGGGTAACTCACTCGTCGCTCAGGCGCGGCTTTTGCCCAAGTCTTTTCACATTGGTGGACCGCGTCCTGTTTTAGGCCGGTCGATGGTGGATAAAGTCCTTTGGGCGGCAAGCGAGCGTGGGTATGCAGGCGATTGAGCTGGCGGAATTGGCGGCTGTAGTGGCGGGCGGCTGGCAGCAATGGATTGTGCCAGGCCAACAGGCATTGCGTATAGCCCAGCAGCGTTACTGGCTCCAGGCGCGCTTGCGACACGACTACTGGAATGGTTGTCTGTCAACTCATCGTCAGAACATCCAATGTTCGAACATTGCCAATCGGGCTCAATCTTGGAGGGCTATCGCGCCGGTCATCGAGGAAGTACTGGTCTCGGAACCGCTGACTCGCTGTCTGGCGCATCTGGGTCGAGTGCTGGCCGAACGCGATGTGGCCAGCGATCTGTCGGCTATTTCGCACAACGTAATGACCAGTCACGTGGAGGCGCGGCATCGCTGTCTGCATCTGATTGTCTTCGGCGAAGGGTTGGCGGTCGAGCATCATCGGCGGCTGAATGACGTTCGGCGCATTCTGGAGGGCTATTCGGACAATCTGCTGAGCCTGATGCCGAGCGTTATGCTGCCCGATACATTGTCGTTCGATCATCATGCGGTTCAATTAGCTCAAGCAACAGCCAATCCGCCGATCTCCGGACTGGTCGATTGCCACCGACTGCGTTTGACGAGTCTGAGAATCCAACTGCGCATGTCGCTGGCCCGCAAGCTATCGTCGGTGGTCGCTAGCACGCAACATAATCGACAGATTCATGAGGCGGTGTTAGCGATGATGCCGCCTGAGATGTTCGATTCGCTGGGGGTGGCCCGATCCGCTCTCTTTGCTAAGCTTGCCGCTGCTTCTCCAGAATCTGCGCCGGTGGAGGAGCCGAGTGCCATAGGTATGACACTGGTCAAGGAATTTAGAAGGGTGGAGTGGAAGGCGAGGGGCTGAGGCGGAAAACCGAAGATCGTCCAACACCGGCAGCTAGGTTATGCTGGTTCAGCCGCAGTAACTTCAGTTTCCGGCGCTGCTGGTTCCTCAGAATCCAACTGCGATTCAGGCTCGGGCTGCGTTTCGGATTCGGGCTGCGGGTCTGCAGTAATCGCGGCCGAGCTATCCGGAATTAAATCATCCAGGAAATTCCGCCCTGGAAAACGTTTGGGCCAGTCGGCAATAATGTTAACGAGCGTCGTCTTGTCTCCCTGAGCATCCCTGTATATTTGGCGAAACCTCAAGAATTTTGTGAGCGGAAAGTCTTGTGGAGGCTCAGGCAGATCGCGAAGCTGCAAGTATCTCTGTGCAGCCAATTCGACTTCCTCGGCGGTGTCATCCACCATCACAGCCGGGAAGCGATTAAACAGGGCATTCCACGATCGCCAGGAGTCTTCGTACCGCTCTAAGCACTCCTGCAGCTTACCCAAATCCAGCAACTGTTGCGCGTCAAACATGCTACGGCGAGCCGCCAGGGCTGCATCGTCCTGTTCGGCGACGCACCGAGCCTCCCAATAAGCGTAATTAACCTGATTGCGATAACGATCGATATGCTCAACGTGCGTTGCGGCCAGCTTGAGCTGATTAGCCAATTCGAGAGCCCGTGGTCGCTTGTCAGCAGGCAACGCGTCGATCAGCTCGCTAGTCGAAACTGTCAAAGCTGTGCGCGCGGTTTCGACTGCGGTCAATTCCTGCATGGTAAGACTAGCAGGATCCTTGTCCAATGCGGCCAATTGAAGAGGCGTGAGTTGTTGTCGCTGTTTTTGGTAGGCAGCTTGGTAGGTCTCACCAGCATGCTGGTACAGTTCCTGTTGCAGTTGGTCGCGTTTTTCGCGGGCTGACGTAAGTTCGTTTAAGAAGATGGTAGAACCAAAACTGGTGCGAATCTGTCGCTGACCATAGTTGCGCCAGGCGGTACCGGCTTGTCTCCAAGCGTTGCGGGCCTCTTCGCCCAAGTGCCCTTCGTCCTGAATTGCGCTAGCATGTTTATACTGCCACTGAGCACCTTGGCTGTAGAACATCAGTGGAGTACGAGCTGGCTTGTAGCCCGCGTCGACCATATCGTACGCGCGTTGGGACCACAAAGCACCGCCGCGCCAATTGTCCGGCTTGCCGTCAGGCCCTTGCCCAGCTTGTTGCGTTAGATCGAGCTTGCTGCGATCCAAAACTTCGTTGTGAAAATTGCGGTCGTTGCGATACAGCTCGCGGAACTGAACTCTTTCGTCGGACATCCCAAGCTTATTGCCAAACGCCCAGCCAAGCTCAAACGGCATCTCCGTGCGCGTTTTGTTGAACTTAGAACCGTCGATCAGAAAGTGGATACCTTTTTTCACCCACGCATACCGCTGGCGATAATCGTCGAATTCCACCGACACATTCCAAGCCAAATTGTGAGCCTGAAATCCCCAGACTTTGACAAAATGGGGTTGCAGAATGCGCAATTGGTTTACGGTAGCGGCCAAGCGATCGTAGTACTTTTCGCGCTTGTAGTACTCGGCGCGTTGCCACAGAATAGTGGCTGCCACGCCGCGCAGCCCCAGGGTGGCCAATCGCGCTGACTCACTGGCCGGGTCGAGCTCCCCAAGGTCGCTATGACTGAGATCGTAATTGCTGCGAATCTGAGCCAAATTGCCGCCTTCACGGACGATTTCACCTTCGTCATCTCGCACTGATGGATGCCCCAGGAAGTAGAGTGGCACCAACAGCGCCACAATGGCGGCTATGTAGATCAAGCGTCGGCGAAGCTTTAAGGTGTTCATGACGACGCCAGCTCACGAGTCTTTAGGAAGAAGTAACCCACGACGCTGCACAGTACAAAATAGGCCGCAGCCATTGTCAAATGGCGACATACTAAGCTGCCCGGAATATTGTAGCCGTAGGCCACGAATTCGGACGTGTTGAATTGCGCGAAGCTTGGCAAGGCATGAAACAACGCGGCCACCGAGTACAGAATGCCTCGATCAAACCACTGGATGGCTGACTCGAGCACATTGTTACCCAGATCCAATTCGATAGTGGCTGCCGTGTGCATGGGAATACGGATCAACGATTCGAGCGGTCCGCCACCCGGTGCCGCCCCGGAGGCAACGTCCAACGCCAGCGAGCCGAAGAAACCCAGCACCAGACTGGATAAAGTTGCTACCATGGCCACAGGTCCGCTCAGGAAGGTGCTGAACATCACTCCCAAACAGATCACGATGATCATTTGCAGCCAAATCCCCACAAAACCCTTGGCCAAATTCCAGCCGAAGCGACTTTCGCCAGCGCGCACATACAGATCAGCTTGCGACATGCCGAAGTACTGCCCGCGATCGACGCAGCGCACGATGACCTGCCAATTACCAGCGCTGCAGATATCGTCCCAAATGTTGACTTCGGTAGGTTGCCCACGCTTGGATCCGGGAAGCACACTGGTGAACTCTTGGCGATCCACCACACCCTCTTGCACGATAAACGGGCGGCGTTCGGTTTCCGCGCCCGTTTGTTCGTTTCGCAGAAACAATTCACCGCGCACCCCGGTCACAATGTCGGCCTTGAGGGTGCGGAAGGCCTGTAGCGTCATCTCAATGGGCAGCGTAGCATCCACAAAATTAGCTTGGTTTACTGGCGCGAACGTCCACACGGCTGACATCGGAGAATTGCCTTCGATGTAGGTCTGATACTCCGATTCGTACCCCACATTGATACCGCGACGCACAACGTTGCCGCTACGATCGGTCATGTGCAATTTGCCGAAAATCGGAATTCTAGCCAGCAGCAGACCTTCGGGCGGTCCGATCTCATAGGTGCCGTCATCCTTTTGCCGCACGACATGCGAGTGGCCTTTCAGCGTACTCGTTACACCTAGCTTCTCGCCGGGCAGCATTTCAAAAGTGTGCGCATGACGCGCATCGTACGTCGTGTTGCCCGTTTGATCTTGAGCAATGGATTCCACTTCGTGTTGATGCACGATGCCTCGCGTGACAAATCCATAGCTCAGCAATCCCATCCCCAGCAGCAACAGCGTGCCTACTCCAGAAAATCCTAGAATCCTGCCAAGCACGATCTCGGTACTGCGAACCGGCTTGGTCGTAATCGTTTGAATCGTCTTATTCTTGACATCGGTGGGTAAACTAAAACAGCTCAGAAACAATCCCAACAGTAACACCAAATAGCTGGTGCCAGTCATCACGAAGCTAATGTACAACTGAGCCACATTGTCCGAGCCGGTGTCCAAGAACCAGCCCGCGAACAGCAATACCACAATGAACACCGCCATCAGCACCAACACCTTGCGGCGAATGGCCTCCTGAAAAGCCAGGCGCGCCAAAGCGTAAATGCGTTTGAAACTCGTGCTTGGCAGATCGCGTGCCAACAGTTCATATATTACACGCGTGACTTGGTAGAAGCCTTCCGCTGGGCCCCATTTTACGCTGGCCACCAAATAGCAGGCGATGAACGCCAACAGCGCAATCCCCACCGCTACCAGCAGGCCTTGCACTAGAGCCATTTCCGAGATCAACCACTCGAAGTAGCCCCACATCTGTTCAGGTTCTAGTCGCATCTTCTCTTCAAACTATCCCATGGTAAGTAGCCGCTAATCGGCCATGTCCAAGGCTACAACTCTGCCGACAGTTTCCCTAAGGAACTCACTTCGGCCTGCTGCCTGGTCGATCGTTCTGGACGATATCTAAGAAAAGTTCTTCCATCGTGGTCGTCGGATTATCGATACGCAGCACTTTACCGCCCTCCGCCTTGATGAGTTCAGCAATTTTTTGCTGTGTCTGGGCGGACAAGCCTGTGGCATGAACTTCGGTCACGTCGCGAACCTTCAGCAGTTCTTGTACGCGGCCCATCTCGCGCAGTTCACCCTGATGGAGTATGGCGATGCGATCGCACACATCTTGAACATCCGCCAATTGGTGTGAGCACATCAATATGGTCTTGCCTTGATCTCGCAACGACAGAATCAAATCCTTCATTTCACGAGTGCCAATCGGGTCCATCCCGGTGGTGGGCTCGTCCAAAATCAACAAATCGGGTTGATTAATTAGGGCTTGGGCCAATCCGATGCGACGTGTCATGCCTTTGGAATATTCGCGTAACTGACGGCGACGCGCGTGCGCCAAGCCAACTTGGCGAATCAATTGTTCTGTCCGTTGGCGGCGCACTTCGGCGGGCATGTCGAACAGTCGTCCGTAGAAGTCGAGCGTTTCTTCGGCATTGAGAAATTTGTACAGATAGGACTCTTCGGGCAGATAGCCGATGCGTTCGTTTTTGGCGACATCGCGCGCGTCTTTGCCGAACACGAAGGCTTGACCGGAAGTGGGGAACAGCAGTCCCTGCAGCAGTTTTATGGTCGTCGACTTACCCGAACCGTTTGGTCCCAAGAGTCCAAAAATCTCGCCCTGCCGAACTTCGATGTCTAGCGATTTGAGAGCGGCTACTTTCTTGCGGCCCCAAAAATCGCGGTAGGTTTTACCTAAATTGCGGGTCTCGATGATGACATCCATCGAGTCCGCAGACGCGACTGTGGCTGACCCGGTTTTTGCTGCAGTCGAACTCATAGACTAGTGTTTCCTGGAGCAGGCCATGAACGGCGTCCGAACAATCACCAACCATGGAATTTGGATCGTCGTGCCAAGCCACCATTGTGCCTGGAAATTGGCTGAAAGGGAAGTAGAACCTCTGCCCAACATCCACAGAATCCACTGGAAGCCTGCGCTCGGCAGCATGACGTTCATCAAGAAGGAATCGTCAGTGGCCGACTAGTTCATGCTGCGCACGATGAGCACCGAGTTGATCCCCAACATCCCAAAAGAATTATTGAGGATATACCGCACTTGCGAAACTTCCCGAGGTTGATTCAGCACCAAGCCCGGCAATTCGCACTCTGGGTCCAATTGATCGACATTGATCGTGGCATGGCAAGTGGAGTCGCGAAAGGACAATAGGTTTCCGGCCAGCTCTAGCGAGCCGGCAGCGCCCATCGTGTGTCCCATGAAACTCTTGGTGTTATTAATGAACGTGTCCGGACAGTCTGCGAAGATGCGACGCAACGCTTGACATTCCTGGGCGTCGCCACTGGCCGTACCGGTTGCGTGAGTACTGACGATGTGGATCGCCTGGGGTGGCAATCCCGCGCGCTTCAGTGCCAGTTCAACGCATTGCGCTTGGCGTTCGGGATTGGGCAACACAAAATCCGTGGCGTCGGTGTTGATGGCATACGATACGATTTCGGCGACGATGTTAGCACCACGCCGCTTGGCATCGCTCAAACGCTCCAGCACATACAAGCAAGCGCCTTCAGAAACCACGATACCATTACGCTGCGTATCAAAAGGACGGGAAGCTTTGGTGGGGTCGTCGTGTGTTGCCAATGCACCCTGACTTTTGAAGCTGGCGAAAATCCCAAAGGTATGAATGCTTTCGGAGACTCCGCCGGCCAAGGCGACATCGCAGTCTCCCAGACGTAGCATTTGGGCACCCTGCACAATTCCTACATTGCCGGCAGCACATGCGGCCCCCAGCGTGTAGTGAGGACCGGTGATACCTAAATTGAGCGCGATTTCACCGGCCGGATTGTTTGCCACGGTGCGCGGGTTGTGATGATGCGACCAATACTGGACATCGTAGTCGAATTGCTTGATCTGATAGATTTCGTTTTCAGTTTCAACATTGCCGTGCTCGGTGACGCCAATGTAGATGCCGACTTGCGAACGATCCACGTTCTGCCAATCCAAACCGCTATCGGCGATGGCTTGATTGGCGGCCCAAATCCCCACAGCCCCAGCCCGTGTACCACGCCGCACGTCTTTGCGAGTCTGATACTGGGTGGCGGGGAAATCACAGACTCCAGCCAGGGTTTTGCCGACGTAACGAATCTCGTAATCCCGTACGCCACTGCGACCTTCCAGCAATGCCTGACGTAAGGTGGCCAGATCGTTGCCCAGTGGACTAGTGAGACCGACGCCAGTAATGACGATTCGCTGGTCGTCGGGAAGCTGAGCCGCCTTGTCCACAGTCATCATTCAGCCTGAATCTCTCAGTCTAACCGAGCACTTCGCTGGGGGTGACGTCAATTTTTGCCGGATTGGGACGCAGCTTGCCGGACTTCATTTCCGGTATCTTGGCGGCGCGAGGCAAGAAGGATTGGCTGGAAACTAGGGTCACAATGCGGCCTGACTGCACACACTCGCCCCGCTGATTGATTAGCTTACGAAACCAGGCAACCTCACCACTGCGGCGCCCTCGCGGACGAGTCGACTCGACCTGGGTGATCACGTGTACTGTGTCCCCGACGAAGATCGGATGGTGAAACTGCCAGTGTTCGACGCTTACCAGAGCCAGCGTTCGAACTCGCGGGCAGGTGCTGCTCAAGCCCGCCATAAGCGATAATCCCAGCAGACCGTGAGCAATCGGCTTGCCATAAGGGGTCTCGGCAGCAAACTCGCGATCGACATGCAACGGATCGTAATCACCGGTCATTCCCGCAAAGCCTACGATGTCGGTCTCCGTGAGCGTCCGAGCAGGGCTCTTCCAGCTTGCGCCGACCGGCAAATCCTCGAAAAATAGTGCATCCGACATTCAACCAGACTCCTAATTTAGCGCCACCAGCGGTTGAGCGCATTGCAGACAAGCGCGGGATTACTCTGCGAGACCAACATTGCAGCTCCCAGCCGGCCCTCTCGCGTACCGGTCAAACGATACGGCCGACATGTGAAGGATACCCCTGGATAGCCCTAAAACCAAGCTCACACTGTACCTTTTTTCTTGGTTCTCGGTAGAGGGCCTACTATAGAGCCTGCCACCGACCCAGTTTAACTTTCTGCAACGTTCCAAGAACTGGGAAACGTGCGGAATGCTGACGACAAACTGTCGCCCAGCGACGACGAACAACAGCCAACTGACCTTTTGGCGAACACGCTGAACCCATAGAATCACGGGTGTGTCTGGGTAATTGGTGTCAATTGCCTAAGCTATGAGGCCCGGGAATGCTAGCTGGATGCTTGGAGAAAATCAATAATGTCGGCAGATGGAAAACTAAGTCCCGTCGAGACGGTCAAGGCTGCGAGCCGTCTACTGCGGGGCACGATTGAGCAAGATTTGTCCAACGATAGCGATCAATTCACGAAGGACAATACAAATTTGCTGAAATTCCACGGCACCTACCAGCAGGACGACCGAGACAATCGTGGGAAAAAGGACGGCGGCAAATCGGCCAAGTCCTACAGCATGATGACGCGCACCCGAATTCCCGGCGGACGTTTGACTGCCGATCAGTTGATCGCGCACCTAGACCTGTGTGATAGCCTGGGAAATGCCACACTCAAGTGCACCACCCGCCAAGCGCTACAACTGCACTGTATTCTCAAGAGTAACCTGCGTACAGCCATTCACCGCATCAACCAGATTCAGCTCAGCACACTGGCGGCCTGCGGCGACGTCAATCGCAATGTCATGTGCTGCCCATCGCCAATCAAGAGCCCCGTGCACGACGAAATGTATCGCTTTACTGAGGCGTTGGTCGAGCATTTAGCACCTAAGACAAAGGCCTACTATGAACTGTGGGTTCGCGACGAACAGACCGGCGAAGAGACGCTGGCTGGTGGTGGAGCGCCTGAGGAGGAGCCGATTTACGGCCCGACCTATTTGCCCCGCAAATTCAAGATTGGCGTGACGCTGCCCGAAGACAATTGCATCGACGTCTATACGCAAGACCTAGGGTTCATCGCCGTCGTTCGCGACGGAAAAATCGTGGGCTATAACGTCACGGTCGGTGGCGGCATGGGCATGACCCCTAGCGCTGCCAAGACCTTCCCGGCGCTAGCCCAACGCATGGCCTTTGTGACTCCCGATCAAGCCGTTGGAGTTGCTGAAGCCGTTGTCAAGGTCCAGCGAGATAATGGCGACCGCGCCGATCGCAAGCGGGCACGCATGAAGTACTTGATTCACGATCGTGGCTTGGCTTGGTTCCGCGCTGAAGTAGAGAAGTATTTTGGTCAACCGCTGGCCGATTGCACTCCCGACGATGTCACCGGGGTCGACCTGCACCACGGTTGGCACGCTCAGGGAGACGGCAAGTTTTTCTACGGCCTGAACGTAGAAAACGGACGCCTGTACGACAATCAAGATCGCCGCTGGAAAGCGGCCCTGCGCGAGATATGTGCGCAGCTTCGTCCAAGCATTCGCCTGACCGGCAATCAAAGCATCTTGATAACGGACTTGGCCGAATCCGCGCTACCGCAGTTGGAAGAGATTTTGCGGCGCAATGGCGTTCCGCTGACCGAGCAGGTTTCCACGGTTCGCCAATGGTCCATGGCCTGCGTGTCGCTACCAACCTGTGGACTGGCAGTAACCGAAAGCGAACGCGTTCTGCCCAGCGTAATCGATCAATTGGAGGTCCAGCTAGCCAAGTTAGGATTGGAAAAGGAGGCCTTTACGGTGCGCATGACCGGCTGCCCCAACGGCTGTGCTCGCCCCTATAACGCCGATATTGGGTTGGTCGGGAAGGCCGTTGGCAAGTACACCGTTTATCTGGGTGGTCAGTTGCTGGGCAAGCGTTTGGGAACGATCTACAAAGACCTCGTGCCGCTGGATGACATTGTCCCCACCCTCGTACCAATCTTTGTGGAATTCAAAAGCCAGCGTCAACCTAGCGAAACGTTTGGAGACTTCTGCGCTCGGATCGGTATCGAGAATCTATCTGCCGTGGGCTCGACAACTTGAGCAGCCGCCGAGTTGCCAGGTGCTAGCGGCGTTAACACGGACCTGCTCACGAACTGTAACAGCACTAAACAGGCCATAAACGATACGAATATCAATAGCGCTAAAATGCACAGCGCCGGAGTTCGCGGCCAGGAGCTTGGCTGTTGAACCGACCTGTTTTCGGCGATAACTTGCTCAGCCACGCATTGGACTGGCTGGCCGTCTTCCGCGCGCTGCTTAACGGGCCGACGAGATTGCCACCAGGCAAGCGCAAACGCAATTTCGAAAGCGATGACACCTCCCACCACGGGCAAAAATAGCTCGGGCATGGTGTCGTCGCAGACGAACCATTCCCGAATGACCAGTCCGCCCAAGGCTCCAATGGCCGTGGCCAGTTGAATTTGGTTCGCGACTCGCCAGGAAGGTACAAGACGATTCCAGTTCTGCGCCCATGAAAAGTTGAGTCCATGCTGGGCGGCAGGATCGCTGAGAGCCGCCACAAGATCGACGAGATCGCCCGAGCCTCCGTCGTTCGATTCGCTGTCGAGATACTCCATTAGCCTCAGTAAGTCCCGACGCCGCGGTTCAAGCTGATCACGTACCGCACGTTGATTCAGGCGATATATCCACCAATAGATCGCCAGTAGAAATCCGCACATACAGCCGGCGATACTGACAAAACTCAGCCAGTCACGACTCGCTTGCCAACTGACGTGCACAAAGAAGGCCGCAATCGAAATCGTGAAGGGCAATAAATACCACCAGAACACATTCCGCAGCAACCAAATCTGATGCTCCACCTGCCTCAAGGATTCCCTAACGTAGTACAACAGCGGCTGACCTGGTTCGCTCAGGCGTTGCGGATGACGCCGACGGTCCAGCACGATGAAGCCGACCACCCACAGCAGGGCCGGCATGGTCAGGTACCAGCTCCACGGCAATGACAATTTGCTGCCCAGAAACATCCACACCACCAGCATCAGCAGTGAGACAACTATTTCGCGGATGTCTCTCCAGAGAATCACGGAATGAAAGCTGCCCTGTGAACGCTGCACTTCTCCTGACAGAGCATCTACGTCGACGATGACGCGAGTCCGAGCTGCTTCGGCTTGCCAAGCCCTTTGGTAATTATCAAGTTCCATCGGTCTGCCCGTTCATGAGTGCGGCCAACGACTTCTTGGCCCGGTTCAATTTGACGCCGACATTGCTTTCTGAAATGCCCAAGACCTCGGCCATCTCGCGATAACTCAATTCATCAAGATACAGCAGCACCAAAGCGGTATCGGTACTCGGCAACCGGTGAATCGCTTGGTAGAGCTGCTCGACGGTCTCTCGCTGCTGAATCTGCTCGACACTGTCCAGCTCGCAAGCCGCTACCGCGTGTGTTTCCAACAGCGGCTGTTGTCGCGTGCGGCGCGGCCTATCCTTCCGCTGCCAATTCAAAGCAGTGTGCAACGCGATGCGATAGAACCAAGTCGCCGGACTTGCGGTGCCCTTGTAATTCGGCAAGGATCTCCAGGCTTGCAACAGAATCTGCTGCGCCAGATCTTGGCACTCGTCGTTACTCAACGTATAGGCGCGCGCCACCTTCATGACAGACGAACCGTGCTCGGTCAGCCAAATCGTGAACAGCGATTTGTGGTCATCTTCAATCAAGAGCCCCCGCCTTCCTCTATAAGTATTGGTACCACGAACGTACGGCAACTTACAAAAAAACAAAAACGTGTCATTCGAACTCTCAGGCAGCTCATTCGGTCTTCTTGGTATCGTAGCAACAGCCAGCGGGACGATGGACTATGCAACAAATGCAGCATCATGATGTGAGTAACCTCTCAGAATTCCATTTCCATTAGAGGCAAGACACAACTGCCGAACTTAGACAGAAACGGCCAACGAGCGAGGACCGCAGTTAGCGTGATACATTGTCAGACGAACGCGATCGCGACGAGTTTAATTGGCACGCCGACCCTTGTGGGTATTCCCACCAAACGCCTACGCCACGGCGTGGCCGTGGGCCGGTAAATCCTGAAGAATCCGTGCGTTCGGGGATTGAAATCGCTATCAGAGCAGTTTAAGGAGATTAAACTCCATCTCAGGTGCCGCAGTCGCTTCCGTGAACGATGGGCGGAAAATCGACTAAGTGACTTTGCGATTCATCATTGATTCTGGAGAGACAACATGTCAATGTACTCAGCCATGGCCACTGAATTCCGAATTGATAGAACCTTGCGGTATTTATTGCCTGTTATTGCCGGATTGATGATTTTGCCAGCCGGCGCGTCGCCGGCCGGTTTGATCCACCAGTACCAGTTAAATAACAGTCTCGCCGATGATCTGGGCGGACCTAATTTGGTTTCGCATGGTGGGACATTAAGTCCATCAGGTTATTCATTCGGCTTAAACCAAGGCCTGTCGCTCAGTAATGGCCTTGCAGATCCTGGCAATTACTCAATCGAAATCATTTTTCGAATTGAACAAGTAGATGGCTGGAAAAAAATTATTGACTTCAAAAACCTCACTTCTGATAGCGGTTTGTACAACCGTAGTTCTGAACTTCGCCTTTACAGCTCTGGGTTGGCCGGACCCGCTGGCGGGTTTTCTCCGAACACTGACCTTCGACTTATCCTGACTCGCGATGGAACGTCTAATCTAGTCTCCGGCTACATCGATGGCGTCTCCCAAGGGAGCGTCATCGACAGCACGAACATTGCTGTGGCCAGTGCAACGGACAATATTTTGCACTTCTTTCGAGACGACTTCCTCTCATCTGAAGCCTCAGCCGGGCATGTTCGATTGATCAGAATCTATGACGCACCGATGTCTGCTGACCAAGCGGCGGCGCTTGGCGGTCCGCCAGCCGTCCCAGAACCTTCAGCTGGAGTACTCACGCTACTTGCCTTAACTGGTTGTACGACTTGGCGACTGCGGGGGCGTATTACTTAACGTTAGATAGACCTATTCCCGCTTTGGATTGAAAACGCCATAGTGTTGCAAGTAAGCGACGCTGTGTCCCCAAGAATCTGTGATGCCCCGGCTGAACAGACTTGTTTAGCTGACGGTATCCGTGTAAGACAGAGAGCAGCATCGCCAGGGTTGTACAGCCATCGATGCTTTCGGTGAAATGGTGGCGGCCTGAACTGGCTTCCGTAATCCGCACTCTGTCAGTTGGATAAGGGGACTTCAAGGTGTTTTCTTGGCTGCTCAATCGGCGTCGCCGCCACTGGCAGGCCCCCATGAATCCCCAGTGGCGACAGTGGATTTCCCACCACCTGTGGCACTGGCAGGTGTTGAACAGCAGCCAACAACAAAGACTGGAAAGCCTGGTTCGAGTATTTATCGCTGAAAAGAGCTTTGAAGGCTGTGATGGCCTGAAGGTTTCTCCCCAAATGCAGGTCGTCATCGCGGCTGCCGCCTGCCTGTTACTAATCGGGTTTGAGGACGATTACTGCTTCGACAAAGCTCGCACCATTCTGATCTACCCTCGTCCAACGGCTCAACGCAATCTGCGTCAAGCCAGTGGGGTGATCAATGAGCGGCAGTGGCTGTCTGGCATGGTCCAACATGGAGGCCCAATCATTCTCTCATGGCGAGATGTCCTGCGTGACTGCCAAAATGGTCAACCAGGCCATCATGTAGTGCTGCACGAATTTGCACATTACATCGATGGTCTGGACGGAGCCATGGAAGGGTTGCCTCCCTTTCCGACACCCAGCCTGCAGCAACAATGGCGAGCTGTGGCTGAAAAAGAACTTTCATTGCTACGAACGGCAGTTGACCAAAACGAGCCGACGATCTTGGATCCTTACGGAATGCAGAGCCTGGCCGAATTTTTCGCGGTCGCCACCGAAGCGTTTTACTGTGACGGGCACAATCTAGCACACTGGCATCCCGAACTGTACCACCTATTATCTATCCTGTATCGACTTGAGACCAAACACTGGTTCATGTAAGCCGCATCACGGCAGGCGGGTCGCATCGGTCATAACAAACCTCTGGGGACAGTGCAGAATGCTGAGGCAGTCGCTTACAGGCGGAATAGTTTGCTGGACGATAGCTGGTGGGCTGCCCCCAATTTCTGTCCAGTCGTTATGAGAGTAATGATTGAGTAGAAGGTAATGGATCGCAGTGCTGCTGGAGTCAAGGCGTGGAGCGGCAAGCGGGACGAGGATCGGGTGACGCTGTTGCCCGCAACACTGCACAAGGTGCCGCACGCCCAACTGGCGAAAGTGCGCGAGTGGCACGAGATCGACTTTACCAACGGATATTTGCGAAATCCAAGAAACTCCGGTCCACAAGAACGTCCAGGCGTGATGATTAACACGCATGTGGTTCGCGACCTGACGACGAAGGCGCGTAGTACGTGGGATGACCTGTAGCTTCGCTAAAAACCTGCGGTCTTGAGCTCGGATTGTGCTGGGGAACGACGGCCTGCGGGCCACCGACGGTGCCATCCAATTGACCACAACCGCTCTTGATCGGTCAGTCCCCAAATACCACAGGAGGGCTGACCGAGGCTCCAAGATCTAATTTGACCGTTCGTCTCAGGTAATCAATGTGTCCATAGTGAAAGGCGTGGCGAAGTCGCTTATGTCAAAATCTTGTCAGACGCCCCGTTGATATTGGAGAAGTCTATGAAATTGAATTTACCCGACGAAGCCAACGCGTTCGTGAAGGGATTGGTTGCCCAGGGCAAGTACCAAAACGAAGAAGCTGCAATAGTGGATGGTATCCGATTGCTCGTGGGGCGCGAGAGGTTGCGAAATGAAATTCGAGTAGGGATCGAGGAACTTGATGGTGGCCAGTCACGTGATGACCAAACGTTGTTCTCGGAAGTCGATGCGGTGATCGACGAAATCGAAGCATCTCAGCAGAAAAGTAGCCCATGCTGAGACTTCGGTACTCTGATCAATCAAAAGAGGACCTCAAGGAGATCGCGAAAGACAAACCAATAGCTGCAAGCGAATGGTCGGCAAGGCTTGGCGAGAAATGTGGCATGCTGGCGAAGCATCCAGAGGTAGGCGATGACCGAGCCGACTTGGGCGACGGGATTCGACCAACCTGTGTGGGAAGTTACACTATCTTTTGTCGGCGACGTGAAGAGACACTTGAGATCGTTCGTGTGAGAAGAAGCGATCTCGAATTCCCGTTTCCCTAGTGGCATCCAATGGGCCACACACTCAAATGCAGCGGTCTAAGGCGATAACCGGTAAAACGCTAATGTGGGCGTGATCTGAACGAGACGAGTCGGGTATCAAGCTGCTTCGGTCCGCCATGCCGACAAAGCATGACATGCCATGCTTGCGTGTGTTAGCGACCATCGCTAGACTCCCAGGGTCGTTTGGTCAAACTGCGACCGAGGGTCAGGGACTGACTGCCGAAGCGGGCCTGGATGGCATCGGTGATGTGGTCGAGCTGACGGTGACGGGCGCGCTGCGCGGTTGAGTCGTCGGCGAAGAGTTGCTGTTGTTCCAGCGGTGGTTGGCTCAGGCCGCTGACGCCAAAGCCGATCAGGCGGATGCCCTGGGCCAGTAGCGGCGGTGACGAGGCGGCGTCGAGTAGCCCGCGAGCGGCGTGCCAAAGTTCAGCGGTGATGTCGCTGGGCTGGGCGAGCGACTGCGAGCGGGTGATGGTTCGGAAATCGCTCAGCCGCAATTTGAGCTGCACGGTGCGGCCGACGCGGCCCGAACGCCGCAGTCGACGGGCTACCTGGTCGGTCAGTTCCCATAGCCGCTGCCGCAACGGCTCAATCGCCGTCAGGTCGCGGGCAAAGGTGGTCTCGTGTGAAATCTGCTGGGCCTGCCGATCGGGTACTACCGAGCGCTGGTCGATGCCTCGGGCCAGCCGCCAGAACTGCTCGCCGCCCTCGCCGAACTGCTGCCGCAACTGATCGACGGACAGCAATCGCAACTGGCCAATCGTCTCAACGCCCAGCCGCCGCATGGCCGCCTCGGTTACCTTGCCCACGCCCCACAGACGGCCGATTGGCAGCGGGTCGAGGAAGGCTTCAATCCGTAGCGGATCGACCACGACCAGCGCGTCGGGCTTTTCCAGGTCGCTGGCGATCTTGGCTAAGAATTTGTTAGGGGCCACGCCCACCGAGGCGACTAGGCCGGTTTCGGCGCGGATGTCGTCCTTGATCCGCCGCGCGATGTGCGGGCCGCTGCCAAACAGTTCACGGCAGCCGCTCACGTCCAGAAACGCCTCGTCCAGCGACAGCGGTTCAACCAGTGGCGTGTAGCGGTGGAAGATGTCGCGGATCTGCCGCGAGATGTCCGCGTAGTGGGACATACGGACCGGCAGCAGTATGGCCTGGGGGCACAGCCTCAGGGCGGTGGCCGTGGGCATGGCGCTGTGGATGCCGTAGCGGCGAGCGGCGTAGCTGGCTGCGGCGATCACGCCTCGACCGGTCGCCGAGCCGCCGACGATGACCGGGCGGTCGGCCAACTCTGGCCGATCGCGCTGTTCGACCGCCGCATAAAAGGCGTCCATATCCACATGCAAGATCATCAGCACCGCCGGATATTAACCAAATTGGAAATGGTACTGAGAAGTAATATAACAGGATTGCCCGGGGCAGGGGGGAGTTGTCCCGATCGCACGCCTAGGGACAGCCGGAGAGAAAGCCTCTGAGAGACGGCCCCTAGAGACACAGTCAATCGAGTTCGGTGCGGACTTTGTGACAACGGCAAGTTGGCAAGTTGTCGGTCATGTGATGGAGTTACAGACTTCTGCCGACCCAGCGGCCCATCGGGCCGCGCAGTAGTGCTGGCAGCAGAATCAGATCGCCAATAATGGCGCCAGCAAGAATCAGGATCAGTAGTAGCGCAAATCGACCCGTGGGCAGAAATTCACAAAACATGAATGGCAGCATAGCACCACAAGAGATGAGTGTGGTGAATAACATCGCCCGCGCGCAGTGGCGGATGGCTTGATTGGTGGCTTCCATCGACGACGCCCCGTGTTTCTTTCCGCGTACATACCAATAGACACAGTGCAGTGTATCGTCCACCGAAATGCCCAGGGCGACGCTGGCGGTTAAGATACTGGCTACATCCAAGGGAATAGCCTGCCAACCCATTAAACCAAACACCAATGCCACTGGAATAAGGTTGGGGATCATCAGCAACAGCCCGCCGACTATACTGCGAGCGACAATCATCATCACTGGAGTGATTAGCAGAAAGGCCGTACTAAAGCTGCTAATCAGATCACGCATCAACACGGTGTTGGCAGTTTCGATCACGGTGCGCAGACCGGTAATTTCGAGCGCAGGTCGCACTTGAGATTCGGGAAACAGCATCTCAAGTTCTGCGCGCGACAGTTGTTCCAACTCCGTTCTCAAGCGATGAAATTCTTCGTCGATCTTAGTCTTAAACCTGGCCGTAATTCGCCAGCAATTCCCAGTCGGACTGCTCGAGACCAACTGCGCACTGGCCAGATTGTCTAAATCGGCATTGATGAGATTACGATACACCGCTCGACGCACAGTCGCTCGTGAACCTTGCTGCGTTGGCAATGGAGGCAACAGTTGGATGGCTGAGAAGGTGCTGTGAACTTGATTGTGCTTGGTGAGTACATTCTGCAAGCGGCGAACGGTAGTCAATTGCTCCAAGACATCCACAGGTTGTGGCTGGTCGGCAAACGTAACCAAGAACTCCATGGTCTCGATGGGCCCCAAGCGGTCTTCGACCCACCGCAGGCTGCGGACGGACGGGTGCGAAGCTTCGAACATGCCGTCAAACCGCGTGGTCGTCTTCAAGCGTGGAATCCCGAATGCGGTTGCCACAAACAGCACCAAGCCGACGGCAATAATCCAGCGACGACGGTTGGTCGTAAATCGCACCAGGCATTCAGCCAAATGGAAAGTTGAATCTTGAGCCGGCTGTGTGTCTTTGGTGCCCAGCATTTGAAGTCGCGTAATCGGCACGAACAACATCAATAGCAGTAGTGTTGCCAACACAACGCCGCCACCAGCCAGTGCGCCGAACTGAAAAATCGGCTCCAAATCGCTGACAACAAGTGAACCAAAACCAATGGCGGTGGTCAGGGCTGCCAGCAGGCAGGGAATGAAACCCAGCTTTAGGGCACGCGCCCCAGGATATCCCTGGCCGTCTGCGCGACATTCCACGTAATAGTTGACTAAATGCACGGCCGCTGAAAGTGTCAGCATGAAGAGCAGCGTTGGCACGACGATCAAGATTGCCCCCATCTGCCCGGTGGTGGCGCTAATCAGCGCCATCCCCAACAACTGCCCAACACCGGCCAGGGCCAACACAACCAGGCTCAGTCGCCAACTGCGCAGGCACAGCCAGGCCACCAACATCGACAGCAGGATCGAAAACGGTACAAATCGCTGGATTGATAGCCGACTATAGAGATCTACGATGTGCGTTTGGTAGGGTTCGCCGGCGATCACCATATCTCGCGGCTCGATGCCCAGAGATCGTACCAGTGGTGTCAAGGACGAAACGATCTGATCGCGTTCCTTGGGCATAATGCCGCGCACATGGATGGCCACAAAGCTGCTGCCATCTTGCCCCACAGCCTGTCCCGCCAGGCGCTCGATAGCACCCGCTTCGGTGAGCCCTGAGAGCTTGGATCGCAATTGGTCGATCGACTGCTGAGAGTTGGTAATGGCCACGATGGGCCAATGCGGATTCTGCAGTCGCAGTTCTTCCAGCCGTTCAGTTGCCCGAACGATTCGCGGATCATCCAGCCTGGCTCCACGCCACGCCAGCAACAACACCTGATCTTCGCCAAATCTTTTGGCAAAATCGGCGTATGCCACGCGACTGGGTGTCTCACGCGGCAGCCAATTTTCGACATAGTCTGTGCCAAACTTGATTTGCACCGCATACCAGACAGCCCAGATCAACCCCAGAACCGTCACTAAGGCGGCCCAGTTAGAAATCCGCTGCACTAGGGGAGGGCTAAACATCGCGGTGTCTTGTGACTCGAAAACAAATTCCCTTGAAACTCGAGCGTCGCACTCTGCGATTTCTCCATGCCACTTACTTCAGCCCGCTGGGCCCAGACGACTGATCTTGAGCCTCAGCTACTTGCCGCCCAAGCGTGCCAGCCGTCGATTGACTGCGCGCTTCGGAAACAGCCGCTTTCGGCGAGGCTGCGGCAGCTCGTCGGTCTCTACTGGCGGCACATCCGAGTTGCCCGGTTCCGCTTCAGACTCAGTTGGTTCAGGTGGCGCGACGACCAATTTGTCATCGTTCAAGCTATCTCGCTGCAGCAGAAGATTGATATTCAGTTCGATTGCCGTAAGCTGCGGACCTTCGCTGGCGGTCACAAACGTGAAGGCGATGCCATCCCGCCCCATTCTGCCTGTTCGGCCCACGCGGTGCACGTAGTCGTCGCAATCCATTGGAATATCGAAATTGATAATATGGGATACCGTGGACACATCGATGCCACGGCCGACGACATCGGTGGCTACCAGCAGGTCGATTGTACCGCTGCGCAGATCGGCGAAGACTCGATCGCGATCTCGCTGGTTCATGTCACCGTGAATACACTCGATGCGTTTGCCTTCAAACCCTTTTGCGCCTGTCAGCGTCTCACGCAAACGACGCTGCAAGCGGTCTGTGCCGCGCTTGGTACGACAAAAAATGATTGCTTGCCGAGGCTTTTCACGCATGATGAGCTTGATCAATACGTCGAATTTATCCTCTTGTTTCAGACTGATGTACCGCTGTTCGATCGTATCGACTGACACTTGTGACTGCGAGCAGTTGATATGCACCGGGTCGGTTAGATAGCGCTCCGTCAGTTTCTTGATTGGCGGAGGCATGGTGGCGCTGAGCAACATCGTTTGACGATCGCGCGGACAGGCACGTAGGATTTTTTCAATCGCCGGCCGGAATCCGATATCCAACATGCGATCCGCTTCATCCAGCACCACGCACCATAGATCATCGGTACGGAACGTCTTGCGTTGGATGTGATCGTAGACTCGGCCCGGCGTTCCAACGACAACTTGCGTACCTTCTCGCAATTGCGCCATCTGCTGTCGCATCTGCTTGCCACCGGCCAGCGCGGTAATCGCCGTCTTGCAGCCGTAGGCCAATCTGACCATCTCTTGGTGTACTTGTTCAGCCAATTCTCGCGTCGGCACCAGAACCATGGCTTGCGGATTGCGGCACTCGCTGAGCGGATCAAGCAGCTCCAAAATCGGGATCGAAAATGCAGCGGTCTTGCCCGTACCCGTTCGAGCCTGACCAATTACGTCACGACCATCCAGGGCAATTGGAATCAATTGAGCCTGGATCGGAGACGGAGTCGCGTAGCCCAGCCGCGCCAGCGATCGCATCATTACCTGTGAGAGATCGAGCTGCTCAAAGCTGTTTATTTCCGCGGGTGGCGGTAGATTGCTGTTGTCTGCGGATGGTTCCATATACCCGTAAATCCAAGTCTGCCCAGCCAGTTTTTGCAGCGATCTGCGGTTGCTGAGCCAAACTACTACGTTTTCTCCTTTTGACGGACGTCACTGGTCCAGCGATATGATAACCGACAGAACCCCATTTTGTCAGCCGCTTTTTCCATGAGCGGTCACGTCGAATATGCCCTGTGTTAGCATCGCTGGGTGGTGGTAGCGGTGGGTTGCCACCGTCTGACGAGGGGAGCTGCCAAGCGCACCGGGGTTCCACGGCCCGGCGACGGTAGCTACTGAAGGAGAGTTGGGCGACGAGAATGCTGAACAAACCGCTCTGGCACTCTGTCACAGACGCGTGAGACCGGACAAATGCCCTCATTCATGCATTTTGAAGTTTCACGTCGATAGGTCAGATGAATGCTGAGACTCTGTTGTTGTGGCATTGGTGACGCGCGAACGTCGAGCAGGAGTGGAAAAAACCTCGTGTGGCAGCCGTATTCGGGGGTAGGCAGGGGCTGTAGTAAGCTCAAAAGCGGCCCTTCCCGATGTTGGATAGCCGCCAGAGCTGAGTTATACTACTTGGCTCCCGCCCGGTTACCCTGCCCACTCCACAACTGGCCTAACTTGCTGACCATGGTTGCAATCAGGCAGCACTTTGGTTGTTCTTTTTGGCACTTGGGTGCTCGTCGGGCCGTCGCATCAAGCTTTGCTGGTACCCGAATTCTGTTTGATACCAGAGGGCTGCTGGGCGCACTGCTAGTCATAACCTTGGTTGCGCCTGCCGGAGCGGTAGACGCTGCCAAACCAGATAATGCCAAGTCTGTGGCGGCTCCCTGGCATCAGGTAATATCGGCGACTGGCCAGATCGACTTCGCTAACGATATTGTGCCGATCATTACTAAAGCAGGATGTAATGCAGGTACGTGCCACGCCAAAGCGGGCGGTGGCCAGAATGGATTTGAATTGAGCCTACTAGGCTTTGAGCCGGATGTGGATTATCAGTTTATCGTCGTTCAGGGACGCGGCCGACGTATCTTTCCGGCAGCACCCGAATCCAGCCTGCTGATTCGCAAGGCCTTGGGAGAAGTTCCGCACGGCGGCGGACCACGCTTGCAAGCTGGTTCAGCAGAATATCAAGTGCTGGTCGAATGGATTCGGCACGGTTGCCCAGAAACCGGAGCAGCATTCAAGCGGCCCAATGCTCAGGCCGAGCCAGCAGCTTCTAGTGACGGACCAGTCGCAGGGGCCGCGCCTTGGGAACCGATACGCTTGGCTACCGTTGAAGTTATGCCCAGTAGCGCACTACTTGAGCCGCAGCAGACTGAGCAATTAAGGGTTGTGGCCAGTTACTCTGATGGGTCTTCGCGCGATGTCACCGACTTAGCCTTGTTTGAATCGAACGACACCGATCGGGCGCTGGTCGATCGCCGTGGATTAGTCACCGCAGGCAATGTGCCAGGTACCGCCGCCATTATGGTTCGTTACCAGGGTCATGTCGCTGTATTTCGTCCGGCCATTCCATTGGGCCCAGCTCTTGGCGACCTGCCAACGCCGATGAATCTGGTAGATGAACATCTGTTTTCAAACCTTCAGCGATTGGGAATTCCACCTGCATTGACTTGCGACGATGCCACCTATCTGCGTCGGGTCTCGCTGGATCTTACAGGCCGATTACCGACCGACGGCGAGCGGCAGAGCTACTGGGCTGCCGATGCTCGGGTGCGTCGCGCGGAATTGGTCGAGCAGCTATTAAAGCACCCGGACTACGCCGAGTACTTTGCAAATAAGTGGACGAGTCTTCTCAAAAATCGCCGCGAAGACACCAATGATCTGGCGGCGAATTTTGCTTTCCACGCTTGGGTCCGCGATCACCTGCAGGCTGGCACACCCTATGACCAAATGGTCAAACAACTGCTGGCCGCCACTGGCACCATTAAGAGCAATCCGGCGGTAGCATGGTACAAACGAGTGAAAGATCCCAAAGAGCAGTTGGAAGACATTTCTCAATTGTTCCTCGGAGTCCGGCTGCAGTGTGCCCAGTGTCATCATCATCCGTTTGAGCGTTGGAGCCAAGACGATTATTACGCTCTGTCAGCCTGTTTTTCACGCGTAGGCCGCAAGCCCACAGGCGTACAAAACGAAGACATGATCTTTCACCAGCGCGGAATCGCCGAAGCTCAAAATTTGCGCACCGGTCAGACGCTGCGTCCCAAAGCACTCGGAGCCGACCTTGGCAGGATCGACGCCAGTGAAGACCCACGTCTAAAACTGGCCGACTGGATGCGTTTGCCGGACAATCCATTTTTCGCGAAGGCGCTGGTCAACCGTTACTGGAAACATTTTTTTCGAGTTGGATTGGTTGAACCCGAAGATGACATTCGCGATTCCAACCCTCCGAGTAACCCTGAATTATTGACAGCCTTAGAGTGTTACTTCATCAACAGCGACTTCAATCTACGAGACTTGGCGCGGACCTTGGTATTGTCCAATGCCTACCAGCTCAGCTCCCAACCGAACGATCGCAATCTAGCGGACACGCAGAATTACTCGCGTTTCTATCCAAGACGCCTGCCGGCTGAAGTATTGTTGGACGTGGTCGATCAACTGCTGGGTTCCCAAACCAGTTTTGCAAACTTGCCGCCAGGTACGCGCGCGGTCGGGTTGCCCGATAACAGCTACAATCGAGCCGTACCGTTTCTGAAAGTCTTTGGGCGTCCGGAGAATTCGAGCGTTTGCGAATGTGAACGTGTACAGTCCGCCAATTTGGCCCAAAGTCTGCATCTGCTGAATTCCGCCGAGTTGAAGGCAAAATTGGGTACCGGAGGTGGCTTGGCAGACAAACTGGCCCAGAGTAGCGAACCATTCTCGGCGCGCATCGAACACATCTATCAAGTCGCGTTTTGCCGCTCGCCACGCTCAGAGGAGCTGGCTGCAATCGAAGCTACGGTACCTTCGGGTCAGGCGTCTAAGGCGGATTTTGAAGACGTGCTGTGGGCAGTTCTGAATTCCAAAGAGTTTCTGTTTAATCACTAGGTTTACCCGAGGTAGTGTTCTATGCGATCAACGGGACAGAACTTGGCCCATCACTGCACTTGCAGAGTCGATAGGCAGCCCAACGTAGCTACGCGTGCCAGAGCCTGGACGCTCCAGTCACGAGTTCACTTCAACCAGCGGACCTTCAACTTGTCCGCTGGCATGTCTAGTCTGCGCTGCTTGCTGGGCATGTGCCTGTCCTTGTCGCTAGCCGCATTTGCTGCTGCGCAGTCTGTCTGCCTGCCTGCGCCGCGGTTGCTGCATGTGTTCCCGATGGGAGCACAGATTGGAACTACCGTTGAAGTAACAGTCAGTGGCGAGAACCTGGATGAGTTGGCTGGACTGACCTTTTCTGATCCACGTGTAACCGCCACGCCTGTGCAGGACGAACAGCAGCGGCCTATCGCCGGCCGGTATCGCGTGACAGTTCCTGATAAAATGCAGCCGGGGCTAGTCGAAGCCTATGCGATCGCGCGGCTGGGAGTGTCTACTGGGCGAATTTTTTCTGTCGGCACATTGACTGAAGTTGCTTACAGCTCTGCCAGCGCGAATGCAGAAGAGGCTCAACCGATTCAATTTGACAGCACTGTCAATGCGGCCACGGTTGCTCGCAGCATCAATCATTACCAGTTTTCAGCTTCCGCTGGCCAGTTGTGCCGCATCGACTGCACTTGTCGCGGGATCGACTCCAAACTGGATCCGGTCGTGACCCTGACCGACTCCAGCGGGCGAATTCTAGCGACCGATCGCCAGGCGGCGGGCATCGAGTTTCTGGCTGAGCGCGACGACCGCTACGTTATCAAAGTGCATGATCTGACCTATCAGGGCGGTCCAGAGTACTTTTATCGCCTGAGCCTTCAATTGGTGGATGGCGAAAAGCAACTTGCGCAGTTCGCTTCGACTCAGCAGGTGGCACAGTATTCCTGGCCTCCTTACGGCTATGCCCCTGAAAAGTCGGTTCTTGAAGCCGAAGTGAATGATGCTGCGCAACCACAATCTATCGAATTACCATGCCAGATTCGCGGCTCTTTCTTTCCTGCAGCCGACGTCGATTGCTTTGAGTTCACAGCAATTAAGGGGCAGCAGTGGTGGATCGAGGTGGCTTCGCATCGGTTGGGGGCAGCTACCGGACCTGCTGGAATTGTGCAGCGTGCGGTCACCAATGATGGTTCGACACACTGGCAAGATATTCTTGAGCTCAAGGACATTGCCTCACCAATGAAAGTCTCCAGCAACAACTACGCCTACGACGGGCCACCCTACAACGGCGGTTCGACGGATTTAATCGGAATGCTGGACGTGCCCGAAGACGGACTTTATCGATTGCAGCTCAACGATCTATTCGGTGGAACTCGCGATGATCCAGCCAGCGTCTACGAGCTGGTAATTCGAGAGGCGGAACCTGATTTTGCGCTGACCGGATGGGTTAAGCATTTGGAACTGCGCAATGGCGATCGCAATGCGCTGTCGAAGCCGCTGGCGCTGCGGTCCGGTGCGACGCTAGCCCTAGAAATCGGGGCTTTCCGCCGCGACGGATTTGCAGGGCCAATTCGACTAGAGACGCATGGCTTGCCGGCTGGTGTTTACGCCAGTGCCATTGATATTCCAGCTGGGCAAACAACGGGGCACTTACTGTTGACGGCCCAGGCGGATGCTCCAAAGTCGCTAGGCCATCTGCGTATTGTCGGTCACGGAGAGGTTGCGGGGCAGGCGCTGGAGCGTAATTGCCAACTGGCGACGATGGCTTGGCCCATCCGAGATCATTGGCAAGAGTTTCCCAAGCCGCGACTAACATTGATGATGCCTGTTTCGGTAACCGACGCCGAATCATCTACTATCACAATTCAATCTGCGGTGGATTCTAGCGGCCGGTGTCACATTCAGGCAGTGGCTGGTAGTTCAATTGCAATTCCGCTAAGCATTCATCGTAGCTGTGAATTCTCCGGCTCGGTTCTCAATCTCACTACGATTGGCAACGGCTTTCAAAGTAATTCTCGTTTTGAAATAGCGTTGCAAGAGAGCAGTGCCGAAGTGAAACTCGACTTGGCAGCCTTAAAGACTGAGCCAGGAATCTATACCCTTGCATTTTTGGGACCGGCTGTGGCCAAGTATCGCGACTACCCCCAGGCCGTTGACAAGGCAACTGCCGCCAAGCAGGTTGCGGCGCAGCGCGTCGAGGAACTCACCCGACAACGTGAACAACTGGCCGCCGCCAACGCGCCGAAGAGTGCCGAGCAATCTGAATCGTCGGCCAAGAAATCACCAGGGAGCGGTCAAGAATTCGATGAGCAACAACTCAAAGACGCTGAGGCCGCCTTGATGGCTGCTGACGAAGGGTTGAAAGCGGCTACCCGTCGCTCACAACCGCAAGACATTGTGGATATCATAGTTACTCGACCGGTAACACTCGAAGTCCTACCCAAGGAGGAATCGCGATGACCCAGCCACCTCGCTGTTGTCCAGGGCCGCTAGCACAACGATTGCCCAATCGTCGCTGCTTTATGCAGTTCGGTCTCGCGGGCGCCGGTGGACTGTCGCTGCCGGGATTGCTGAGACTGCGGGCCATGGACGGTCAATCCGCCACCAGTCAATCAAACAGCAGTCGATCTGGCAAGTCGATCATCATGGTTTGGCAGCCGGGCGGTTGTTCACACATCGACACCTATGACCCCAAGCCCAACGCAAGTAGTGAATATCGGGGACCCTTTGGGCAGATCGCCACCAAATTGCCTGGATATCAATTCACCGAATTGATACCACGCCAAGCTGCAATTGCCGACAAAATGGTAGTTCTACGGTCGATGTATCAATACGCTCCCGGCCATCCTGCCGGATCGATGCAGTTGCTATCGGGAGACCCTGATACGCGCGACAAGCCGGCACCAAAGTATCCTGATTGGATGTCGGTATCGCATTACTTGCTCAGCCGCAAGGCAGGCGCAGAGCGATCGTTGCCAGGCTACGTAGGCATCAATCCGCCCACCGAATACAACGGACCGGCCTATTTGGGCGATGCCTATTCGCCATTTAGCATTACTGGCGATCCTAGCGCGCCGAGTTTCGTCGTACCCAACATCGGCTTATCAGACGCTAGTGAAGTTGGCCGCATCCAGCGTCGCGTTAGTCTGCGGCAGCAACTCGATACACTCGACAGGGCCTTTGACCGCAGCGGAGAACTCGGAGCACTCGACCAATTTGAGTCTCAGGCTCTGTCGCTATTGACCGATGCTCAAACGAAGCGGGCGTTCGATCTGACGATGGAAGATGATGCGACTCGCGATCGCTATGGTCGCAATAGTTGGGGGCAGCAACTGCTGATGGCGCGACGGTTGGCGGAAGCGGGAGTTGACATTATTACCACTAGCCTGAGTGGCAAGTTGTGTGGGCGTGTCCACAATTGGGATGATCATGCTGTCAATCACAACGTCTTTGAGGCGCTCCGCTTCCGGGCTGAAGTTTACGACCAAGCCGTGACGGCGCTGATTGAAGATATCTACCAGCGGGGCTTAGATGAAAATATATTAGTCGTGGTGACCGGCGAATTTGGTCGGACTCCACGCATTTCCTATGATGCCAGTACAGGAGCTGGCGACGGAAGCGCACCGGCCGGAACGAAGCAACCCGGCCGCGATCACTGGGTGCGAGGCTTTTCGAACGTTTGGGCAGGCGGAGGTATTCGCGTTGGTCAAGTTGTCGGTGCCACAGACCGGCTGGGCGAAGACGCCATCGAACGCCGCTGCGGCCCAGGCGATTTTCTGGCAACGTTATATCATCATCTGGGCATTGATTCATCCAAAGTCTTCCTCGAAGACTTTAACGGCCGCCCCACTCCTATCGTGGATCGGGGGCGTCCGATTCAGGAGCTGATTTGACAGCTCCTGGTCAATCTGCCATCACAAGTCTCCTACCGCTACAACAGTTTCTCGCTGGACAGCAATTCCAAAGCTGCGTCGATGGTAGCCAAGTCACGATCATTGGAGGAATTGGCAATACTCGCATACACTTCGTCAACGTCTGCCGAGTATCTGTCCGACACTTTGGTACTAGCCAACGTAGTCGTCCTCAATTTTGAAGTCACATCCGCCGCTTCACTTTCAGTTAGCAATATTGATCGCAGATTGTTTGTGGGGGATGACAGTGGCTCCAACAGTGGCGCTGGCTCCAACAGTGGCGCTGCGAAATCCAGCGATTGAGTCCCGTTGGCACTGGCCTCACTGGCACTCGTTGCAGGGCCCCAGGATTCGCCTTCGCCATTGTGGCCACCGCCACCGGGCGACTGGATGGTAATCACTGGCAGTTGCGCCGATATATTAGACCGCATGGCGGTGATGTCGGCGAAGGCGATGGTACCGTTCTTGTCGATGTCGTGGATGCTGCCAGCACCGACGATCAGCGACACATTGTCGCGAATGGGAGTAATGTCGGCAAATGATACCGTAAAGTATCCAAGAGACGGACCGGTTGTTTCACCAAGCAGGTGCCCGGCATAGTAGACTTGCGGCACTTGCAGTCCGGTATTCGAATTGGCCAGCACCGTGACCCGCAGCCAGCGATTTGCAATGGCGTTGTTGGGCCACTGGACCAATACTCGATCAGGCGAACCGGGCGTAACCGTGACTGAAGATGGTGCTGGCGCGGTCGCCCAGCCCGCAGGCGGATTTAAGCCAACGTTATACGCGCCAGTCGGACTCATCTGAAACACAAAATCCGATGCGGTAACCGTTCCGGGCAAACCGCTGATGTCAAACGCCAGTCCATTCAGACCCCGTGACGAGTTAATGATGTTGTTGTAGCCCAATTCTTGCGCTACAGCCCCCTCCAATGCCACAACCTTAACTGTGTCGATAGGCGAGCCTGCTCCCGTGAAACCGCTGTGGTAGATGAAACGACTAGTGATCGAGGAAAAATCGTCATTGACAATAGTACCGGTACCAGTCGAGGTGCCCAGCGATACGTTACGGCCCGACGCCGATAGACTGCTGAGCAGGACTTGGAATGCTTCGGTCGATTCATATTGGTTATCTCGATTAACCAACACTGTTACCTGTTGGGTCGTCGTGCTGCTAGCAGCAAATACAACCGGAACTGCGACCAGTGCTGTAAAATCACTCGGTGCTGTGGCTGTTCCGTTCTGTGAGTTGGCCTGGAGACTCACAGATACATCCACTGGACTGGTGATCGTTACATCAAACACAAACGCAGTCGTACCCCCCCCTGAACCCTCAGCCAGCGTGACGCTGTTGATGTTGATAGTGGCACTGTCATCATTCTGTATCGTGCCCACACCGGTCGACGTTCCCAGCGAAACATTGCGACCACCGGACGATAATCCGCTCAGCAGTATATTAAACACTTCATCCAGTTCTACTAGGTTATCTCGATTGACCTGCACGGTCACCTGTTGGGTGGTGGTGCTGCTGGCACCGAAGACAACTGGTGTTGCAACCACCGCTGTAAAATCACTTGGGGCAGTGGCGGTACCGTTTTGAGTGTTGGCTTGCAGGCTCACAGATACATCGACTGGGTTGGTGATCGTCACATTAAAGACAAAGGCGGTCGTACCGACACCAGAGCCTTCGGCCAGCGTGACGCTGCTGATGTTGATAGTAGCACTGTCATCATTTTGAATCGTGCCCACGCCGGTCGACGTTCCCAACGATACGCTGCGGCCCGAAGCCGACAGGCTGCTCAGCAATACATTGAATGTCTCATCCAACTCCACTAGGTTATCTCGATTCACCAGGACCGTGACCTGCTGAGTCGTGGTGCTGTTAGCCGAAAAGCTGATGGGGGCGGAAGCCACTGCCGTATAATCCCCAGGGGCTACCGCAGTTACATTCTGCGTATTTGCCGACAGGCTAACACCTACATCGACAGGATTGCTAATGGTTACATCAAACACAAACGCAGTCGTACCGACACCAGAGCCTTCGGCCAGCGTGACGCTGCTGATGTTGATAGTAGCACTGTCATCATTTTGAATTGTGCCCACGCCGGTCGATGTTCCCAACGATACGCTGCGGCCCGAAGCCGACAGGCTGCTCAGCAGTACATTGAATGTCTCGTTCAGTTCTACTAGGTTATCTCGATTGACCTGGACCGTGACCTGCTGAGTCGTGGTGCTGCTGGCCGAAAAGCTGATGGGGGCGGAAACCACTGCCGTATAATCCCCAGGGGCTACCGCAGTCACATTCTGCGTATTTGCCGCTAAGCTAACACCTACATCGACAGGATTACTAATGGTTACATCAAACACAAACGCAGTCGTACCGACACCAGAGCCTTCGGCCAGCGTGACGCTGCTGATGTTGATAGTGGCACTGTCATCATTCTGTATCGTGCCCACACCGCTCGACGTTCCTAGCGACACGTTGCGACCAGCGGCCGATAGTCCACTCAGCAGCACATTAAACACTTCGTCCAGTTCTACCAGATTATCTCGACTGACCTGCACGGTCACCTGTTGGGTGGTGGTACTGCTGGCACCGAAGACAACTGGCGCTGCAACCAGCGCTGTAAAGTCACTGGGTGCGGTGGCGGTAACGTTTTGAGTGTTGGCTTGTAGGCTTACAGGTACATCGACGGGGTTGGTGATCGTCACATTAAAGACAAAGGCGGTCGTACCGACACCTGAGCCTTCGGCCAGCGTGACGCTGCTGATATTGATAGTGGCACTGTCATCATTTTCAATGGTGCCCACGCCGGTCGAAGTACCCAACGAGACGCTAAGGCCACCAGCCGATAGTCCACTCAGCAGTACATTAAACACTTCGTCCAGTTCTACCAGGTTATCTCGATTAACCTGAACCGTCACTTGTTGAGTGGTCGTGCTGCCTGCTGAGAAGCTGATGGGGGCGGAAACCACTGCCGCATAATCCCCAGGGGCTACCGCAGTCACATTCTGCGTACTTGCCGATAGGCTAACACCCACATCGACAGGATTGCTAATTGTTACGTTAAAGACAAACGCGGTCGTGCCCACACCAGAGCCCTCAGCCAGCGTCACGTGACTGATATCGATTATCGCGTGGTCGTCATTCTCAATCACGCCATCTGCGGTGGCTACGACGATTTGCGAATTGTTGGTCGAGTCAACCAGGGTGACGCGGAAATGCTCATCAAGTTCTACCAGCGACTCACCGCTGACATTTACCGTAATTGTCTTGGATGTTTCATGAATACCAAAAGAAAGCTGGCCGCTTGGCAGTGTGCCACCAAAATCCGCTGCATCCGCAGGGTTGGGGCCAATTCCGGAAACGGACCAGTCAACAGTGAAGGCACTGCCCGTGAACCAGCTTCTCTGAACTGTAAACGTATAACCCTGGATGCCAGCATCTCCTTCTGGTTTGACTGCGCTGGCTGGGCTGACGGCAATTGAAGCCAACTTAACGGCAAAGATGTCTGGGTATCCATTACTATCACCCACAGTGGTCAGGTCAGTGCCATAGCTGTAGAAGACAGCGGTTGCTCCGTTTTCACTGATGATCGGGGAGTAAGAATCGCTGTTGGAACTTGATGTCCCGGACGAATTTCTACTAAGTAAATCAGTCACGGGCGCTGGCGCGTTCCATTTGCGGATGAAAACGTCTAACTGATTGGTGTCGGCGACATTGGCGTCTAGGTCGCCGGAATTGCTCTGAAAAACAACCGTTGAACCGTCGCGGCTAATGCGAGGCGATTGCGAGTAGTTATCCCCGGAACTCGTTCCCGCTGCGTTGACGCTGATCAAATGAGTTGTCGATAGATTTCTGTCGCGAACAAAAATATCGCTGTTCCACCAAAGATCATCGACTGGGTCCAGTTGAGCAAAACTTTGAAACGCCACATAGCGTCCATCACCACTGATGCTCGGCATGTTTGAGTAATTTTCTCCGACTCCTCCCAGCAATGATTCGCTGATCAGTTCAGTAGACGATGTAGTGACATCTCTGACGTATACCTGCCAATAACCGTTGCCGGTGACTCCATCGCTCAATCCATTGGATGAGCTAGAAAATGCTACGTACCTGCCGGTATCGCTGATATCAAACACGGAATCCACACCAGTCTGACCAGTAAATCTCCCGGTACCCTTGATCGTAACTAATTCAACCGCACTCCCATCGTAAGCGAATACATCCCAGGCGGTGCCATTGGCATCAAAGCTAGTCGAAACTAAATTCGTCGCCTGACTCCAAAATGTCACGACCGCACCGTTTTCACTAAGCGCTGGATTGCGAGATTCTGCGTTAGCACTATCGGCACTCACTGCACTGAGACTCACCAAACGAGTCGATGGACTGAACGCTTGCCAATTGCGAACGAAGACATCATAGGCACCGTTGCCGTCCATAGCGGCACCATCCAAATCGGTCGCAAGACTGTGAAATGCGACTTTAGAGCCGTCACGGCTGATACGTGGATTGTCTGACGAGTTGTCGCCGGAATTGGTTCCTGTTGCATTGATGCTGATCAAATGCATGGAGAGCAGATTTCGATCGCGGACATAGACGTCATAATGCCACCATCCATTGACGTCAATTGCATCCAGTTGAGCCGAACTTTGAAATGCCACGTATCGTCCATCACCACTGATGCTGGGAGCATATGAGTATCCCTCGCCGACGCCTCCCATTAGCGATTGGCTAATCAGCTCTGTAGTTGATGTAATGACATCTCTGATATATACCTGCCAATAGCCGTTTCCCGGTTCCCCGTCACTCATTCCTGTGGACGAACTGGAAAATGCAACATACCTGCCGGTATCGCTGATATCAAAATCAGCATCTACGCTGTACTGGCCGGTAAAATATCCGGGCCCCTTAGCGCTAACCAATTCCACGGCACTACCGTCGTATGCAAAAACATCGTTTGCTGTTCCATTGGCATCAAAACTAGTCGAAACCAAATTCGTAGCTTGGCTCGTGAAGGTCACTACAGATCCATCCTGGCTGACTGCAGGCTGCCATGAGGGGAAGTTGGCACTGTCTAAGCCAGCAGCGTCGCGACTGACCAAGCGAGTGGTGGGACTAATCGACTGCCAATCCCTGACGAAGATGTCAAGCGAACCGTTAGTATCTGATACTGAGCCATCAAGATCGGACGCTTGGCTGACGAAAGCTACCATCGCTCCATTGCGACTCAACCTGACCTCGGTTACGTGATAATCACCTCCTGCCGTTCCGCTACTGTTGACGCTAATCAACTGTGTTGTCGAGGCACCTCGATCTCGTATGTACACATTGTTAATCCACGAGGATGGCAAGGGGTCCAGGTTGCTGGCATAGCTCTCAAATGCGACAAAATTTCCGCTGGCATCCAGCTGCGGACGGTTAGCGGTCCAATCCGCTTCGTCCCCAAAATTGTTTACACTGATCAGTTCGACACCGGTAAAAGGCACACTCAGATCCCTGACAAACACGTCCGAATATCCGTCGGTTTTTACTGGATGCACATCAGTGGCGTAGCTTGAAAAGGCGATTACTTGACCATCATCTGAAAGGCTGAAAGCCGTATCGACTGAATAGTTGCCAGTTGCTGTGCCGTCTGGAATCAAGTTGACAGCCGTCATTGTTCCTGATGCGATGTCGTAAGCAAACAAATCGTAGCCGGTTCCGTTTCCATCTGCGACTCCGGAAACCAAGTCTGAGGCAGAACTCAAGAACACTACGGTCGAGCCGTCGTAGCTGATTTTTTGGTTAATAGAACCGTAATCGCCGGTTTGGAGTGGATCCACGGATGAGCGGCTAACCAGGGTGGTGGTCGGCACACCGGTCAGGTCACGCACATAGATATCGTAGGCATAACCATTGGCATCGACCAAGCCTGTGATCAGATCCTGAGCGAGTGACTGGTAGGCAATCCGCTGGCCATCACCGCTGATAGCTGGATAATACGAATAGTAGTTACCACCATCTGAGTCTGAGCTATTGACCGAAATCAATTCAAGCTGTTCCGAGCTGCGCTGCCAACGGTATATCTGGCTGTAGCCGCTGGTTGAGATAGTTCCGGTGACATCCAGATCCGTAGCATGGCTGTAGAACGCCACATAATTTCCATCACCGCTGATTACGGCGTAATACGAGCTGTTGTTGGCCGAGCCGCCACCTGAGGCGCGACTAATCAGCGTGATAGTTCCCGTCTGCAAGTCACGCAAGAACACGTCGGTAGTTCCGTTTGTATCGCCATCGACCAAGTCGCTGGCATCACTAGCAAACACTTCGTAGCGCCCATCGTCCGACAGGCTCTGCTCGGTTCGTGATGATCCAGAATTTCCGCTGCTCGGCGCGGTACTCTCCACCGAAACATATTGGTTCGTCAACGTGGCTACTTCAAAGGATACAAGATCTAATCCATTACGATTAATATCCGTTACCGCCAATTCAATGTCGGTGGCACCGGTTTTGTAAACTACCCGACTTCCATCACGACTTATTCGCTGGGAATCCGAGTAGTGATTAGCCGTCTGTAGAGGACTGGCTGATGAACGACTGACCAAAATTGTGGTCGGCGCACCGGTTAGATCACGCAAATAAACGTCATAGTTATATCCATTGGCGTCAACCAAGCCTGCTATTAGGTCCTGAGCTATAGACTGGTAAGCTATTCGCTGGCCATCACCGCTAATTGTAGGGTTATACGAATAGTAGTTGCCTCCATCGGTATCCGAGCTGTTAACGGAAATCAACTCGATCTGTCCGGAACCGCGATGCCAGCGGTATATTTGGCTGTAGCCGCTGGTTGAGTTAATGCCAGTGACATCCAGATTCGTGGCATGGCTGTAGAAGGCCACATAGTTTCCATCACCGCTGATTACGGCGTGATGCGAGCTATAGTTAGCCGAGCCGCCACCGACTGCGCGACTAATCAGCGTGGTAGTTCCCGTCTGCAAGTCACGCAAGAACACATCGGAGCTGCCGTTGGTATCGCCTTCGACCAAGTCGCTGGCATCACTGGCGAATACTTCGTACCGACCATCGTCCGAAAGACTCTGCTCGGTTCGCGTAGATCCCGCATTACCGCTGCTGGGAGCAGTGGACTGGACAGAAATATAGCGATTGGTTTGCGACGAGACGTCAAAGGCAACCAAATCCCAATTCGTTCCATTGACGTCCGTAACGCCCATTTCAATGTCTGGCGCCCAGGTGCGGAACACCACAGTGCTGCCATCTCTGCTGATCCTCTGCGAATCAGACCCTCCATCAGCGGTTTGCAATGGATCGGCCGCTGATCGACTGACCAAGATAGTACTTGGTGTGCCAGTCAAATCACGAAGATAGACATCGGTCTGGCCATTTGTGTCCAGCACACCAGCAACCAAATCGCTAGAATAAGTGCGATAGACAATTTTCGTTCCGTTTTCATTGATCGAAGCTTCGTAAGAATAATTATTGGCTCCATCGGTACCATCCGCATTGGGCGAGATCAGCGTGATTTCCCCGGTACTACGCTGCCAGCGGTAGATCTGACCGTATCCACTTGTGGAATTGAGCCCAGTCACATCGAGATCTGTGGCGTAGCTTTGGAAAGCAACGTAGGCACCGTCCGCACTAATCACGGCAGTTTGCGAAGCGTTGTTCGCTGCCGTTCCTCCAGCCGCTCGGCTAACCAGGGTTGTAACCCCGGTCTGCAGGTCGCGTAGGAACACATCGTAGGTTCCATTGGAATCTCCAGCGACGATATCTGCTGCCGAACTTGAAAACACTTGATATCTGCCGTCGCCAGATAGACTCTGCGAAGTGTATTCAAAACTTCCCGCAGCCGTAGCGGTGCCTGGATCGTTGATACTGATCAGCTCCGGCAAACTGACACTCAGTAGCCGCCGAGCCTCCAACAACTCCGCCTGGAATATCCGTCGGGCAGAGCGCCTCGCACGGCGACTTTCTTGTCTCCCGGCAAGCTTTGAAATCCAACGGAAGGCACGCTTTGAGATACTCATGATGTATGTGGCTCTAGGAAGTGAGGGTAGGAAACGTCGGGCAAGCCACCGAGCGACCAGCGGCTTCAAAGCAGCAGTCGCCAGCGGCAAAGAGAGTGCTCGTAGCGGTTGCATCCATACACATAACCGAAAAAACTTGCCAATATGTCTGGGACTTCAACCTGCTACAAGTCATGTCACCACGTAGTCGGCCAGTATATTCAGATTGCGGCGTCTCAGGCTGCTTAAACCCATTGCTACGACCAACATTGCACACGAAGAAATTTCAGGCACCGGGATCGTGAATATCCTCGCTTGATCCATGCCCAATTCTGCGGTGAGTGAAAATGTAGCCGAATTCAGGTCGCCTGCAATAGTGACCATGTCAGACGGCGCCGGTAGCGTATCAAAGCCTCGCGTTGCTATGAACACACCGGGATAGGTTACCAATGCGTTCCCAAAGGGGCCGTCCGTTGAATATAACAACGGCGAGTAAGTTTGGATGCCATGGATCGTCTCTCCCGGGTCAAAGGTAACACTGCCAGTGAGCGAAACGATACCGGGAGCCGGATCAAAATGCACCAAGTAGCTGTGAAAGATTGCGCCGGGTGGCAACATGAGCGATGGTGGAAAACTGCCACCGTGCGGTCCAGGTCCAAAAGCATTCACGAACAGTGGTGGGCCGGGAGGAACAATCGAGATGCCCTCATCGATGATGTACATCGTCGTGGAACTCTCCAGTATTCCCTCGCCGACTACGGAAACGGGCGGCGTGACTACTGTCATCGTAGTGCTGACCGCAAAAATGTCGGCCCGAGCAGCGCCAACGTACAACAAACTCACGATGCAATACAAACCGTGGCTTACTCGAGTCATGGCGACGTTCCTGATACCTTGTTGAACAATTCGCACACCACAATACGAGCGGTAGCGTAGCAGCCTGTTAGGCGTAATACAATAATTTGCAAGTTCAAACAAAAAAATTTTTTAAATGCAAAACCGAGCTGGAACTCACGCCCCCCCAATGGTATTGTTTTCGCTTGCCAACTCAAGTCTTGGAGAGAAGAGCCAATTGATCGCTACGCTATTGCGGTCGATGTCTCACCACCTTGCGAGATCATCCAAGCTTTGACGGTGATTTTCTGAGCGACCATCAGATGCGGGTGGCCACAGAGCTCAATGCCCAGCGGTTGGCACATGGTATTACACTGCGTCTCGCAAATTGCAGGAGCTAGTGTCCAGGGAGGATGATCGATCTCGCCACAGTACAACCGGCCCCGACTGTCAGCGCTGTACAGGCAATATCGAGCTGTCAGCCAGTGCTCGAGCGTTTCGGGTTGTGCTCGAAACCAGTCGCCTTTGGGGCAGTAGCTGGCCGCAAAGTTAGCCGATGGTTCATGGCGATGTGTGCGATGACTACTGTAAGCAATTGTGGAATCAGCATGACGAGCAATTGACATGCGTGCATCCATGTATGGTAGATGGAATGCGGCGCGGGCGACGCGTACGGCCACACGACTGGCAGCATCCAGCGAAAAGAACCACACGCCTGGCTTTCCGCCTGCGGTGACGTAAGTGCGCACGTTTAGCTCCGGAAAATGACCAATCAGCGGTAGCGGCGGACAGCAGCGCGGAGCGACACGTGACATCAAGAATGGAACGATGCCCACCCAGGCAGCACCGTCGCGTGTGTCGAGCGTTAATCCGGCGGGCAATAACGGCATGACAACTGCCGGATCTACTGGCCAATGCGCAAACAACAGGTCGGACCAAGTCATCTGCATCACCCAGGGAGTCTGGGGGAGCGGCCAAGTTCGATCAGAAGTTAGCGAGGTCATCAGGTATTCCGGGTCGCGAAATGCTCTATAATCTAACAACATTTTTGATGTCTAGCCTTCCTTTTTTGACGGTGACTACTCATGCGATTTGGATTCTTCGCTCTAGCCTGGCTGTTCACTGTCACACTTGGCAATGCAGTACTGGCTCAGTCGCCAGTGTCGAGCGAGAAGATCGAGCAAGCGTTGCGTCCCTTCATCGACGACAATACCGTTGCCGGAATCGTGGCTATGGTCGCTGGCCCGGACGAGGTCCTGAGCCAGGTTGTGCTGGGCAAAGCTGACATTGAATCCGATCGCCCAATGCAGCCGGATTCGATCTTTTGGATCGCTTCGATGTCCAAACCGGTAACTGCTGTGTGCATCATGCAAATGGTCGACGAAGGCAAACTGTCGTTGGACGATCCCATCGCTAAACATTTGCCGGACATGTCACAACTTAAGACATCCGATGGGCAACCCGCCGAGATCAACATCCGCCACCTGTTGACGCATACGTCGGGGATGGCCGAACTGCC
Source organism: Pirellulaceae bacterium (assembly GCA_019636385.1). Lineage (NCBI taxonomy): Bacteria > Pseudomonadati > Planctomycetota > Planctomycetia > Pirellulales > Pirellulaceae > Pirellulaceae bacterium. Next base: position 885,238 of record JAHBXT010000002.1, on the reverse strand, counting down.
GTTTCAGTCTGCCTACACCGATGCCACCTTGGCGGATGTGGCGGCGCGGTATGCCAACGTGCGCGTTTCATTTACGCCCGGCTCGCGCTGGCAATACTCCCAGACCAGTATCAACACCGCTGGCAGGATTGTAGAAGTGCTGTCGGGGATGAGTTTCGATCAGTACGTACACCAACAGGTATGCCAACCACTGGGAATGGTCGACACCGCATTTTATCTCAGTCACTCGCAGGCCGAGCGATTGGCAAAAGCGTATTCGACCACGCCCGAGGGACTCAAGCGCACCAGCATCATTCTGATACCCGGCGGTTCGCCGACCGATCGCAGTCATTATCCGGCACCCAACGGCGGACTGTTCTCTACTGCCGGCGATTACCTCCGTTTCTGCCAGATGCTATTAGGTGGTGGGCAACTGAAGGGACAGAGAATTCTGTCTGAACGGTCGGTGAAGGAGCTGCGCACCATTGCAACCGGAGACTTGAAAACTGGATTCACCGAAGGCAATGGTTGGGGCATCGGCTGCTGTGTGATCCGCGAACCACAAGGCGTAACCGCCACGCTATCGCCCGGCACCTTTGGGCACGGCGGTGCCTATGGGACACAGGCCTGGATCGATCCAGTGAAGAGCCGCATCTATCTGCTGATGTTGCAACGCGCCAATTTCCCTAACGCAGACGCTTCACCCGTACGCCAAGCCTTTCAGGAAGCTGCCAACTAGGGAGGAGCCAGCTGGCTACTGTCTTTCTTGCCCGGCGGAATGTTGGGAATTGAATTCAGCTGTGGATTAGGCTCCGTCTTGGCGCAGCCAGCAACCAATATGAGACAGATAACACACAAAAGTCGCATGATGTGAACTCATTAAAAAGCAATACTACTCGCTGGCTGTAGTTAGTTCGCCACCGGCCCGCGTAGCCAGCTTTTCGATCACGTTGGCAGAATGCGAATTGCTGGACAAATCCTGTGGTCTACCCGCTAGATAGCTGATGAACCGCACGCTGCCATCTACCAATGCCCAATTGCCTCCGCCAGGATGAAGACTCCAAAAATGGTACCGCTCAAGACTGTCCGGGTCTTGAATTCTACCGGGGCGGTAAAAGTCTGGCTGAGCCTCTGGAGTTAGAGCTCGTTCGTAGACCCCCAACACTACGTCGGTAGCACCGAATGCTGGTGAGTCTCCGGCTCCTGCCCATTGCCAACCATACAGCAAAGAACTAGAAGGAGGTCTTTCGCCGATGGCTAACGTATTGGACGTGCCGTCCGAGATTGCAGCCATTGTCACTTTTGAGTTCACGTAAAGCAGGCCATCCTGACCGCCAGCTTCTTTGAATTGACAGCGCCCAGATACTCCCAGATAAGACGTTAGTGCATTTTCTTCTCCAGAAGCGCCATACCACTTCAGGTCGACGCGCGGGTCCGACGGACATTTAAAGGTTGGCGTTGAGATGCCATTGAGTATCTGTCCATCTGGCATCTTCTGAAAAAAGGGCCAGGCCGGGCGGATTGGTCGAATGTCTGCGGCGCGATACAAATTGCCAAATTCGATGTAGGGCGTGATACGAAACAACCAGCTCCAGAACGGTCCTTCGGTCGGATAGCCTTCCGCCGTGTAACCTTGCGGTGCAGATTCACGAAAGTATTCGGAATACCAGTTCTGACCAATCTGATGCGCCGACGGAAATCGGCGCTGCGCATCATGGTAGAGCTGCAATCCCAGCACCTGCTGCTTCAAGTTGTTAGCACACTGAATGCGTCGCCCCGCCTCACGCGCCGCTTGAACTGCTGGGAGCAGCAAGCCAACCAGTACGCCAATAATCGCGATGACAACCAACAACTCAACTAAAGTAAATGCTCGGCGCATCATGACTGTACCGTCCCAGCACAAATACGTTGGAAATGCCGCGAGCGAAATATCACCTCATCATCCTAACGACAGATCCAGCCCGGCGTGAAGACACGCCTCGCGTGTCGAATAACATAGGCAAGCGAAGATCGACCATGTTAGGTAGTATTCCCCAAAGGGTTACTCGCTACAAAATCTTGAGCAACAGGAGACTTTTGTTATCTGGCTCCGTTGCTACGCTAAGTTACCTAACATTAGCATACAATGAATCGCTGAAGGCTGGCAAGCGCTTGACCGCCCTTTAATTGAATACGGTTTTTGATGTGACTGATTTGGATAGTGCAATGCAGTTCGGCGATCAGGATGTAGTGGAAGCGTGGATTGACGTAGGTGGCACTTTTACAGATTGCATGGTCAAACTTCCAAGCGGGCAGGTTCTACGACACAAAACGCTCAGTAGCGGTTGTTTGACTGTGACAGTTCATGCCGTCAACGGCAAGCAGTGCATTCTGAAGGAGTTGAACGCTGATGGCGATGCGTTTTGGTGCTCAGCCAAACTGCAAGCATTTGACAAATCTGGAAAATTGGTATGGGAGCGAACGATCACAAAATTTCAGTCGGGTGGGTCTGCTACTCTGGACGCTAGCCCGCCGGACGAGTGGACGGCGGCGGTTCGTTTTCAAATACAGCCCTGCCGTGAAGCTCCGGTGCTGGCCGTGCATCGCGCGCTGCAAATACCGCTCGCGAAAAGTCTACCGCAATTGCTCGTGCGCATGGGCACGACTCGCGGTACCAACGCTTTGTTGACGCGGCAGGGAGCTAAGGTCGCTTTATTGGTAACGGATGGATTTGAAGATTTGCTGCGCATCGGGGATCAGACTCGACCGGATCTATTTGCGCTGGAGATTGTCAAACCGCCTGAAGTGGCTGCCGTGACACGGGGTATCCGGCAGCGCATGGGTGCTCAGGGTCAGGTGTTATGCGAACTTGACCATCAGCACGCGCGGCAGCAAATCTTGCAAGTGCGCGAACTTGGCTGTCAGTCGCTGGCTATCAGCCTGCTGCATAGCTATCGCAATCCCGGCCACGAACAGCAGTTGGAAGTTGTGGGGCGCCAAGCTGGGTTCGATCACGTGAGTGTCTCTAGTCGCTTGGCTCCGGTTATCGAATATGTCGCCAGGACGCAGACTACGGTGGTGGATGCATACTTAAGCCCCATCATCAAGGACTATCTGGCCGACGTCTGCAGTCAGTTGGGTGGTTCGGATCGCGTGCGGTTGTATGTTATGACCAGCGCAGGTGGACTAGTTGATTGGCGGAACTACTCCGGCAAAGACTGCATATTATCTGGTCCCGCAGGCGGAGTGACGGCGCTGGGGGGATTACAGCAATCGCTTGATCGAGGCGCGGTAATTGGGTTAGACATGGGCGGAACCAGCACTGATGTTTGCCGAGTTGATCAGCATCTGCAGTTGCAGTACGAATCCACCAAGGCGGGTGTTCGTATCCTGACCCCAACTCTGCCTATTGAAACGGTGGCGGCCGGAGGTGGTTCGATTTGCTGGTTCGATGGTGTTTCGCTGCGAGTGGGGCCTGATAGCGCGGGGGCTGATCCGGGACCGGCGTGTTATGGTCGCGGTGGACCGCTGACAATCACGGACTTGAATGTCTATTCCGGCAGGATTCCACCCAGCCAATTTCCGTTTGCGATCGACCTAGCGGCTTGCGAACGCCGAATTGACGAACTGCTTACACAGGTTGCACAGACTCTGGGGAATTCATCGCGGCTGCAGTTGGTGGAAGGCTATCGGCGCCTAGCCAACCAGCAGATGGCCGACGCGGTTCGTAGTGTATCGATCAAGCAGGGAATTGACCCGCGACAGCATCTGCTGGTCGGCTTCGGAGGAGCGGCAGGACAACACATTTGCGAAATTGCTGACTCGCTGGGCATGACTCAAATTGTCGATCATGCAGATGCAGGTTTGCTGTCTGCTCTGGGTATGGGACTGGCTGCCCAGCGACTGGATGACACAGTTCCGGTTTACTTGCCTGTAGAATCCGCGAATTGGCCGGAATTGCTGGATCATGTTCAGCTGACACAGAAGAAATTGGCCGCTCAGTTCGGTGTGACACCAGAGAGTAACACCCAGCGGGTTACTGAGCTACAGGCCGAGCTGCGGTATCTCGGTACCGATTCGACACTGTGTGTTTCGTTGAGCGAAGACCGGCTTCTTCGGCAGCGTAACAGCGAAATGCGACGCGCTGAGATTGGCAGCGCTTTGGCAATGCAGTTTCATGAACTGCATGATCGAAGGTACGGCTACGCACGGTTGACCGATACGGTCGAGCTGGTCAGTATCCGTGTCAGCGTGCAGATTGCCGCCAGACATCGACTGCCGCCAGCGCAGGCAGGCCCTACGGCTTGCGATCGCGGCGAAAGTCCTACGACACATTATCGTCATGTCCTGCGCAGCGGTTTGCAGCCAGGTGATCGCTGGCAAGGTCCGCTGACGGTGTTGAATGAAGGATCGACTTTAACATTGGAACGGAATTGGGATGCTGAAGTACTGAGCGACGGCACATTGCTCATCACACGGCAGTCTGCCGCTGAACCCCCAACTTCTATTGACTCATCTATTGTCGGCTCGCAAACGCCCGATATCGTGCTGCGCGACTGTTATGCGCAGCGTCTAGCCGCCATCGCGACACAGATGGGTTATGTATTACAGCAGACTGCGGTCAGCGTGAACATCAAACAGCGGCGTGACTTCAGTTGTGCAGTCTTCGATCCTCAGGGGATGATGTTGGCCAGTGCACCGCACGTGCCAGTGCACTTGGGAGCAATGGGGCAGACGGTGCGAAGTGTCTTGCAGCAATACCCTGACATGCGGCCGGGCGACTCGTTCCTATGCAATGATCCCTACGAGGGTGGTTCGCACTTGCCCGACTGGACGCTGATCGAACCAGTCTTTGCCAATGACTGCCAGCGACCGCAGCTGTTGGTTGCTAATCGAGCGCATCATGCCGACGTGGGTGGCATCGCCCCTGGGTCGATGTCAGTCATGGCTAATCATTTAGAGCAAGAAGGCGTCATTATTCCAGTCTTTAGACTGAGCCAAGCTGGGCAGGTGCGGTGGCAGGAGCTACACGCACTGGTGTCGGCCTGTCCATATCCCCCCAGAAATTTTGCTGAAAACCAAGCTGACCTAAAGGCACAGATGGCCGCCTGCCAGCGCGGTGTGCAGTTATTGGTCGAATATGCTCAGCAGATCGGTTGGCCAGCCATACAGCGTTACGCGGCTGACGTGCTGGATGCTGCGGAGACGCGTGTGCAGCAGTTCGTTACCCAAAACGCCCAACTGTTTTCCGGTCAGACTGCGAGCGCGCGCGGACGGTCCTTTCAAGACACTCTGGAAGATGGCACGCCGATTTGCGTGGCCATTGAATTATTACCCACAGGACGACTGCGCATCGACTTTGCCGGCACCGGTCCGGCCAGCCGACAGAATTTCAATGCCAATCCGTCGATCGTGAGTGCCGCAGTGCTGTATGTGTTGCGGTGCTTAATCGCCGACGATCTGCCGCTGAACGAAGGCGTCTTACGCGGTGTCGAACTGCTGGTGCCACAGTCGGTACTTAATCCAACCGCCGCTGTCCCGCGTGGGCTGAGTCCTGCTGTGGCGGCTGGCAACGTAGAAACTTCGCAGCGCGTGGTGGATGTGCTGCTGGGAGCGCTGGGCGTGTCGGCTGCGTCACAGGGCACGATGAACAACGTGCTGTTTGGCAATCAGCACTTCGGATTCTACGAGACGATTGGCGGTGGCAGCGGTGCAACGGCTCGCGCCCACGGTGCCAGTGCTGTTCATTCACACATGACAAATACTCGTTTGACCGATCCCGAAGTGTTGGAACTGAGATATCCAGTGCGACTAGTAGAATTTCGCGTTCGTTCAGGCAGTGGTGGTGCAGGGCGTTTCTGCGGTGGCGACGGAATGCTGCGCGGCTATCAGTTCTTGGAGCCAATCACGCTTTCGCTCTTAACATCGCGTCGTACCGCTGGACCGTTTGGATTGTCCGCTGGATTGCCGGGGCAGCGGGGCGAGAACTGGCTAGTGAAATCAACCGACGAAAACACCCAATTGCCTGCAAATTGCCAATTGTCCGTCGAGGCTGGCTGGCGGCTGATCGTGGCCAGTCCGGGCGGCGGAGGCTACGGCGATCCAGCCTGAGCAATTATAATGAAGGCTCATCCAAACCCCGACTGCCGCCACTTATTTGAAACTGTGCTGGATGCGAATCTACCTCCACCTTGTCGCCAATTGCGCGCTGCTGTCGCTCCTAGGCTCTCCCGCGATGGCTCAACCGCCCAGCGGGATACCGGCGGGCGATGTGGTCCCGCGCGACGTTCGCGAAGTGTACGATAAGGGATTACAGTACTTGCAGGATAGTCAGAGCGACAGCGGAGCTTGGGCTGACGGTTACGCAGGACCAGGTACAACAGGCTTGTCGCTGATGGCGCTGTTGGCCAGCGGCGAAGACCCAAACTATGGGCGATACAGTCTGGCAATTCGCCGGGCGACTCAGTCGATCATTCGTAGTCAAGACCCAACCACCGGTTACATGGGCGACAGCATGTACCAGCACGGGTTCGCCCTACTGGCGCTAGCGGAAGTCTATGGAGTGCTAGATGAAACTGATTTTTGGGACGGTCAAACGGCCGCGCGCCAGCGATCGCTAGGCGAGGCCCTTGAGTTAGGCGTGCGCTGCGTGATCACCTCGCAGTCAAAGAATCCCCACCAAGCCTGGCGGTATTCACCCAATGCACGCGATGCGGACACTTCGGTCAGCGGAGCAATCTTGATGGGATTGTTGGCGGCCCGGAACGCTGGCATCGAAGTGCCCGATAGCTCGATTGACAAAGCGGTCAATTACTTTACGTCGATGACCGGCGAATCTGGCGTGGTGGGCTATTCCGGCGGCATGGGCGGGTTTGGGCAATCCATAGCTCGCAGCGCAATTGCCTGTTTAGTACTCAGCATTGCCAAACGCAAAGACCTCCAGCAATATAAGGCCACACAGGACTACATCATCAAGAATATGGATGAGCAATCGCACTACGTCGAGTATGCGCGTTATTATCTGGCACAGGCCCTGTTTCAAGCCGACTTCGAGACCTGGGAAAAATGGAATCAGTCGTTAGTGCGACAGCTGAAGTCGATTCAAAACGCGGACGGCAGTTTTAGCGGCCAGTTTGGCAAGGCGACCACAACCAGCCTGAATCTGCTGTCGCTGGCACTCAATTTCCGATTCCTGCCGATCTATGAGCGTTAGTAGTATGGCCAGTTTGTTGGAACAGATCGCCGCTAGTACCACGCTCGGCAACTACCTTCGGAGCAAAGGGGAGGGCAGTGCCTGCCCTCGATCTGGCACCTATCACTATCTTGCATATTCTGCTTGGTACATCTGGAGTTTGTTCGTGAAAAGAAAGCCATGGAGGAATGGCCTCTGGATTTTGTTACTGCTCCTGAGCACCTTCGTCGGGCAGATTGCCGCCGAGAATAAACTGCTTGCTGAATTGCTTCCGTCGCAGGCAGCTACTGCTCAGACTTCGAATAAGCAAGTCATGCAGTTGCGGCTGAAATGTGGGGGGTATGGTTTGGGGCATCTGATATCCAGCCCCTTGGAAGACCTAGTGGCTTGGCAGAACGAGGGATTTGCAGAACCATTTCAGATACAGACTTCAGCGATCCGGTCGATCACAAGTGTGCAGGCCCATTCACAGCAACCATCCAGCGCACAAGATGCATTCGCGATAGAAACGGATACTGGTGAGCGGTTGATTGGCGAACTGTTAGCCCTGGACGAACAGGCGTTGACCGTGCGTAGCCCAGTGCTGGGAACGGTGCAGGTCGATCGTGACCGGTTAGTAACATTGTCGCGCCAAAGCAACGTCGGAGAAATCGTCTATTCAGGAATCGTCGCCAAACAGCCGTTTAAATTTCTCTCTGACCCTCAAGACTGGCAGCGGCGAACCGGTTCTTTGACGGCCACCCGGCAAGGAGCGGCTATTCAGGGAGATTTCAACTTGCCGGCGCAAGCTGAAATCAGTTTGTCCCTGTCTTGGACTGGCGCACCCGATTTTACCGTAGCCTTGGGCGCATCCAGTCAGCCCAAGCAGCCGGTTCAAGCACATACCGGGGCGAGATTGGAGGTCTGGGATCGCCGCTTGGTACTGGTGCGTGAAACGGACACGAATGCAGATGTTGTGAAACTGAGTGAACTGAACGACTATGACACGCAAGTCGATCTCAACATTTTGCTGGACCAAACGACCGGGCTGGTCGTGGTTCGTGACATGTTCGGCAGACGCCTGGGGAGCTTGTCACTAACGCCATCGGGCGATTCCATTGGAGTGGCAATGCAATTCGTTAATCACGGTCCGAGCCTTACGGTGCAACGTTTGGAAGTGCGCCAATGGGATGGACGTTCGCGGATCGGCGGTCAAGACGGTACCTACACTCTGCTTCGCGACGGAACGAAGTTCAACGACTGGATGATGGGCTTCGATCCCCAGTCAGGATTGGTCACACTGGCCGATGCCGATGGAAAGCGACGGGAAGTCCCACTGTCCAGCATTGCTGAGGCCGCCTTGAGACAGCCGGAAAAGGACGATGCCGAATCGACGTCGATAACCGCAACAGCAACAGCATTCAACGAAGCACATGTCGAGATTGTACTCAACGACACTTCGCGGCTGCGAGGAAAAGTATTAGCCTCCACATCGCAAAACATACTCCTGCAAAGTGTGAGTTGTGAGCTGCCGCTGCCATTGGAACCCAACCACATTAGCGCCATTATTGGTAGCTCGCAACGATTTCAAGTTGTCCACTCGTCGCGGCGCAATGGGGTATTGAAGACCGGTGAATCGGAATTGCCAGGCAGTCTGGACAGCGACGTCACGGGTGTGGGGGCAGAATGTCTAAGATGGCAACCTTGGGGGAGCTTGAATTCAAGTTCCTTGTTGCCAAGTGCGGCGGGCAACATCGTTTATCGCCAGCACCTGCCCGTCACGCGCGAGGGCGCGCCGACCGGGAGACTGGACGGCTTATTGCCATCGCCTGCGGTTGGTGCAGACTTAATGGCTACAATCACATCTGGCGTAAGCCCTGCAATTGCCCAGTCGACAGAAAGTACCGCAGTCGCAGAAAACAAGGATGAACCTGCCGAGTCTCAACCACCTACCGTAGCTCGCGAGATAATCTTTGCCAGCGGCGATTCTATCGATGGTTACGTACAGAAGATCGACCAACTGGGCGTCTATCTGCAATCATCGCAAACTCAGGTGGGTTTCGTAGCCCATGATCGACTAAGTCGATTGTCGTTGAATCCGCTTGCTGCTACGGTCAAGCAACCATCGGCTGAAAAGCTTGAGCGGCTGATGACCGTTCCACGTGCTCTGCGTCATGACCCGCCCAGTCATTTGTTATTATCGGTAAACGGGGACTTTCTACGCGGCAGCTTGGTCGGGCTGGACGAGCACGAAGCAGTAATGGAACTGCGGCGTGAAACGGCCAGAATTCCGCGGCAGCAAATAGCTCAGATTGTGTGGCTGCGCGATCGACAATGGGAACAGTCAGCTTCGCCAGATAATGAAGATGCCACCTTAGCAGCAAAAGAGCCGTCGCCGTATCAAGTTCACGTGGTCCAGCAGGGGCGCGGATGGACACTCCATCCAACCGGCATACAGTCAGAGGTGCTGCACGGTACCAGTTCACTGCTGGGTGAGTGTTCAGTACCCCTCCAGCATGTGAGCCAATTGATGTTCGGACCCGATCTCGAAACCCGCGTATGGCAGTCCAAGCAGAATGCTTGGGTACTTTCGTTGGCGAAGCTGCCCAAGGTCTTTGCAGAATCCGATACATCCGGCGGCAAGCAACAATGGCCGCTGATTGGTCAGCAGGCGCCTGAGTTTTCACTTGCCGGTTTAGATGGCCAGACGGTGCAATTGAGTGAGCTGTCAGGCAAAGTAGTAGTGCTGGATTTTTGGGCCAGTTGGTGTGAGCCGTGCATGATATCGCTGCCCCAGATAGGCGTCTTGCTACATGACTTTGACAATCAGAAAGTTCAGTGGATCGGGATCAATTTGCAAGAAACCGAGGGGCGGGCACAGGCAGCCGCCGAGCGTTTGGGAGTGCAATTTCGAGTATGCCTGGATCGCAATGGTCAAGTCGCTCGAAAATATCTTGCCAACTCAATTCCGCAAACGGTGGTCGTCGACCAACATGGCATCGTGCGACACGTTTGGAATCAGAGCGGATCACGGTTGATGGCAGAACTCAGACTGGCCATCGAGGAACTGCTCGGCCCTTCTAAATAGTACAATCGGTATAGACGGTCGTCGGCACGCAAAGAATCGACCGACTGTCCAGGCTGTCTTGGTTCCTACCGGTACATTGCCAACAATCGCGATTGGCGTAGATAACATCCGTGACTGGCCGCTAACGAATTCTCACTCGCCATAAAATCTTCGGAATTTGCTGGACGATTCGGACTGTAACAACGACAATTACAGTAGTGGCACTTGGATAGCAGCGAGGAATTTCATGACTCGTTTCGAACCGCATAGATGGGCGTATGTTTCCAAAGCGATCAACTGGCTGCTGGGGCAAGTCAGGTTTGGTGCCGAACCAGACCAAGCTTGGCGTCCATACCATGAAAGCGGGGCGAAAGATTGCCCGACCGCATTTCTAGTTATAGGCGGACTATCGTCCAACGGAGTCCATGCGAACCGCGAGCTATCGAAAACACTGCATCACACCTGGGGAGAAGCCGAGACCTGGAGTCGTAATTTGTCGGGCCATACGGGCAACTTATTTGACTTCTCCGGCAGCAGATTCTGGCATTGGATCGCAGATGGCGTGAAATCGCTGCGCGAATTGACACTTCGACATGCCAAAACGGATATAGTTTTGGTCGGGCATTCGACCGGTGGCTTGGTCGTCCTGGCACTAGCCATTTTGTCGCGGCTGTTCCCACGCTGGTTTAGTTCGGAAGGCCAGCCGGTGCGTGTCCGTGGAGTACTGATATTCCCACCGTTTCGTTTGAAGCGAAGTCGCGATGCTGCGCTGTTAGGAATCGTGGGGATTCTGTATTACTTAGTCTGCCCGGCAGCGTTTTTGCTGTTGGCGTTTAGTGGGCGCTGGATGTGGCCAATGTCCCTGCTGGCGTTCCTACTGCACATTATGTTAGTGCCACAAATTTCGGTCCCTAGTGGGGAAGAGCGCGCCAGACAGGAAGCCCAGCGCAGTCAACGCAGTCCACGATGGATCGACATACCGGAAAACGTCCTGCTGGGATTGGCCTGTTTGTATTTTGTTGCCGCACCCCCATTAATAGCATTGGGGGCGAGCGTGCTGCCAGGGATCTGGTCAAGCGGTGTGTTTGCCCTATTCATCACCAGCCTGTTGACACCACTATTTTTGATGCCGCGACATTCGCCTGACAACCCAGTACCAGTGGTCTCGCATACGGGCGGCTATCAGTGGATGCCGATTATCACTGTGGCCAATTTGATCATCCTGCAATGGATTCTAAAGCCACTGCTGGGGCTTGTGCGTTGCCCGGTTTTGATAATGGAAGCCGAGCTGGATGAGGTGGTCTACGTTGATCCCAGTTGGTCGACTGCCCTGCGACAGGCTCCCGCCCAAACTATCTGCCTGAAAGGCTATCCACATTCTCGCTTCTCGACAGGGCAGCAGACCGACTTAGCCCGGCTAATTGTCCGCTGGTGCCAACAGAATTAGACTGCACCAGCAGCTATGATGCAATTCATTGAATGACTACGGTTTGCCAGCAGCAACTTCCGTCTGCGCAACGTTGGATTCGACTTAGTCCGCAAACCGCCCAGCGCCGATCATTTGACGAACATCATGGCTGTTGGCTAGCTCCCACTGGGTGCGATGCTTGTCCAGGTTACGGATAACTTGCCGTTACGGATTGATCGAAGGACTGACCTCATCCGGCGATCCTTCGCAGAGTAACAGCATTTTTTGGCTACCAGCGAATGCCGCTTTACCTCGGCCCCTGGTCCCGGTGGCATCGCCGGCAGTCAAGATATTGCCTAGCTAATGCCAAGAACCAATTGTCTAACGGCCAGTGAATTCGACATTTGCACGCCGACGACACTGCGCATTTCTATTGTCCTGCCAGAGCCGGGGTCGCTATGGTCGGTTGGATTGCGCGGTTTAGCGGTACTGCGTCGTCGCCGCGCGTGACTGTAATGCAGACCGATTTTGACCATATTCTGATTGATTGAATTTTGCCGGTACATTAGCATTTAGGCGAGCGGCCGAATTTCAGCTGCCTTCGCCAGACGCTGGATCACAAGTAAGTCCACCTTCTGGTGACGGTAGCTACGGTGGATTCTCAACTGCCGCTGGAGTAAGCCGCACGCCGCCGGGGTGGTAGGCAGGAGATTGGGTCATGGAACTGTATGCTCATACGCTCAATTTTGCGATCCCCTTGTTTTTGGTAATGATCGCTATCGAGCAGTTCGCCGCCAGGCGGTTGGGCATGTCCGTCAATCGTGGCGCAGACATGATTTCCAGCCTTAGTTCGGGGCTGACCAACATCGTTAAAGACGTGTTGGGGTTGTCCATCGTCATCATTAGCTATGGCTGGATGGTCAAGCACTTGGCGGTCTATACCATCGAATCCACCTGGTTGGTCTGTCTAGTGGCGTTCGTTGCCAAGGATTTCGCTGGCTACTGGATACATCGCTTGGAGCATGAGTTTAACGTCCTGTGGAACCGGCATGTCGTGCATCACAGCAGCGAAGAATACAATCTGTCGTGTGCGCTGCGGCAGTCGATTTCCGAGGTCTTTAGCTTCTTCGCCATTTTCATGTTGCCTGCGGCACTACTGGGAGTACCTACCAATGTGTTCGCCATCGTGGCGCCGCTGCACTTATTCGCACAGTTCTGGTACCACACGCGAACTATCGGTCGATTGGGTTGGCTGGAACAAATACTGGTCACACCTTCGCATCACCGCGTGCATCACGCAATCAATCCGATATACATCGACAAGAATTACAGCCAAGTATTTATCATCTGGGACAAGTTGTTTGGCACGTTTCAGCCAGAGTTGGACAGCGAGCCGCCCGTGTACGGCGTCAAGAAACCGGCGCACACCTGGAATCCAATACTCATCAATTTCCAGCATCTGTGGATGCTCGTCCAAGATGCATGGCACACGCGGCGCTGGTGGGATAAGCTGCGGCTGTGGGTTATGCCCACCGGCTGGAGACCGGAGGATGTACAGCAGACCTATCCCGTGGAGATCATCGTCGATCCAACGACTCTGCATAAATACGATACGCAGTTATCGTCAGGTTTACTGTACTGGTCATGGGTGCAATATAGTGTTACCGGCCTAAGCGCGTTGTATCTATTCAACCGCTTGGCGGCCATTGGTGCTCCAGCCATGTTTTTCTACGGGCTATTTGTGTTTGCAAGTGTCTACAGTCTGTGTACTTTGATGGACAAGAATCCGCGAGCGCTGCTATATGAGTTTCTGCGCGCCGCTGTCGGTTGCTCGCTGATCGCGTGGCAGGGCGATTGGTTCGGCTTGAACCAATTTGTGCCTTGGGGAACAGCCGCTATCGCCGTCTACTTCGGCGTGTCATTGGCCATGACCGCCTGGTTTACCGCCACGGAGGTCAAGCAGTACGTCAATCAGCACCAGCTTGCACCAGTGGCAATGGACGGTTGAGCGTAGAAACTTAGATACCGACCGGCATCAGCAGAAGACGGGCTCGTTGATCAAGCATTGAACCAACACTGCTAAAGCAACCTTGCGGAAGAATGGTAGTGAGTTCGTCTGAGAACCGCGCTTCGATTGCGTGATGCGGAACTTCGCGTTGACTGGCTAATGCTGGGTCGCCACCCCCTGCTGGTGCTTATGCCACGGTGCGAGCGAGCATCGCAAGGGTGTCGCCAGGTTGCAAGAGGATACTTGCAAGAGAATTCTCACCACTGCGCCTCAACCAGTGCTCAAGGATTGTGATAATGCCCAAGTTTCTGTGGCCCAGCCGACAGTTTTAGGCAGGCCGCAACAGTTTCGCTAAAACGAGATTAACCACTAAACTCAGTGCGGAATAGACCACAAATATCCCAATTAGATAGGGAACGAACTGGTTGAACGCAATGTCGTGAAGCTTGGCTGGTCCCATTGCAATATCGGGAGCATTGGCCAAATAGCGAAGCGTTACTTTGCTGCCTACTTGTGGCATCCCATACAGATCGTTCTGTCCCCACTGAACTTGATGCACGCCACCGGTCGCGTCCTGATAAGATAACGTGAACTGGCTTGGAAATGGCTCAGGCGGTGGCGGCCAAACCTCAATCACCTCGGCTTCAACTTCTGGTGCACTGTCCCATTTTTTTTGTTCCTCCCAAGCTTGATTACCGAAATAGGCGGCAACTACCAGCGCTGTCGCAGCCAAACCAACTTTGGCCAACCGCTGCACAGGATGCGTCTTCGGCACTTCGGCTTTGAAGGACGCAAGCTGCATCTTTTCGGACAACTGGCGCTGCTGGGCGGTAAACTCTCCCTGGCCACTGCTGGGCAGGTATTGAGGGTCACAGAGCCAAAGTGTAACAATAGCGCCATCGACCAGCCCGAGCCCAATTCCGAGGGTTGTTATCCACAGCGTTCCGTCGTTGAGTAGCTGAGAATCAGATAGATTCTTTGTCGCCGAAGATTTACTGTCCGGGCTTGTTATCTGTCCAATATCGGACATCCACAGCGTGTTGATGCTGGGCACCGCTGCTAAAATGTTGTGCGGAAAATCGCCTATCACTTTTAGAGTGCCAAGTCTCACGCGCTCATCTTGCACCTTGATCAGCAACAGCGGGTGTGGAGCGTGCTCGGCAAAATAAAGTACCGTTTCCATCTCGCACACGTAGAACTCGGTCGAGTCGGTATCATCAACTTCGACATCGATGCCATTCTTCTGCAGCAATTGCAAAACTTCATCGCGTGGCGTTCCCAATTCAAGCATGCCAATGGCTAAGCCTGGTTGGACGGTCCAATAACGCGGGTCGTCCAAGGGATCGCTTGTCGTGCTTTTGGACCTGGTCGCCATCGTTCGAACTTCGTAATGCTTAAATTGTGCCTGTAAATAAGCTTGAAATTATCAGCTTCACTTGTGGCACGCAATCTAGTTCTTGGAAAGAAACTGCTTTGGATGGCAACCGATATGAAGTGGAGCGAGCGGAGCCGGATAGCAAAAAACCTCGTAATCCTTGAGGAGTTACGAGGTACGCATTTCGCCAAAACAGCTCCGAACCCGTTACCCGCTTGCTGCGCGCGTATCAGATACAGGCATTCAACAGCTCCCAAGAGCACCTGCGACCACAACCACGACCTACTGCACCATCTGGCGTAACGGCTGTAGACGGTCGACAGTTCCTGCCACCAGTTTTTGCAGTCACTGAGTCGTCAAATTCGCGTCGAATACCTTGTCACGTTTTGCGCTTGATCGGCTTCATCGCGATTTGCTTGAAATCACCGGTCTTCAAGGTAAACGTCTGCGTCTGCTGCAATTCAATACCAGCGCGATTGGTGGTTATTGCCACTACGGTGAACTCGTATTTTTCACCAGGCGCCAGATTTCGCACGATGAATCGGCGCGACTTGCCAGTGCTGGCAGTTTTGTCGCCATTGATTGTAAGGATTGCATCTGTTGGGCAATCAAGCGTGATTTCCGGAACATCAACGGTTAGGTAGATCGCATTGGCCTCCAGGATTTGCATGTTCGAGTACGACGAAAAGTCGTCCACGCCCATGCCTACACGTGCCTCTGAGCACATGCAATCTTGGCTATGCACTGACTGTGCAAACGCACAGGTGGCCCAAACGCAAATCACTAGGCTTGTCAAGAAACGCACTGGCTTCATTATTGAACCTCCCATATCCTTTGGTCTGACGTGGTATAGACACTGCGGAATCTGCCTCCATGCGGCGCATTGAAGATTCCAGACCGCGATCAAGTATAGCACGCCGAGGGCAGAATGCGCTGCACCAACAAGCAATATCTTCTGCTCGAAGTTGCAAATCGTTTAAAGTTGTACGATTGCTCGGATCATACGGGGAGAGAAAAGAATGCAGCGGGCGCAAGTTGCAGCGAAATTTGAATTCGGGATCAGGCTTTCTAGCTCGTCAGGGTCTTGCGTTAGCCCCTGGAGTTATTCGGCTACAATACTGTCGCGATGGCTGACACGTACGTTTCCGTCTTGCATGCTAGCACGTACCTGAGCATCGGCAACTGCGTTCCTGCTGCTGGCTGACTCGGCCAAATAGATACTGTGATAATTCAGCAGTGTACCTTTTTCAAAATGAATATTTCGCAGCGACAATGCGTAGTCGATTTGCGACTGGTGAAATCGTAACCTGGCATCCAACAGGCGTCGGTGGGTTTCCAAGACCACATCAAGCTCTGGGGTATTAGCAGCCTCTTCGCGAGCTTGGAGTGCATTTAGCTGCTCGACAATTGCGTCCAGTCGATGATGATGCAAATTCATGCTCTCGTAAGAACGTTTGGAATCAGCTACAGCGTTGCTGAGCCCCAATTGGACACCGCGTTCTTGTTCACGAAGCACTTCGTTGGCACGCACAAGCGATAGCTCGGAATTGCGCACTGCCGCATGTGCCCGACGAAATCCAATCGGCATGACGTATTCAATTCCGGCATTCAGTTCTTGGAGGTCGTCATCAAAGAAATGTGAGCCATCAATGGGATGCCGCGTTAGCAACTGGTCGCTGAACCCACGCGCGCGATAACGCGCGATCAGGTCTAATTGCGGCTTCAGGTAATTACGATTGGCAATCAGTTCCAATTCGGACTGCTTGATGACCCATCTTTGCCGACGCAATTCTTCGCGGTGAGTCAACGCGTCAGCGAGTGAATTCGTCCAGTCAAAGGTGGTTGGAATTGTAGTCGGTGTATCGGTAGGCCAGATCAGAGTGCCGTCGTTGATAGGCAAACCGATCATCAATCGCAATTTTCGCTCGGCCACCCGCACGCCACCCGTTCCACGAAAGGTTCCACCGGAAGAGCCGTTATTGGTGCGAGTACCGTCAATGGGGCGACCGTTCAGGGCATCTACAATTTCTGACTGAAAGCGAAGAACCTGCTCTCTGGCCTGTGCAATATCGCCGGTAGCGACATCGCCTGCACCGACCTTCGCAGATCGTTTGCGCAACGTATCTTCTGCGATATCTCGCATTTCGATCTTGGCTTCCAGATCGCGATAGGCGTAGTACAGATCCCAATACGCGTTTTCAACTTCGGCTACCAAATCGCGAACTGAGCGTTCAAAATCAACCAAACTGATATCGGTGCGTGTTCGCGCCAGCAAGACGCCGTTGAGTTGGCCAGGACCGATGGCAGACCCTGCGATCCGATTGAACTCGGTGCCCGCGCCCAGCAGTAGCGGACGTCGCGCTTCGACTTCAAAGAACGACTCCCAACTTTGACGTCGGCCCGGAAACTGGTTACCAGATTGATTGTTATTGTCAGCGATGGTGACATTGCGCACCGTGAACGTTGAACCGGTAGCAGATCTCTTGGATAGTCCGATTTGAGTGGTATTGAGTGACTGAATGAAACGACCATTGACCCCAAAGAACTGATTATTGAATTTGCGATTGTTCGACTCGAACATGTTGGAAGCGAACAGCTGCGCATCGAAAGCGCTGAGAGCTGCTTCTTCACCTGTCCGCGGATCGGTGTAGATCATCGCCGGATCCACCGTGGAGTTCGTCGTTTGTGGCGACCGAATTACGGTTACCCCTAGATCTCGCATAACCTTCGAGCTTTGCAGTGCGTCCCGAATGCACTGCTCTAATGACATGTGCATCGTGGCCGACTGCCCGACTTGGGATTCATCAACATCCAACGGTGAAAAGACGCTGAGCTCTGCACCAGCGCATTCATGGCACAGTAACGCATCAGACTGGCGAAGCTGAGCAAAGGAGTCTGTGGGACAGTGAGCCGGTGCGTTACAGTGCTGCCCGCCGGACATGAACAACTGCCGATTTCCGCTCATGCATCCGTTGCTGGCGGTTAGGCCAGCAAGGAGTCCGCAGAGCAATTTTCGGTATCCCCCCCTCATTGTGCACTCCGAACAAAAGGCAGTTGTCAGGCATCTTTTCCACGCATTCACCCTGTATCGGTTCTGCTGAAACTTTCTTTTAATCAGTTCCTTTTAATTGTTCGGATTTGGCTGTCAAATTGCCATTGCCCAGGTAGTGTCGGCGGCTTTCTTGTCATTTTCGGTGGTGCGGATGCACTTTCAGCTTAAAATCAGAAAGGCTATCACAAGCGTGTCGACCACCAATTGGTGAACTGCGATTGCTCCGTGTCTGATTGCGATTAGTCTCATTTCGATGACATGTGGCTCTACATACTCTAAGGGATGACGAATGCAGTCTTTGGGAGCTGAGGTTACCCTCAAGGAACTGGATAGACTGCTAGATTCATTAGAGCAGCTGGCGTCCTGCCCGCAGACTTCAATCAAGGAGTTCAACGAGGCGGTGCTACGTCGTCTTTGTAGCTTACTGCCGGGCGCAAGTATTGCTCTGGTCGCCCCCATACCCGATAGCAATTGGCGCATCGTTTGTAGTGTTGGCAACTGTAACTGGCACGAACTGCTGGACCAAATTCCACACGCTGAGGCTCAATTTGTCGACCATTTGCCAACCGGACTCGACAGTATCGTCTTGCCGATTCGGAAGCGTGCCGGGCAAGCAGCGCTTTTAGTCAAGCTCGGTAGCAAGGTCGACAAACTGGCCTATTCTGAATTGGTCCAGCTTTGCAAGGCCTTCGCAGAAGTCATCGCTCAGCGTCTGCAGTTTGAAATTGAATCGCTTCGTGATGCCTACCTGCCCGCGTTTATACAACTCCATAAAGACATTGCCTCGGCAGGCTCAAGTATCGAAGCCGAAATCTACTTGGTCAACGGATTGTTGCCGATATTGATGGCGGATCGCATCTCAGTTGCCAAACAGTCTCTTTTGGCCAGCCCTCGGATTTCGACGATCAGCAATACGCCTGGACCAATCACGGCATCGGTACTGGTAAGTCAACTGGAACAGATCGGTAAGCGGGTGTTTTCTACCGGCAAACCTGAGTACTCTCAGGAACTTACCGAACACGGCCAGCTAGACGAACTCTCGCCCACCGTGTCGGGCACTTATTACATTGCCTTTCCCCTGAGCGACCCCACTGCCACGCCGCGCCCCCACGATACAGTTCTGATCGTCCAGTGGGCTACCTACGAAGCGTTTTCCAAGGGAATGGTGGTGCTGAATCAAGTTGGGCAGATGCTGGCTGTTGCTTGGTCTCAGCATCAGCGATGGTTGCGAATACCTGGTTGGATTCGTACTTGGAATCAATTTGGAACGGGAGCGATCAGCTCTCGACCACGACAGTTGATCAAGTGGACCACTTGGACATTAGTGGTAGCCGGAATTCTGTGGGCACTTATCATGCCTGCCAACTTACGTATTGAGATGGATGGAACTTTTGAGCCGGTAGACCAACGAACCTTATTTGCACCGTTGGACGGTACTGTGGATCAGGTATTGGTGACCAATGGTCAGGCAGTGCAGAAGGGTCAACTGTTGTTAGCCATGAAATCAACACAATTGGAGTTAGATATACGCAGCGTCGAAGGCGAACTGAGTGCCAATGCAGAGAAGCGAAAGGGTTTATCGCTAAGTCAGAGTCAGCTCAGTAGCGATCCAGCAGCATCACCGGCGATCCGTAACAAACTTACTGCGGAGATTGGCCAATTAGATTCTTGGGCCGAAGTCCTACAACAAAAACTGGATGCGTTGCGGCTTGAGCGACAACGGCTGGAGCTACGAGCTCCGCAGGACGGCGTCATTGTCGCCAGAGATCTCGATAAACTGCTCGAGCAGCGCCCCGTGCGACGTGGTGATAGTTTGTTTCGTATTGCAGACCCCAGTGGCGACTGGTGCCTAAAACTGGAGATTGCTGACGCAGATATTGGATACGTCAAGAAGCAAGTTTTCGCGAACTCGATGGGCTCGCGTTCTATCCCCGTCAAGTCAGAGGCTGTTTTGGAATTCATATTTGTTGCTCAGCCAGATGTTCAGTTTGACGCGCAGATTAGCTGGATTTCTACATTAGCTCGCAATCCACGGGGCGATGGCGTTATCATTGATGCAATCGCTGAACCAGCTACTGCATCCGTCGCGTACGGGCACATCGGTGCCACTGTGAAAGCTTATCTGTCGTGTGGCCAGCGACAAACATGGTTTGTACTTTCCAGACCTTTGGTGGAGGCGATTCAAAGAAAACTATGGTTCTAGTACCAAACGCCCTCAAACTGAGCATCACCTGCTATTTTCAGCCTGGCTGGCTGCGATTTCTTGTCAGCTCGCTAGTGTGCAGCGCAACTTGGCTATGGCTTGTCGGGCCGAGTCGTGGAGAGCAGACTGCCGATTTGTCAGCGCAGTTTGACTTGCCGGGTGCCACGACGGTCGAGAACGCACTGCTGAAGTCCAAGGATCCTACTCGAGTTTGCTCTGAAGCCAGCGGAATAGTGCAGATGGTCGCGGTGCGCGAAGGAGAGCATGTTACCGTCGGCCAGAATGTGGCTATGATCGACGACAAGCTGGCCAAACGACAATTGGCCCAAGCCATAATCATTGCCAGCGTAGCTCGAATCAAATTCGAAAGCGAAATTGATGCGCAACTGGCCGAAAACCGCTCCCGCGTTGCCAAGAACGAGCTTGACCGGGCCATCGCCGCCAATGCGAAAATACGTGATGCATATCCACTGAAGGAAATCGATCGCTTAAACCTGGTATTTGAAACCACTCAGCTCGAAATTCAACGCGCTGTACATGATCGAAAGCTCAGCGAATTGGAATTCCAAAAAGCCCTGAATGAACAAGCCAACGCAGAAGAACTTGTTGCGCGTCACCGAGTCACGGCACCGGCCGGCGGAGTGGTCATTTCGGTCGGTAAACGACCAGGAGAGTGGGTCGAGTCAGGTGCCGAATTATGTCAAGTTATGCAGTTAGATCACCTGATTGTCGAGGGGTTTGTGCAAGCGGCTACGCCGTCTAAGCTGGTTGGCCGCCAAGCGGTCGTCGGAGTGCGACTGGGTGAGCAAGAACTGTTCATACCCGCGCACGTGACGTGTGCATTTCCTGAAGTCAATCCACTTACCAACCACATGAGAATCCAACTGGAAATTGTAAACCTTGAAGGCGCGCTCGTTCCAGGTTTGAGAGTACGCGCTGCACTTGTTCCTGTGCCATGACACCGCCAGCAGCCATCCGTTCAGCTCAATTAGAGATTGTGATGAAGCTGAGACCCGACTTGGAATGGTCCGAGTACGGCCGCGTTTGTAAAACACGCTGGGTTGCCAGGGATCCCGTTTCGCTGGAACACTTCTACTTCAGCGATCTCGAAAAGGCCGTCTTGCAACAGCTCAATGGGGCACGAACTTTGGCAGATGTCTTGGCAAACGGCTTGTCAATGCAGATCAATGCCGAATGGTTACTGTCACTGGTTTCGCGAGTGGCTGCGGCTGGATTGCTGCTGTCTCATCAACCATCCAAATCCGCCAGGTCGTTATGGACTAAGCGGCAACAAGTCGATTCGGGTCGGCTTCTCCAATGGCTCATTAATCCACTGGCAATACGCATCCCGCTGTTTGACCCCACGCGACTCTTGACGGCACTGTCGCCGCTAGCCACTGTCCTATTCAGTAAGACTCTGCTGTTATGCGTTGCCATAGCCAGTCCGCTGTTGATCTTTCTGGTATGGTTACAGTTCTTGCGCCATGACGCTTGGCAGACAATTCAGTTGGCTTTGGCCCAAACGACTGCTGAGCAAGTAGTCACTTGGTTGGCAATCTACGTTTGCCTTAAGTCGATGCACGAATTGGGACATGCACTGGCGTGCAGGAAATGGGGAGCCGAATGCCACGAAATTGGCATTATGTTCTTGGTTCTCATGCCGGTTTTGTATTGTAACACCACGGATAGCTGGAAGATCCCCAGTCATTGGCGCCGCGCAAGCATCGCAGCCGCCGGGGTGTATGTTGAACTATTGATTGCTGTGGGTGCGGCCTGCGTGTGGTTGACTACATTGCCGTCCAGTTGGCTGCATGATATCGCAGCTTACACCATGTTTGTTAGTGCGCTTAGTACCGTAGTGATCAATGCCAATCCTTTATTACGCTATGACGGGTACTATGTATTGAGTGATCTGATTGGGATCCCAAATCTCTCCGAACAAAGTCGCGAGCTATTCCAGCGTCTGACCACCAGCTTTCTGACGGGAAGTCGATTGCAACTTCGTCACACGGATGGCCCCGATTGGTTTTTGTTGATTTACGGGATCGCGTCTCTCCTTTTTAGAACGATGTTGTTGATTACGATACTGGGAATCGTGTGGGTTGGGCTGGACCGCGTCGGCTTGAGACTGGTAGCCATCGGCATTTGCGGTGTGTGCCTCGGACGAATTGCTTTTGGCGGATTTTGGACAGCAGTCCAGCGGGTCAAGCAAATTCAGGGAGTTGGTCGCGTACTGTGGTCGCGGATCGTTGTCATGTTGGGGATGCTGCTAACTGCTAGTTGGCTGGTATTCAGTTTTCAGTGGACCACCTTCGCTACCGCCCGAGCTGTTTCTAGCTTTGCGAATCTTAGTCCACTTTACGCGCAGCAAGCCGGTGAAGTCGTCAGCCTGCAGCAGCCTGGCGTTGACATCGCTCAAGGCCAAGCAGTAATTCGATTGCGATCGCACGAGCTGGAAATGGAGCAATTAGCTGCTGAAGGCAAACAACGGCTCATGGAGCAACGGCTCGCACACTTGCGGTTATCTCAGGCCAACGATGAATCGAGTGTCTTCGAGATGGCCGATGTCATCGAGCAACTGGCTGCCCACGAGGTTCAGACACAACTTCTGAGTCAGCAAGTCGAGTTGCTTACCGTGCGTGCGCCGCAGGCAGGCCATTTTGTTGAAAGCGGCTTGCAAGCGTCGCGGAGCATTACGGAGCCGGTCAATGCTGTGCAGTGGAATCCGCTCCACCGGCCTGCAAACTTGGGAGCGTATGTCGAGCGTGGTAGCCTACTGGGGTGGGTGGCACACTCCGAACAGATGCAACTGACGGCTATAGTGCCGGAACACACCGCGCGCTTGATTCAACCGGGGATGGAAGTTCGTTGCCGCTGGGACTGCGACGTGACGCGACTGCATGAAGGCCAAGTGCGGCAGGTTTCCGTAGAACCGGTGCACGTGACCCCCGAATCACTTGTGGGCGATCGTACGTTTCAGTCAAAACTGGCCACCGGAGGTCGACTAGAACCGAAAGGAAACCAATTCGAGGTGTTGATTGAACTCCGCAGTTGGCCGCCCGGCGTCTCCCATCAGTCGCTGGCCACGGTACACGTCGTCACCGGTCGCGGAACAGTCTGGGACGTAGCTAAGCGCTATTACTCACTGAACATTCGACCTCAATTGGTCAATCGAAATCGCTAGGCGGCTGGCGAGTCAGTTAGCGAAGGGAATAGGTAAAGCCTTGACCATCGGCGTCGACGACGACTTGGCTAAATGGTGTGGAATTGGCCATAAAGGTCAAAAACTCACGCGACAGTTCGGGCAGCAATGTTCGATTGAGGATTTTGTCAACATTGCGCGCACCCGTGTCGACCTCCGTGCACCGCGAGACGATGGAATCCACAACCGCATCGGTATATTCAAGTACGGCCTTGTAGTTTTCGACCACGCGACGCTGCACTTTGCCGAGTTTGAGTCGTATGATTTGCCGCATGATGCCGTCGTCCAGCGGGAAATACGGAATCACCGTCAATCGCCCCAAGAACGCAGGCTTAAATGTTTTTAGCAATTCCTCGTGCAGCGCCTCGGTCAATCCTTCCGCCGAAGGTCGCGTTTCAGGGTCAGAACACAGGCTCATGATTAGATTTGTGCCAGCGTTGGAAGTCATGATAATCAGAGTATTCTTGAAGTCGATGTCGCGCCCTTCGCCATCTTTCATGTGCCCCTTGTCGAACACTTGATAGAAGACGTCTTGAACTCCGGGATGCGCTTTTTCCATTTCATCCAGCAGCAGCACACTGTACGGCTTGCGACGAATTGCCTCCGTTAGAATGCCGCCCTCACCATAGCCCACGTATCCCGGGGGCGACCCCATTAACAGCGATACCTTATGCTCTTCCTTGAATTCCGACATGTTGATGACGGTCACATTTTGCTCGCCACCGTAAAGAAGTTCAGCCAATGTAAGAGCGGTCTCAGTCTTGCCGACACCACTCGTGCCTGCCAGCAGGAACACGCCAATAGGTCGGCTAGGGTCGGTCAGCCGCGCCCGTGATACCTGAATGCTACGTGCGATCTGTGCCAGCGCGTGTGACTGACCTACGACGGATTGCTCCATGGCATTCTGAAGATTCATAACGGTCTTAATCTCGTTGGATATCATCCGTCCCACGGGAATGCCCGTCCAGGCAGCCACTGTAGCGGCGATGGCGGTACCATCGCAATTCGCAAATACCAATGGCGATTCACCTTGGACGGCAACCAGCTCTGCTTGCAGGCGTACTAAATCGTCACGCAGTTCATCCACCGACTGAGCGGCTGGCTCCGCAGCATTGGCCTGTGCAGCTTTGTCCGACTGCTGCGAGACTTCTTGGTTCATCAATTGAGCTGATAGAGAGTTAATCTGGCTGACTAAATTCAGCTCCCGCTGCCAACGCTCGTCCAGTGCCAAACGTTCGCGTTCGACCTCTTCTTGCTGCAGTCTCAGTTCAGCCATGGCTGCCTGGTGATCGGAACCTGTCTGCTGCTCGCGTTCTAGAATTCCGATAGAAGTAGAAACGTGCTGGAGACGCCGATGACAATTCTCGAGCGCGGGAGGGATCGAATTTTGACTCAGGCTAATGCGTGCACAGGTCGTGTCCAACAAACTGATGGCTTTATCGGGCAATTGACGTCCTGAGATATAGCGATTGGATAGTTTGACAGCTTCGGTAACCGCTTCACTTTGGATTCGAATCTTATGGTGCTTCTCCAAAACCGCCACCAATCCTTGCACCATAGCAATTGCGGATGCTTCGTTAGGCTCGGCAACATTCACAACTTGAAACCGTCTAGCTAACGCGGCATCTCGCTCGAAGTACTTTTTGTACTCAGCCCAGGTCGTGGCCGCAATCGTTCGTAGTTCGCCTCGGGCCAAGGCTGGTTTGAGTAGGTTCGCGGCATCGCCCTGTCCGGCCTGCCCACCAGCACCAATTAAGGTGTGGGCTTCGTCAATGAACAGAATAATTGGCGTGGGCGAGGACTTCACTTCCTCAATAACCGACTTAAGCCGATTTTCAAATTCCCCCTTCACGCCCGCACCGGCTTGTAACAAGGCCAAATCCAAGACTCTCAGAGTCACGTTTTGGAGTGCTGGCGGCACTTCGCCTTTGGCGATCTGCAGGGCAAAGCCTTCGGCCACCGCCGTCTTGCCTACTCCAGGTTCGCCAGTCAAGATCGGGTTGTTCTGCCGCCTGCGACACAGCACATCAATGACTTGCCGAATTTCATCATCTCGTCCGAGTACCGGATCGATATGGCCGCGACGCGCACGATCCGTCAGGTCAACGGTGTATTGGTCCAGCGCTGGAGTCTTTGATGGAACGTGCCCCTTGCCGGGGGCACCGGCAGTGGCCGATGGAGCCGTGGTGGCCTGAGCTTCGTCGGAGTCTTGGCAAATCTCATGAAACTCTCGCTTGAGCGACTCATAGGATATTTTTTCCAACTGCGAGGCAACTCCTCCCAATGCAGCCCGATTGAGGCCTTCCATACCCAAGATTGCCAAGACAAGATACCCGCTCCGTACTTGGTGATCGGCGAACTCAATGGAACCGATCAACCACGCATCACGAATCAAATCCACGATGGTGGGACTGAGTGCCGGCGGGCGCCCATTACCGGTCTTAAAGCGATCAATGGCATGTTGCAATTCAGTACGCAGTTGGGAATCATTGATTTCGTAACTGCGACAGATTAATTGCAAATCGGTATTGGCACGATCCAGCAATTTCATCAGCCAATGCTCGACCTCGACATTGTAGTTGGTCAGCGACAGGCACAGTCCGGCAGCAGCTTCTAGCGCCTGCCGACAGTCGGTGTTTAGCTTGGCGGCCAGAGATTTAAGATTCAACACTGCCATCATACGCTCCGTAGTTCTATATAAAGAAAACTATTTGCTAGCGACCTAGACTCGTGATGGGTATTTCAGGAATGATTAGTTGGTAAAGTGCGCGTTGCTTTCGCCAAAGACCGCGTCCGTTTTGTTGGCAGTCGGCGGCCGACTGATCAGCCAAGCGTTCAGACCCAGCCTTGAGTCGGCACCGTTAAGCTTCAATTGTGGCACCTCATCGGCCCTGATTTCCAGTTGAATATCGAAATCCAAACTTACATCGATATACAGTCGAACCATCTGCATGGCCATTGTCAAGTTCTTCGACCCTGGCAGGAAGGCCTGAAAAGTTTGGCGATCCACCGGTCCGATACGGACGCGAAACTTCCGTTGTATTTCCCAAACCCGCTCGCCGAGCACCAGACTCCTACCCAATTGACAATGTTGTCCGGCGGGCAGTGCGCGGTGCGGCATTATCGACCGGCTGTGGGGTGTGTGGCTGAGCCACCTACCCTGCCAGGGCAGAATGCTAACTCGTATTCCAAATACCGATTCCAGCATTCGTGCCAAACTAGATGCATTCTTGGGGCCCTGGCCAAAATATTGACAATACTTGATGACTAGCTCATCGGAGAAACACAATCGCTTTTGCAACTGGGAAAATCCCAAGCCCGCAACCGACAGCAGGACTCGCGTGGTCAACTCGAGGTCCGACTTGGTATGTCGCACGTGCCTGTCGTAGGCGAAAGGTAGTCGATACTTGGTTGATGCGCGATAGAACAGCGACAGGATGCGATGATGAAATAAATCCAGCAGCTCTTTCTCGACGTTGGCTTTTCCACCGCGGTTGATAATGCGCTGATTGTCATGTTGTGGTAATACGCCGCTGGGTCCATACAATCCCATGAAAGTCGTAGTGACCACGGGGCGCTGCGGTGTGACAGCCGCCAATGGCGCCTCTATGCCCGCGACTGCGGCGACTTCTGCAGGCGCAAAGCTACGTCCCAACGAACCTAGAATCCGCAGGCACTCCTGCTCTGGGTGTACCGCATATCCAACAGGTTGGCTGGGATAGCCCTGGTGCGCACGAATGTGCTCGATGATGCGCACCACTTGCACAAACGCAAAGTGATAGGCTTCGGCAGACAACCGGTCGCCTACAGTACGTGCTGAGTTCCGCCGCGGGCTGGCCATTGATGTACATTACCTTGTCTGCGATTGGATACGGCGACCAACCGAACGAAAGAATTGATGCTGCAATATGCCGTCAAAAAATGCTCCAGTACGCTGGCAAACAGGAACAGGTTGCCGGATGTGTACTTGTCTTCGTCGAATTCGATCGTTACTTCTCGACCTCTGCAAATGGCTCCAGAATAATCACCTGGCAGGCGGCCAATACAGGCCCGGCTATGTACCTGACGCAAGCCGGCAATCGAATTGCTGCCTACGGGGTCGACGCCAAAATCATAGAGCGTCAATAGCTCTCGCAAGGCCGCTGCGCTGGAGCTATCGCTACGGCTATCGACCAGCGATAAATAATTCAGTGACAGATGCGACACAACTCGCCATCTCAGACCCGCCGGGAACGCGGGGCGCTGCGGGCTGGTGGGTTTCAGCAGACATTGCACCCGCTCAATGGCGCCTGCACCTTCCAGAAATAGCCTGGGATGATCACCCCCGAACGGCATGCGGGCAGGCAGATTGCGATTGCTGCATAAAGTGTCAATTTCAATGGTCCAGTCGATAGCTTTCAACGGATTGAACTCAGGATCGACGAACGCGATATCAACATCTGTGCCACGCGTCAATTCATCGCCTTCGGACTGGCTGCGTGTGCCGTGCCAATAGGCGGGTCTAGCGGAATCATCATTGGCATGATCTAGCGAATAGAAAGGTTCGAAAACTCGGATGGTACCAGAGTTGGAGCGGCCGCGCACCGATTGAATGCTATAGACCTCGAATGCTTGACGCCGTCGCGCATCGGGATCGACGCGATAGGTGGCGCTGGTATGCGACAAGCGAATCGGCTCCGCTTGCTTCGGAAATAAATTGACGATCGGCGTGCAGCCCAGCTGCAAGCTAGTTTGGTCAATATATCCCTCCAGATCTTTCCAACGACGATTCAGATACAAGTACAACTCCAGGGACGCACCTTGCATGCCGGCCAATGCGCCGTCGAACTGAATATCAAAAAACAAGAATTTTTCACGAAACGCGAAATACTCGGTCAATAGCCGATAACCAAGGAAGGACTGGGTGGGATACTCAATTAATCCCTCGTCCTCTGCAAAGCCGACTGCCCGCAGCGCATCGAGCGGCAACACTTGCACGGCTGGATCTTTGGGAGATCTGGCTATCGCCAGCCCCGTTACGCTTTGAAACAGCAACTCATACAACTGGTAACAAAACGGCGCTGGCAAGTGAATGTAGAACCGCAATGACTGGCAGGAAAATGCAGAAAACGGAATTTCGGAATCTAACGTCTGTAGCCGAATCTTCAACAAACCGTGATGTGGTTCGCTCTGCCCTACCAATGCAGGCGCTTCAAAGGGTACGCCACGTAATGCAATGTCTGTTATTTGAAACGGCCAGCAAGTCACCGGATAGCAACTGCGAAATCTACAAGGCTCGCCATCAATGGGCTCTGTTTCAATATTGGCCTGCGCCGCAACCTGGTAACCCTTTAATTGATCGGCTTGCGACTTGTCCAATCGAAACTGAACAATCGAACACGAGGGAATAAACCGCTGATAATGCGGTACGATGACATCCAACAAACTACTGACGATCTCCGGGAACTCGTCATCCAATTTCAACCGCGTGCGCGCATTTAGGTAGGCAAAAGCTTGAACCAAACGCCCCACATACGGATCATCATGGCCTTCTGAATTCAACTGCAGATGAGCCGCCAACTCTTTGTTAGCCCTGCCAAATTCATCGGCCTGTCGCCGTAAATATTGCAGTTCCTGGTTGTAGTATCGAAGCAGTTCGTCGCTCATAAATTAGTGATTCAAGGCTATGCGAATCTTGTGTGACATGGGATCAATCTGAGAATCAAAAGTCACCTCTGCCGGGTCTGGCGAGGCACGCACTTCAACCTCGATTCGAAAACGCAAATTGCGATCTGCACTGTCCGCTGTATCCTGGAAAACAACCCGCACATCCATGATTCTCCGGTCGTGTAACAGAATCATTTTCTCGACTATCTCGCAGAACAACTGACGATCTCCGGGTGACGACATATTGGCTCCCGTAAAATCAGGAATGCCAAAATTGACCAAAGAATCATCCAGCTCGTCCAATCCTGGAGGCCACTGGGAGACTCGCCACCGCGTATTCAATAAATTCTGCAAGTTGGTGTGGATAGAAGCTACGAATTCATCCAAAGTTTGTCGCCCAGCAAATCGCCCCACTCTGGACAATCCATCCAGGCGATCCAAGAGCGAAGCTCGCAGCGGTTCATCTTCTAGCGGTTTGACCATCCTCGACTAACGCCTAAACTGAAGCTCATTGATTTCCATGATCCCGAGATCTTGATCGCCAATCATGAACATCCGCTGGCCCATTCCGGTAGTCGGCCGACCCGCTTCCTCTAACCAGTTCGTGGTCCTGCCTAAGAGAGCTTGCGGATCTTCCGTCGTCGTATGGATATAGATGGCGGGGACATACACCACGCCATCAGGTCCATCGACCACCTGCATGTGACATTCTCGCCACAACAAATCCCTAGGCCCAGTGGGAGGGCTGAATTGCATCGAGGTAATTCGTGATGTCGGGATCCAGAAATACTTGCCGGTACTGGTCAATACTTCCACAATTCCCAGGCACAGATCGTCGAGGTCTCGAAAACCTTCATACTCTTGACCATTACATGTGCCAATCAACGTTGGAATGCTGTCCTCTACCGCCTGCAAGATTTCCACAGCTCTGGCCGGTTCATTATTGCGGAAGGCAACCAGGGCAGCCAGCGTTTGTCGGCAACAATCACCCGGCTCTCCGACAAATTCAGGCATCCTACCTTGCGACCATACTTCCCGGCGACTGGTCTCGGCTCGAATCAACTGCCGACTTAGCAAAGCATTGACCGAGGACTGAGGTTGCTGGAGAACGATGGATTCTAAGTGCTTGTCAGCGCGATCTAACTGCTGCTCAATACATAACAAATCGGCCAAGGTTTCGCGCGCGCGGTGCTGTGTCGGATGATTGCGGACAACCTCCTGGGCCGATGTGATGGCGGCTGCCAATGCACCTTGATTGAAGAGTTTCAGTGCTTCCATGTTATTTTGTGGGCTTGAGTGAGTTTCAGTTTTGATGGGGAACTGACGGACAATTAATTTGGCGCCACTCAATTCGGTAGCCGATCATAGCGCTGCTGTCGCAACGGCACTGGTCTGCAGTTTAATAGCTGCCGTCAGTCCATCCAATTGGTAATGTGGCAGCAGACGAAAGATCAACTGATAACTACCAGGGCTGGCTGGATTGGGGGCTACTTCGATCTCGGCACTTCTTAGTGGCCGTTTAGCTTTACTTTCAGGTTTGGCATCTTCATTGGGCGTAACGTACTGCTTAATCCACCCGTCCAACTTATCCTGCAAGTCGCTGGCACTCATTCCACCGCCCAATTCGTCTCTGGCCAGCACTTTCAGATAATGTGCAAAGCGGGAAACACACAGGATATAGTGCAACATGCTGGTCAGGCGGGCGTTGCCCGTGGCATACGGGTCGTCATACACTTTGGGTTGCTGGATGGACGGACTGCTAAAAAAGGCGCAGTATTCGGTGTCATGGCATTGGCACAGCGGCAGAAATCCTAACTGCGACAGCTCAGATTCCTGACTGTCGGTGATGATCACATCGGTACTGGAGCGTTTGCCAACCCCTCGCGGATCTGTAGCGTAGTCTGCACGCGGCAAATTGGTTACTAGCCCTCCACCCACGCGATTTCGCTCTGTACCACGAATGTCCGCCAGCCAACTCGTTTCGGCAAAGGCTCGGATCAGCACACAGGCCCAAGCGAACGCAGCGTTGCCCCACAAATAGCGACTACTATCCGGACCGCTCACCTCCTCGGTGAATGAAAATCCGTCTGTCTGCTCCAAAGAATAGGGCACACGCATCAATATTCGCGGCAGCGCCAAGCCCACAAACCGCGCATCTTCCAGCCTTCTCAATGATCGCCACTTGACAAACTCGGCCAAACCAAAGCCATCCTGCAAGTCGCGAATCGATTGCAGATCATGAAAACTGTCGGCACCAAACATGGATGGTGCTGCCGAGCATACAAATGGGCAGAACGCCGCTGCGGCAACTCCCGCGATATGACCTAACACAGCCAGGTCATCGATCGGATGCTCGGCTGTCGGTCGAGGGTGAATCTCGTAATCGCCTACCATAACCGAATAGGGAATTCCTCCTGGAGTTCCAAATTCGTCTTCGTAGACTTTTCGAAACAATTGGCTGCCATCAAACTCGACAGCCTTCTCAAAATCTCGATGCAATTCACTCCAAGACACACTCAGCATCCGCACCAAAATCGTGCTCGGCGACTTTGACCGCTCCGCCCTAGCTGCCTGACACAGCATTTTCAGGCCCCGCCAACTGGCTTCCAAACGTTGAAATCTGGGGTGATGAATCACGGCATTCAGTTGGCTGTTGACCAGTTGATCAATCTGGGCCAGCAAGTAATTGAGTTCGCTACGGATCTCCTTTTTCCAATGGGCGAACCCTTGAGCGCGAATGCTCTGACGAAAGTCGCCAAACAGCATCGTTAGAGCTTGCTCGACAGACAGTCCACCCTGCCGAAAGCCAGCAAACCCCGACATCTCCTCCCGCCCTGCAGACGGGCTATAGGCAGCAACCTCCCACAGAAAGGCATCCAGTACTCCGGGCTCAGAAGAGGTTGGTGACTGCCGAGCTTCCGGTTGATTAACCATGGCAACTAAGTGGTGTTCGAACTCGATGGATCAAAGCTGCCAACATGTAGCACTCCGGATCGCGATTGGAGAGCACCCACGGTGCGCAAGTGCCGACAATTGCCGTGACAAGGAACCGCGCGTGAACGATTTGTTGGCAATCGTGCTACGCTCACCCCCAATACTTTGGGATCAAGCGCCATTGGCAACGCCAAACAAGCCTCAACCAAGCGCCACTGGCACGTGGCCCAATTAGGCCTGTGCTGGCAACCGTGTGACCATTCGCACTGATGCGTTTAATTCTTCTAATTGCAACCACGGCCTCAGGTGAGCCACCACGTTGTAAGCCCCTGGACTTCCCGGCACCGGCTCGACAGAAATGGCTGCCTCGCGTAGCGGTCGTCTGGCTCTAACCTCTTCGTTTGGATTCTCGTCGGCAGCCACGTAATTCATGATCCAGCGTTCGAGCCAAGCCTGAATGTCCTCGGTCTCTTTGAACGAGCCAATTTGGTCGCGGGCCATGACCTTCAGGTAATGCCCAATTCGTGAGGCAGCCATGATGTAGGGCAACCGGGCCATGATGGCTGCGTTCTCGGTGGCCGAATCGTCATCATACTTCTTGGGCTTTTGCACGGTTTGGCCACCAAAGAACACCGAAAAATCCGAGTCTTTGTAGTGGCTCAGTGCCATGAAGCCGACATCGCTCAGTTCCTTTTCGCGACGATCGGTGATAGCCACTTCCGTTGGGCACTTGATATCCATTCCGCCGTCAGGACTCTTGACGATGTGGGTCGGCAGTCCTTCAACTTTGCCCCCGCTATTGGCACCGCGAATGGCCGTACACCAATTAGTATCCTCGAACGCTGCAGTCAATCTTACTCCCAACACGTAGGCTGTGTTCATCCAGCAGTAGTTGTCGTGAGAAACCGCAATCGACTCCCCCTTCTTACCCAGCGGCACCTCTTCATAATTAAATTCGTCGATCGGCTTAGTATTGGATCCGTACGGCAGGCGGGCCAATGTGCGCGGCATCGCCATCGTGACAAACCGCGAGTCCTCTAGTTCACGAAACGCCTTCCACTTGACGTACTCGGTCGTATCGAAATTGCTTTTAATGTCCCGGATGCTTGGCAGTTGCTCCCACGAATCCAATCCAAACAAACGTGGCGACGGCGAAGTAATAAAAGGACACAAGGAGGCTGCACAGATGGAGGCCATTCCGCCCAGCACCTCCAAATCCCCGGGCGTCTTATGGTCGAACTGGTAGTCGCCAATCAACGCTCCATAGGGCAATCCGCCAGGCATTCCGAATTCATTCTCATAGATCGCTGACCAAATTCGGCTCTGGTCAAATTCCGGTGCCTTCTCCAGCTCTCGGCCTAAATCCTTCTTCGAACAATTGAGTACCCGAATCTTGATCATCTCTCCCGTATTGGATTCATGTACCAGATGATGCAATCCGCGCCACGAGCCCTCAAGCGTCTGAAATTTCTCGTGATGCATTACGGCAGCCAGTTGGCGGGAGATCACTTCGTCAATTCCCGCAATTGCATTCTTGATGCTATTGAGCACGTTCTTATCATAGGAGACGGTGCCAGCATTGGCCTCTTTGACCAGTGAACGAATCAGCGCCTCAGCCTCCGGCCGTTCGGTCTGCTTGGTTGCCTCTAGGACCTCGTCAAGAAAGTTTCGCGATTCGGCCGCTGCCTGGACTGCTTCGCTTTGGGCCTGCTTCTTTTCTGCCACGTCTCTGACTCCTCGTTCCTGTCCTAATGGAAATCAACCTGTAACCAACTCGACTCACTCACCTAACTCTGCCGACAGCTTCTTCAGCTTGTCGTGATCCTTGAGCACTTCTTCTAACAAATCCTCTAGGTCTTCGCTGCGTCCCACTTTGGCCGCCAGGTTCTTCAGTTGCTCTCGAGTGTTCAACAAGTTCTTTAGAGGTTCGATCTGCCGGGCAATCGCTGCTGGTTCGAAGTCATCCATCGACTCAAATTTCAAACCGACTCGCAACTCCTTGCCCTCTTCCTCCGTCATCAGGTTAGGCACGCTGATCTCCAAACCAACATTCAACTGCTTGAAGACTTCATTGAAGTTGTCTCGATCCACCTGCACGAATTTTCGCTTCGATAATGGCTCCAGTTTTTTCGTGGGGTCGCCAGAAAAATCTCCCATCACTCCGACGACGAACGGCAACTCCTTCTTCTCTTGCCCGAACCCCGTTTCGACTTCGGTCATGATATGAACTCGGGGCTTGCGACGCGTGACCAACATCTTCTGAGAACTTTTTGCCATCTTGCACCTCTTGATAAGTTGGAGTCTGCGACATTCGGCAGGCCACTGTCGGCAATTGTAATCCACCTGCAAGCCACCTTGCAAGCAACCCCATTTGTACCAGACCGTTGAATCGCAGAATTATTGTTTCTGCTCTTCGACGGACGCGTTGCGAGGCAGCCCAATCCGTTTTTGCACCGCAATCAGGACATCTTCACTTTCAATTAACTCACCCAATAGTTCGTCCAAGGGCATGCGGCCCCAGCGCACAACCTGGCGCAAGGCAAAGTGAATCGGACTATGGGGCTCGCTGTTTTCAAAGAATCGAGCAATCTGCTCAATTTTGGCCAGCGCGGATTCGCGAGTCAGCGTCTGACCCGAACCAACAACAGTCCCTTGGCCGGGCATGGATTCCGACTCAGATTCAGGTGGCGCATCGGGGGCCACTACCCGATATAGCGATTGAAGCGCTTTGCTAACGCCTCTCAACTCCTCTAGAAACTCGCGGCTCTCTGGCCAGGTCGAGTCACCATTTGACTCGGGCTGGCACCGCGACTGGAGTAGCTTGGTTAATTTCTCCGCCGTGGCAATCGTTGTAGACGCCTGCTGACACAATTGGTCGAGAACTGTCGGATCACACACCTTGGCCACATTTTGAATTAGGTCCAATGGCACCTGACCTGATCTGATCCTTCTGTCGCGCTCGGCCTCATCGACAGCTGCCAACTCCAAGGATCGCTTATAATCTCGATACGTATACGTTTCGACAGTCGTGCGTCCCTGTGGCTTGCCAGAAACCAAAACCACATCTCCCAGCAAAACAAGCGATCGCTTGCTGAGCAGTGTACGAACGCCCTTCATGGTATCCAGATGCCCAACATCTTCGCTGGGAGGCGGCAGGAGTTCCTCCCAGTATCGCTCGGCCAGCGCAAGACACAATTCCAGACCAGCATCCAGACCAGCAATTTGGTGCTCGCCCAGCAGCCCGCTGGCCAGCCAACCAGCCACTTGAAAATCTTTGGAGTACGTGAGGTACTGCTGAGCTTTCTCAATCAACCGCTGCCAACTGGGTTTGGGAATGGACCTCCATGGCTGCCCCGCGGCATCCACGCCGCCGTTTCTGTCACAGTCCTCTCGCTCTTTGATCAGTCCAGAGGCTTCCTCAAACAAGTCTTTGATTTCCTGGCGCTCCCGATGGCGAACTGCATCTTCTGGCGATTCGGCACCGCCCAATAGTGATTCAATATTCACTAGATTCGCAGAAGTCATGGAGGCAGCACCTAGAAGTAGATCGGTAGTTCGCGTCAAAGGCGGCTTAGGCAGCGAAGAAGCTTACCCGGCTATAGAGTAATTAAAGATCATGGGCAATCTAGCCGCTGCCCGTCGCTGGTCGCCAATCGCCGAGCAAGTTTTTCAAGGATTTTGGCATGTTTTCGACTGATCCATGATTTGCTTTTACCGAATAATCCCGCTGTTTCTACCAAGCTTTTGTTCTCAAAGTAGGTCTGTCGAATGATCGTTTGCTCGTCAGGCTTCAACTCCCCGATCATATTGCGGAGCATAGCCCGGGTTTCTTCTTCGGCCAGTTCTTCTTCAGGCTGCGGTTCGTCTGCCACGGCGGTGGTTTCCAACGATCGCGAATCGTCCGAGCCGTCACTCAGCAAATGAATCATCGCGATACGCTCCGTGGTCTGCACCAACCAATCGGCATCTTCGGCCAGCGATTGTTGGGCCGAGGCGCGCCATTCTTCCACCTGCTGGTCCAGCATTTCGGCACTTAGCCGCTCGGCTCGAATCCGGGCCTGCAGCGCGCGACTAGTCCAGGACATCTTGGCCAGGCCATCGTAGATGGCTCCGCGAATTCGGTAGTAGGCATACGTCTGAAACGAAACGCTCTTGGAAGGGTCGTACGATTGAGCGGCTTGTACCAGTCCAAGTTGTCCATAGCCTACCAGGTCGTCATACTGTACGCTCTTGGGTAATCCAACATGGATTCGCGTGGCGATCGATCGCACCATTCCTTGCGAATGGTCAATCCAAATTCGCATATCCGCTTCACTGTTGCGACTGTTCATTACCTTTCGCCTTCTTCCACAGATTCGACAACTTGCTCATCGCTTCAGGCGATTCGTAGAGTGCCGCCGCAACATGCTGCAACAATCTCGGAGTAAGGCGTCGTTCTCCGAATTGTCGCGACAGAATCGCTTTCACCACTTCCTTCACCGGATCAATCGAATTGATTTCGTCATATTTCGACTTGCGAGCCACCGAGATAAGCCACTCCAACGATTCAGAATTCTCCCTTCCTCGAGTCTCATTCAAGACGGCTTCCAACAATTCATTCAATTCGCTGCTTAGCGGAACATCAGAGGACTGCGTCTCGGTAATTTTTTGATGTCTGGCCTCTTCATTCCCTGCCACGATATTTTGCCCTCCTGTATGTCCAGTTGCAGAACCGCCACGATCCCACATTGAATGGTAAACAGCTGTACAAATCACGCCGATTCGTACATCCGTCAGCTTGCGGTGGCAGTATAGCATTTCCCAACAGCGATTGCCAACAGTCCCACAATCTAGCCTCTGGCGTTGGCCGAGGTTGCTTATTCAAATGGCCACAAGTACTGCGAGTTGGCCCAGGTCATACGGACACCCTGACCCACCATCCTAAAGATCGAATTTAAAGCGAGTCGATGATTCGCAGCGTTAGCCTTCCTAAGATTCAATGAGCGATACACCAAGCCGGCATTTCGACTAGAATCGCTTCGTGAGGTGCACGTCTGATGAAATGTAGATTTGAGTTTTGGTGTTTTATAACTGCGCTAGTGATGGTCGCCGGTTGGTCGGGGGTATTGCCTGCCGCAGAAACGAACCATCCATGGAAGGCTCCGCGTCAGGGTGACGTGTATGTTATCGCACATCGCGGTGTGCATGTCGGCATTCCGGAAAACACAATTCCCGCCTACGCACGAGCCATCGAGTTGGGCGCGGACTTCGTCGAGATCGACCTGCGTACGACCAGGGATGGCCAGATCGTCAGCATTCACAACCAAACGGTCGACGCCTACACCGATGATGCCCAGGGCAAAGTGTCTGACTTCACGCTAGCCGAACTGAAGGCGATGGATATCGGCAGTCGAGTTGGACCGCAGTGGGCCGATACGCGTATCCCGACACTCGATGAAATCATCGCACTGTGCAAAGGAAAGATCGGACTGTACGTAGACCTCAAGGCGGCATCCGTAGAGGAAGTTGCTACGAAATTGCGCGCTGCAGGGATGACTGGCAACTCAGTCTGGTATGCATGGGTGGGGCAATTGCAGAAACTCAAGGAGACTTGCCCGGAATGTTTGCCGATGCCCGATCCGGGAAATGTGCGGGGACTTCCGCGCCTGATCGAAATGCTACAACCCAAAGTGGTAGCATCCAGCATGAAACATCTTGACCCCATTATGGTAGACTTGTGCCACCAAGCTGGAGCATTGCTATTTGTCGACGACACCGGCCCTAAAGATTGGCAACAAATGCTGGAATGGGGCGTAGATGGCATACAGACGGACGAGCCACAAGAGTTGATTGCGCTCCTGAAGGCACGAGCGACAAACAAGTGAGCAATATCCACTGAAGTATAACAGGGAGCCACCTCAGGCTCGGAGTCGATCTTCACAGCGTACCCTAGCTTTGAGCAGGTGTACGATAAGTTCGACTCCACCCACGCTCGGCAATCCTGACCGATCTATTTTACTTTACTGCACTACTTGGTCCGAGTTGGCTATCATCCGGCGGTGCCGATGATCTTACACCGATAGGATTTTCAGTCGCGGCTGCGTGCTCCAGTCGGACGACTGCTAACTTCAGCCGTAATCATCTGTCTTTTCTCTCCGGCGCCGCAAACTACCGTAGGCGGCACGCGAAGCCCCCAGCAGCTTGCTGTGTCCCCAGGCGACACCCTTGGGGGTTGAGTATCTAATCAAAGTCGGCCTGGAACAAACAATTCACGCCGCTTTGGCGTTAGCAGAGTTGTCCAAGCATGGCCAGCAGACGGCTGCGGCCCAACGGGAAGCCCTCTACTATGTCTTCAGGGCAAACCGTCCCAGTTCGAATACTTCCATGTACTCGAATGCTTCGTTCAAATGTCTGGCATTGGAATCCAAGCCAGCGAATCCCACATCCGACTACGCGCTGATAGCTGGCGAGAGCTATCTGTGCCATCCGGAATCATGGCATTTGCGGACACGCAATCGAATTGTGCATTTGGACATTTGCCCGGGGAAGACTGTAGTCGATGATGCAGGCGTTGTTAAATTCGCCAAATGCATGCAGGCTGCTCACAGATTGAAAGAATTCGACAATTGAGAAGTGGGGATCACGTCAAGTTTAGAAAAGGGCCTCAACCAATTACCTCTGCTACCCACGTGTATATGCGTGAAGTTCCGCCAGCAGATAGCTGTGTCCCCAGAGACGCTCTGCATCTTTGTTAGCAGCTTGCAGTAAAGTCTAGTGCCAGTCGTGCCCGCACCACAAGCATTGTTTCGCAACCGGTGTACGGGCAAGTCGTTTACATTGTGAGCAGCGGTTTTCGATGAGTTCACCGCGCCGTGTTTCCAATACGCGATTCACAGCATTTGCAACTCGATCGTCGTGTGGCGTTTGAAATGCGGATATCAACTCAGCATCGTCCACGTGGCCGTCTCGCTCTTCAAGGAAATCGTGAAGTTTGAGGATCTTTGAGTCTTTGGCATCGCTAACAATCGGTGCGATGTATTCGGTCACGCGCCGTTCCAGTGGAGTCATCAAATGCGGGAAGTGCTGCAAGACGTATGCCCGTAACGCAACATCGTCATCGTAGGTGTCGGCGGTCATTTGTACGCCGCAGAACGATGTTGGGCGAAGTGTCATGATCCGGACTGGTCCTTGTCGGCGAACGACATTGATTCCAGAAACCGCGCGGCCCACGGCTCCGTGTGCATCGCTTTGTTCTGCCTTTCTCACTGGTTGTCGACTGTGTTTTTCGAGCCAAATTTCTTCAGGAGCCAATCGAGCAATGCTCTCTGATCATCAATAGTCGCGCGACGCACTTGAGCCAACAAATGAATCCGATCAGGTTTTGGAAGCCCGGTATTTGCCAATCCTTCGTTGCAGCTCATACATACAGCGCGAAGATTGTTTGGAGAATCATCTCCGCCTTTGGACTTGTCGACAATGTGTCCCATTGTTAACCGAACAGTGCGATTCGGAACGAACGGATCAATGTCTCCCGCAGCAGCTCCGCACATTTGGCAGGTATAACCATTCCTTTCTAAAACCCAAGCGCGGGTTTCTTTGGATATGTTTCTTTTGAAAGCAGGAAGCCGTCTGTCCGTTTCCAAAAGGTATTGATTTGGTTTTAGATCGGCACGGTCTTTGTGTGAAAGTATCTGATAGCCTTCTTCGTTCCGCAGTTCTCGCACTCTACGAGCCCATTCGACAGCGCCGCCGCTTGCGGCTTGGATCTCACGAGATTCGACAACTTTTCCGATTTTGGAAAGAAAGAATTCCAGAATTAGTTGTTTCGATCCCTTACGTCGTGACATCAAAACCTCGATCACGAGCACAATCAGCATAGGATTCGTTGAGTTCAATTAAAACAGCGTGGCGATCCAAATCGTTGGCGACAACACCAGTAGTTCCTGATCCACCGAATGGATCAAGAACCACATCTCCAATGCGCGAACCCAACAGAATACACCGCCGGGCAAGCTCGCGCGGAAATGCGGCAGGATGCCCATGATTGCTTGGGTCTGGCCCAAGTATCCAATAATTTCGCAGATTTGCTCCTGTTTCCTGGCGAACGGCTGTTGAGTCGTAGTAATACGCCGGGGATTTGGCAAAGAGGAAAACCTCTTCTGTTGCATTGGTGGGACGATTCTTGACACTTTCAGGCATTGCAGTTTTTTTGATCCAGGTAATTTTCGATCTGAGAATCCATCCATCGGCCTGAAGAGCAAAGGCAACTCGCCACGGAAGTCCCATTAAGTCCCGATCTTTTAATCCCCAAACTTCTGGCACCTTACAGTTGCGTTTTTGGATCAATTTTTTCGTATTGCCTACGATCGCATTCGGCCCGCATTTTCCAGTTCCTCCGTTGCGAGCATAGCCATCCCCAACATTCAACCAAAGTGTTCCCTCCGGTCGAAGTGTCTCGCGAACAAGCCGAAAAACGTTAACCAGATTTTGTACGTATTGTTCCGGGGACGGCTCGGCCCCGATCTGATTTGGGTGATCATAGTCACGCAGGCCCCAATACGGCGGTGACGTCACACAGCATTGGATTGATTCGTTTTCAATGGAGGGAAGCAGTTGGGCGCAATCCCCGTTTAATATCGTCAATTTTGACTGCTGTCCGAGATTGAGTTTGAGTTGAGCCATGTTCGTGCGTCCTAGCAATGGGAAATATTGAATTCATGGTAGCCAATCAAGCTAGAGTTGCCCAGAATGCCAAAGCAGGACTTAGTGGCAGAACTATTATTAGACAGATGCCATCAATATGTGTGTCTGGGTTTAACATCTGCGTCGCGAATTTTAATGTACCCGGTGCTCGAGTCAATTAGCGCTCTGGCTCAAGCCTGGACAGGTGTAAAGCACAGACTGGAGGCGTGTTAGTCAGGTGGGTATTAGACAGTGTGTGGTGTCGATGGGTAACGCGTGGAGTGGTGGCTCTATCTATGCAATTGGGGCGTCTCTGTAAAAGGTCGTTTTGGCGTATGGATTGTCCCCTTGCGGGCTGCCGCGTAGTTATCGCAGTCAGCGGCCTGCGCGGGTCACAGAATAAGGTGGTCAAACTGTAGGATTCGGCAGAGCACGAACTTCTTTACAAATTCAAGGCCAATCGCACGTTTGGCTTGCGGCCTGCCAAGTCTCGGCTAACATCAGTGCGGCAAGCTCGTCGACCCAAACCCTATTTTTAAGGAAGCGAAATGGCCGCTACTGGAGTGCTACTGGGACTGGCGGTTTTGGTACTGATGGCGGTGCGAGGAATCAATGTTCTGGTCGCCGCACTGCTGGGCGCTGCCTTGGTGGCTGTCACGAACGACAAATTGTTCGCCGATCTGTTTAACAAGAGTATCGCTGCTGCACCTGCGAATGAATTGTTTCAGTCCATCAGCAAGTCGCTGGTCGATGCGTTGACCAAAGACTTTGTGGGCAGCATGATGGGCTTTGCTGGCCAGTTCATTCTGGTGTTTTTGATGGGCGCCATCTTCGGGCGTGTGATGGGCGAAAGCAAAGCGGCTGCGTCCGTGGCCTATTCGCTAAGCCGCTGGTTGGGTGCCGAGCGAGTGATGTACATCTTGACGCTGGCCTGCGTGTTGTTGACCTACGGCGGCGTCAACGTGTTCATTGTGATCTTCACGATATTTCCACTGGGCCTTAGTTTGATGCAGCACGCTAATTTGCCCAAGCGTCTACTGGTTGGCCCCATTACGTTAGGTTCCGGCACGTTTACGATGACCGCTCTGCCCGGTTCGCCGTCGGTTCAGAATATCATCGCCGCTCAAGGCCTGCAGACTCCGGTAACCTCGGCTCCAATCATTGGTCTGCTGGCAGCGCTGCTAATGTTTGCCATGGGCATGTATTACTTGGAACGCCAGCGGAGGCTGGCCAAGCAGCGCGGCGAAGAATTTAGACCCGGCCTGACCGATGTGATTCCTGAGCAATCGACACAACCTGGCCAGATGCCTCACCCCCTGGTCTCGCTGATTCCAATCGTCGTAGTGCTGCTGACGATTATGATCCCGGTGTGGACGATCGCTGTGGGCTATGGTGGAGGGGTTAAGCCAGAGGACCTGCCAGGCGTCTTAGCGTTCAGCAAAACCCAGCCGGTGCTGTGGATTTGTCTGGCGATGGTCGTTGGTACGTTGCTGGGAATCGCCCTTTTTTGGAAGCATCTTTCCGTTCCCTGGGCGGTTATCAGTCGCGGGGCAGAAGGTGCAATTTTGCCGCTAATCAATACGGGGGCGGTCATTGGATTTGGCGGCGTTGTCAAGAACACTCAGGCGTTTAGCTGGTTTTCCGGCCTCATGATCGACTCGACCTTGCCGCCGCTGTTATCGGCATCATTGTCGATTAATATTATGGCGGGCATCGTCGGCTCGGCGTCAGGCGGCTTGGGGATTTTCATGCAAACCTTGGGCCAGCGCTACATTGAAGCTGGTGTTAATCCAGAAACGCTGCATCGCATCGTGACCATTGGTAGTGGCGGCCTAGATAGCTTGCCGCATTCAGGTGCCGTGATATCGTTTTTGACGGTACTGGGGCTGACGCATCGCGAAGCTTACAAAGACATCGCTGTGGTTAGCGTCCTGGTGCCGCTGATTGCACTGGGAATCATCCTGGCAGGCCTGGCCATGATGGGAATTCGATAACAGATCGCCGTTCATGTACTCTTCGTTCGTCTATGCGTAAGCCTACAAAATTTGAACCTTCACAGCAGTACCTGTTCGCTCTGTTAGCGTTGGAGCGAGAGGTCGTCACGCCCGAGGATTTGCGAGCAGCGGTTCGCGAGTATCGTAGCGGCAGTGTGAGCTGCCTGATAACGCGCTTGGTTGATAGTCAGGCCGTCGCGGCTGGCCCAGCCGAGAGTATCTTGATGGAAGTCATTCAAAAGCCGCGACCTACTCAGTTTGTCAGCCCCAGTTTAGCCCCGCCCGCCCCGCTACCGGTCACGCCAGTGATTCCCACGAGGTCTGGCAAAGATCGCGCGTATGATGACATTAGCGACAAGCTGGTGATCGACAGCTTGCCGCTGCATCAGCGCTTAGACGTTGCGCTGATGAATAGCACCTTTGGATATGTCGGCCTGAAGCATGTGATATATACGCTACTTGTACTGTCGCTGGTCGGGTTGATCTGGTTTTTGTTCTTTTTGTAGATTGCAACCATCTGTAGCCAGTCGACAGGGGGGCGAGTTATTTGTGAGAAGCTCGCGTTTTGGCGTAGATGATTACGGTCAGTCATCGCGACTTGGCAGGCGACTACCGGCTGCCGCTTCGCGGTCCACCGCCAGCCAACGACGCTGCAGCCAGCGTGGGCGCGTG
Source organism: Pirellulaceae bacterium (assembly GCA_019636385.1). NCBI lineage: Bacteria > Pseudomonadati > Planctomycetota > Planctomycetia > Pirellulales > Pirellulaceae > Pirellulaceae bacterium. The sequence continues at coordinate 841,887 of JAHBXT010000002.1, read as the reverse complement.
TCAGGCTGCAAATTCATGTGGTGGCCATCTAGGCGCTGGAGCCACCGGTCAAGCCAGTCATCTGCCGCCTGCCAGTGAATGTCCTGCTCAGTGGGATTCTCCAGTGCAGCCTGCTCAATCTGATTACGCTCGGCACGCATTTGGGTGGTAGCTGGCAAGTTGCGTAGGGCAGCACGATGCAGGCGTTCAAACTTCCACCACAGGCTGCTGGCATCCGGCATGCCTTCGGGTGTGCCCAATTCTCGTGGACGATCAAGACTGATCGGGCGAAACATGCTCAGGCACGGAGCGCTGGTCCCGGTAGCCCAATGCTGCGCGGCATGGGGGGTTAAGATCGAAATCCAGGAGGCCACTGTCTGCGTGCCGGCCAACCAACCACCCCAATGCGCGCAGGGTGCCGATAGTGCGCCGTTGAGCCGCCGATAGTGTGGTCCTGAAGAATCAGCACCGTGATCGCGGAGAGCAGCAGCCAAATCGCCAGGCCCCACTGCTGTTGCTCCCAGTGCTTCCATCCTTTCGCGCCGCACTACGCATTGTGCGACTGTCGAGCGCAACCGGTCTGAGCGCTCGACAAGCTCGGGCAATGTCAAACCATTGGAGATTGCGCGCACGCCACTGCGCACCCATTGAACGGCCACATCGCGTCCGGCTGTCTCCAACACCGCTGCCTGCCTGCCATCGGCAATCAGAAAGCTGTTGTGATAGCGAAATCCGGGATGCGAATACCCGCAGCGACCGCCCTGACCATGCGCGGCAATCAGTTGGCCGATCACATCCACAGCTTGCTGGACCGATGAGGCACGCTCCAGTGCCAGCCGGACCAAATCCATGCCCGTCAGTCCAGTTTCATCAATCTTTGCTGTGGTAAACACGGCCTCGTTACCGATCACTAAGCCAGCCGAATTCGTGCCCATCTCGGCGCCCCACATCCAAAACGGACGGGACAGCAGAACAGCCTGTGTTTGACGGACTTGTGGAATCGCAATCCATGTGCATCGCAACACTGAGTCGGAAGAATACTCCGCTGCGGGCATCCACTGCAAGCGTTGTGCTTCGTTGGGATCACGATCGCTGTTCTTGGCAAAGCCGACCCGATCAGGCCAGACGACAACCAAAGTATCACACACGCTGGATCTCCTGAGCGGCGCGAATGCCAGAGCGTATGGCCCCTTCAATGTAACCACACCACTGAGTGGCAGTTTCTGTACCAGCCCAGTGGATGCGCCCATGGGGGGGGCGGGCCGCCGAGGCAACGGTGGTAGTCACTCCGGGACCGGCCACACCGGCGTAACAGCCTCGCGACCAGGTTTCCTGAGTCCAATCGTGGTCCACATAGTCGATTGGTCTCGCAGCCTCTGGACCAAACAGCCGCGCGAAGGCCTCGATCATCGCCTGCCGTCGGTCGTCCTGGCTCCGTCCGCTCCACTGCAGTGCGGTGCGGCCTTCGATGAAGCCCAGCAGAATTCCCTGTGAGCTATCGGGAGGTGTTGCATCAAAGGTAACATGTACCGGGGCTTGATCGCTGACCGCCTGACCACACAGACCGCGCTGGCGCCAAAAAGGCCGCTCGTAGATGGCAAATCCCTTAATCACTCGGCCGGGAGTCATCGCCCGACACCACGACAGGCGCGCCGAAGGCATAGCAGGCGTCATTTCAATTTCAGCGGCAACCGCCGGCGGGACCGTGACGATTGAATGTCCAGCGCTGAGAGTCTCGGTATCGGTGAACAACACAACTCCGGTTGCGTCTTGTGTTATCGAGCGCACCGGCACATCCAAGCGGAACTCGATGCCCCGCACTTCCAGCCAGGACCGCCAATCTTCTGCCAAGCGCTGCATGCCGCCGTCCACTCGGTCTTGCTGGGCCCCGCCTGCCGATGAGGTAAGCCGTTCCAATCCTCCGCCCGAACGCAGATAGTACAGGGCATGCAGTAAGCCCACATCATCAGGATGCGCTGCGAACACGGCTTCAATGGCTACCTGCATCAATGCGCGCGCCTGTCGCTGGCGAACGTTCGACCGCAACCAATCGCCAACCGTTCGCTGGTCCAGCGCAGCGGCCCCCTTGGCTGCCCAGGGCTGCTCCAGCGGCACGCGACGGGCCAGCCACTCCAAGCGCTGAAAACCCCACAGCAAATTGGCCAGAGCCAAGGGTGGCAAGTTCATGGGAATTAGACCACGATACGACTTAACTTTGCCAGCTAGTTCGACGACTTGCCTGCCGGCCACATACATCGGCCAGACACGGCGATCAAACCGCTTGGCTAGTGCGTACATGCAATCTTGGCCAGGACCAATCCATTGCCCGCCCAGATCGACCCACAACCCTTGATTGGTCACGGCGGTATGCGTGCGACCGCCGATGCGCGAGCGGGCCTCGATAACCAATGGCCGAATGCCTTGCTTCAAAAGCTGATCGGCAGCCGACAAGCCCGCATAGCCCGCCCCAACAACAATTACCTCGGCTGATTGCGGCATGTGGAAGGCTCGCCAGTACAAGGCTCAGAACTTGCGCTTGAAAATCTCGCTGGCAATGAAGGCTGCCTTCAATGTTTCCGGCTGGCGTAGCATATCGACCAGTGGGTTATGCTCCACGTCACGCCGCTGCACTTGAGACTCCTGATTGGCTGTGCCGCTGGGATGGCCCTTAGAAGCCGCAGCACCGGCGTTTCCCGGCGATGACTGCTTTTCGATGTTGCCAACTTGATGGCCGAACAGTTGCTGAGTGTGCTGCGCCATCCGCTCGTCAGCTTGATCGACTCCAGCGCTAACCGGCGGTTTGCGTTTGCCGCCTTGTTTCGAGCTGCCTTGTTTCGGGCCGCCCTGTTTCGGGCCGCCTTGTTTACGAACAGGCTGCTGGACAACCTCCGCTTCCAACAATTCATCGGCATCTGCGTTGGGTTGAGCCCGAACACGTTCGGCCTGGCGGACCGGTACCTGCCTAGCGACCGGTGCTTGCCGAGCCTGCTGCTCCTGCACACGCTGCTTGAGCCGCTCTGCGGCCTGTTGCAAGAATTTCTCAAGATCGCTCATGATTAATGGGTACCTTTGCTAACGCCGGCGGTTGCGACGGGACCATAAACGTTAGCCTTACAGAGACAACACCGACGCTTAGCCACCAGAGGTACGCAGATTCGGCTTTTGTTGCCCGATTTCGGCGATGCTGGAGCGCATTTTAGTGTCTGCATCAACATTCTTCAGCTTGTAATAATCCAATATATTCAGCGATCCCGTGGCAAATGCTTGTGCGATTGCTTTGGGAACCTCCGCCTCGGACTCGACCAACTTCGCTCGGCTCTCTTCAATCTTAGCGACCATCTCTTGCTCTGCAGCGACTGCAGCCGCCCGACGGCTTTCGGCGCGAGCCTGAGCGACCCGCATGTCCGCTTCGGCGCGGTCGGCCTGCAAGCGTGCCCCAATGTTCTCGCCTACGTCAATATCGGCGATATCGATCGATACGATTTCAAACGCCGTGTTCGCATCCAGCTTCTTGGACAATACCGCTTTGGAGATCATATCTGGGTTCTCGAGTACCAGTTTATGAACTGCGGCCGAGCCGATTGCGCTGACAATGCCTTCACCGACACGAGCGATAATCGTTTCCTCGGTGGCACCGCCGATCAATTGCGCCAAGTTAGCGCGAACGGTCACGCGGGCCTTGACCTTCAATTGGATTCCATCTTGCGCAACTGCGTCCAACGACGGACGTGACGAGCCGCGCGGTGGGCAGTCAATGACTTTAGGATAAACGCTGGTCTGAACAGCTTCCAACACATCCCGGCCGGCCAGGTCGATGGCGGCGGCCTGCGAGAAGCTCATGTTAATCATCTTTGACTTGCGGGCCGCAACCAACGCGCGAATGACCTGGACAACATTACCGCCGGCCAAGTAATGCGCCTCCAATTGACCGCTGGTCAGCTCTTTGTTGGTCAGCCCAGCTTGAACAGCGGTAACCTTGGATCGCACGATAGTCCGCGCATCGACTCGCCGGAAGTACATTCCGATCAAATCTAAAATTCCGATATTTGCTCCAGTGGTGATTGACTGAATCCACAGCCAGAAGAAGTTCATCAGCACCACAAAGATCACCAGCCCAATGACGAAAATCACGCCAGCGGCGATCAGTAAGATAATGTATTTGGCATCGCCCTGGGCAACCAGCGGCGTCAGCTCGATGCCGCCGATTGTGACGAGCTGTCGCAATTGATTTAGGCTATCCATACCAAGCATAGTGTTTCTCCCTGGGGCACTTGGGGAAATAGGGTAACTTTTCTGAGCAATGTTGTACCACAGATTGATCAAGAAAACACCGACGAAGGGGTCAAAATTCAGGAGTTTAGCGGGCGAATGACCAAGGTCAAACGCTGGCCGATGTTGGAATCCGTTGCTGTTAGCACTCCACAGAAAATGAGGGTGAAACTGTTTTAATCTATGACCAGAGGACGCCCGTAGATTGCGAAAGCCGGTGGACATCTGGCGGTGCCGCCTATCTCAAGTTAGGGTTATTCATGAGGAGGCAGCAGCCCGCTAGCTGCCTGTGAGGTCAACACGGGGTACAATTACGACGACTAAATCGAGTACACGCCCTATCTAACGCACCCCTGCGTGGAAAGTTGTGCCAAAAAGCGATGCAATTTTCTTTCAGGCTTGGGCAAGTCGAGCTAGTCTACAAGAATAGAGACCTGTCTCCCGAGTGCTTTTGAATGAGCAGTTGTAACGATTGAAACGGGCGTACCGAGTTCGGACGCTGGCGGTCGGTCGGTGCCTGTTCCATCAGTATCGGAATGTCCAGAGCGGTCGGCTTGGCTTAGGAACAAGTGTGGAGAGCGAGTAGATGTGCGGAATTGTCGGTTATGTCGGCCTCAAGGAAGCCTCCCCGTTTCTAATCCGTGGACTTCGACAGTTAGAGTATCGCGGCTACGACAGCGCCGGCATCGCTACGCTGCGTCCCAGCGAAGCCATAAAGATCGCCAAAGTTGTTGGGCGGGTCAGCCAATTGGGTGAATTGGTTGAACAGCAGGCGCCCAAGGGATCCATTGGTATCGGCCATACTCGCTGGGCTACTCACGGACCGGCCACGCGAGAAAATGCCCACCCGCATCTGGGCGGTTCAGGCCAGATTACATTGGTCCATAACGGCGTGATTGAAAACTACGACTCGCTGAAGTCTGGACTATTGGCCAAAGGATATGAATTCAGATCGCAAACCGACTCGGAAGTGGTCGCGCATCTGGTTGCTGATCGCTTAAAAGAACTATCAGCGTCCGCACCTGAGTTAACGGTCCAACATTGCCTGGAGGCGGTGCAGGATTCAGTGGCTCAATTACGCGGAACGTATGGTTTACTGATTATGTTCCGCGACTTTCCCGATCTGCTGATCGCTGTCCGTTGCGGTAGCCCATTGGTGATTGGTGTTGGCAAACAAGAGCAATTTGTAGCCAGTGATGTCTCGCCACTATCTGGCTACACAGATCGCATAATTTACTTGGCCGACCACCAACTGGCCGTCATTCGTCCAGAGAACATTCAAGTGCTGCATCGCGATCACGGCCGTGTCCGCCCGGAGATTCGTGTGTTGAGTGAACAAGTACAAGAGGCCGGGATGGACGGATTCCCGCATTACATGCTGAAAGAGATTTACGAACAGCCGCATTCGATTCGCAATGCTCTACGCGGCCGCTTGGATAAGGACAACGCAACTGCCCACTTCGGCGGTCTGAACCTGACAACGCAGCAACTGCGCAGTGTTCAGCGGATAATCCTGACGGGATGCGGAACGAGTTGGCATTCAGCCTTGGTCGGTGAATATCTGATTGAAGAACTGGCTCGGCTACCGGTCGAAGTCGAGTATGCCAGCGAACTGCGATATCGCAATCCGCCAACCGATCACAATACGATCGTCTTTGGAATTACCCAGAGTGGCGAAACGGCCGATACACTGGCGGCTCTGCGTGAGATGAAGCGCAAGGGGCATCACACGTTGGCCATTTGCAATGTCATCGGCAGTAGTATAGCGCAAGAAGCCGACGGCGGCGTCTACCTGCACGCCGGTCCGGAGATCGGCGTGGCGTCGACCAAAGCGTTCACTTCTCAATTGACCGTGCTTTCGATGTTGGCTCTGTATTTTGGTCGCTTGCGGCATTTGAGCTTCGAGGCCGGGCAGCGCATCATCACCAAATTGGAGTCGATTCCCCAGCTGGTTGATCAAGCGCTGGAGTGTCATGATGTGATTAAGGAGATCGCCGAAAAATACGCCTATGCCAATAATTTCTTGTACCTTGGGCGTCAATTCAATTTCCCCACTGCTTTGGAGGGGGCGCTTAAACTCAAGGAAATCAGCTACATCCATGCCGAAGGTTATCCAGCGGCCGAAATGAAACACGGCCCCATTGCACTGGTGGACGAAAATACCCCCAGCGTATTCATCGTTCCCCAAGGTTCGGTCTACGAGAAAGTCCTCAGCAACTTGCAAGAGGTCAAAGCCCGTGGCGGCCCGGTAATTGCGCTGGTAGACCACGATGACCCGCAAGTCCGAAAATTGGCTGATTCTGTGGTCTTCATCCCGGAATGTGAGGATTTTCTACAGCCTATTGTGGCTTCCATCCCCTTGCAGTTGCTAGCTTACGAAATCGCACTGCTACGTGGATGTGATGTTGATAAGCCGCGAAACCTTGCAAAAAGCGTAACGGTTGAGTAGAGTACGTTAATCGCGTTTTTTGCTGGTCATTCGGCCATAAGTCTAATCTTGGAGTTTCAGCAGCGATGAGTAACAGTCTTGGCTTAAGCTACAGTGCCCGTAAGGCGTTGTGCGTTCAACTGGGTGAGTCTGCCGGTACCGAAGTTGCCAATTTGGTGCAACGCATGGCGGCTCAAATCGAAGAGCTTAAGCGCAGCAAAGTCAATGTAACTCCGGTAGTGCCGGGGGTTACCAGCCACCCTGAACGGCACCTAGACGCCGTCTGCGACAGCGAATCGTTCTAGCTAAATTGGCAAGTGGCTTCCAACTTTGGTGCAACTGCCGACCGCAAGGTTGCCGCATCACCAACAAGGCGTGACCACTGCGCAGGTGATATCAAGCACGATCGCTGCGGCCACCCGCGGTGTGTGGCTGTCACCGCATCGCTGTGCGCCGAAACGTGGTTGCTACCGGATCGTTTGGCGTCAGCGCTAGCCATTGTTGCTGTAGTGGGAATCGCTCGAATCTGCAACCTTTGGCTGTTCAGCGTTCTAACCTGACTCTCGGAGCCAACACTGGTCGTTCTCCGTCAGTCAAGTCGTACGGCGACGGCATACCCATACCCTGTCAGGCTTGTGCTGCGCATTTTGTGGTTGGCAGGCGGGGGTTTGTGACTTATCTTGGCCGGGTCTGGCGGTTGCTGTGATCGCTGGCGAGCATTTTCCAGGGCCTACCAACGGGCTGCGGGAGCTTCGGAGCATCTTGCTGCCTGAATCTTAACCACGATATATGCCACGAGATTTCTTGAAAGATTGTCAGGACTACTACGATGTGGTGGTGATCGGTTCTGGCTTGGCGGGGCTGACGGCGGCGAATATCCTGGGCCGGGCTGGACATAGCGTGTTGTTGCTGGAACAGCACTACAAACTGGGTGGGCTGGCGACTTGGTTCCGACGGCCCAAAAGCCATATTTTTGATATCTCGCTGCACGGTTTCCCGCATGGGATGGTCAAGAGCTGTCGCCGCTACTGGAACGACGAGATCGCTTCGAAGATTGTGCAGTTGAAGAATATCCGCTTCGACAATCCGATGTTTTCGCTGACCACAACCTTCAATCGCGAAGACTTTACACGACTGTTGACCTCCCAGTTTCAGATTCCGGCACAGCAAGTGCAGGCGTTCTTCGATACGGCTCGCGGAATGAACTTTTACGACGACCAGTCGTTGACAACCGGCCAGTTGTTCGAGCGCTTCTTTCCGGGGCGCGAAGATGTCGTGCGCCTGTTGATGGAGCCGATCACCTATGCCAACGGATCGACGCTGGAAGATCCGGCGATAACCTACGGCATCGTGTTTTCAAATTTTATGGCCAAAGGCGTCTACATCTACGAGGGCGGTACTGACGACTTGATTGGCCAGATGTCGAGCGAGCTGGTGCGAAACGGCGTAGACTGCCGGATCAATTGCGATGTGCGGAAAATCGAAGTGGATCGTCAGGGTGTAAAAGAAGTCATCGTCGGAGAACGCCGCATCCGCTGCGGTGCTGTCGTCAGCAATTCGAACCTGCGGGCGACCATCTTCGACTTGGTAGGCGAAGATAAATTTGACCGAGCTTTCGTCGACCAAGCGCGCGCGGTACGACTGAACAATAGTAGCACTCAGGTTTACATGGCACTCAAGCCGGGCTGCACCATTGAGGAATCTACCGGCGATTTATTATTCAGCTCGACTGCACCGCTGTTTCGCACTGCAGCCCTATTGAGCCGCGACATTACCAGCCGCACGTTCAGTTTTTACTATCCGCGTACTCGACCGGATGGCAAGCAACAATTTGCCGTGGTCAGCAGTACCAATGCGAACTATGCCGACTGGGCCGATCTGTCGGCGGAAGAGTATCAGGCCAGCAAAAGGGATTTAGTGGATACCACTCTGGCGGCGCTGGACCAGTATGTGCCGGGAATCCACGACATGGTCGAACATGCCGAAGCCGCTACCCCAATCACCTTCCAGCACTACACCAAACATCTTCAGGGGGCCAGCTTTGGCACCAAATTCGAAGGACTGGCCGTGAGTCGGTCGTTGCCAGAACAGGTTTCCGGGCTATACCATGCCGGCAGCGTGGGGATCATCATGTCGGGTTGGCTGGGCGCCATCAACTATGGTGTCATCGTGGCCAACGATGTCGATCAATACCTCATGAAACGCGCCAAGTTGTCGGCTGTGTAATACTGGGCAGCTTGTGGCGCATCGCATTCGGATCATCCCTCTCCACGAGCTGCCGCTTCCGGAAATTTCAAGCCATGCATCGTCCATCGCCGAGCCAGTCAATTCTGTCAGCCATACCACATCGTCCGCCGATGTTGTTGTTGGACGAGATTGTGCATCAGGAGCCAGGCAAGATCGTGTGTCGCAAGACGTTCACAGAATCCGAGTTTTTTACGCAGGGGCACTTTCCAGAGTTTCCGCTGGTGCCAGGTGTCATCCTGTGCGAGTGTGCCCTGCAAGCCGGCGCGGTTCTGATTGCTGGCCAAACGCAGATGGACTCGACTAAATTGCCGATTGCCACTCGGATGGACGCCGTCAAATTCAAGCGGATGGTGCGCCCGGGTGACACTGTGGAGATTGAAGTTGTTCTGAACGAAGTCGTATCCCAGGCGTTCTTTCTAACAGGCAAAGTTTCAGTCGCGGGCAAATTGGCCGCCCGCTTGGATTTTGCCTGTTCGAGTACCGAGCCTCAATAGCGCAGCGCACCTTGATTGTTCGCAAGCAATTCAGTGAGGTAGTGGCCTTCACAACCATTGCATGAAGTTTGATAACCATGAACATGAATGAACAATCAGCCCAACCGCTAGGCGGCGACTTTTTGCAGATAGCTGGCAAACGCTATTTGGTTTGTGGCGTTGCCAATAAGAAAAGCGTGGCTTTTCGCGTTGCGCAAACGCTAGAAGAATTTGGAGCCGAGGTGGTTTATTCGGTTCGCAGCACGCAGCGCAAGCAGGAGTTGGAGCGGTTGCTGCCGGGTCGAGCCATCTACGTTTGTGACGTCGAGCATCAAGCGCAGATTGACGAACTGGCGGGACGGCTGTCTCAAGATTTTCAAGGATTTCACGGGCTGCTGCATTCAATCGCTTTTGCCGATTACAGCCAGGGTATCGCTCCCTTTCATGAGACCACGCGCCGCCAGTTTTTGCAGGCCGTGGACATCAGTTGCTTTTCGCTAATCGCCCTAAGTTCGGCGCTGCAGCATCAATTGGAATCCAACGGCAGCGTCGTGACCATCGGTATTTCCACGACACGGATGGCCAGTGAGAGCTACGGATTCATGGCACCAATTAAAGCAGCTCTCGAATCGTCGTTGGCTTTCTTGACTAAATCGTTCAGCCGCTTCAGCCAGGTGCGATTCAATGCGGTAGCCGCAGGGTTGTTAAAGACAAGTGCTTCAGCAGGCATTCCCGGTTACGTCGATTCTTTCTTGTATGCCGAAAGAGTCATCCCGCGGCAATCGGCGGTAACCACTCAGGAGGTCGCCAATACCGCAGCATTTCTACTGAGCCCCCGATCCAGCGGCATCACGGCGCAGTCGATTGTGGTGGATGCGGGAATGAGCATCAACTATTTCGACCGCCAAATTGTCGCTGAGGCAACTGGCGGATGAGCGTTGGCGAATGTGATCTACCCGCTGTATATTGTGTGCCCAGCCTGCAATGCGAGTATCCGCAGACTTGGTGGCTATGTGGCACGCAGCCAGCACAAGCTTGACTATAGCTACCGTGGCCAAGACGGCGGGCGATCTGGAGCTTCACCGTCTGGCGACGGCCGCTACAAAAGAACGCCGTTCAACGAACCATCCGACCTCACACTGATTCAGCAGCCAATATGCCCAATTATGAAGTCGTTACCGTCGGCAAGAATCGGCGTCTGCAAAAGCAATTTATTCAATTGGCGTGGGATCTATACCGCGATGATCCCAACTGGGTACCGCCGCTGCTGCAGACGCTGAAGGAAGGCGTGGGATTTAGCCGTAATCCGTTTTACGATCAGAACCGATGCGAATGCTTTCTGGCTTTGCGCGACGGCCTACCGGTAGGCCGCGTCTGTGCGCTGGTCAATGAAGGGCATAACCTGCGTTTCGAGGAGCGGCGAGGTTTCTTTGGATTCTTTGAGTGCTACGACGATCCGCTCGCGGCCAAGGGACTGATGGATGCGGCGGCTAAGTACCTGGTGGCTCAAGGCATGCTGGACATGCGCGGCCCGGCCAATCCGAGTCTCAACCAAGAGGTGGGTCTGTTGGTTGAAGGCTTCGACACGCCACCAACATTTATGATGACCTACAACCGACCCTATTACGAAAGGCTGTTGACTGGTGTTGGCTTTGAGAAGTGTCAAGATTTGTATTCATTCGACGGTCACATCGATATGATCGCAGACCTGGATCCCAAGCTGAGCTTCGTCATCACTGAAATCAAGCGGCGCTTCAACGTGAACGTACGGCGCATGAACCTTAAACGATTCACGGAAGAGGTCAGTCTGTTCCTGGATATCTACAACCGCTCATTAATCGGCACATGGGGCTTTGTACCGTTGTCAGCAGCCGAAGTCGCCCATCAGGCCAAAGGCCTGAAGCACTTGATTGTCCCTGAACTGACCACGATCATCGAAGTGGACGGCCGTCCGATCGGTGCAGGCTTGGGTCTGATGGACTTTAACCCGCTGATCAAGCAGATCAATGGCCGCTTGTTTCCGTTCGGCTTTTTGAAGCTGATGACTGGCAAGCGAAAACTCAAGCGCGTGCGACTGATGAGCACCAACGTGTTACCCGAGTTTCAGCGCTGGGGATTCGGACTGTTGGCGCTGGAGAGAATGCTACCGGACGCGCGAGCCCTGGGGGTCGAAACTGGCGAGTTCTCGTGGGTCTTGGAGTCCAATCACCTGTCGCGTGGTAGCCTGGAACGCAGTGGCTTGACGCGTGCCAAAACGTACCGCGTCTACGATCGTTCGCTCAGCGACTACCGATAACCCGACACTGCATCCCCAACACTGAGCCAATGGGCTAGGCCCTGAGCGGTACGACAGAAGCTGCGCTGGCCAAGCTCGGTGCACTTGCCACTCTGGGCGAACCTGGCCGAAAGTGGTTATGATGCCAATCATCTTTTACTTGATTCGACTGGTTTTGCTGTCGCCATCAAATTTCACCAGTTCTGTTTGCCGCCCCCTGCCAATCGCGGAAACGGCCACTACCTGACCTTCCGTGGCCCGCGCAGCGAATCGCTATTGGCGGCATTCCAGTCAAGCGGTATGGTTAGAGTCAAGGTAACCGTTCACGCCCCATGGTGGGCCGGCGCGGGGCTAAACCATTTGCATTGAGACAGTCTGCGGTCGAATCGGCAAGATTTAGCGTTGAATTCCCATTTTCATCTTTCTCGCTTGTCCCACCCTAAAAATAGCGTGAACGGTTACGAATCACGGTATCTGCTCACGGGGCTTGTAGGGCATGATACGGTCACGAATTGTCAGAAGCACTAGCGAAAAGCAAAACCACTGTAGCTCTATAGTATTTTGTAGAACCGGTTTGATGACCAACCAAGCACCCATCCAATCCTCACGACCTGCGTCAAGTGCCGTGTCGCCCGACGAAGCGCAGTGGGCTATTCGCGAGCGACAACTCTTAGCGCCTTACGCGATGTTTGCTGGAGCATCGCAGGGGCGTCGCTTTGCAGAACCGCTACATCCTTACCGCAGCCCGTTCCAGCGGGATCGTGATCGCATTTTGCACAGCGCTGCCTTTCGGAGGCTGAGCGGCAAAATGCAGGTGTTTACCGGCGAGATGGGGGACTATCATCGCACGCGACTAACGCATACTCATGAGGTGGCCACGATTGCCCGTACGCTAGGGCGCGTGTTGCGGCTGAACGAAGACTTGATCGAAGCTCTGGCGCTGTTACACGATATTGGACACCCGCCATTTGGTCATAGTGGCGAAGAAGTGTTGCAACAGTGCCTAAGCCAACATGGAGGATTCTCGCATAACCGATTTGCGTTGACCTTAGCCGAGGAATTGGAGACTCGATACACGCCTTACCCAGGATTGAATTTATCACGCGAGATTCTGCTGGGCCAGGATTTTCGGATTACTCACGCTGGCCAGACACCGCTGTTGGAAGTGCAAGTGGTCGATCTGGCCGACAGCATCGCCTACAACGCACACGACGCAGATGATGCGCTGAAGCTGGGCCTGCTGAAGTTTGGGCAGATTCAATCGCTTGACCTAATTCAACGCGCCTGGCGCTGGACCAGCAGTCAGGTCAGCGGTCCTTCCGAGACGGCCTTGAGGCAGATGCTGGTACATCATTTGATCGACGTTCAAGTTGCCGACCTGTTGGAGCAATCGCAATTGCAATTAGCTTCGCTTTCAGACATGGACAGTACCGCCATTCAAGCAGCTGGTATTGAGCTGCAGTTCTCGTCAGACATGCTTGAGCAGCGACGACTGTTTTCGGCCTTCATGTTTTCCAACGTCTATCGACATCCGCAACTGGTTTCCATTCGGCGTCGCGCGGCTCAGAAGGTCGAGGAGCTGTATCAGCGCCTGACCGAGCGACCTGAAATTCTGCCCCCGCGATTTCTGGACCGGGCCCAGCGCGTTGGCATTCACCGGGCTGTCGGCGAATACATTGGTGGCATGACCGACCGATTTTGCGACTCTCAGCACCGTCAGTTAATCGAGCTGGGCGAATCGGCAGCCATCGACTGGTATTAGCATTAGTGGTTGTTCGTTCACTTCTTGTTCGTCCACCGCCAGGAGAGTGAAGTCGTTCCTGACTTAATGTGAACGAGCATGATTTTTGTATCCATGAGTTTCAATACGGCCAGCCAGACCACTCGGTCGATCGAGTGCGGAAACTCTGGCTAATCTGGCTGTACTTAACAATCAAGCCTACCGGAGGACACGAGTCTAAGGTGTTGGCTGTTGTTCTTGAAATTGATTGCCGTCCCACACCAACTGCAGTCGTTTTCCTCGAACGTTGCGACGATAGTCTACAAACTGCGTACCGATAGGTATTCCCAGGCTAGATAGCGAGAAACTGTCGAGCGGCAATTCCGTCAGACTCTCGAAATTCTCAAGCTCAACCTCATGTTGCCGGGCGATGATCTGGTCGGGAGCCGGATCGTGCAGGGCATAACGATGACGCACGACATAGTGCCCCACGAATGGATGGCCCGCATGCTCATCCCACGTCAACCAATGTTCTCGAAAGGCCGCGCTGGCCTGCGGGTGGCGGAGCGCAACTCGCTGCAATCCGTACGGGATAGAAGTCGTAAAGTCGATCTGCCGCAAATAGGTTTGTCGGTCTTCACGCAGCATAAAGCCATTGCGGCCCAAGGGAATCAACCGCAGCGACTTGCGGTCCAACTCCTTCAAGCTAAGCGCGTCGTCCCAATAGCCCAGTAGTGAAGTAAAGGGGAAGCCGGCTGAGCGGAGCACAGCCGATTGCGAGAACTCGAAGAACACGCCGCCACGACACTGCTCGCCAGTGGAGGTGAGCGTATAAATTGTCTCGCCGTCGAACAGCACTACCTCCAACCGCTGAGCCGCTTGCGGGCCACTGGCTGGATCGGCTGCGTGCAACAACTGCAGACAGTATTTTTTACCCTGTTGGTAAACGAGCAGTTCGGCATTCAGGTTGGGTTGCGGCTGTTGCTCGCCGGCCACCTGAATCCAACCGCTTAGTCGTCCTATGGCACGCACTGCGTCTGACCGAGCGTTCAACTGGTCGCGCTGTTGTTGAAGCAACTCCAGCTTCCCGATCGCCGCTGCTGCGGCATCGTGCTGGATAGCCGTTTGAGCCAATACAGGTGAGGAAGCACTGAAAGAAATGGCAATCATAGCCACGAGTCGGAATCGCCTACTGCTGAAAATTCTGCCTTGTTGAAGTCTTGGCCGCCAGGACGCTGCCAGAACCCGAAAAGACGTTAAAATCGGAACTCCCTCGCGCAAGAAATTTGACATGCAGGGGGTAGGCTCGATAAAGTGATATAGGGCGAAGTTCTCTGTCAGCACGCTGCGGGCAGGATCACTATTTTGCTTGAGCTAGTGCAGCTGAGCAACCTTTTCTCGAACAGAATCCAAACATGGCCAAGACCGCTCCTGTATGGGGTATCGAAATTGGGCAAAGTGCCCTTAAGGCGCTGCGCTGCACGCTGGATGGCGACCAGGTAATCGCAGATGCTTTTGATTATATCGAGTATCCCAAATTGTTGTCGCAGCAGGACTCTGAACCGGAGTCCATGATTCACGAGGCGTTGCAGACCTTTGTTGGCCGTAATCAGTTGAAGGGAACGCGTGTCGCGCTGAGTGTCCCTGGGCAGAATGGTCTTGCAAAATTCTTCAAGCCACCGCCGGTCGAGCTGAAGAAGATGTCGGACATTGTCAAATATGAAGCGCGCCAACAGATTCCGTTTGATCTCAAAGACGTCTCTTGGGATTACCAGTTGATGCCGGGGAGCATCGTCGAGAATGGCTTTGCGTTGGAGAGCGAAATCGGGCTATTTGCCATGAAGAGCGATGCCGTCAATCGCGTGTTGCAGCCACTGCAGCGAGCGGACATCGAAGTGGATATTCTACAGTTAGCTCCGCTGAGCATCTACAACGCCATCACCTACGATCGTAAATTGATGGAAGGTGAATCGGGTGCCTTTGATCCTGAACATCCTCCCAAGTCCGTGCTGATTCTGGCGATGGGCACGGATGCGACAGACTTGATCGTGACCAATGGTTACCGCCTATGGCAGCGCAGCGTTCCGCTGGGCGGGAATCATTTTACGCGCCAATTGGTCAAGGATTTGAAACTGACGTTCGCCAAGGCGGAGCATCTGAAGCGCAACGCTCTGGAAGCCGAGGATCCAAAGCTGGTGTTTCAAGCCATGCGACCAGTGTTCAATGATTTGGTCACTGAAGTACAACGCTCGATTGGCTTTTATCGTAGTTTGCACAAGAAAGATGAGGTCGGTTCGATCTTGATGATGGGCAATTCAGTCAAGTTGACTGGTCTGCCGCAATACCTCAGCAAACAGTTGGCGCTGGATGTGGCCGTCATGGACAATTTTCTACGGCTCAGTGGTGACGAAGTGGTCGCTCAGCCGGCGTTCAAGGATCACGCCGTTTCCTTTGCACCGGTTTACGGTTTGTGTTTGCAAGGTTTGGACCGTACTGCACTGTACACCAATCTGATACCACAAGAAATCTTTCAAGAGCGTTTGGTACGGGCCAAGAAGCCGTGGGTGGTCGCCACGGCGGCGTCGTTACTACTGGGAATGACCGCCGCGCTGCTGCCTGCCGGTAATAATTACAAAAAGGTGCATCCTAGCTACTGGGGGGCTGCGGTGGCCAGTTCGGACCAGACGAAGAGCCAAAGTGAAGCGCTGATTGCCGAAGATGATACACAGCTGAAGAAGCTTGAACTGTTGAATCTGATTGGTTCCGAGGTTGGTGGCAATCGCGATCGACGGTTGTTGTGGATGGAGATCTTGAAAGCGCTGGATCAAGCCCTGGATCGTCCGGCCGATTATGACCCTACCAACTTGCCAGATCCGATCAAGGTACCGTTCAACGAACGGGAGACCATTTACCTCACCAAGGTCGATAGCCGGTATTTCACGAATCTGGGACCGTATGAGCTTGGCACGCAGACCATGTATGCCGACGACCAAAGAACGCGTATGGGTTGGCTGGGGCTCCTGAAAGACGAGTCCCCAGCATCACCTGAAATGGAGGGCGCCGACGCTGCTGAAGCCGGCGAATACGGGGCGATGGATGATACGGGCGGATATGATAGTTCAGATGCATTCGCCGCAAGCGGTGAAGATGTAGCCGGCGACGCTGGCTGGGTCTTCGAGGTCACCGGCTACCACTACCACAACGACGACAAGAATGGAAGCAAAGGCTACCGCACAACGGGTGATGAAAAACAGGACTTTGTGCTAAAACGCTTGGTACATCGCTTGGAAACCGGCTCAGCGAAGTTACCTGTAATTAACGATCGTGGTGAAGTCGAGGAAATCGAGTTCACGTTTGCGGAACTAGGCATCAGCCGTCCGTTCATTGTCGGTGATGGCTTTTTCGACCAGAATCATATTATCGCCAATCCAGACTATAAGCCGCCGATGCAGGAAAATGCCGATGGAACTCCGTCCAGTGTGGTTCGGCCTGGGATTTCGCTGGGAAGTCTAGGGAGCAGCAGCTCGAGCAGCTCGACTGGCGCGTTGCAGCGTCCACAAGACCCCAACAATCCAGAGTGGTTTGCGGCTCCTAAGTATTCTTTCCAACTTCAGTTCGTGTGGCGTGAGAAGCCGCTATCAGCACGTCTAGAAGCCAAACGGAAAGCGGCGGAAGAGGCTGCAGCCAAAGAGGCAGCCGAGTCTGCTCAAGAAGGCGACGATCTAGCTGCCAATTGATTTTCTAGAGATTACGCATTCACTCGAACCGCTCAGCATCATTATGGATCAACTCAAGCAAGCCATGGCTCAGGCCATTCGACACCAGTTCTGGATTATCGTGGGTCTAGCCGTGTTGCTAGGTACCGTCGCCTGGTACATGGCTGGCACTAACCTGAACGCGCTGTACAGCGAACAGGAAAGGGTCATTAAGGGCAAGTTCTCCGACATGGAAGGCGTCAATAGCGCGGCCAATACGCATCCAAACGAGGCTTCGCAAATAGAGATGCAGCGTCTGATTGTTTCTATGTCCGATGATGTACAGCAGGCTTGGGAGGAGCAATATCAACGGCAGTCGGAGTATCTGCAGTGGCCAGATATCGGTCTACCTGGGCTAATCACCAAGCTGCAAAAGTATTATCCCGTCGAGTTGAAGCTGACCTTTCCGGCTGAACCCCGAGATATCACGCAAGGTGAGCAGATTGGCTTTGCGAGCTACTTTGACGAGCAGATGCCCAAGCTGGCTAA
Organism: Pirellulaceae bacterium; assembly: GCA_019636385.1. NCBI lineage: Bacteria > Pseudomonadati > Planctomycetota > Planctomycetia > Pirellulales > Pirellulaceae > Pirellulaceae bacterium. Next base: position 824,252 of record JAHBXT010000002.1, on the reverse strand, counting down.
AATTATTGGGGTCGAGTGGGGAGGCGAGGATACGGGGCTTGGCTCGGGGTCAAGCTTTGGCCCGGGCCCGGGACTGTCAGGCGGAATAGGTTCAGCAAACTACTCTGGCGGTTCCCTGTCCACACTGGGCGGCACCGAATTATCCAGGGACATCGTGCGTTGGCCGAAGGCCAGTCAGGATGAACTACTGAGTTCGCTGCGACTGTGGCCTCAAGGTGCCAAGCCGAGTGTCTATGAGATGATCTACACGCAGGAGAATATTTGGATACTGCAGGGACTGCTGAGTATCATTGCCAAGACAAACATTGTCCCGCAAACCGGTCGTCCGGCGACTGCTAATATTCAGGCGGCCATTAAAGAGATCGAATTCATTCGCATCGGGCGTGACGCCATGGGCGATGCCGGCGATATCACCATGGTCGCGGCCGCCGAAGCGACCAGCGGGATGTCCGACGGCGGCATGGAGGGTGGCATGAGTAGCGGCACGAGCGGTGGTATGGGTGGCCTTCAGGTGGATCAGAGTGCATTAGCTGCAGCCACTGGCTCGGACGTTACAGGAGACGCCCCCGTCGCACGCGATCCGGCGACTCGCCGTTACGTCGATCGCGATTTCAAGCCAATCCTGGGTGAAGACTTGCGAGGCAAATTCACCAGTGAAGAACCAGCCGATGCGTATTTTACGGTTGCCAAGCGAGTCCCCGTGAGAATGCGGCTGACGATCGATCTTTCACGGCTGCAAGATTTCTTAGCCAACTGCGGCAATGAAGGCCTGATGTTTGAAGTCCGGCAGGTCCGTCTGGGCGATACCACAGCCGCCAGCCCGGGTGCCAGCGGCAGCAGTGGCAGAATGAGTATGAGTGGTATGGGCGGTCTGGGCTTGGGGGGCATGGACAGCTCAAGCAGCGGTCGCTTGGGAAGTGGGGATCTAGGCATGAGTTCCGCTAGCTCGATGAGCGGTGGTATGGGAGGCCCTAGCGGATTCGGACAGGGGCCACAGCGCCGCACCAACGACATGAAGCTGGAGGTTTATGGTATCGTCTATTTGTTCTACCCACCCAACATCGATCGGTTAGGCCTCCACAAAGTTGATGAGAGTACACAACTAACCGACACGGTTGGCCAAGTGGCTGAGGAGCAACCACAGCCGGCTCCGGCAGGCCCTGGTGACCAGGCTACAGCTACGGTGGATGATGCCAACGCACCGGCTGCACCGACGGGAGAACAACAACCTGCCCAGCAGCCTGCGTTGGACGAGCCCGCCGACGGCCAACCAACTGAAGCCCCGAATTCCTAAGACAGACGCATTGAAAGTACTACGCATGTTCGGCAAAAAGAAAACCAATGCAGCCCCAGCGGCAGCAGCGCCGTCGGCGAATATCAAGACCAAAGGCAAGGGCAAGTCGTCTAAGGGCAATCGTCGTGTGACCGCCAAGAGCGGCCCTAATTTTCTGCTGGCGCATGCGGAGAAGTTGGTATTGGCGACGATTGTGGGTTTCGTCGGATTCTTAATGTATCGCAGTTTGTCCTTGGAAACTTTGCCGGCCAGTCGCAATCCGGAAACACTCCAGCGCCAATCGCAAGATCTGTTGAACAAGGTCAGTCAAGAGTCGCACTGGGAAGAGATTCTGCCCGAACGCCAGCAATATACTCGCCACCAATTTCATCAGAACGCCAAGGCATCAAGAATTCCAGCTCAGCCGTCACTGTATTCAATTGGAAAACTAGACCCGCCCACTGTGCGCGAGTTGTACGCCAAACGCACCGATCCAGCGATCTTTGCTCCTGAACAATTGCACGTACAAAATGTGTTTGCGGCACTTGCCGTATCCGAACGCGTCAATGATCCGAACGCCAAAACTCCGTTTGACAAGTACGACGATGCCGATCCAATCGGCCGCAAACCAACTCGCGATCGACCAACACGCGACAAGGATGAACAGCCGACTTCAGGTGGTCCGACTAGCATACGAAGACTGCCGCCACGTTACGATTTAGGTGCGCCATTCGGTGGCACGATGGGGGGGGCCGGGGGTTCAATTGATGGTCTGAGTGGTTCCTTGGGCGGTCCCATGCGGGGTTCTGATTTTGATCCGCAGTCAGGAGGTTCGCGTAAACTTGGTCAAAGTTCTGGGCCAAGCTACCGCTTGGCATCGCGACCTGTGATTTTTAATGCGATTACGGCGTTGGTGCCACATCGCAAAATGGCCCAAGAGTATTTCGATGCCTTCGCAAATACCGGCACGTTGCTTTCAGAACGCGACACACCTAGATACCTTAACGTCGAAGTACAGCGAGTCGATGTCACCGGATCACCGTATCTTGAAATCAAAGAGGACCAATGGAAGACTATTCTTACACTTCGGGAAATTGCCAGGCTGCCCTTGGATCTGAATTGGGCTACGCATTGGCCCGAGGAATCACGGTTGACTTCCCCGATGCCTGAAGTCATCGACCCACGTGCTTATATTCCAGATATCACCGCCCCCATTCCACCCATCCTGGTTCGAGATTATCGACAGTTCAGCAAACATCCGAAGATCGACTGGTACTGGAACTCCCAGACTGAGCGGGTGCGCAACCGCATCAAAAAACCCAAGACAACATCGGATGATGAAGAGGTGATCGCGGGTACAGGCCGCACCGGCGGGGCACCGGGAATCGGCGGATCAGCAATGGGAGGGAGTGGCCTGTCCCGTTTGGATAGCCTGCCGATAAATCGACCTCCCGATTTGGGAGATTCCGGAATGGGCGGCATGGGCAATTTTAACATGTCCGGTTCGGCGTCCACAGGAGCTTGGGGTTCCATCGGTGATACGCCGGAACTTGAACCGGAGTACAAGATGGTGCGCGTGTTTGACTTTTTGAAGGCTCAAGATCGGGGCCGCACGTTTCGCTATCGGATGCGGCTGACTATGCGTGATCCGAACTATCCCGAAAATCAGCTGGAAATACCGGCTCCACGTCCTGAAGAACTGGACCATACAGTCTTAGAGCGGGTGCACAAGCTGCAACTGGCTGAAGATAAGGTTGTTGATGAGTCGATAAAGCAGGGTAAGCTGCGTCTGCGAACCCGACTCTTGACGGACTGGAGTCAACCCAGCGATCCTGTAGTTGTTACTCAAACCACGGAGGCGTTTGTAGGTGAACTGGATCCCGCTAAAGGCGCAAAGATTGTTGCCGGGCAGCTTGTCGGCGATCCACCAGGTGCGGTCCTGACTGCGGATATTGAGGGGGCTCAACGGGGCAACGTATTGGGGTCGCCATTGGCACATCGCGATTTCATTGTACCCACCACCAAGGTGATTAAGCGTGTTGAACAATCGGTCTTGCCAGGTCTCGTGCTAGTCGACATGCGCGGCGGTACTCCCCTGGCCGGCGCTCGCAGGGATGATCCACTGACTTCGACCAGCGAGGTGATGATCTTGCGACCAGATGGCAGCGTGCAATTTTCCAATTCGTATGACGATCAGTTGCTATATCGCATGTATACCTATCAAGACGAAAAGGAAGCTGCTAAAACGTCCCCATCGGCGAGCTCTGACTCCGGGCGGTAGGGTAGTCTGATCCGCTGGCGGGTATTGTCGCACCAGACGAGAAGGCGGTCGTGTTTTTTAGTTGTCTCTCAAATTCTTCACCATTGCGCTTAGAGCTGTGACTAATCTGGGTTCAACCCTGCCGCAGCTCCAGCCTGGTGAGGTCTGCGTTTCGCGTGAATGGTTACTGAACCAAATTACTTTGAATTGCAAAGCCGATTAGAGCAGCCGTGCCGGACGCCTTTCCATTTCACGTTGTGCTGTATCAGCCGGAGATTCCGCAAAATACCGGCAATATCGGTCGCACCTGCGTGGCATTGGGTGCCAAGTTGTGGATCGTCCAGCCCACCGGCTTTCGGCTCGATTCAAGGCACTTGCGGCGAGCTGGCTTGGATTATTGGGATCACCTGAGCTGGGAAAGCGTGACTCATTGGGAAGAATTGGTCAGCCGATTGCCGGAGCAGTCGCTGTGGCTGGTCACCAAGTTTGGGCAGACGAGCTGCTTTGATGCTGCTTTTCAGCCTAGTTGTGCACTGGTGATTGGCCGTGAAACGAACGGCTTGCCGGAATCGTTGCGAAAGCAATACTCTGGGCAATGCGTAAACATTCCAATGACAGGCCCGGTGCGCAGTTTGAATCAGGCTTCTGCGGCTGCTATAGTCATGTACCAAGCGGCCCGGCGCATCGGCATCGTATAGACTCATTGTGGTTCACGCCAGACTCTGTTCACCCAGCAAGTCGGTCGGCTTGGGGGCCGACCAATTGCATTTGAATGTTCTTAGTCACTTTCCGCGGCCTATAGCGTTGAATCGCTGGTTATTCACCGGCTCCGCATGCCCGGCCCTTCCAATGATTTTAGACAACAAAGGAATCTCATGAGACTGGATGGTCACACGGCGCTGATTACTGGCGGCACACAAGGAATTGGGGCCGCCATCGCGCTGCGTCTGGCCCAGGCCGGTTGTCACCTGGTTCTACATGGGTTGAAACATGACACTGTAGCAGACCAAACTTTACAAGCCTGCAGACAGCACCAAGTACAAGCTCACTGTGTCGCTGGCGATTTATCCCAACCGGCGCCCGGCGTGGCGGCTATGCTGTTGCAGCAGTTGGACGAGCTGCACAGCGCACCAACCATACTGATCAACAACGCTGGTACCTGTCGCGACGTATCGTTTTTGGATATGGATTGGCAGACCTATCGGTATACTCAAGCACTGAACGTGGAAGCTGGCTATTTTTTAACTCAAGCCATGGCTCGGCGCTGGATTGCTCAGGGAACCGCTGGCCGCGTTCTGTTTACCGGGTCGATCAATGGACAGTTGGCCGAAACGTCGCATACCGCCTACGACATCAGCAAAGGCGCAGTCCAAATGATGGTCCGCACGTTATGTGTCGCGCTGGCCGGGCACCGCATTCGGGTCAACGCTATGGCACCGGGTCTGATTATGACACCCTTGACGGCGACAGCTTTGCAAGGCAACGCACTTGGCTGGATGCAGTTACACACCCCCAATGGTCAAGTGCCCGGACCCGAAGTGTGTGCCGGTGCTGCTCTGTTTCTGGTCAGCGACGAAGCCGAGCACATTCACGGACAGACATTGTTAGTCGATGGTGGCATGAGCGCTTGGCAGCAACCCGATCCGCCTGCCAATTGGACCACCAGCCGATGATGCTCACGTTACTGACGGCACCGCTACTTGCCAAACGCAAGCAGTCTCCGCCACCAACCAGATCCTCCCGGCAGAACAGCTCTCGAAACCCGGCTGCAGCCCAGCCAGCGGCTGCCAGTCTTCCGCCTTCTGTCGCTGACCGCAGCTTCCAGCGGCATGACTTGTGGCACTACGCGGCGATTATGCTGGTTGCGTTGCTGCTGCGCGGAATTCATTTTTTTGAACTGCGAAACGAGTTGCCGTTTGCCACGCTGATTACCGACAGTCGCGTCTATGACAACTGGGCGCAGGACATTGCAGCGGGCAACTGGATGGGGTCTGAAGTCTTTTATCAGTCGCCGCTTTATCCATACGCGATGGCCGCAGTTTATAGTTTGACCGGTTATAATCCGATGCACGTCCGCTGGCTGCAAGCTTTTCTGGGCGCAGCGGCTTGTGGCTTGCTGGCAGTCGCCGGCCACAGCTTTATCGGCCGCCGAGCGGGCTTGGCCGCAGGTTGGATGCTAGCGGTCTATGCTCCAGCAATCTTTTTTGACTCTCTGGTGCAGAAGTCCTCTCTTGACCTATTTTTCTTGACTGCTGCGCTAGCGATTATGGGACAGATGTTGCGAAAGCCGCACTGGCCTTGGACGATTGCGCTCGGAGTTGCGCTGGGGCTGTTGGCACTCAACCGTGAAAATGCTCGATTGCTGCTACCCATAGTAGGCGGATGGCTCTGGATCTACTTTTCAACTGCTTCCTGGCAGCGTCGAGCTGGCTGGCTGGCGGGCATGGCATTTGGCTGCAGCTTGGTTCTGCTGCCCGTGGGCTGGCGCAATTATCGCGTGGGCGGCGAGTTTCTTTTGAGCACCTCACAGTTCGGTCCCAACTTTTTCATCGGCAATCATGCCGGCGCGACGGGATTGTACCAACCTTTAGTTGAAGGTAGAGGCCACACCATTCACGAGCGCGCCGATGCGGTGAGACTGGCTCAGCAGGCACAGGGCCGCAGCCTGACTCCTCGCGAAGTTTCCAACTACTGGCGCAATCGTGCTCTGGAGTTTATCACCGGTGAGCCAGTTCAGTGGTTGCGATTGATGGTATGGAAAAGCTATCTAATAATGCACCGTCAGGAGCTAGTGGATTCCGAAGGTATCGAAGTCTACGCGCGTCACAGTCGGCTGCTACGCGCGTTATCTTGGTTCAACTTTGGTTTGCTTGTACCATTGGCTGTGGTCGGTGCCTACATAACGCGGCACCACTGGCGGCGATTGGGAGTTTTGTATGTTTCCATAGGAATTCTGGCCGCGTCCGTAGCGATCTTCTTTGTTTTTGCGCGTTATCGATATCCGCTAGTACCGATCATGCTACTTCTGGCTGGAGCCGCTGTGGCTGCGCTGCCGCAGATTATTTCTGATGTGCGACACGGGGGGCTGACGCGACGCTGGGCAGCGGTGCTGATTGCAGCCCTGCTGATTGCCGTGCCGCTCAATTGGCCGCTACCACAGTATCGCGACGATGCCATCGCCTATGCGAACTATGGCAAAGAACTGATCGATCAAGGCGACTTAGAGCTGGCTGAAACGGCGCTTCGCCAAGCCATCTTTCTGGAACCGACAGTGGCTGGACCGCAGTACAATCTCGGTCGAGTATTTGACATGCAAGGCAACCCACAGGCTGCGCGACATCAGTATGAGATCGCCGTAGGTCACAATCCCCAGCATGGACGGGCGCATTGGCAATTAGGCCGACACGCTCTAGCAAGCGGTGATATTGCTGAGGCCCTTCAGCGTTTGCGTTTGGCCTCTCAGCTCGCTCCAGAACTGGAAACGATTCACAGCGACTTGGGTGCAGCACTCTTGGCTAGTGGTGCGGTTGACCAAGCGATCGCAGCCTTTCGACGCGCCCTGGAAGTCGATCCCACCTCGGCCAACGCTGCCAACAATCTTGTATGGTTGCTGGCCACATCTCCGGAGCAGCAGCTTCGAAATACAGAAGAAGCTCTCAAATGGGCTAAGCTCTTAGAGTCCACTGGCGAGCCGATGTATCTGGACACGGTTGCCGCAGCCTACGCGCAGGCTGGTCAGTTTGAGCAAGCTGTACAAATCGCTCAGCGTGGCAGCAGTTTGGCCCGCGAGTCGGGTCAAGATGAGCTGGCCAGTCGCTTTCAGGAGCGCTTGCATCTTTATCAGGCCGGACAACCCTATCGCGAACATGCTGCGGTTGTTTCAGAGCGTTAGCTCCGGAACTGTGATCCCTAATGCGACAGCTCTAACAATACTCCCATGCCTAGCGCTGCGTGCTGATAATCGCCGATTGGACTTCGATTACCAGCATGGGATCGAATTCACGATCGCCAACGAAACGGTTCAATCTCAAAACGTGCTCTGCCGGTTGCTATTCCGTGGTCAAATCGTCTATGATAACTCTGCAAATGCCCGGATGGCCGCAGTCAACTCTTATGAGTGCACGGTGCAGCCAGTAGGCTTCTGTGCGGCTAAGCATGAATCTATGCAAGACATTTCGATCACCTTTGACCACCCATGGATGCTACTACTGCTTGGCGCGCTGCCGCTGTTGTGGTGGGTGAGCTTTAGACACTTGGCCGGCTTGGGGAATGGTCGGCGACTGACAGCGTTGCTGCTGCGCAGCACGGTGATATTGCTGATGATTCTGGCTCTGGCAGGCCTCCAGTGGGTGCGCATCAGTCAGAAAGTCTCGGTCATCTACCTGCTGGATCAAAGCGACAGCATTGCTCGTGCCAAACGTGAGTTGATGCTAGATTTGGTGATCAAGTCTGTTAAGCGGCATCGCCAGGCGGAACGCGGCGATCGTTCCGGCCTAATCGTGTTTGGCAGAGAGGCGGCTATCGAATTCCCGCCGTTTGACGATGACCTACCGGCAGTTCGAGGGCTGGAAAGTTACCTTGGCCCTACCGATGCCACCAACCTGGAAGCGGCTCTTAAACTGGCCCAAGCAGCATTTCCAGAGGATACAGCCAAACGAATTGTGATCTTGTCCGACGGCATCGAGACGCTCGGGCAAGCGGGACCCGTAGCCAGTTCCATGGCCCAGTCGGGCATTGGCATCGATATTATTCCTATCGACCTGCTGGCTGGCAGCGAAGTCCTGCTAGAAAAGGTGGACCTACCACAAACTATCCGCCAAGGTCAACCGTTTCAGACTCGAGTGGTGATACAGCGTTATCAGCAAGCGGGCGACCGTCCGGTTAAGGGCCGACTGCGGCTAACTAGAAGTATAGGAGCCTCGGAACAGGTCATTGTCGACGATGCCGTCACGTTGGATAAGGATATCAACGTCTTCCCAATCACGGACACCGTCCAGCAACCTGCCGGATACATCTACCGCGCAGAGTTTATTCCTGACGACCCCAACGACGATGCTTTGCAACAGAATAATCGCATCGAATCGTTTACTTATGTGCGGGGTAGAGGGCGAGTGCTGCTGATTGAAGACTGGCGGAGCCCAGGCGACAATCTTCTGGTCGTGGATGCATTGCGGCGTGGTGAGATTGAAGTCGATGTGCTGCCCAGCAATCAATTGTTTACGTCGCTGTCGGAACTGCAAGCATACGATTGTGTGATCCTGGCTGGAGTCCCTCGCAGCAGTGGAGACGCGGCTGAAGATATTGCCAGTTTCAGCGATCTACAACTCGACATGCTAGTTGCCAATACCGAGCAGTTTGGTAGCGGCCTGATCATGAGTGGTGGACCCGATGGACTGGGAGCCGGTGGCTGGACAAACACCGTTATCGAAAAGGCGATGCCTGTCGATTTTCAGGTTAAGAATACCAAGGTGGAGGCTGTGGGCGCGTTGGCAATTATTTTACACGCCAGCGAAATTGCTCGAGGTAATTACTGGCAGAAGCGAATTGCCGAAGAATCGCTGAAGGTCTTAGGTCCTATGGACTATTGCGGGATCCTGCAATACAGCCAGTTGGGAAATGTATGGTTGTGGGGTGACAAGCACGGTATGTTGCGAGTCGGCCCCAATCGCGATGGCATGTTGAAGCGCATTCGCGGAGTTTCGCCTGAGGACATGCCCGATTTCCAACCCTCGATGCAGATGGCTCTCAGCTCACTGACGACCACGCCTGCATCGATCAAGCACATGATTATCATCAGCGACGGCGATCCAGCTCCGCCCGCCCGTGGACTGGTAGGACAGTTCAGCCAGGAAAGCATTAAAATCTCTACAGTTGCCGTTGGTGCGCATGGTCCTGCCGGTCACCAGACGTTGCAGGACATTGCCAATCAGACGGGTGGCAACTATTACCAAGCGGCCAATCCTGCGGCACTTCCCAAAATCTTTCAGCGCGAGGCGATGCGAGTCTCGCGACCGTTAATACGGGAGCCTGAAGGCGGAGTTCTGCCGCAAATCGCCTATCCGCATGAACTGCTGACTGGTTTGCCACGCCAGTTGCCGCGCATCAAGGGCTATGTCTTGACGACCGTCAAGGACAGTGGCTTGGTCGAGCAGATCCTGACCACTGGCGACTCCGAGATGGAGACTGAGAATCAGACGCTGTTGGCAACATGGACCTATGGTTCTGGGCGGTCGGCGGTCGTTACCAGCGATATGGGGCGCCGGTGGATGACAGGCTGGGCTGAGTGGGGCGGTCACGATCAATTCTGGCAACAACTGGTGCGCTGGACCATGCGCCCGACGCAAACCGACGCCAAGTTCAGCATCGCCACCAACACCGGAGACGGCCGCGTACAGGTCGTGGTCAATGCGTTGGATAGCCAGGACCAGTTCTTAAACTTTCTTGAAATGCAAGCCGTCGCAGTTGGCCCAGATCTCAAACCAATTTCTGTCTCGATGCGTCAAGCTGCACCGGGGCGCTACATAGGCAACTTTGAAGCTGATAATGCCGGCAGCTATTTGATTAACGTCATTCCCGGTGCGGGTCATCCACCCTTGACCGCCGGCGCGACAGTGCCTTACTCGGACGAATATCGCCTTCGGCAGACAAATCTGGCATTGCTGCAGCAACTCTCAGGATTGACTCCCAGGGGCGGGCAGCCCGGTCAATTGTCTGCCCCGCTGGACGCAGCCAATGTGGATAGTCTGCTGGACTTAGATGCTTATCGCGGCGGATTGGCGAAAGCCATGAGTATGCAAGATATCTGGCCGTGGTGTGTACTGCTGAGCGTTGTGTGTCTATTGGGCGATATCTTTGTTAGACGTGTGGCCGTGGACTACGCGCTTGCTCTGAAATGGATTTATGCGCGATTCTTTGGCAAGACCGTAAGCCCGCAGGATGCTCAGCGGCAGTTGCGCCTGGATCGGCTGCGTGAACGCAAGACTGAGGTAACTGCCACAACAACTGCAGACCATTCTGCGGCGCGCTTCGAAGGAATGGCTAATTCTGAGGCTGCCGCTCATAGCTTACCGGCTGTGGATTCCACAGTTGCCTTAACTGACCTAAACCCGGCGGCGGCAAAACAGCAGGCCAATAGCTTGTCGGCTGATGACGCCCAAGAGGGTTATACATCACGACTTTTAGCGGCCAAGAAAGCCGCTCAAAAGAAGAATCCAGGTGACACCCGGTAACCACGAAGTGGCCGCTGTGTTATTCTGATGGCCTTTTCCACCCCCTCCTAAATGTCAAACATCAACTATGACCAACGAGGCTCAGCAAGTCCAGCAACAGGCTCAGGAGTTCCGACAGCGCTATCAAGCGGTGCGTGACGAGATTGGCAAGACGATCGTGGGCCACGACGAGATCGTTCACGGTGTGTTGACCAGCATGTTTGTAGGCGGACACTGCTTACTGGAAGGCGTGCCCGGACTTGGCAAGACGATGCTGATTCGTACCCTGGCCGAGGCCCTAAGCTTGCAATTCAATCGTGTGCAGTTCACTCCCGACCTGATGCCCGCCGACATTTTGGGCACCAACATGATCGTCGAAAACGAGCGCGGAGCCAAATCGTTCCAATTCCAGCGCGGTCCCATCTTTACCCAGATTTGCCTGGCAGACGAAATCAATCGCGCTACACCCAAGACGCAGTCTGCACTGTTGGAAACGATGCAAGAGGGCACTGTTACCGTTGGCGGGGTACGCTACGAACTTGAGCAGCCTTTCTTCGTACTGGCGACGCAGAATCCTATCGAACAAGAAGGGACCTACCCGCTACCTGAAGCCCAATTGGACCGCTTTCTGTTCAAGCTGGTCGTGGGTTATAGTTCGCGAGATCAGCTGAACACCATCGTCGATCGCACGACGCGCGGAACCAAGATTCAAACACACAAAGTCATGGATGGTCCAGAGATCAAGCGTTGGCAAGCGTTAGTGCGCGAGGTAATCCTGGCACCGCACGTACAGGATTACATTGTACGATTGATCTTGGCGACGCACCCCCAAGGCGATTTTGCTCAACCGATTACGAACCAGTATATTCGCTGGGGTAGTAGCCCGCGCGGCGCGCAAACGCTGGCCTTGGCCGCAAAAGTTCGCGCATTGTTAGACGGCCGCTTCAATGTCAGTTTCGAGGATATTCGCCGTGTGTTTCTACCCAGCCTGCGCCATCGCGTGCTGTTGAATTTCGAGGCCCAAGCCGAAGGCATCGAAGCGGATCAGATTCTACTGGAAATCCTCGACAAGGTGTCGGAAAAGTCGGAGTCATAACCCGGCTTCCGAGTTGCCTCGTATAATCGCGCGGGTATCCCTGAGCACCGCAGCCGATATCCTCCACCACGTTGTCCCACTGTTGTCATGACCAATCGTTCTGCCCGACACGTTCCACAAGACTACGCAGCTGCGCTTTGCATGCTTTACGAGCGCATTAATTACGAGAAGCAAAACCATGCAGCGCCGTACACAAGTCAGCACTATCGGCTGGATCGTATGCGCGAATTGCTCGCCTGCCTGGGACACCCCGATCGTCAATATCCGATCATTCACATCGCGGGAACCAAAGGCAAAGGAACCACGGCCACGCTGCTACACGACGCGCTGTCAACTGCGGGATGGCGCGTCGGCCTGTATACTTCGCCGCATTTAGTCAGGCTTGAGGAACGGTTTCGCGTGAACGGTAATCAGTGTAGCCCTGAAGAGCTGGTTGGGCTGACCGGACAGGTGATCGACGCGGCGCACCAGTTAGAAAATGCTGGCTGGGAGCGGCCGACATTCTTCGAACTGACGACGGCCATGGGAATGCTGTACTTTGCTCAACAGCAAGTCAATTGCACGGTGCTGGAAGTCGGCTTGGGTGGACGCTTAGACAGCACCAACGTTTGTCAGCCAATTCTTTCAGTTATCACGTCCATTAGCTTAGACCACCAGACACAATTGGGAGAAACCATATCTCAAATTGCTGGCGAGAAGGCAGGCATCATTAAGCCGCGCGTTCCCGTGATTTCAACAGCCCGACATCCCGATGCACGACAAATAATCGAACGCGTGGCGGCGGCGCATGAGAGTCCGTTGATGCTGCTCGAACGCGACTTTAGCGTCCACTGGCAAGCCACTTCATTCATGCCCCCAACCTCGATGGAAAATTCGTCGGGTCCTGTGGCTGAGGTCGTTTATCGAACATTGACGGAGGGGCGATCCTCGCCACTGGCAAATACCAAGTGGCGCACACGAATGCTGGGGCGGCATCAGGCCGACAACCTAGCCGGGGCAATCACAGCACTTGACTGGATGTTATCTGACGCCGGCTATCACTTCGAATTCGATGCCTTACGAAGCGGAATTGCATCTTCACATGCCCCAGCGCGCCTGCAGATTGTCGGCCGGAGTCCACTGCGATTGATCGACACAGCTCATAATCCCGTTTCCATAGCGGCTGCCCTTCAAGCACTGGATGATCACTTTCCCAATCAACCTCGCACCATTGTTTTTGCATGCAGTCGCGACAAAGATTATCGCGATATGTTGAGGCAGATACTTCCCAATTGCCAACGCTTGATTTGCACGCGTTTCTTGGAGAATCCTCGAGCTGTCTCCCCCGAGCAATTGCGCCAGATCGCTGCTGAATTTTACGATCAAGCCACTAACAATTCAGTGAACAAAGACCAGCGCAGGCCGACTATCGAACAAGCCGATAATCCGTGTGCTGCCTGGCGACGGGCTCTTCAGACCGCTGGCCAGAACGGTCTCATCATCGCCATGGGCTCATTTTTCTTGGCTGCCGAATTGATGGCCCAGCCGCTGCAGGGCGACTCCACGGAATGCAATATGCTGCATTCCCAGCCCCAGGGTATGTGAATGGGGCAAATTCGATACTAAACTTAGTGCGTAACGCTGATCGCAGCTTTGGTTCCAATGTGCCCCATGTCGCGTCACGCACTCTCGCCTATGGTGCTCCGGGCGGACCTATCGTCAGATAGAACTTGGTGGATCGGGCAGAGCGCATTGCAGTATCGACGGACTCTACACTTGCCTCCAGCACGCATCCCACAATCGGCTTTCCTCCAATGCCTTTCGATGCCGAAGGCGTCGAACGGCCTCCGTCTTGCACGGATGCCATGCCGGGCAGAAATCGTCGCACTGATCGTTGCGACTTTGTTGTCTTGGGATGTATCGGCACTCGAACCGCTTCCCAAGCCGCTGGAAGTGATTGAACAACATTGTCTACGATGTCATAACTCACTCGATCGGGCCGGCGGTCTGTCACTGGCCAGCGAAGAGGATTGGTTAGTTGGCGGCGACAGCAGTTCAGGACCAGCCACTCTACGCGAGCGTGCGTTGGAAATGTTATCGATGGTCGTCTCTGACAATGGTCCCCCCGCCATGCCTAAGGAATCGCCACCGCTGCCAGCTAACGATTTGGCTACATTGGTGGCGTGGCTTAAATCCGATACACACTGGCCAGACTCACTTCAGCTTTCGCCACCACGAACAGTAGATTCGCAGTGGTGGTCTCTGCTGCCTCTGGAACGCTCCATGCCTCCTGTACCTGCAACGGCAATAGCCGAAACTCATGCCGAGAATCCTATCGACTTGTACTTGCTTGAGAAACTGCGAAGTGCCGGTCTAGGTTTTTCTCCACCCGCCGAGCGTCGCACGCTGGCTCGCCGGCTGTATTTCGATTTGGTTGGATTACCTCCCTCACCCGAACAAATCGACGCGTTTGTGTATGATGTCGATCCGCTGGCCTACGAGAAATTGGTAGATGAATTATTGCTCTCGCCGCGCTACGGGGAACGGTGGGCGCGTCATTGGTTAGATGTCGTACATTATGCGGATACTCACGGCTATGACAAAGACCAACCTCGTCCCAACGCCTGGCCCTATCGCGATTACGTAATCCGTGCACTCAATGACGATACGCCGTGGAGCCAGTTTGTTTGTGAACAACTAGCGGCAGACGTGATTGATCCTGACAATATGCAGGCGATTGATGCGCTCGGCTTTTTGGCGGCCGGACCATGGGACTTGGTGGGCCATGCAGAAGTGCCCGAGTCCAAGATTGATGGCCAAATCGCCCGACATCTCGATCGCGATGATATGGTACGAACCGTCATGCAGTCGTTCATCAGTCTGACCGTCGGCTGCGCTCAATGCCACGACCACAAATTCGATCCCATTTCACAACATGAATACTATCAATTGCAATCTGTGGTGGCCGCCCTGGATCGCGCCGACAAAGCCTACTACGACGACCCTGAGTTGACTCGCCAGCGACAACAACTGATCGAACAACAACAGGCGTTGCTACAACAAATTGCAGCCCTCAAGGAATCTCCGCCGCCTGACGGGACCTCGGACAGTGACAGTTCGAGTCAAGCTGATTTGAAACAGGCCCAACGGAATCTGAATTCGATCAACGCGAGAATTGCCAAACTGCCGGCTCCCAAGTTGGTCTATGCTGGTACTGTGCATTATGGCTCGGGCAGTTTCGCCGGCACGGGAGCCTCGGCTGGACGTCCGAGAACAATTTACCTGCTACATCGCGGCGACGTGACCAAACGCGGCGACGCTGTCCAGCCCGCAGCTCTATCGCTAATCCACGGTCTCAGCGGCGAGCTATCTTTGGCACCGGATCATTCCGAAGGTCAGCGACGAGCTGCGTTGGCTGGCTGGGTGACCGACCCGAACTGTTCGCTTACTTGGCGAAGCGTGGTCAATCGAGTCTGGCAGTATCACTTCGGACAGGGCTTGGTCGATACACCAAATGATTTCGGAAGCATGGGTGGCTTGCCAAGTCATCCCGAACTGCTGGATTGGCTGGCCATCGAATTTCGCGATGGAAATCAATCACTCAAATGGCTGCATCGACTGATTGTGACTAGCCGCGCATACAAACAATCTTCGTCTCCAGAGCATCAACTGCCTCAGGTCGTGCGAGCCCAGCAGGTTGACGCTAACAATCGGCTCTTGTGGCGTGCTAACCGACGGCAATTGGAAGCAGAGGCGGTTCGGGATAGCATTTTGTCGGTCAGCGACCATTTAGATTTTACCTCTGGCGGCCCCGGGTTTAGGGAATTCGTGTTAGAAAAACCAGAGCACTCACCGCACTACCGTTACGACTTGCTGGATGTCATGGATCCTGCCACGCATCGCCGCACGATTTACCGCTTCACCGTTCGCTCGCAATTGGAACCATTTACTACTGCGTTGGACTGCGCCGATCCCTCCCAGCAAGTAGCCGTTCGCAACGCTAGCCAATCGCCTGCGCAGGCGCTATCGTTGCTCAACAGTGCACTGGTATTGGCAATGAGCCAACAGTTTTCTCAGAAGTTAAGTCAATCCCACTCCCCAGCCGGTGATAAAACCTCTTCCGTAGTTGAACGCGGATTCCTGGAGGCACTTGGTCGTCCGCCAGACGTTGAAGAATTGAGGCAATTGACCGACTTTGCCAATGAGTATGGGATGGAGCACTTGTGCCGAGTGCTATTTAACCTTAGCGAATTTGTCTTCGTGGATTGATTTTCCTGTAACGCGTCCAACTTGGTCTAAGTCCGATGTCCCCCTTGATGCCCAATCGCCGCCAGCTCCTGTCGCAAGTGGGCGATGGATTTGGAATATGCGCACTGGCTGCCCTGCTTGGAGAGGAAGGACGTTCCGCCTCTCCCGACCCCAGGGCGACAGGGTCGGACGATGCGAACAAGACATCAAGACTACAGTTTCCTCCCAAGGCGAGGCGAGTCGTTCAGTTATTTATGGCGGGTGCCGCCAGCCATATTGACCTATTCGATTTCAAGCCCGAATTGATCCGCCGCCACGGACAACCCGCCGATTACGGTGAGCCCATCGAGGCCTTTCAGGACGGACTGGGCCCATGGAAGAAGCCGATCTGGCCATTTAAACCCTACGGTCAATGCGGCAAACAGCTCAGCGACGTGGTTGCCGATCTAGGTGACTGTGTCGATGACATGGCTTTCATCCACAATATGGTTGGACGCTCTGGTGTGCATAGTACGGCCACGCTATTGCAATCGACCGGCTTTAGCCTGCCGGGATTTCCAGGCATGGGCTGCTGGGTGAGTTATGGTCTTGGCAGTGAAAGCCAGAACTTGCCCGCCTTCGTCGTACTGCCAGATCACCGAGGACTAGCATCCAATGGCGTCAAAAACTGGGATGCTGCATTCCTGCCGGGCCAGCACTCTGGCACGTGCATCTACCCCAATCGCAACCCGCCAATCGAAGCGCTGTGGCCTAACCCAACTTACGACTTTCTCAATCACGCCAGCGAGCAAGCCACGCAAGCATTGCTTTCAAAGCTTAATCGAGACCTTGCCCGTCAGCATCCGCTCGACACTCGACTGGAAGCCCGTATTCGCAACTATGAACTCGCTGCCAGAATGCAGTTGGCAGCACCTGAAGCGCTCGAGCTAACCCATGAACCGAAGTACATCATGGACTTATACGGAATTCAGCCACCAGGGACGACATGGCCTACTGAAATTAATGCTCCAGAGGAAACCGATCACTTCGGTCGCAAATGCCTAGTTGCGCGACGACTGCTTGAACGCGGAGTGCGATTCGTTCAGGTTTGGTCTGGCAATGACAATGGATTTCCTCGACGCAATTGGGACTCTCACGAAAACGTCGCTCGCGATCACGAACCGCTGGCGCGAGGAATGGCCCGCGGAGCGGCCGCGCTGATCAAAGATTTGAAACAGCGCGGGATGCTGGAAGATACGATCGTGTTTTGGACTACCGAGTTTGGTCGCCTGCCGTCCAGCCAAGGAGGCGACGGACGCGATCACAATCCATTTGCATTCACAAACTGGCTGTGCGGCGGTGGTGTCCAAGGCGGCATCTCGTACGGCCCCAGCGATCAGTGGGGCTACAAACCACTTCAGCGCGATCGACCGACTCAAGTTTACGATGTCCATGCGACGATCCTGCAACTTATGGGCATCGACCATCGACAGCTGACCGTGCGGCACAACGGCGTCGATCGCCGACTGACCGACGTACATGGTCAGGTGATTCTTGATTTGCTCTAGCGCACTTCTGTGGTAAATGTGTCCCATAATTCTATCCAGGGCACCACCGCCACCTGGAGCCTCTTGGGGCGGATTGCGGTAGAGCAATTCTGCTGCCCTGAGCTCGACCAGAAAGAGCTGGGCTAACGCCAATCCCTGTAGCACAGCCGAGACGCCATTCACGGATGATGTGGCTCGGAATTTATTTACTACTCAAGTAGACAATGAAGTGCAGCGCTGTCTGAGAATCTCGTGAGTTGCTGTTGGAATCTGAAAGTAGTTAGGTCAATCCGTGCTATTCCGGCATCGAGACTTGGTTGGTCGACATCAAATAGCCGATCAGGTCTCGAATCTGGTCAGGCGAATAGTCTTGCAAAATCCCATCGGGCATCAGAGATGTATTGGATGGTGTCAGCGATTCAACGTTCTGTCGATCCAGAGTCACCGCTTCGTTAGCTGTCTGCAACGTTAGCGTGCGTTCGGTGGAGGCCACAATCACTCCGTTGATAACCCGTCCATCCTCCGTCAGGGCAATAACCATGCGAAAGCCTGCGCCGACACTCGCACTGGGATCAACGATATTCTCAAGCAAGTAGTCGAGATTTCTGCGGTGAGAGCCGGTCAAATCTGGTCCGATCTTAACTCCCACGCCGTACAACACATGACAACTGGCGCAGGATTTCTGAAACAGCGCGCGACCAGCTGAAAGATCACTGCTGGCCAGGACTTCGCTAGTCAACATCGACTTAAGGTCTTCAATCTGCTGTTTCTTGTCTTCTGCAGTATTGCGAACATCTCCCCACAGCTCGATCAACTCTTGAGTAATCGTGTCATCATCAAACGATCGTATCTGTCGAGCGTGAAAGGCAGAGATTTCATGGACTGCAATCGTCTGATTGCGCACTGCTTGCAACAACTCCTTCGCAGTTGTAGGTCGCGAAGCCAGTGTATGAATCACTTCCGCTCGCTCGGCGGGTGTCAACCCCCTGAGTCGCCCTAACAATTCTTTCGATGTGCCCGGATGATCGTACAGCGCTAATCCTCGAATCGCCTCACCTACCAAGGCTCGGTCTCCAAGCAATCGTATTAGAGTCGTAGCAAACTCGGGTGGGCGACTGTTGAGCAGTGATCGCAATGCTTGCCGCCGAACCTCGGCCTCCACATGGCCATCTTCCACGATTCGAGTCAATTCTTCTAAAGCTCGACCATCGCCGAAAACCAGCCGCAACGCTTGCAGATCACGCTGAAGTTCGTTCGAATCCGCTTGGACGAAGTGTTTTTCAAACGCAGCCCAATTGGCTGGCGGAGTAGCCTTGTGCCAGCCGTTGAGCGCCTTGGCCATGCCATGTAGCACCGACGGTCGCGCACTAAAAGACTTTTCTTGCGCGGCTGACAATAGACCAGCTAGCAGTTCTGGCCGCGAGTCAATTTCCAGTGTCAATCGCCGCGCAATATTCTCAGTCAGCAGTGGGATCTGGGATTGCCTGGCTAATTCAATTGCCTCAGCCGGTTGTGCCAGCATGATCGGTTCCACACCGAACCACAGCATCGACGGAAACATTCGATCTGCAGCGAACTCTGAGCGCGAAGCTAGAGGTTTGGCAATCTGCCAACACAAATTGGCCGGTAATCGTTGCAGTGCCGAAGCCAAATAGAGCTGCACTAACCCTGAGCGATCATGGTGGGCCATTTTGACCAGAAGCGACTTGGCCTGATGAGTAAGCGTGCATTGACTGGGCGTTTGTTGATCAACTAGCAATCTCAGTGCGGCAACTCGCAGTTGCTCGTGTTCGCTCGCAATAAATGAAGTCAGCCAGGACTCATCTGCGGCACCGACTCCGTAGCAGGTTTCCAGCAAACGAATCTTGGTAGCCAAATCCGTTGATTGGTTCATCGCACCATCGATTTGTGCGCGCACCGCTGTGATTTCCAACTGCGATTTTCCAGAGCTGTATCGTTCGCTCAGAAGCCTTCTAGCAGTTCTTGCCCACCAGGCGTTGGCGTGGGATTGCAGCTCCAACAACTGTCTATCCGATTTGCTTGATAAATTGAGCGAAACAATTGGCCGGGGGCGCCCGTAGGTAAGTTTGTAGATGCGACCACTGGTGCGATGAACTCCGTCATGATCATGGCACTCGCCCGTATCACTCCAATCGGCAATGAAGACGCCACCATCAGGACCAGTGATCAGGTCCATGCCTCGAAACCATGCATCTTGCCAAAAGCAAATGTCTGGAGCTCGTTTGCCAACATAGCCAGCTGACTGCCGCTCCACCGAGTTGCTATTCATTCTGGAGCCATGCAGATTCAGGGTGAATAATCGGTGGCGATATTCGCTTGGCCAGTTGTCTCCCTGGTAGATCATTAAGCCAATATGCGCATGCCCACCGCCAGCTTCACTTGTCGCATCGGACAGTCCCTTTTGCACTGCGTGCCAAACTTCGCCGGTGTCCCAGTGAACATGGTCGGCGGTCTGTTCAATCAGCTGATAGGCATGGGGGTTCAAATCGACTCCGTACATTCTCTGCACGTGTGCGCCAGGAACCACATGCCACAAATGCCCTATGACGGTGTTGATCACAAACATGTGGCCATATTGATCGAAATCGAATCCCCACGAGTTGGTCATTCCATGCATGACCGTTTCAATGCGCTCCGAGGCGGGATGATATCGCCATACGCCAGTATTAATTCTAATACGCTGGGAATCTCCGGCACCTGGCCTACCTATATTGCTCGTGGCTTGAATGCCGTGTCGAGCATACAGCCAACCGTCACTACCCCACTTCAATCCGTTGGCTGGTGTATGCCCCACCGCGTCGTCATCGATGCCATCTAATTTGATTCGCGGTGGACCATCCATGATATCATCTCGATTTTCATCGGGCAGGAACAAGAGGTACGGAAGACTGATCGCCCAGACTCCACCGTTGCCGACTTCGATACTGGTCAGCTTGCGCGCGTCATCCCAAAAGACCGTTCTCTTGTCATGCCTCCCATCGCCATTGATGTCTTCCAAAATGACAATTCGATCACGCTGCTGGTCGTCAAACCCGCCTACAGCAGCTCCTGACCAACTGTAATTCTCCGCTACCCACAACCTTCCACGCTCATCGGTAGTGATGGCGATAGGATTTTGAACGTCGGGTTCAGCCGCAAACACTGAAAGCTCAAAACCCGGTGGCAGCTTTGTCGTTGTGACGACCTGTTCCGGTGCCATTGGACTGTCGGTTGACTTCTCAGAGTTTATCAGGGCAGGAAACTGGTTATCTGCAAGTAGCGGAGTCCCCGCAAAAGTGACAACCAGCAGAGTAAGGCGCAGCAAGTAGCGACAAATTGGCAGCACGCATCAAGTCCTTAGTTTAGGCTTTAGAGAATTCGAGCGAATATCGTATATGGACGCTACTGCACATGCGGACTCGTTTTATTGAAATCACGAAACATGGTTGGCTGCAGAATGATTTAAGACCCTACTTTTTTCAAATTTTGCCGACTTATCGTCCATCGATTGGCTACCCAGCACCTGTTGGCGTTTAGCCATTTGGAGCTGGCCCCAAAACTAGGTTGAACAATCAGGGGCAATGCACTCGCGAATGGGTTGGATCACGTCCATATTCGCAGTTTGCCCAAACGGGCCACGCTCTGCTCTTTGGTGACGCTGGTGGCCGTGAGTGGCTCCTGCTCGGTCGGCAGAGACATGTCCACCATCGACTTGTACCACTATAAGTTCTGTTAGCTGCTCTGTCCAAACGTCTACCACCGTCACAATTGGCATTCACCCCTGGAATTGCCAATTCCCTAACTGCCTGACACCTGGATCTGAACCGTGGCTTAGTAGCCATTCATGAGGCCGAGCATTCTAAACCGAGGAGTCCATGGGCGCTACCATCTCCAATAAATGACCGTCATCTGCTATACTCGTTCCCAGCCAATCGAAGAGATGACTGGCGGTTCTGTAGCCGCGTATTCTTGTGGCTGGATCGATCCATGGATAGTCTCTGATGAGAGTTGAAGATGTTCTGATTATTGTGCTGGTGGCCGGTGCGATTTTAATTCTGCCGGTGGCTACGATCACAATGTCTATTATTGCATTTGCAAGGACTCGTAAATTAAGCGATATAACCAGTCGACTGGATCACATCGAACGTCGACTCAGTGAACTGGCCCGTGACCAGGCCTCTGCACAGTCATTAGTAAGCCCAGAGACTGTCAGCCAATCGCAGCCACCACTCCCCCACAGCCACGGCGCGGATTCCGGAACAGGCTCGGATACCAACATCGTAGCGGGGAGCCATTCGGTCGGTATCTCGCAGGCAGCATCCGTAGGAAGTCAGTCAGATGAAACCGACAGCGCGTTGGTGACCGCAGAATTGGCACCAGCGCCACCTCCGGTGGCTCCACAGAGCTGGCGGCCTGATTCTGAGCGCCCCTCTGACTCTGTCACACCTCTACCTCAATTCACTAGCGATGCAGCGCACGACCGTTCAACCCCGGTGGGCTGGGAGACTTTCATTGGCCAGAAGGCATTTGGCTGGGTGGCGGCTGTTCTGTTTCTATTCTCGGCTACATTTTTTCTACGATACTCCTATCAGAATAATTGGATTGGTCCGGCTGGTAGAGTGGCCATTGGCGAGCTGTTCGGTGCGGGTCTAGTCGTTTTTGGTTGTCGTTATTGGTTGGCCGAGTGGCGACGATTTGCGTCCATGCTGTTGTCCACCGGTATCGTGGTCATCTACCTGGCGACCTATTCTGCGTTTGGTCTTTATCAGTTACTTTCGCAACAGCACGCTGGAATATTCTTAGTCATCTTGGTTATCGAATCGATGTTGGCGGCTGTTTTTTGCCGGTCAGCACTGATTGGCCTGATCGCTGTTGTGGGTGGTCTAGCAACACCTCTGCTAATGCATTCGGATCGCGACCTTTATTCATCGCTGTTCCTGTATTTGTTAACACTGAATCTTGGAGTCCTCGCCGCCTCGATTATGCAGCGCTGGAGGGCCGTCGCGTCAGTGGCTTTTGTGGGAACGCATCTCATTTACATGGCTTGGTATGCGGGGAATTACCATCCTGAGAAACTCGCCTGGGCGCTAGGTTTCCAGTTGCTACTATTCACGATGTATCTTGCCTACAGTCTGATAATTGCTCGATATGTCGAACGCTCGGCGGATTACGAAGAGCTGGTTCGATTGGTAGTCAACGCTGTGCTTGGCTTTGCGGCCATACGGAATTTGACTCTGGAGGACTGGAGCCTGTGGATCGGAACCATTGCATTAATCTTTGCCACCATTTATGCCTTGGTGGCACGCCTAGTGCTGGCGTGGAGGCCAACCGATCACCGATTGGTGATGACAGCGCTGGCAATTTCAATTGGATTCATTGCTTGGACCATTCCCGTGCAAGCGGACGCGCGCTGGATTGCCCTGGGGTGGACAATGATGGCGGTGGCACTGTGGCTGTTTGGGCTTCGAACCTCCTCGTCATTACTCAAAATCATGGCTACCGCCCTGGCTGGATTGGCCTTGGTGCGGTTGATCGGTTTTGATTTGGCAGTCTATGTTCGCAATCCGTTTATTCCCATCTTTAATCGTGAAGCGCTGCCGTCACTGGCAGTGGCCGGACTGCTTCTGACAGCTGTCTGGAAGGCCGACAGTTACCTGCCTAGGCTCTCGTCGATCGAGCACTGGGGGATCGGCATCACCGGACTGTGTGGAATTACCCTGGTTTGGCTAGTATTGTCGCTGGATTGTCATGGCTATTTTGTCTCTCGCTCATTTGAGAGTGGTAACCTTGATCTTTGGAGGTGGCGGGCTCAGTTGGCGTTGACCGTCTTTTGGGTAATATTCGCTTCTGCCTTGCTGCTGCTGGGATTCTACCTCAACCGCTCGCGCTTACGCTGGTTTGCGATGGCCCTATACGGCCTAACAGTGTTGAAGCTGTTCGTCGTTGACATGGCCAACGTGCAACAAATTTATCGGATTGTAGCGTTCTTTATTCTGGCCGTCGTATTGGGGCTTGTGGCACGCGGATATCAGCGTTTCAAACAATAGGCGTCCTGGAAGAGGTTGTAATATGTTTCCGTTAAGACTGTCTCTCGTGAAGTTCACGATGGCCCTTGTCTGCTTTGTGCCGGCGCGTCCCGTCTTGTCCCAAGGAGATGTCCCAGCTTCAGATGCTGACCAACAGGTAAACGTGCAACAAACTGTGGAGTTGCCACAAGAAAATCCTGCCGATTGGCAGTATCAAGCGACTCTTTCGCTACCAGACCAAGACGTAGCCGCGCCCACCGACTTGACCATAGCTACCGACTTAGTTGATCTATTTGTTCCTGCAGAAGTTCTTGGCCATGCACGCCACGATTTGTCGGACCTACGACTGGAGGCAACCAATGGTAGCCCTATCCCCTTTGCTGTCAGGACCTTGTCAGCCAAAACCGTGATCAATGACCTTACTTCAACAACATTCAATCGAGCGCAATCCGATAGCGGCGATCAGGAGGTTACGCTTGAGTTTACGGGCAACGCGATTACACATAATCAAGTGGTGATCGAAGCGTCGGGTAAGGAATTTCGCCGGGTGGTCGTGGTGGAGGGTAGTGATGACGGCCAAGACTGGAAAAGGCTAGTGCAAGGATTTATCTTGAAGCTGTCGGACGAAAATCACACGCTTACTCGAAGTACGCTACGGTACCAAGACAGTCGGCACCGGTTCCTGAGAGTTCAAGTAGCACCAGATCCACAACTGACTACGTCGGGGACCGGGACAGATCGTTTCGAAATCGACTCGCTTCGAGTTTCGCAGCAACTGGAAATTCCTGCCGTTCGAGTTGTCACCGTTGCGTCGCTCGGTTCTCGTGAGCCGACTCGACAATACGGATCCACAGGTTCACGCTGGATAATCGACTTTGGCTCCGTGATACCTGTCGAAGGTCTACAGATCTCGATTGAGGATCGAGAGTTTGTTCGTGATGTCAGCCTGGAAGCCGAGACGCCCAATATGCTCGGTCAGCCCAGTTTTGATTGGGTGTATCCCAGCCAAGGTGGAACTTGGCAACGGCAAAAGACAGATGCACTAGCCGACCTGGAAATGACCTTCAGCGAAGTGCAAACTCGGCGTCTACGTCTGACCGTAGCCGACTATCGCAACAAGCCACTGAACATAACCGGCGCCAAGGGGATCATTTCCGCGCGACAGATCGTGTTTCAGCGCCCGCATCCTACAATGTTTCCATTGAAGCTACGCTTTGGCAACCCGGATGCCGAGAGCCCGAACTACGATTTTGCCCGCAATCTTGCACCAGTCTTACCGACCACGCCAATTCGAGCAGTCCTGGGACCGCTGGAACCAAACCCCGACTACCTTGCTCCACCGCAGCCGTTTACGGAGCGTTATCCGTGGTTTATCTATCTGACCTTGGGAACTGTTTGCCTAGTGTTGGGAGCCGTAGTCTGGAATCTGTCACAGGTTACGATGGCTCGTTTGGCTTAAAGCCAATGCGAATACAGTACTTGGCGTTATCTTCGGTTGGCAATCGTTGAACGTTCGGTTGGCCGTCGCGCTCGTCAGTAAAGGGCTGTGGAAGCTGAAGTGCAGCAACGTCACGGCTTGATATTCGAACTAATGCTTCGCGAGCCGCCAGTCCAGGGTTTCGTTCTTCGGTGCCGGCCCACTCCTCGAATCGAACGGTCTCCGTTGGTTAGATCAACCGGGTGAGCAATAATACGATTCGTTTCAAGTTGGATTTTCCTCGACAATTCGATTCATCGTCAAGTGCAACACAAACCCGCAGGACATCATGCATCGCGGCACATTCCAGAGCCGACCCGCGAGCGATTTCAAGGCATCGGTACTTGTACTTGAGACCTTGTTTCCCGTGGCCTTCGTCAATATTCAGTGGAATAGACTGCACCGCACGCAGCCGTTGATCACGAGCTTGACGATTCGTCCCGCCGAGCAATTTACCGATTTGATACGAGAATGCCACATACGCGATCGACAGTCGATAAACGTCCAGTCGTTCATGATTGAACGTCGGCTCTGCCATCACGTTCCTTTCGAGTACGAGTACCGTTGCACTGAGTACGAGTACCGTTGCACTGAGTACGAGTACGACTTTTCTGAAGAACGACAATGTCGACCGGGCCGCGACGAGTCAACCTCACCACACCGCAGGACCTAATCGCGGCTCCGGTCCAACTTTTTGATACGCCCGTCATGGGCATAAGTTTATGGGGTGGAATGCATATTGGATCAGTCCCCTGTGCGAGACTGGGAGTCTCAAGGAGATCAGTATAGCGAATGAAAGCTCCGATTGGCAAAGCACTAGGCGAAAGCAACTGCGTCGGTGCGACCCGGTGTGGGAAGGAAGCTGGAGCCAAACCTGCGAGGCTACGAACAGAAACATCCTACGAGGCCGGATTGGTCGGGCGAGTGAGCCAAACATCACCAAGCCGTTCCCAGTCGATTGATCAGGTAAAGGGTGAGCCTGTGCAGCGAAAACTTATGTTCTTATCGGGGGAGACCTGCCAAGCGGCCTGCGAGCCGCCGTATGCTCCAACAAGTAAGCATCCTCGGCTGAAAGGTTGGAACAGGCTGAAGAGATTCAGTTCGGGCAAGGCAGGAGTCAACAGAGGTCGTAGTACCGAACTTCGAATGCCAATCGAAACGGGAAGGGCCAAACAATGAAGTACAAGGAAGAGCCATCAGGCAACTTGTCGCGAGGGAATCCCCGCACGATAGGAGCTCCGAATTTACCGGACTCTGCAACCGAGCGGACCACAGATTCACCAGTCCGACCGGATGATGCCGCGACGGCGTCGCTTGAGAAACCAGCCTTGAGTTTATTTCCAATGTCTCTGATTGAGGCGTTAGTCGAACCCTCCAACATCGAAACCGCTTGGAAGAACGTGAAAGCCAACCGTGAAGCCCCCGGGCCCGACGGGATTACGATCGCGGAATTCCCAGAATGGTTTCGCCCTCGTTGGGAAACGATCCGACAACAATTGCTCGATGGCACCTATCGCCCGCAAGCCGTGCGACGAGTGGCTATCGACAAACCCGATGGCAGCGGTCAGCGTTTGCTCGGCATACCAAACGTAGTGGAACGTCTGATCCAACAAGCCATCGTTCAAGTCTTGACACCCATCTTCGATCCGAGTTTCTCGGAATCGAGCTTCGGATTCCGCCCCAAACGCTCGGCTCACGGAGCGGCCAAGAAGGTCCGCAGCATCATCCGGCGTGGCTATCGCTACTCGGCTGATCTTGATCTTTCCAAATTTTTCGACCGAGTGCAGCATGACGTTCTCATGGTGCGAGTGGCCCGAAAGGTGAAGGACAATCGACTGCTGCGTCTGATTGGCAACTGCCTGCGAGCTGGCGTGATGGTGGAAGGGGTACTGCAAGCGACCGATGAAGGAACTCCGCAAGGAGGTCCAGCCTCTCCGCTACTTGCCAACACCCTGCTGGATGACCTGGACAAGGAATTGGAGAAACGAGGACTGCCGTTTGTGCGCTACGCCGACGATTTTGCGATCTTCGCCAAATCGGAGCGAGCCGCCGGACGGATCATGCAATCGGTCACGCGATACCTCACCGAAGAATTACGATTGGTCGTCAACCAAGCTAAGAGTCGGATCGTATCCTGCGACCAGTTCGAGTACCTCGGGTTCTCGTTCAAGGGCAACAGGGGAACGATTCAAGTCTCTGAGAAGTCGACCCAGAAATTCAAGCACCGCATTCGTGAGCTGACCGGTCGAAGTCGAGGCATCTCGATGGACTACCGACTCAGTCTGCTGCGAAGCTACGTGCGTGGCTGGATGGGCTACTTCGGCTTGGCAGCACAGTTGAAACTGTTCGACCGGTTAGACCAGTGGCTTCGTCGCCGCATTCGCATGTGCTACTGGAAACAGTGGCGCAGACCGAAGCGTCGCCGCGAAATGCTGATTGAGTCAGGCGTGCCAACTCGTCAAGCCATTCGCCATGCGCGAAGTCGTAAAGGCCCTTGGCATATGGCCAAAACCATAGCCAGTGGAGTCGGTATGACGGGCGCTTGGCTAACCGAACAGGGGTTACTCAGCCTCAAGACTCTCTGGGCCTCGCTTGCCCGTATTCGTTGAACCGCCCGGTGCGGACCCGCATGCCGCGGTGGTGTGGGGAGGGTGTCCCGAAAGGGACGCCCTTACCCGATTTATGTCGCGATTTGTGCGCCAGTCCGGGTGATCGGGAATGGGATACAATAGCGAACCAATCTACAATTTGTTTGTCATTGTTGCATAGCACCTGGGGCTTGAGGAAGAGGATTCCGTGGACAAATCAGAGGAACGCAAAGTCGCCGAAATGGTATTCGGTGGCAAGCCGCATATCGTGATTCAGGAGTCCGAACGGCCTGACTTCATTTGCAAAGTATCAGACAAACTGGAATTTGGTATCGAGGTAACCGATTTCTATCTTTCTGAGAGCGTTGCACGATTGCGGCTCATCCCCAATTACGCAAAGGATTTGTTAACGAACAAGGTCTATCGACACAAAGACGATAAACAACGCATTCGTGTTGAAAAAGTTATTTATCGAAGCGGGACAACCGGTGAAGAGCGTGAAATAGAGGCAGTTATTGGCGAGGAGCATTCGATTGATTTGGCTGTGTCTCGTCTTAAATCTGCGATAGAGTCAAAAATTGGTAAGTCAGCACGCTATTCGACAGACATCGTCGATCTCATTATTCGAGATGTAGATTCCATCGCTGGGTTTGAGAATCTTGAGAAGTTGATTCGTGCAGTGCGTCGAACGGAAGCAATCGAGCCGATTTAAAATGCAAGTTTCCGTGAAATTTACTTGATTACGACACAGGATGCGGAATGGGTTTGTGTTCCGCTAAGGGCTAACCTTTTCGTCGCCGAGATATTGAAATTTCAAAAATTGTTCAAAGAACACCATGGAAATAACGTCAAAGCAATCACGATTGGTGAGTATCTAGTCGAGTTGGCGAGACATCTAGTGTCGGCATGTGGCCGGGTCGAGTACGAAGTCTCGAAGAACAAGCAGCCACGGCTGGTCTTTGGAAGCGTTGCAGTTGGCTACGGAGAAAAGCAGGGACTTGAAATTTTTGATATTTCAATTGACGACACAATCAAACGCGAAGCGGTCGATTTTGTTGGCGAAGGCGACGTTGACCTACACAGACTCGTACGTGCAGAAATTGACGAGATGTTTGCGTGTGCGCCAATTTTGTTTACGGTGACAAAAGAGGTATGATTGTCGAAGCGTGAAGCGACATAACTATTATTAGACAGATGCCCACAATATCAGTGTCTGGGTTTGACATCTGCGATTCAGATTTTAGAACGACGGTTTTCTGTGTCAATCAAGAGCATTACGCGGTGGTAGGCCGGTGCAATATACAGATTGGCGGGATGTTAGGCAGACGAGTATTATACAGGTGGGTGTTAGGCAGAGTGCTGACTCGATGAAACAAGAGCAGAGTGGTGGCCCGAAGCTGTTGAGCACCGTACGTGGTAAGATGCGCATGTTGCATCTGGCAAAGCGGACCGAAGAGGCTTATGTCTTTTAGATTTCGGATGTCATTCGGTACTCTCGCGATCAGGCTGGTCAGTGGGTACACCCAGTCGATTTGGACGATGTGCAGATCGAATCTTACTTGACACACCTGGCAGTCGATCGGCGAGTGGCCGCTAGCACGCAAAATCAGGCCTTGTCGGCTCTGCTGTTTTTATACACCAAAGTACTTGAGAAGCCGTTTCGAGTAGATGCGGTGCGGGCCAGGCGGCCTGAAAAGCTGCCGTCGGTGTTAACGCCCGGCGAAATTCGTTTGATCTTTGATCATCTGCCGCCCAACGGCCCAATCTTGCTGATCTGTCGTCTCAGGTCCGGTGCGGGCTTGCGACTTATGGAGGCCTGCCGCCTGCGCGTAAAGGATATCGACTTGGCTCGCAAGCAGATCGTGGTTCGTGAGGGCAAGGGCAGCAAGGATCGCTATGTGCCCTTGCCGCACACATTGGTGGTTGAGCTACAAGGGCAGTTGAGGAAGGTCGAGAGACTGCATCATCAAGATTTGCAGGAGGGGGCGGGCTGGGCTTGGTTGCCTTACGCTCTGTCAGTCAAGCATCCTCTGGCCGGTCGCCAGTTGCAGTGGCAGTATCTGTTTCCGGCTCGCGAAACCAGTCGCGATAGCCATCCGCGCGAGGGGCGAGAAAAGTCGCCTGACGAATTGGCCGTGGTACGGGCTGATCGCGAGCAGGTTCGTCGGCATCATATCCACCAAACTACGGTGCAGCAGGGTTTCGCTCGCGCCGTACGCGATTCAAAGATTACCAAGCGGGCGACCTGTCACACACTGCGTCATAGCTTTGCGACACATTTGCTGGAGGCGGGCCAAGACATTCGGACTATTCAGGAACTGCTGGGTCATGCCGATGTGAAGACGACAATGATCTACACGCATGTCACGACGGTCGGAGCTTGCGGTGTGCGGAGTCCGCTGGACTCACTGTAGTCGTCTCCCATGCTGACACAGTTGCCAAGTCGTGTGATGAGCTGGTAGGTGCGTCTAACTGGGTATCAGCAGCATAACAGCTTTGGCCATGAGTCTGACAAGCTGAAGCAGATTCCCTTGAAGTTGCGTGGCATTTTCTAATCGATGCGTCAGACGGTTAGAATCAGCTGTGTTAGTCTGCGTAGCCTGTGTGGGCTTGAATCCGATTCGCCCTGCACTGGCTCAGACGCTGGAGGCCTGCGATTTCACGTCCAGCCACACACGCCTGCATGTGCTTGAGCCAACGCCAGTAGATGCGGCCTATTCATTCGGAGCTTGTCTGTAGTGATCGCGGCCATGTGCATCTAACGGCCGCCGAGTACCTCGAGCGATTGGACTGGACGTCACGTCCGGTGATATCTGGAGTGACTGAGGCTCAGTCCACACTAGACGAGTGCTTGATCCGATCTCGGGCGGCGTTAGAGTTATAGGTGGGTAAGACAATCGTTTTCGATCGTGCCGTCTCGGACGCTTCCGGTGGAGTTACCGAAGTAGTTCTTTTATTTCACGAGCGCTAGTCAACAAACCTCTAGGAGAGCCCTGCCATGCCCAGTCGACTCAATCGTCGTTTATTTCTCGGCAGCACGGCCACCGCTGCGGTCGGCTATTCGGAACTGGCCGCGCTAGGGGCGGCGCCAATATTGGCCGAGCTAGCGCCGCTGGACCGGACAGAGCTGCAGACCGATGCTAGGTTTGTTCAGTTTCGTCCGGAGATCGAGCCGCTAGTGCGTCTGATCGAGACAACTCCTCGAGAACGACTGCTGGAAGAGATCGGTGGTCGGGTTCGCAATGGTTTGAACTACCAGCATCTGTTGACGGCACTGTTTCTGGCTGGCATTCGCAACGTGCAGCCGCGGCCTGCGGTAGGCTTTAAATTCCATGCCGTGCTGGTCGTCAACTCCGCGCATTTAGCCAGTCTGGCATCACCACCGGCCGATCGATGGCTGCCCATCTTCTGGTCGTTGGACGAATTTAAAAAATCGCAAGCCCGCGACGAGGTGGAAGGTGACTGGACGATGCCGGCTGTCGACGAGCCACGGGTGCCGACCGCGCGACACACCGAGTCGGTCTTTGCGCAGGCCATGGAGCAGTGGGATGAACCGGCCGCTGATACTGCGGCCACCGGTGTAGCTCGCCATCTGGGTGCCAATCGAGCACTTGACCTGTTCGCTCGTTATGTAGCCCGCGACTTTCGCAGCATTGGCCATAAGGCGATCTACCTGGCAAACAGTTGGCGGACGTTACAGACGATCGGTTGGCAGCATGCCGAGCCGGTGTTGCGTTCGTTGGCCTATGCCACACTGAACCATGTGGGCGAACCGAATCCGGCTACGTCGGACCTGGAGCCGGATCGCTCGTGGCGAGATAATCAGCGGTTGGCGGAGACGATCCGCCCGGATTGGAACGGTGGCAGCGTGGATGCCGCCGCCACTGGCCAGTTGCTGGATGCTCTGCGTGTGGGCTCAGCCCAGGAAGCAGCTCAGTTGTCTGTCGATCTGCTCAATCGTCAGATCAGCCCACAGTCGATCTTCGATGCGCTGCATACCGGGGCAGCAGAATTGCTGATGCGGCAAAACGGAATCGTGGCGTTGCACGCGGCCACAACCACCAATGCAATGCGGTTTCTGTTCGATCACGTGGGGGACGACCACACGCGTCGACTGCTACTGTTGCAAGCGGCGGCCTTCTTGCCCCAGTTCCGAGAGGCCATGCGGAAGCGGGGTGAGGTTGCCGACCTGCAGATCGGCCAGGCGCTGGTCTCGACAGACGACGCTAGTGGTCATGCTGACTTGCCCGCGATTCTGTCCTCGATTCGGCGCGAGCCTTCGGTGGCGGCCAAACGAACCGCAGGCTGGTTGGCTGCCGGCAACGATCCTCAGCAACTGCTCGATGCTACACGTCGCTTGATTTTTCTGAAGGGCAATGATTCGCACGACTACAAGTTCAGCTCTGCGGTACTCGAGGATTTCAGTCTGGTCAGTCCAGCGTGGCGCAACCAGTTTTTGGCAGCCAGCACCTACAGCCTGCGGGGTAGTCAAGAACCGGATAACGGGTTGATCGAACGCATCCGGACCTCGCTGACGTAGACAATTACACAGTCAAGGATAGACAGGTTAACTGGCGTCTCAGCTTTCCTAATCGTGTCACCTCGCCTGCTTGAAAAGCCTTTCCCAGCTCGATTATTCCGACACCAGCGGTCGTGTAACTGACACGTTGTGATGTCAATGTGACCTCGACGGGACGTTACAAGGCTTGCGGCTATAACGATGCATGTGCTGGCGACATCGAACTAGGCGGCCCATTGACAAGGGTTTTAAGAAATCAGGATAGAGCGACGAGTGGATCAGCTTTTTGCGAGCGTTTGGAACGTCGACTGCACACAGTTATCTCGGCGGTGTCTCGAGCGTGACTCAGCCAGCATTGCGCACCTGTCAACCGACAGAACTTGAGTAAGGGGAACTTGGCAATGAACGCACTTTATCGCAACCGGATCAGCATCGGTAGTCCTTTCATACTCGGTTTGTTGATACTGGGTATTGGCCAGAGCCGCGGCAACCAGGAGCTGTCCGCGACTGCCGCAGAGGTGGTCGCTACTGGGACGCCCACTTTGGCGCCACCGCAACCCGGCGAAGCGGTGCCCCCACGTCCCGAATCGGTGTTGAACGAAACCGCCAGCGAGTTCGAAGAACTGTTGCGAGGTCCGCTGCATGAAGCATTTGCCGAGCAGTACAGTCCGCAACCGGTCGAAGGTGTCATCGCCGATCGTCAGCCTCCACCGTTGGTACCTGAGATGCCTCCGGAGATTCGTCCGGATGGGAAGAACGTGGAGTGGCTGCCTGGCTACTGGTTTTGGGATGATGAACGCGACGACTTTATCTGGATCAGTGGCACATGGCGAGCCATCCCGCCCGGCGTGCGGTGGATGCCCGGCTACTGGGTCGATCTGGGTGACGGACGCCATCAATGGGTCGCAGGTACCTGGGTCGGATCGGGGCAGCGTGAGTTGGAGTACATCGCCCAAGTGCCACCTGAGACACTGGATTTTGGACCGGTGGGTGAGGCTCAATCGGCCAATCATTTCTGGGTGCCGGGATGCTGGCAGTGGAATAATACCAACTATGTGTGGCGTCCCGGCTATTGGTCCGTCGGCTACGCTAACTGGGTATGGGTACCTGCACGTTATTTGTGGACACCGCGCGGGTACGTCCACTGCGCCGGCTATTGGGACTATCCGTTTGATGCTCGCGGCACTCTCTTTGCCCCGATTTGGTTTAATCAACCCATCTATGCAGCGCCCGGCTTCTTTTTCCATCCACGAGCCGCGTTGTTGTCCACGGTACTGCGAACGCATTTGTGGGTTAGGCCCGGATTCCGACACTACTACTTTGGCGACTTCTATGCGCTCAACTATCGTCAGCAAGGCATCTATCCTTGGTTTGGTTATCACACCGGTTTGAACCTGGTGGGTGGTCGGCGGGGCTACGATCCGTTATTTGAGCACTACAGCCGTTTCCAGGGCGGCGGAACGCCGTCGGTAATACAAATGAACAATCAGTTCAATCTGTTTGTCAATCAACCGAATCTGCGCCCTCCCAGAACCTTTCACGAGCAGGTTTCTTGGCGAGCCACGTCCGGTGGGTCAAATAACTCCGGTAGGCAAAGTATCGGGGATGCGGTATCGGCACGCAGTGCTGAGCAATTGGCAGCACCGATCAGCGAACTCGCGCGGCGCGACGCCTCGCGCTATCGAGCGCTGCCAGGCGATCAACTATCTCAGTCGCGTCAGCGGTCCGAACAATTTCCCGAGTTGGCATTAATGCGCCGTAACCTGGAGTCCGCCAAGCCAAATTCCAGCCAAAGTGTCGAGTCGCTACCGCTTCCCACTAGCTCCCGATCACGATCCACCAGGGGGCCACTAGCCGAGTCTGCATCCAGCGGTGTATCACCTGCCAGTGGACAAAGGTTGCAGGCCAATGCTGCCAGTGCGGCTCGACATGCGCTTCAGAATCCGCTGCAGAATCCGCTGCAGTCGGATTTGATCTCGCCATCTCGGCCGAGAGGCACGCGGTCGGCCTTGTCGCAGACCGAGCGAGCCACCGAGCAACCGGAATCGCAATTGGGTAATACCGGTCGCTTGCCGGCAAGCGGACTGTCGCCGCGTAATCTTGGATCCAATTTACCATCGAGCGTACCACGATCGACCTTCAAGTTACCCATTGGCTCCAATTCAGAGTCGAGCAACGAAGCTCCGTGGCGATCACTACCCAGCACACTAGAACGTCAACAGCGCTCTGCCTTCGGCGGTCCTACTGGCGCAGGGCGATCATCGCAATCAAGTATCGACCAATCATCCAGCGGCGCATCGCAACCTCGGTTGCTGCCTAGCATATCGGGTCGTCCATCGCGATCCTCTATGAGTGCTCCTAGCGGCGCGCGGCTGTTGACACCGGGATCGACTCAATCGTCCGGTGGTACATCGCAGCTGCGGTCTATGCCAAGCGCGTCAGGCGGCCCGCCGCAATCGTTCTTCGGTGGCCCACGAAGCTCGTCGGGGCCGTCGAACTTGAGTTCCCCTTCACTAAGATCCTCGGGAGTGGGTGGTAACGGTTTATCGCCTTCTTCACGTTCATCGCTGGGTGGGGCGTCCAGCCTGCGCGGCCCGTCTGGACCGCGTGGTTCGTCAGGGTCCGCTGGCCAATCCTCATCCGGTTCATCACGTTCGCGGCGGTAGACTCGGTTGATCAGCCGCTGCAACTCAGTCGAGCGGCGCCATCATACCTTGAAATGCACGCTCGCCTGGCATGTTCGATTCACCGCACCTACCGGGCTGCCAAAGCTTCACCACAGATCGTTGCTTGGCGCTACAAATTCCGACCGGTAGCAGTTTACAACGACACACACCGTCCGCTTACCGCGTGCATCGCCCGTAAGAAACGCAAGTCGTCTCCAAACGCCTCCTCACAGTTCCGGCCTGTGCCGTGCAGGCAAATCCTTGGTTTAGGATCGTGAGTTGGCGAGTCTCGAACGAATGCAGTCGTGGAGCGAGTGCACTTACGATAGGATAATATGCAAACTTTTATAACGAGAAGAGGCGAACTGTGGTGGGACGTTGGAACTTTTCTGGCTTCGTTCGACCCGGCGCAGGGCGGCGAATTGGATTGTGGTTGGGGCCGCTGCTTTTCTCGTGGTTGGCGTATGCACAGCCCTTACCACTGGCCGCCGGCGGTAATCATGTCGTGGCTGTGGCGGCCTGGATGTTGTGTTGGTGGATTTCCGAATCGGTGCCATTGGCCGTTACGGCGCTGTTGCCAATTGTGCTTTTCAGCTTGACGGGAGTGATGACGCTCGACGAGGCACTGCAACCGTACAGTAGTCGCATTGTCTATCTGTTTTTTGGCGGATTTGTACTGGCACTTGGTCTGGAGGCTCACGAGCTGCACAAGCGGATCGCGCTGATAATTATCGGTGCGGTGGGCTTGTCACCGCCGAGGATCGTCTTGGGTTTTTTACTGGCCACCGCAGCACTCAGCATGTGGATTAGCAATACCGCCACGGCTGTGATGATGCTGCCCATGGCGCTGTCGTGTTTGACGCTGTTGAGCGATCAGTCGGTGAACTCCGCTGTGCAGACCCAAGGGAATGAGCGCCTGCACCGAAATTTCTCGATTGCGCTGATTCTGGCTATTGCGTATGGCTCCAGCATTGGAGGCATGGGGACACTAATTGGTACGCCGCCCAATTTGGTGATGCGAGGGTATTTTGAGAACAGCCTGAACACTGAAATTTCGTTCTTTTCGTGGATGGCCTGGACCATCCCGATTGTGCTGTTGATCTTGGGGGCAGCCTATCTTCTGCTGACCTTTGTACTTTTTCCATCTCGTGGATTGTCGCTGAGTGGCGCGCAGGCGATGTTTCATAACCAGCGTGAGCGACTTGGTCCAGTCACAGCGGCACAATGGAGGATGTTGAGCGTCTTCATCACCACCGCTGGTTTGTGGATGTTCAGCGGTTGGATCAAGCCCTTGCTGCCAACGTTGCCGCTGACCGGTCAGCCCATTCCGCTGAGCGACGAGATCATCGCTATTACCGCAGCTATCGCCCTGTTTGTTGTTCCGGGTGAGCGATCCAAGGGCGGAGCCCTGCTGGACTGGGAAGCGACTCGGCGTCTGCCTTGGGGAATCTTACTATTGTTCGGTGGCGGATTGTCGCTGGCCAGCGGAATGGAGAAGACGGGCGTTATTCTGACGCTCAGCGAAGTCATCCAGAGCGCTGCGTCTGAGCAACCGGTACTGCTGATGGTGTTACTGACCGGGTTATCGCTGCTGCTTACTGAAATGATGAGCAATGTAGCGTTAGTCCAGGTATTTGTTCCGATCGTGTGTGGCCTGGCCATCAGTTTGGGAGTGGATCCGCTGTATTTCGCGATGCCTGCTACCCTGGCCAGTAGCTGCGCGTTCATGTTGCCGATGTCTACGCCACCTAACGCTATTGTTTTTGCGACGGGGCAAGTCACTGTTCGGCAAATGATGTGGGCTGGACTGTGGCTGAATCTGACCTCTCTGGCTATCATTGTGTCCATTTGTTGCCTGCTGTTTTCTGCAGCGGGGCGTTAGCATGAGCGGTGCAATTGTAGCTACTGTCGTTCTGACGGCGCGCGAACTGGGTTTCCACCGTGTGGTGATGGAGGTCTTCGTTAGCCGCAGGCTTGGTGACGGCAGAGACTTGTTTGGGTCTTGTTGGAGTGTAAGACATTAGCAATGGCCGATTATTTGTCTGAAAAAACGCTGATTGTCCGTACGGCGCAGGAACTGGTGGCCAAAGGCTATTTGATGGCTACAGGTGGAAATCTGTCGGTGCGCATCGAGGGACAGCCGCTGTTTGCCATCACGCCGTCTAACTACGACTATATGCTGATGAAGCCCGACGATGTCTGTATTCTGGATTTCGATCTGAATGTCATCGCCGGTGAGCGCAAGCCATCTGTCGAATCTGCGATGCATGGGGCAGTCTATCAAGTCCGTCCCGACGCCAAGGCCATCGTGCATACTCATCAAGTCTTCACTAGCGCCTTGACGCTGATCAAGGCACCGATACCGGCGCTGTTTGACGAACAAGCTCGATATCTTGGGCGCAGCGTCCCAATCATTCCCTACGCACCTTCGGGCACGGGATTTCTAAAGCGCACTGTCGCCAAACACGTCAACAATAGCAATAACGCCTTCATGATGCAGAATCATGGAGCACTGGTGCTTGGACACGACATGCAGCGGGCCGTTCACAACTTAGAAATCTTAGAGAAGTGCGCTCAGGCCTATTTGCTGGCGTTGTGCACCGAACGCAAGATCACCAAAATCCCGTTGGTGGTCCGCGAGATCGCCGTGG
The DNA here is from genome assembly GCA_019636385.1 of Pirellulaceae bacterium. Taxonomy (NCBI): domain Bacteria; kingdom Pseudomonadati; phylum Planctomycetota; class Planctomycetia; order Pirellulales; family Pirellulaceae; species Pirellulaceae bacterium. The sequence goes on along the minus strand of JAHBXT010000002.1, from coordinate 786,735 downwards.
CCAAGCTGCGCAGCGACCACAAAAAATCATCTCAAGGACTGGCTGTTACCGGAGGAGAATAGTGAATCAACCCATCGCGGCCAAGCCGCAATACGCCATCAGCCGCTATCATGACACGCAGGCGATTTACGCCAAGCTGGAGGCCTTGCTTCGCCAGCCCGTGAGACCGGTACGGCCCGAGAAAATGAAGGAGTTTCTAGGCTTCTTCGATCAGCGCTGCGGAAGATCGAAAGCCTTAACCGACGAGGCCAAAAAGCTGATCCCAGGTGGTGTCCAACATAATTTGGCTTTTAATTATCCATTTCCTATCGCCATCGAGCGCGCCGAAGGTGCCCACCTGTGGGACGTAGACGGCAATCGCTATATCGACTTCCTACAGGCCGGTGGGCCTACGCTGCTGGGTAGCAATTATGCTCCGGTGCGCGACAAGGTGATCGAACTGTTACAGCATTGTGGTCCGGTAACCGGATTGTTTCACGAATACGAGCTGAAGCTGGCACAACTTATCAATCGCTTGATGCCCGGCGTCGAAATGTTTCGCATGTTGGGTTCTGGAACCGAAGCTGCCATGGCGGCGGTGCGTGCCGCGCGAACGCATACCCGCAAGAGACAGGTGATCAAGGTCGGCGGCGCTTATCATGGCTGGAGCGATCAAATGGTCTACGGACTGCGCATTCCAGGCACTCGGCGTCGCGAGGCAACCGGCATTCCGCGTGCGACCACTAAAGCGACTTCAGAGTTCTTTCCAAACAGCATACCAGCGCTGAAGCGGAAGCTGCTTCTCAATCGCCTGCGCGGAGGCACTGCGGCGGTAATTGTCGAACCGCTAGGTCCAGAGTCAGGTACACGACCGGTGCCCTTCGAATTCAATCAACAAGTTCGGGATTTGTGTGACGAGTTTGGGGCTCTGCTGATATTTGACGAAGTGGTAACTGGTTTTCGTTTGGGCTTGGGTGGAGCCCAAGGTTATTTCGGAGTTACTCCTGATTTGACAATTTTTGGCAAGTGCATCACCGGCGGCTATCCGATGGCCGGTGGAGTGGGCGGCAAGGCCGAAGTCATCATGCGTTTTGCGGCTGGGATCGGTGGACTGGGACCTCGCGCGCTGGTTGGCGGAACCTTGACTGCAAACCCACTGTCGTGCGTGGCTGGCTATCACGCATTGTTGGAAATGGAACGCACCGGTGCTGCAGTGATTGCCGGTCGGGCCGGTGATCGACTGACCGCTGGATTACAAACCATCATCGACAAGTATGCGCTGCCGTTCGTGGCCTACAATCAGGGTTCGATCGTGCATCTGGAGACCTCGGGAACCTTGTTGATGGATTTGCGCAATCCACTGCGACTGTTTCGCGAGCTGAAGCCGCGCAAGCACATGATGGAGGAGATGGGGGCCGCCTACATGTCGCAAGGGCTGGTGACGTTGGCCGGTTCGCGCATGTATACGTCGATGGCCGATACCGACGAAGTGATCGACGAAGCTCTGAATCGCTTCGAAATTGTGCTGGCGGCCTGCGCATGAACCCGCACAGCTTGACGCAACACCCGTTGATTCTAGCGATCGACCTGGGGACATCGGGCCTTAAGGCGGCGTTGGTGGGCGTCGACGGTACAGTAGTTGGCTGGGAGAGTCAGCCTGTCAAATTGATTGTCACTCCCAACGGCGGATCCGAGCAATCACCGGCGGATTGGTGGCAAGCCTTTCTCCAGGCCAGCGGACGATTGCTGGACCGTTCGCCTTCGGCACGAGAACGAGTGGTGGCGGTGTGCTGCTCAACCCAAGGGGAAGGTACCATTGCTGTTGATCGCCAGGGGAATGCTCTGGGCAACGCGATTCTGTGGATGGACATGCGCGGAGCCCCCTGCTTGCAGCGGCAGCTTCGCGGTTGGATCAACATCGATGGCGCTAGTGCAATCAAGCTGCTGAACTATGTGCGCTTGACCGGTGGCGCACCGTCGATGACTGGCAAAGACCCGGCTGGACACATGCTGTACATTCGCGATTGTCAGCCGGATATCTATCGGAAAACTCACAAGTTCCTCAACGTGCTGGATTACATGAACCTGCGGCTGACCGGCCAGATGGTTGCCAGCTTTGATTCGATCGTCACATCGTGGGTCACAGATAATCGTCGCGCGGGCCAAGTGCGTTACCACCCCGGGCTGATCGACACGCTAGGTGTGGACCGCGACAAGTTACCCGACTTGGTGCAGTGCACGGATGTCATCGGCCCATTGCGTGGCCAAGTGGCTGAGTCACTGGGACTGAAACCGAGCGTGCAAGTTGTGGCCGGCTCGATCGACAATACGGCGGCCGCTGTCGGTTCGGGGGCGGTACAAGACTATGTGCCGCATCTTTATATTGGCACATCGTCGTGGATTGCCGCGCATGTACCGTTCAAGAAGACCGACTTGACGCACAAGCTGGCGTCGATTCCATGCGCAGTTCCTGAGCGCTATCTGTTGATTGCCCTGCAAGCCACCGCCGGTGGCAATCTGACTTATCTGCGCGACAACATCATTTACCATCACGACGAATTGTTGCAAGAGGCGGATCAACCCGATATTTTCAAAGTGCTGGATCAGATGGCAGGCCGTGTGCCACCAGGGGCCAACGGCGTTCTGTACACGCCATGGGTATGGGGTGAACGAGCCCCCATCGAAGACCGCCATGTGCGGGCCGGGCTGTTCAATTTGTCGCTTCACAATACGCGGGCGGACATCATCCGTTCGGTCCTAGAGGGCGTGGCGATGAATTCGAGATGGCTCTTGAGCCCGGTCGAAAGGTTTTTGAAGCGTCCGGTACCTGCCATTCATCTGGTCGGTGGCGGTGCACAGTCCGATGTGTGGTGCCAAATCTTTGCCGACGTGATGAACATTGAAATTAAACAAGTGACCGATCCGATTGGTGCCAACGCACGTGGTGCAGCGTGGATCGCCGCCGTAGGCTTAGGGCTCACGTCGTTTGCAGAGATTCCAAGGCTGGTTCAATTTCGTCGCCACTATTATCCTGATCCGTCGGTTCGACAATTGTACGACGATCGATTTGAAGCATTTCAATTGACGTACAAGCAACTTAAGAGAGTCTACCAGCGGCTGAACAAGCATCTGGGATGAGCAGCTTCCAGCGCGTTAATCAAGAACCACCGACTGCTGGTGTGTTAGGCTCGGTCTACAAAGAAACGGTCTACGACTGCGGGTTGGGGAGGCTGGGTGAGCAGCGATGCAATGACCAAACTGCTAGCTGAAGCGGCAAAGATATAGGTAACGGGCATCATGCCGCCGACCAGTGATTCGCCCGATCCCGGAGTGGCTATGGCGACATTGCGTGTAAACAGTAGTATCCAGGTAGCGGCGGTGGCGACCACAGCGCTAATCGCTCCAGCCGCTGTAGCTCGTCGCCAATAGATAGCTGCGGCGGCAACGGGAAACAAACCGGAGAACCCAGAGAAACACCAGACACCCAGGTCAAAAACCTCTTTGCGGTCCTTGAACCACACCGACAAGCCATAAGCCAATGCCACGACCAGAAGAATGAAGCTGCGCGCGATCAGAATCTTTTGCTGGTCCGAGAATTTCTTGTTGCTTAGCGGCACGACAATATCGCTGGTAAACATAGTACCTAGGCAGACGAACTGCGAATCGAGACTTGACATAATCGCCGCCAAGACACCGGCAGCCAACAGGCCTGTCAACACCTGCGAACCCACCAGTTCGCGGACCATGGTACCCAAGATCAAATTCGGATTCTGGCCAGGGCCAAGATAGCCTGCGGCCCAGATGCCGATCATGACGCACGGCAACCACAGCAGCAGTATAAAAACTGGATGCGCAACCACGGTCAGTCGAAAACTCTTGGCTGAGCGCGCTGTCAGCCAGTGCTGAAAAATGTGCGGAAACATCGCCACAGAAAGCGGCACTAGGCAGTAAGTCAGAAACTCCAAATGCCCGACGGCACCTTCGCGCACTAGTCGGCGGTGAGCCGTTTCGCTGTCGGCGACCATGCGAGCCGCTTCTGTCATGCCGCCCAGTCGTTGGCTAATGAGATAGAAGGCGACAGCACCGCTAGTCACAAAAATCACAGTTTGGAGTGCGTTAGCCCATACAGCTCCCCGTAAACCACCTGCGAAAACGTAGAACAGTACCACCAGACAGATGATCAATCCGCCCCACGCGGCTGGCACGCTGCCGTTGAGCGGGTGTGGTGAACGCGACCCGTCGGCGAGCTCCAGTTCGGGCATGGGAAACAATTCCGGCAACATGCCTGCCGTCGTGCCCTGTAGAAAATTCCCGGCCGAGATGACCCCCACCAGCAGATAGGGTATAACCAGCAGCACTAAGACAGGGAACAGTGTGTAGGCCAGCAGCGGCGAATCGAATCGCTCGCGGAAATATTGACACTGCGTCACATAGCCAAAACGCTTGCCAATCGCCCACAACGGAACACCAATCAGAAAAAACACGGCGCTGTGAACCAGACCGGACCACGAAGCCATCAAACCATAGACGGCGATTCCCGTTGTATAGGCCTTGCCGGTTGAGCCAACCAGCGCGAAGCCGGTCATGGTTGTGCCAAAAATCGACAGCAGCAACAACACGGGTCCGACATTGCGGCTAATCACAAAAAAATCAGTGCTTGTTCCGCGCGAAAAATATCGACTGGCAATGCCGATTACAATCAGCAAGCCTAGATAAGCGACGATAATCCACAGTGCTGTCAACGGCATAAACGCTGGCCCATTGAAAACATCTTGCAACTTTCTGTGCGTTCAGTTCCCCCCGCGATGGCCCACTAAACTCCACACACAGAATTTAGCGCGAACCGTTACGGCACATTAGGACGACGGTGACTGGTCGGCCTGCCCCGCCCAACTCTCAAGCTGATTGGGCCAACAATACCGCACCGCCAACCACCAGAATGCGCCCGTGACTAAGGAGTACCCGACATGCCAAGCCAGTCCTACCGGCATAACACCCAGCAGCAGCCGATCATCACTCCATAACCAAAAATCGTGATGCAGGACAAACAGTACGATGAGACCTGACCAGAAAGTTGATTTCATTACCCCCCCGTAGCTACGCTCGCCAGAGCGTTATGAATAGCGCAATCCATTTTTCAGATTGCAGCCGCTTCACAAATCACGCAGCAACAGCCTAAGCGGACTGCAGGTTCCAGGCAAGGCGCCAAACTCAGGGAGCTATCGCAGAACTGGCAAGGCAGCCGGAGGCTGTGCAGTCTGAAAGTCGTTGTTGCCGTTTTGAAAATTGGGCAGAGCCGGCAAATTGTTGTTGTACTGACTGGTCTGTTGGGTTGGCTGAGCAACTTGATTTGTGCCTGCCGCTGGTGCCTGCCCGTTAGCCATATCCAGCATCTGCTGAAGATATTGACCATTCTCGAAGTCGATGACCAGCGGCTCTTGATCACCTTGAACGGTAATGGCCATGCCAGCGATCCGCCAGCCAGCGGATTCTTGATACAGTTCGCAGACGATTTCCATCACCAAAGCCGGGTCGGATGCGGTAGCGGGTTCATGCCACAGACACTCGACCAAAGCTGTGGTCTTGTCGGGATATGGATAGCCTACATCACCTATCTCGAAACGCCCTTCGGGCGTTCCCAACGGCTGAACGACATAGGCTGTCTTGGCCAATTCTTCGCGAGCTTTACTGGTTAACATTGAGTTAGCGGTCTGCTCATCACCACGTCGCAGCGAGTCCATAAAGATCCCCACTGTCTGTTGCTGAGGTGTATTTCTCTCTTTGCTAATTCTGGCCTGCGTATCACTAGTCGACTCGTCCGCCCCTTGCGTGCCATCGGCTGGTTTCGAGTCGCCGCCGCAACCGGTCACAACTACCAGCAAAAAAGCCGCGGCAACAGGGCAGAGCGATTGTCGAATCCAATTCATAGCAAATATCCTAAAATCTGGGGCCGTGGATGAAAGCGGCAGAATCGCGCAACGCGACTCTGTGATCTGTGGATTGGAAGAACGCTTGCGTTCTAATATGCGACCTTTACTGGTCACAGCAGATGGCGTCAAGGCGAGTATTCAGTCTAGGCAGACTTACCGCAGCAAGTCTCGTCGGAGGTCTTAACTAATTGTTCGATAGATTACTTGTCAAACTTGAGAGTAGGCGACAATTCCCCGTTCAACAATAAAACTCCCATCGACAGTTCCGCTGGCGGCAGCCAATGTGACATGCCATAACCACAAATGAATGCCAAGTTTAGCATTGCCAACGCGGGCCAGCGGCATCCAGCGGCCTTGAGTCAAGGTCATGGCAGATATCTTGAAATGCAAGGTGTATTTTTCGGCCATAGGCATTCGGCCACAGTCCGCTGCAGCCAATGCCTGCAATCAACAGCTGTAAACAGGACTTCACAGGCCAGCTCCAAAATGGATTGCGCGATCGGCAGTCCATTCATAACAGCGTGGGATCGTTGATCTGCTCAGGAACGCTCAGTTCGAGTATGGCGATAAAGCGCGTAACCTTACTTTCCTGGATGGTAGCTGCGCTGGGCGTTGGCGAGGACGTCTTTCCACTCAAACCACGAGGTTTTCATCTGTCCTTGCGAGAACAGCTGCGCTTGATCGGCAAAATGTTTCGACTCGGGATCGCCGCCGGTCTGGCCAAAGGTGTTGATCGAATTGGCGCGCACAAAGTCTTTGCCGAATTCAATGCAGGCTACATAGGAATGGCCGGCAATGCCGATCTGCTTATTGGAAAGTGGCATGTTGAAATAGCTGGTGTTCAACACCCCGCCCAGTTCTTCCGGAATTCCTGGGCAAGGCAAACTGCCTGGATGGCTGACCAGCGAAATCACATCGGGTAGCGCACTCAGCTCCGGCTTGCGGACCATGCGGAAGACGTTGCCCCATGGAGTCTTCCAGTTTCCGTGCGACTTTTCCAATTTAACCGCAGCGACAGCCAGGGCTTCCAATCGCGCATCAGGATCGGACATGTACTGCGGTAACATTGGCCTTAGCGGCTTGAGCAGCGTGCGACCATACAGCTCCTGATACCAATAGAAGCACAGAGTCGCTTGAGTGGACTGGATTCCGCACACACAGTCCCAATCGGTCAAGTGGTCCAAATAAGGCTGAACGCGGGCCGCCAATTCTGGATTCTTTGATTTCAATACTTGAAATTGACGCTGGTACATGGGCAGGTTGACCAGGGCCCAATAAAGTCGCTGGTCCATGCCAAAGTTGGTAAACTGCTCTAAGGTTACCTCGCGCATGTCGCGGAGCAGCATTCGCGATACCTGCGCACGCGTCGTGTCCAAATCCGCCTCTTCAGCCAAGTAGGCTGGAAAATCCAACTTGCTGGGATTGCCATCGTCTGTTGTTTCAAAGGGCGACTGATTGCAGTTCTGCACGTAGCCGGTGGCAGGATTGATCACGGCCGGCAGTTCAGCCAGCGAATGGTATCCCTTCCAGGTCGCATCAGGGTCGGCAGCATTAACTGGTTTTTTCCAGTCCAGGTTGGGATGACGACGAGGAATAGCGCCGTTGTAGATGTAGGCGATGTTGCCTTCGCGGTCAGCATAGATGCAGTTGAAAATCACCAGATCCAAATGGCTGAGCGCATCCTGCCACTGCTGAAAGCTGGTTGCCTTGAGCATTTTCAGCATTTGCCCGAAACCCACCGCTTCGTCAAAACGAGCGATGCGTACGGCGATTGCCGATTGTGCGTCTTCGCGTTTGCAGACTGGACCAAATTGAGTGTCCAGGAACACAAACTTCTTGTCTTCCATACCTGAAGACGATTGAACGCGAATCACCTCTGTACGTTCAACAGCGGTCTGGTAACCTGCAGCGGTACGGTAGTTCAGTGGATTGGCTGGATCATCGAACGTCAAGCGATAGGCATCAGCGACGTCCGGACGATTGGCGGTATGCCCCCAACCCAGATGTTCGTTTCGGCCTAGACATGGTAGCGGAAAGCCGTAGAAGGCGGCACCGCTGAAGTTCAGTCCTTCGCCACTTTTCAAATGCGCCTCATACCAAGACCCAGGCCCAAACCATGGTTGATGAGGATTGATAAACAGCATCGTCGAGCCGTTTTTTGTCTTGCTGCGATCAATCGCCCAACCGTTGGAAGCTTGAATCCGGGACAGCGCGTACTCTTCGTGTTCCTTCTCCGGCAAATGTGCCTTGGTGAATGTCCAATCCAACAGTGTCTGACGACGGTGAGCCAAGATGTACCAGGGCTCGATTTTTTCCAGCAGGCGTGGTTTGACTTCGGGGTGGGATTGCAGATAGTAGTTGATGCCAGCCGCATAAGCGCTGCAGATACGTTTGTCAGTATCGCCCAGCGAAGGATACTCGGCCTGTGCCAGTTTCGCGATATTGAAGTTACGCGAGAGCATATCCGAGGGCAGCATTTTACTCCCAACCGCTTCTGCGCAGCGCCCCAGAGCCCGCAACAAGTTTTCCTCGACCTGCCAGAAATAGTCTTCAGACTGGCAATAGCCCATCCCAAACACCACCGCCGCATCAGTAGGACCATCAATGTGCGGCACTCCCCATTGGTCGCGGTGAATCGTGACTTGCCTGGCCAACTCGGCAGCATCCAGCGTGTCTTGTGCTCGCATGTCACGGCAGTGACAGAAGCTAACGTACACGCAGAGCATCACCTGACCGATACGCTGGTTGGATATCATGGAACACCTCGGAGCGGGAAATTGGAAGACAACGACAATAACTCCAGTGGACGGCTACCCGACATTATTGCGGTTTATTGCCGATGTAAAGCGTGGCGATGCCGAAGGTCAATGGCCAAAAGCATACTTGTCGCAGACCGCAGGCTTCCAGTCGATCGGCAAGTTGGCGACCGCTGGGAAATTCCAATACGCTTTCGGGTAGGTACTGGTAGGCAGCATGGTTGTTCTTGGCCATCTGCTGGCCGACGCGCGGCAATATGTGCTTGAAATAGAACTGGTACAACTGCTTGAAGCCAACCAGGCTGGGCGTGGAAAACTCCAGAATTGCGACTTGTCCGCCTGGAGCACACACGCGGTACATTTCTTGTATGCCCAGATCGGTATCCTGTACGTTCCGCAAGCCGAAAGCGACAGTGACGGCCTGAAAGTTATTCTCTGGAAACGGCAGCTTCTGCGAATCAGCTTCCATGAATCGAACGGGCCGTTTGTCCTTGCGAGCAAGCCGTTTGCGTTCTGCGACCGCCAACATTTCTAGGCAGAAATCGGTTCCAATCACGTCCACTCGACCGCGAACTTTGTCCGCTAGCATCAGCGCCAGGTCACCAGTACCGGTACAACAGTCCAGGATGGGTCGATCTTGGTCTAACCGCAACTCGCGGACGACTCGCTTGCGCCACCGAATATCGATGCCTAGCGACAACAAGTGGTTCATCAAATCGTAACGCGGCGCGATTTGCGCAAACATTTTGCGAACACGCTGGCCGCTCTTGTCCACAGCGGCGGAGGTTGAAGGTCTATTCATCGAATCGGCTATATCTGTCAAGTCTACACCTGCCTTGAGAGTCGGAGAGCAATTAAATGACAAATACTTGTAACTGCCGGCAACCGTGTGCACCAATTACCAGCGACTGTTCAATGTCTGCTGTCTTACTTGGACCGGCCACAAACAATCCAAAGCCTGGAGAACCGGGTCGGGCCAACTGGTAGGCCTGATGCATGTTATGCACAATATGCTCGGCAGACACAACCAACACCAGAAACTGTGTGATAAACAGGCAAACGCGATGTCGCAGGTCTTGGTCCGTAACCCAGATCGCACCATTCTCTGCCACGCCAAGTTGTCCTGGCAGAATGACGAAATCCAACCGCTCCAGTTCATGCGGCTGATCGACAGAAGCCATGTTCATGTTACCGGAGATTCCCGGGACGCCCGAATAAACCTGCTGTGCAGCTCGGTACTGCTCTTGAGCGTCCAATATCATGCATATCTCAGCAACATTCGCAACTGACTGACATTCTCCACCGGCGGTCCGAACCATCTCCGAAAACTTGGCGACCGGATCGTGGTAGGTAATCCACGGACCATCGATCACATTGGGATAGGCCACCGACGGAGTGATCTGTCTTCGTAGTTGTTGCAGAATAGTATCGCGTGTATTCATAAGTCTGGTTTCCCTATGGGCAGTGACATCATACTCCATCTGCTGAGGTCGGCGAGTCGCTACGGTCCTTTTTCCGCCAGTACGAGGCCAATATGGCTCCAGTCACGCTCATCCACGGCGCGAACACGGCGGGCACGAGCGCAGCGGTCGGGCTTTTCAGGACATTCAAGGCCAGCGCCGTGCCCATGCCACCATTTTGCATGCCCACTTCAATGGAAATCGTACGGCATTCCGATTCGGTCAAACGAAATATGCGTGCTAACCAATATCCCAACAGCAGCCCAACTGCGTTGTGCATGGCGGCGGCCATCAGCACCAGCCATCCGACCTGTAGCAGGTTGTCCCTGGTTTGCGCGACAATAATGCCGATCACGATGCAGATCGCGATCATGGCAATCGAGGACATCCAGCGATTGAGCGTCGCCCCAGGATACTTTAGCCAGTCGAGCAGGCTGCCCAACACCAAGCCAGCGATGGTTGGCACAAACACCATCCAGGCAATTTGTCGAGCCATCTCCAGAAACGGAATTTCCAGGTTTGTCCCAAGCAGCAGGCTGACCGCCAGCGGCGTCATCAATGGGGCCATTAGCGTCGAGCAGGCGGTGAGTGTGACCGACAGAGCAACATCGCCTCTAGCAAGAAAGGTGATTACATTGGATGCCACACCGCCAGGACAACTGCCAATCAGTACGATGCCCAGCGTGAGTTCTGGAGAAACATGGAGCGTGCGCGCCAGTCCCCAACCTACCAACGGCATGATGGTAAATTGCGAACCGAGCCCGATCAGAACCGATGGCCAGCGTGAGCCGACTCGGCAGAAATCTCGCCAACTGAGGGTGGTTCCCATGCCGAACATAATTATCTGAATCAAGGGAAAAACCAGGAAGGCTGCTGGCTTTCCATCGCCACCATCAAAGACACTGGGAAACGTGAGCGCAAGAACAACGGTGGCCAGAACCCACACCGAAAAGGCAAACGGCTGCCACTTTTGCGAGTATTGCAGTCGGCATGCCAGCCAAACCAGGATCAGTATTAACAGGCCGCCAATCAAGGATGACAACTGCATCGAACGGAAGCGCAAGCGTGGGTGTAATTGATGAACAGAATCAACTTGGGTACCTAAGCTCGCCCGCAAAGTGAAGCGACCGCTAACAACTCCACGCTCTGGCGAGCGAAGCTCCTCATTGGCCAATGCAGCTCAAGGTCCGCTTATAGTACAATGGGTTGCAGGGCTGAGCGAGTACGTTGCGATCGGATTTTATGCTCCATGTTGGATATGTTGCCGCAATCACAGAAACCTCTAGATGGCCAACCAGCCAGAGGATTGCATTGGTTGCGCTTGCGGGCGCTGTGGTTGGTACCATTGGGATGGTGCCTGATGCCGTTGGTTGTAGCGTATGGAACGCGGCGAATCGTACATGATTCGGTACGGTCACAGACTAAAGACTCATTGACTGCGATTCTTCAATCCACCAGCACTTCACTGCACGTCTGGTTGAGGGCCCAGAGGGTCATTGCTCAACAAGCCGTCAGTCAGCCGCCAGTACGAGACGCTGTGGCTGCCGTATTGTTGGATTGGAATGCTGACGATCCTGGCGTTGGTGCCGACAGTCGAAGATCGCTGGAACAGGTCCTTGCGCCGATCGTTGAAGCGTTGGGGGCTGATGATTATCTAATGACAGATCGCACCGGGCAGTGCGTCACCGCGTCAAATCCGTCAGCCATAGCATCACGATTTTCGGGGCAGTTCAGCGATTGTTACCAGCGACTACTGAAAGGCCAGACCTTGGTCGTTTCACCGGGCCGGACGGTTAGTCTGGTGGACCCTGCGGATAGTCAGTGTGGATTGAACCCTGCTGCCTGGTTGGTCATGACTGCCGCCAGGGATCATCGAGAGAAGATTCTGGGGGTGATCGTTTTCGCAATACCACCCCAAAAGCTGGAGCGTTTATTAGCTGCAGGACGTAGCGGCCTCTCCGGAGAGACGTACCTGGTAAACGCTCAGGGGCTGATGCTAACGGCCAGCAGGTTCGAGGATCAATTGACAACAGCCGGATTGTTGATGCCCGGTCAATCGTCTCCAGCCAGGCTCCAGGTACGTGATCCGGGATTGGACTTAACCCTCAATCGCAAGACCACCGTCGTGTTGCAAGGTTGTCCGTTGACCGTGGCTGCAGCCAGCCTTGCGGCTGCCTCTGAACGGGGTGATGGAGCGGTGGGCTATCACCTGTCGGCTTATCGCAATTATCGCGGAGTTGCCGTCGTGGGAAGCTGGCAATGGATGCCCGAACAACAATTGGGAATTATCACTGAGTTGGGCTATGACCAAGCCTACGATGCCGCTAGTCGATTGCAAATTGGCATCGGGGCACTCACTGGTGTATTGGGATTGATCAGTGTTGGATTGTGGACCTATACCAATTGGGCGCGCTTGGGCACGCGACGAACTGCCGGCCAGCCAATGAAACTTGAGAAGCTGGGGCAGTACGAATTGCTTGAAAAAATCGGGCAGGGTGGCATGGGGGAAGTCTATCGCGCTCATCATGCCCTGTTGCGTCGGGAGACTGCGGTCAAAATCTGCCGCAACGACAACAACAGTGCGCGCACCACCATTCGCTTTCAACGCGAAGTGCAGGCCGCCAGTCAGCTCAGCAATCCTCACACTGTACGAATCTTTGACTATGGCCAGTCGGATGATGGAACATTCTACTATGCGATGGAGCTGTTGCATGGATTGAATTTGTCAAACTTAGTCCGTCAGTTCGGACCGCTCGGCGATGGCCGCACCATCGTTGTGCTGAAGCAGATTTGCGAGTCATTGGCAGAAGCTCACGGTTTGGGGTTGGTTCATCGCGACATTAAGCCATCCAATGTGATCATCAGTCGGCGTGGAGGTCGGGCGGACTATGTTAAGGTACTGGATTTCGGACTGGTGCGAAGTATCGTCGCCAACGGAGAGGAAACACTGACGATCGATGGCAGCATCGCAGGGACACCGCAGTATATGTCGCCTGAATCCACGCAAAGTCCCGATGAGGTTGATCCACGTAGCGACCTGTACTCTCTAGGGTGCCTGGCCTACTACTTGCTGACCACCCAACCACCATTTACCGGCAACCATCCGCTGGAAGTTTGCCTTAAACATGTTCGCCAACTGCCCGTCTCGCTGGCTGAAGTTGCCAAGCTGCCAGTGGCCGAGTCGCTGGCCGCCATCATCATGAAGTGTCTGGAAAAGTCGCCTGGCAAGCGTCCGCAGTCGGCGTTGGAGCTGCTGGGGGAATTAGAACGCATTACGCCGCAGGCGGAATGGACTCGCAACGACGCGGAACTTTGGTGGCGCGAAAATGCGGCCAGGGCACAAGCGCTGATGGTATCCGGACCCGACACTCAAGTGTCGCTGGGCACTCAGACGCCCACCTAATCCTTGATCAGCACGACAATCGCTCTTTCCCGTTGTGGTTATGTCTTGTAGACTCCAGGCTAATGCAAGCGAGGCAGGCCGGTCCACGGAAAAAGCCGTAAACCGCTCATGGACAGCTGAAATTGCAGGCTAGTTTGTTTGAGGGGAACGCTACGCAGCCCCATTTTCACAAGGAAGCTTACATCCGTGATCTCGCGCACGAGTTGGTCTATAGTCTTTTTGTGGCTGGTCGTGGCTGGTGCTGCGCCGGCACAGGGGTTACTCAAGCCCTGGCCGCATGAGCATGCGATTGACATCTTCCAGGTACACAGCGACTTCCCAATTCCTGTCGAGGCGGAGTTAGGCGAGGTGCTCCAGTATCTGCGCAGTGACATCAGTAGTGTGTTGAGGTTGCCTGAGCAAACTAGCGTGGTGCATGTTGTCCTGTTTCGCGACGTCAAGGAGTATGGCCGCTACATGCAGCACTACTTTCCGTCAGTCGTTCAGCGTAGAGCCATATTCCTCCAAGATCGTGGGCCTGGAATGCTGTTTACGTACTGGCATCCGGAATTGGCGACCGACTTGCGCCACGAAGCTGCGCACGCGATTCTGAACCAAGCCGGAATAGAATTGCCATTGTGGCTGGACGAAGGCTTAGCTGAGTACTTTGAAGTCCCGCGCCATCAACGATACACTGGCAGTGTTTATCTTCGAGAAGTAGCGCAGCGAGCCAGTCGTGGCCTAGTGCCTTCATTGTTACAACTGGAGAAACTGACCAGCATCGCGGAACTCGAGCAGACTCATTATCGCGATAGTTGGGCGTGGATCCATTTTTTGTTGCACCGCAATCAACAGACACGCGGGCTGCTAGCTTCGTATATCATCAAAGCGCGCAGCCGCAGTCCGCAGCCGCTACTATCCCGACAGTTGTCCACAATTTCAGGCGACTTGAGCATGGAATTTCAGCAACACTTCGGCAGTTTAGTCGGTGCCGAAACCGACACTGCGCCGGTACAAACGGTCGGTGTTACAGGCGGTGGAGTGGCTCCTGAGGTAACTAAGGTGCCGTCAAGTCGTTGATTCACATGCCTTTAAGCATCTTGGCTATCTGGCAACTTTCCATTGAGGAAGCAGCGAGGAATCTAGACTGTCTACCCAGCGCTGCACATAGCCGTCAATTTGATCGGCGCAGGCTGCATAGACGGATTCAGAGCCACCAAAAGGATCGCTGACATCCCCCGCACCTCCGCTGACTAGATGAACCTTGGATTCGACTTCAGGCAAGAACTGCAAGACGGCGTCACGATGCGACCGAGTCATCGTCAGAATCAGATCGGCCAAATGCAGTGCATGCTCAGTTACGTTTCGGCTTTGATGATCGGTTAGGTCTAGTCCACGTTTGGCCATGACTGTTTGCGCTTCGGGCGACGCGGCGCCTCCTGGAAATGCGCTGACGCCAGCGCTCGTGACAAAATAGGGGCACAAATTGGCTGAACTGCGTCCGAATCGGCGCGCCAGTTTTTCCCGCATGATCGCTTCGGCCATTGGGCTGCGGCAGGTGTTGCCGGTGCACAATAGCAAGATGACGAACTGTGATGCACGCCCTAAGTGTTCTTCGGACAATGCCCCGGGGCGAACTAGCGAGCACTGGTTGCCTACTACGCGAATCACGCTCGGTACTTCGGGCAGTTGCGCTTGCCGATCTTCAATCACAATTGCAGCGCGGGCCACTTCGGCTGCTTCATTGGCGTGCTGGACCAACTGGCCGTCGCGCGTGATTGGTGCCACAACCAAGGGGCCTGGCATTAGTCGCAGCGCTTGCCGCACCGCATCGTGTTCGGCGGCGCGAAATGCTGCAAAGCCATTGCCGTTGACCAATGACTGAACACTGGCAGACAAGCGGCCGAACAGGCTACGTACATCGCCCACCGGCGACTGAATGACCAGTGGGCCCGGCCACGCACGCTCAGCAATCCTGGCTGCGACGGCCGATAAGTCCGGGGTGAAATCGCGCAGCTCTTCTGCCGAACGCACCAATAGGGCCGTGGGGGGCTGGATGCACTGCAGTTGGTCCAACTCTGCAAAAATCCCACTGGCCTGCGGTGTCAATGCACTGGTCAGGACGTGATAGCCGCTATCTAACGGCAGCACAACCTTGCGCCCCTCCACCAGAGCCTGAACAACGATATGCACCATATCGCGCTTGTCATCGCTGTTTCGCCAGTCCAATATGCTGTGCATGGATGCTCGCTATAGCAGGTAAATCGCCGAGGTTCAACTCTAGGCAGCAGCACCCATCAACGCTGGCTGAATGCTGTCACGAATTCCGTTTCTCGCGGCCGAATTGGCCACCGTTAAGGCGTGTTCAATATACCTCTTCTAGTTAGAATTTGAAGTGATATAGGGTTGTCATCCGGTTACTTAATGGCGCAGTTGCGCATCTAAGCTAAAGCCCATGTCGGTCGTGAGGCCAGGGTCTGAGTGTCGTGAACCGCCTATCCAAAACAAAGCTCGCCAGTGCGCCGCCGATTAAATCGTCGATGGTCACCAGCAGTCGTCGGCATTTTCTTGGCTGGATGGCTAGTGCTGGCCTGGCGGGCTGCGTTCCTCAGTCGGTAGCGCCGCACGAACCCGATTTGGTTTGGGGACGGCTGGGCATTTCCGCAGGGCGATTTCAAAAGGCCCGCGCGATAACACTATCGGCGGCCGGCGAGTTGTACATCGTGGACAAGCTGGGGCGAATCCAGGTCTTCGATTTAGATGGCATCTATCGGCGCGAGTGGAACACGCCACAAATTGCCCAGGGCAAGCCGACTGGGCTAGGATGGTCCCACAACAATCACTTAATGGTGGCTGACACACACTATTTTCGCGTGCTGTTCTACAGCCCTGAAGGCGAACTGAACCAGTCGCGCACAATCGGCGGCCAGAATGGCAATGCACCTGGGCAATTCCAGTTTGTAACGGATGTGGTCCAGGACTTACGCGGCCACATCTTAGTGGGGCAATACGGCCTGGTGGACCGCATACAAGAGTTTGATCCAGCTGGGCAGTTCGTGCGTATGTGGGGCTCGCAGGGTAACTTGCCTGGGCAGTTTTCGCGCCCGCAGTGCCTGGTGATTGACTCGGACGGACTATTGTGGATTGCCGATGCCTGCAATCACCGAATTCAGATTTTCGATCTGTCTCGGCCTGAACCGGAATTGCTCGATATGTGGGGACAAGTGGGTGATCAACCCGGAGAATTGCACACCCCGTACGGGCTGGCATTTGATACTGATGCTACCGTGCTGGTCTGCGAGTACGGAAATCATCGCATTCAGCGCTTTACCAAGTCCGGTCAGCCCTTGGAAATCTGGGGAGGGTACGGCAAAGAGCCCGGAAAGCTGCTGCATCCCTGGGGGCTGGTTGTAGACAATAGTAGACGGATGCATGTGCTGGATACTGAGAACTTTCGGGTGCAGCGGTTCGTTTTGTAGGCGTTCAATTGCCGACCAGCAGGAAGCTGTTTGGTGTTCGACGGCTGAGCCTGTCAGCCAAATATCTATAAATCCTGTGGGTCATACCGGCTGTATGGGCCCAGCGGAATATCTTTCAAGGCTCTTTCGAGATTTGCTGCAGTAAGTTCTTGAGTCCCGGGCTGTTTTCGATAAATTCGGAACGTGGAAACGTTGGCAAGGTCGGGGCCAGAAAACGATCCGGAATGCCTTCCGCGAGGAGGCGATCGTATTCCACGGTAAAATGGACTCAACGCGGTAGTTTCATACCAATGACACATTGGACAGACGAAGTTGAACTTTTGATCCAGAACGCCCGCTTGCGGGACGAGTTGGAGCCGTACATCGACGAATCGGTTTCGTTGGTGCATTTTCGCCAGATGAACCTGCGCGAGGAAAATAGCTTTCTGGAGTCGATGTTGGCGTGGGAGCGAGCACCGGCCATACCGATCAGTCGCTGGTTCGAGCCTGAGCTGAAGCTGCCTTCACCAAGTCAACTAGATGACGACTTGTTGCGCAATTTGTTGCACGACACCATCGATCGATTGTTTTCCGTTCGTATTGTTTTGGAGATGACCGATCATCTGTCAGATCGGGAATTGTACAAGTTGATCTACCGCGATATTTTGCCAGCCTGCGAAAAGAAGATCGACTTGCCAGGCAACTATCTGTGTTGGCGATGCTTAGACGAGGCCGACTCCGAGAATTGGCTGCGATACTACGCCACCGAGACCGAGCGTTTGCAGTATCTGCAACAACAGATGGAACCACTGCCGGAGCCTTCCGAACTGCCTTACCCGCGCAAGCTGCCACGGGCTTCTGAACTATAACGCTTTTTCGGAACTCGGGATGCACCGCACATGACCAGCGTGGGTGACGTATGCCAGTGGATGGCCAGACATGCACCGCTGGCATTAAGCGAAGTATGGGATAACACCGGCCTGTTGCTGGGTGACGAAACGCATGAAGTTCAGCGACTGCAGACGTGCCTCACCCTAACCGACGATAGTGTCGATGAGGCTCTCCAGTGCAACGCTCAGATGGTGATAGTACATCATCCGCTACCGTTCAAGCCGCTAAGTCGCCTGACCACTGGCTCTCACACCGGGAAACTACTTTGGCGTTTGGCAACACATTCGATTTCCGTCTATAGCCCTCACACCGCATGGGATTCTGCAGCCGGTGGTATCAATGCCATGCTGGCCGACATGCTTCAACTGTCTGCCGTTCAGCCCTTAATTCCATCCCCGAAGGAGGACTACCGCGATTGGGGTACAGGCCGCATTGGCCGATTGGCTAGGCCGTTGGCGCTGAGTGAGATTGTTCAGAAGTTGACTCAAATGATTCCGGGCAGTCGCCGACGCGGTGTCGACGCGGGACGTCCAATATCCCAGGTCGCGTTAGCATGCGGCAGCGGAGGCAGCCTACTGGAGCCGGCGGTCGAAGCAGGTTGTGATCTGCTGGTAACTGGCGAAGCGTCATTTCATACTTGCTTGGAAGCTCAGGCTGCCAAAGTGTCCTTGGTGCTGATGGGACACTTTGCCAGCGAGCGCTTCTCGTTGGAAGTTTTGGCACAGCGGCTATCGAGGGACTTTCCGGCAATCGAGGCCTGGGCTAGCCAGCGCGAATCTGATCCCATTCAGGAATTCCAATAGCAACTTGGTTTGCGATCCTGCGCCTGGTGTGATTTCTATTGCTCGGTTATTGATTGACCTGACACCGGCGTAGTTTAGAATGACCTGCATGTATATTCACCTATTTCAATACAGGAGCGGTCGATGCGCCGTTGGTTAGCCGCTTTACCGGTCTACAATGAAGAGCAATACTTGGACGGTGTGCTGGCCGAAGTATTCAAGTATGCCCCCAACGTGCTGGTGGTAGACGATGGCTCTAGCGACGGCACCGCCCAGCGACTGAAAGCTTGGCCTAACGTGCAGGTTGTTCGTCATCCGCACAATCGCGGTTACGGTGCGGCACTCAAGACGGCTTTTCAGTTTGCTATCGAGCAAGACTACGAGTGCCTGGTTACGCTTGATTGTGATGGCCAGCATCAGCCACAACGTATTCCGCGTTTCGTAGCTGCCAGTCAGCATGCAGACATTGTGTCGGGTAGTCGTTATCTGAAACAGTATTCGGGAGACAGTACGCCGCCGTCGGAGCGTTTGTTCATCAATCGCCAAGTAACGCGCGACTTGAATGAGCTCCTGCAGTGTAATTTGACCGACGCTTTTTGCGGTTTCAAAGCTTATCGCGTATCGGCACTCAAACAATTGAAGATCCAAGATGATGGCTACGCGATGCCGCTGGAGGTGTGGGTTCAGGCGGCCATGCTGGGACTGAGCGTCATTGAAGTTCCGGTGCCGCTGATCTATCTAGATTTGAATCGCTCGTTTGGCGGTGCGCTAGACAATGGTCAACAGCGATTGAATTATTACCGCCAGTGCATTCACCAAAGCGTCCAGGCGATGCAGGAACGCGGCTTCGAATTGCCCAAGCCCAGGCGATTGCTGCAGCAGTGCTCGGAATGATTCCTGAGCCTGAAAACGCCAGTTGGGTAGTTCCGCGCGAACACGGCGGTACGTTGGTGAGTCCGCCTGTCGAACAACTGACCGAGATAATACGGAACCAGGCCTACCGCGGGCGTAACTCACCGCCGGAAGTTTATTATTGTGGCCGCTCTCTTGCCGATCTGCGTGGTGCCGCACGAGCCTCCCTGTTGGCGTTGGCACGGGAATATACCGCCAGTTATCTCCCCACACTGGCGACGCTGTCGGAACTGTCCAATCGTCCGATCATCATGAGCGGCCATCAGCCCGAACTGTTTCATTGTGGCGTATGGTTCAAGAATTTTCTGCTTTCTCGGTTAGCTCAAGTCAGTGGCGGAGTCGGGATTCACTTTATCGTCGACAACGACCTGTGTCGCAGCACCGCAATCGCGGTGCCCGTGCAGCAGAGCGGCCAATGGCATATTCAGTCGATTGATTTTGATACCCCTGGCGTTTCTGTGCCGTGGGAGACAAGGCAGCTCGTTGACCAAGCAGTCTGGCGATCGTTCGCGCGTCGGGCGCAAGCGGTGCTGCCACAGATGCCGGAGCCGCCAGTGCTGGAGAGGTTGTGGCGCTATGCTGAAATGCGCGCTGATGCAACCAACCATTTGCCTTGGATGTTGTCCCAAGCCAGACATCAACTTGAGTCTGAATTCGGGCTATCGACACTCGAAGTCCCGCTGAGCCAATTGGCTGACACCCCAGAATTCGCCTACTTTAGTGTCGAGCTGCTGAGCCAACTGTCGCGACTCCACGCCGTTTACAACCGGCAACTTGAACTGTTTCGCGCCGAACATCGCATCCGGAACCGTGCTCAGCCACTACCTGACCTTGAATCTCAGGACGATTGGCTTGAGACGCCGTGGTGGTGTTATTCTACCGCCAGCCCACTGCGCTTGCCGCTCTGGGCGCGGCACACTGCTGCCGGAATCCAGCTAAGCAATCGCGCTGATTGGCAAGCCATGCTCACCGCAACTCCGGGAACCAGCGGTGCTGCCGAGCAATGGCTGGAGATTCAATCGACGGGAGTTAAACTGAGGCCCCGAGCTTTGTTGACCACGATGTTCGTACGAACAATACTGTGTGATTTAATGATCCATGGCATCGGCGGTGCGCGTTACGATCAACTGACCGACGGCATCATCCGAGAGTTGTGGCGCATCGAGGCACCGCCGTTTGCAGTAGCTACCGCCACGTTGCACCTGCCATTTATGCAACCAGACGACTTAATTGATATCGATGCGCTGCTTGCCACACGCCAGAGCCAGTTGCGGATGGCACAGAGCAATCCTGAAGCGGTTCTGACCCACGACGGACTGGGAAACGACAAAGCGCTTCATTCGCAGCTCGAGCGATTACTGCAAGAAAAACGCAATCTTCTAGCCGCCGTCCCTGATAAGGGGCAAAAATGGGAATGGCATCACACGCTCCAGCACATCAATCACCAGTTGAAACAGCTGGCTTTGCCGCACATCGAGCGACTAACGGCCGATATCCAACAGCTTAACCAACAGAAAACACAACAGTCGATTTGCCGGTCACGCGAATTCAGCTTTTGCCTGTTCGACGAACAGACAATTCGGCGATACCTGTTAGTCGACCCAAGAATTGCAACATAACCGGCAGCCACGGATTAGAGTTGTGATGCATGTCTGGCTTTACTTGGCGTTGGCTCATCAGTCCGGTTTAATTAATCTCGAAGATGGCTTCGATTTCGACCGCGATGCCGCCGGGCAGCGCGTTGGTACCTAGAGCGCTGCGCGCGGCGATGCCGAGGTCGGGGCCGAAAACATCGGCAAACAACTGGCTGCAACCGTTAATTACCTGAGGCTGCTGATCGAAGTTGTCGGTGCAGCGTACCAAGCCTAAGACTTTAACCAATCGCACTACCCGGTCCAAGCTGCCGAGATTGCTTTTCAGTGTTGCCAACATCGCCAGTCCGGTTTGGCGAGCTGCAGCCTGGCCTTGTTCGAGCGTCATATCGTCCCCGACCCGGCCGACGATCAATGTGCCGTCTGTCTTGAGCGGACCGTGACCCGACAGGTAGCCCAAATTGCCAACCAAAACCATTGGCCTGTACAGTCCAACGGGCTTTGGCGCAGGAGGGAGTTCCAGTCCAAGTTTGGCAAGACGCTCGTTGGCTGACATCATTCATGCTCCTCTTATATTATTTGGTTTACTTAATGCTGGTCTCTGAGTCTTTCATACAACCCTTGATTGTCTGCAATTCCTGCGTTTCGTGCTAGTCGTGCAGCTCCCCTTGTGAAAACCGGCTTCCCTTGCGATGCTGGAGGGCCCGTTTGTGCATGCGCTGGCTGCGCTGTGGGAACCACACACATGCGCGTAGCAACTCTACTTCCATTTGCTGACTGAATTAACTTCGATGCCCAAGACCGCCACGACTCAAGCCTCCCGGATGGAACAACTATTTTCGCTTGCCGACCAAGTGGCGGTAGTGATGGGTGGCACCGGCGAGTTGGGAGGAGCGATGGCCCAGGCATTGGCAGGTTGCGGGGCTGCGGTCGCCATTGTGGGCCGCAATGCTGAACGCGGCTTGCGACGCGTGGCTGCCATCGAAGCTGAGGGTGGCCAAGCGATGTTCCAGGAGGCAGACGCTCTGGACCTGGATTCGCTGCGAACTGCACTACAATCAATCGAAGCGCAATTCGGAAAAGTCAGCGTGCTCATCAACGCAGCGGGAGGCAATCGCCCGGAGGCAACATTGCCTCCGGGCAGCGATTTCTGTGATCTGCCCATCGCTGCTTGGCGCGGTGTATTTGATCTAAACTTGGTCGGTGGCGTCCTGTTGCCCTGTCAAGTTTTCGGGCGTTCGATGCTGCAGTCCGGTCGCGGAAGTATTATCAACATTGCATCGATGGCTGGAATGATTCCGCTGTCGCGCGTGGTTGCCTATTCGGCGGCCAAAGCCAGCGTGATCAATTTGACACGCTTTTTGGCGCGCGAATGGGCTCAACGCGGCCTGCGCGTCAATGCGTTGAGTCCCGGGTTTTTTCCGGCCGAACAGAATCGAGCCTTGCTGTACCAATCCGACGGAAGTTTGTCGGAGCGCGGGCAGCAGATCATTGGTCACACGCCGATGGCTCGCTTTGGAACTGCGGATGAACTGGCCGGTGCCACGTGTTGGTTAGCCTCAAGTGCCGCCAGCTCGTTCGTCACCGGTCAGAATATAGTGGTGGACGGTGGATTTTCCTCGACGACGATTTGACCCTAATAGTGTGCCGCCTGCTGTACGGTGAGTAGCCATTATCAATAAACCATTTGCTACCGTCGCCATTTGCTGAAACCCTGCTGGCCCACCGCGTGGTCACGCTAGCTCCTAACGGCTGCTCGCCAAAAACGGCTTAGTGTACGAACAACAGCGATTGATTCTGATTTTGAGTTTTGGAAAGTGATTGGCAACGATGGCTGAATTAAATATCAAGAATGGTGCTGAACTGGATTTACTATCCCTGGGGGCGTTGGTTCACCGCTTAGACCCCGGCACAATTCCATTCCGAAAGGCGCGTAGTTTTGAGATTCATGTGTCTGGTGGCGAATACAATGTGGCGGCCAATTTGTCGGATTGTTTTGGCCTGCGGACGGGTATCGCCACGGCCATGGTGAACTATCCTGTCGGCGAGATTGTACAGCGGGCCGTTCGCGAAACGGGGGTTAGGCCGTTCTTCAAATGGTTTGAGCACGATGGTGTGCGCGGACCAAACATCGCGACTGTCTACAGCGATCGCGGCGCAGGGGTGCGCGCTCCGGTTGTATTTTACAATCGTGCCAACGAAGCCGCAGCACAACTCAAACCAGGAGACTTCGACTGGTCGGCCATCTTCTCCGCAGGCGTAAGATGGTTTCATTCGGGAGGTATCTTTGCAGCCTTATCAACGACGACATCTCAGTTGATCGTCCAGGCCATGCAAGCGGCGCGGGCATCGGGTGCAGTCACCTCGTTCGATTTGAATTATCGCGCTAAGCTATGGAAAACGATCGGGGACGAGTCGAAAGGGCAGGAAATGTGCCGACAGATTGCATCTCACTGCGATGTACTGATTGGCAATGAAGAGGACTTGCAAAAAGGCTTAGGTATCGCTGGACAGGATGTGGAATCCAAGTCGGAATTGGATCCCAAGGCGTTCTTTGCCATGATTGACCAAGTGGTCGAGCGTTTTCCAAACGTCAAATTAGTGGCCACAACATTACGGCAGGTCCACTCGACCAACCGTCACGATTGGGCGGCCGTAATGTGGTACGACGGCCAGCGATACATTAGTCCCACTATGAAGCTAGACGTGATCTGTCGCATCGGCGGTGGCGATGGCTTTGCATCGGGCCTGATCTATGGAATGCTGGACGGACGGTCGCCGCAGCAAGCCTTACAGTTGGGTTGGGCTCACGGTGCGCTCATAACAACCTTTGTTGGCGACGTCTCCATGGCCAAGCTAGCCGAAGTTGAGGCCCTAGCTGCTGGTGGTTCAGCCCGTGTCCAGCGCTAGTTCGGGGCGAACGCTTGCATTGAGAACCTGAGGCCTGCGCGACGTAAAGCTGCCGCATTGGCCGTTGGTCTGGCAACAATTCGTGGCCTTTTTGTCGCATTCTCAACTGACAGGGACCGAAGTTGTCCGGCCGGCTGCGATTTAGAGTGCTGTCGAGGGGAAGTGTGCTGAGCTGATTCGAGTGCGTTAGCAGTTTGCATTGGCTGGGACACGAAGCGACGATTTTTCGCTCAGTCACCAATTTCATGGAGGTTTACGATGGCCAAGTTTTATGTTCAAAGTGGCAATTTTCGTACTACATTAACGGCTGCGGATGCGGAGAAGGCAGCACTGTGGGTTGTCCACCAGGCGATGAGGCAAGTCGTACCAGTGTACGACGACAATGAGCTGACTCCCGATGAAAAGGGCCATACGGCTGTGGCGGAAGGCTTGATGGTCTTGGGGAATTCGATCTGTGTTAGCGAATTGGGGTTTGACAGTAGCGCTACTGTGAGCTGGGACACCTTCGAGCTGGTAACGCACTGGCACCAATTGATGTTGGCGCTGGATAGGTTGGCGGACATGGTCTGCGCGTTGCAGCCTTCTGTTCACGAAGAATGCGTCTCGTAGACGGGTGTCGGATACGATACAATGCGCACCACAGTTTGGGCGCAATTCGTCGGTCCACGGCAAGACTCCTTTATTAGGCAGCCAGGGATTTAGCCTATGCACAAGAGAAAAGTGGGGTTTATCGGCGGTGGTCAAATGGCTGCCGCGCTGATTACGGGAGCGCTTGAGCGCGGTTTCCTAGAACCGAGTGACCTGCTGATCGTCGAAAGTGCGCAGCTTCGGCGTGAACAGCTGGGAAGGCTGTTTCCTAAAGTGTCGGTACATGCAGCGGCCACAGCCGCAGCGGAATGTGATCCCGTTGTTGTGGCGGTTAAGCCGGGAGTGCTGCGCGAGATCGGTTCGTCGCTGGGACAGGTCTTACCTGGCAATCGACTTTGGGTTTCGATTGCTGCTGGAGTTAGCATCGCTGAATTGCAAGATATGCTCAATGCGACTCGCGTGATCCGCATCATGCCTAATACCCCGGCACAGGTGGGGGCTGGAGCGGCGGCATTGTCGGCCTGCACGGACGTCGAGGATCGGGACATCGCTTGGGCTCGGCAATTGATGGAATCGGTAGGAACATGCGTAACAGTGCCGGAATGGCAACTGCATGGTGTTACGGGAATTGCCGGGTCCAGCCCGGCCTATGTGTACATTTTTATTGAAGCGCTTGCCGATGCTGGTGTTTCGGCTGGACTGGCACGTGAGGTAGCTCTGCAATTGGCGGCACAGGCCGTCTTGGGTTCGGCCAAGATGGTGCTGGCGACGGGGCAGCATCCTGGGCAGCTAAAAGACCAGGTAACCAGCCCTGGCGGCACCACGATCGCCGCGTTGCGCAAGCTGGAAGCCGCAGGATTGCGGAGTGCGGTTATTGAAGCGGTGGCCGCCTGTGTCGAACGTAGTCGTCAGTTGGAACAGTTTTCCGCTTGATCTTTGCCGCTAACGCCTGGCATTTATTGTGGCTTTGTCGATTCGTAGCTTCCGCAATACCGATTTACGCGGCCTCAGTGAGATATGGAACGCCCACTATGGTCAGTATTCGCAGCATTTGTTTGTTTCGGCCGAACAGTTTGAGCTGTTCGTCACCGCCAAGCCTTACTTTGAAGCTGGTCAATTGCTGCTTGCTTGCCTGCACGACCGGCCGCTTGGGTTCATTCACTTGACCTGTCCTGCCTGGATTTGGCAGTCCGGCGAAGTTCGTAAGCGACTGGATGTTGCTGCAATGTGTGTTCAAGATCATGCTGCGGCAGACGAAGTGGCTCAACTTCTACTGGATGCTGCAAAGAGTCGCTGTGTGGAGCAGCGAATTGAGCGCAGCATATTTCGTCCCGCCGTACCGGAAAGCGCCTTTTATCTGGGGCTGGGACCAGGCGATGGATTGGCAGGTACGCTTTCGTATGAGACGCGGCTCAATGGCTGGTTGGCCGATGCCGGATACCAGCCAATGCAACCTACCTCAGTTTGGGAATTGACGTTGGATGAATTTCGAGCGCCATCCGACCGGTTGCAGATGCAGGTTAGACGAGGCACCTGTGTCCAGCGGCAGTTAGATGAACCCAGGTTGCCGTGGTGGCTATCTTGCGTTTTGGGCCATGCCGAAGTGTCTTCGTTTCAACTGGCCGATCGTGCTACTGGTCGGACGGTACAGGAGCTGTTCATTTGGAGTCTAGCTTCAACTATCAGCGGGAATCGCCCGAAAGTTGCCTGGCTGTGGCCTCCTCCCCCTGAATCTTGGTTAGCTCAGACGGCTGGTGGTGGGTTTGCGGCTGCAGACCAGCATCTTTTCTTATTGGGCGAGACTTTCCGTGAGCTGAACAACGAGAAGTACGATCGTGTGCGGGTTGTTACATCTGCCTTAGACAATCAGCAGCACGCTATTTTACGGAGACTGGGATTTAAAGCGATTGAAGAAGGCATGGTCTTCGAGCTGCCGTTAAATCCGTTAGACGCGTAGAGCTTCCGCAAGCAGCAAGAGGCCTTGGCTTGCTGGCATAATCGTTGCTTTCCGTGTGATGGGCATTGGAAAGCTATTTTCGCTCCAGTTCCGGTTGAGCCGCTCGTACGGGGGGTGGCAGCGTTTCGCAGCGCGGAAATAATAGAGGAGATTCGATGAAGGTGGTTTGTGACCGCCTTCATCGCCTTTACCGTACTAATCTTTGTGGCCTGTCTTTCCGTTACTGGCGACTGCTCATGTCGAATCGTAGGACGCGTCTGCCGACTCTCGACCCCATCGGGTGGTTCTACAGAGTCAACGGATTTTGTCGTAAGTGGAGCAACCGCCTAGTTACTGGTCCACTGAAGCTCATGTTCGGCCTGTCGAGAATTGGTCGGCGACTTTCGCTAAAGATGGCGTTTGTGGGGGCGCTGTGGGATCAGTTCGTGATGGGAACGTTGCGATCCATAAATTTCTGGATAATTTCGATTCCTCGGCGCACGTTTCGCTCGTCTACATATGCGCGTTTAAGTAAGACGCGAGCCGCTCAAGCCTTCACTAAGGCAATGGGTTATGCCTATCGCAGCACGATGGTGGAGCCGATCCGATGGTTTATTCAAATCGCGGGAGCCGTCCACAGCTGGGCGAAGTCGCGGGCGTGGCTGCCGGCCATGGCTTGGTTACTTCCAACGATGGGTCTGCTGGCGTTCACTGTGGCTGTTTGGTCTGGCGACAGAATTGATCGAGTGCTGTTGATTCAACGCTATTTTGCAGTTAGTGAAGAAAGCTTCGACAATTTCGATGCCGCGCTGACCAGAATCAGCAATGGGGATCAAGACTCTCGCACGCCCGCAGCTGTGCTGGAGAAAAAGTCACCGGTGGCGAGTGCGGTTAGCGAGCAAAAAGAGACCGAAGCTCGCTTTCATGAGATGCTATTCCGGCGCATCTACTTGCTAGAACCCAGTGAGCGCGTTCGCTTGATAATTGGACATACATTGCTGCGTCGAGGTGCAATATCTGAAGCGCGTAGTATGCTGGGAAAAATTGCGCCAGACGATCGCATTGGTGATGTGCGAGCCCATTCGATGATAGCTGGTATCTACATGGAGCAATTGCGGACCAATCCAGATTCCCAACTGATCCCGCTGTTTCAGCATCATGCTCAAGCAGGTGCACTTTGGGAATCAGCGCCGATAGCTATCCTTGAGGCTTCAGGTGAGTTGTTGATGAAGGCTGGCCAAGTCGAGCGGGCGCTTAACATTTTTCAGATAGCCGCTCTGCGTGAACCTAGTCTGTACCGGCTATTTGCTAGCCGGGCGCAGGAAGCCGATCAACTTGCCTTGGCCAGTTTTGTTCGAACTATGGGTATTGATCATTTCAGAAAGCATCTAGCGAATCAACCCACCGATCATCAGGCGAAAATTCTATTGATCGAACTCTTGAGCATGGACCAGGAAGGAATAGAGCAGGCTGAGGAATTGTTAAAGGACTTTGCTCCACTTGCCAAACCAGGCACTGTCTACGCGCGCGCAGCGTCAGAAGTTTGTCGGATGCGATATAACTATTTTGGTAGGCATAACCCGGACCGCAAAGCGGGTCTGGCTATTTTGGACCGTGCAATGGGATTAGATCCCACCAATCCTCATGTGGCTCAAGAGATCGCTCAGGTAGTTCAAGATGATGCCAACAATCCAGCGGCATCGGAGGAGCAAAGCCTTGGGGCAATCATGAATAGGGTCTTGGCATCGGGTAAAGCTACTACCGGAACACATGCAATTCTGGCAGAGTACTACTGGAGTAATGACCAGCGAGATAAGGCGCTGATGCACCTGGAGCAGGTCTTTAGAATTGCGCCGACCGCTGTCAAGTATGCCAATATGTTAACTCTTGCATATGGAAGCATGGGGCGTTTGGATAACGCACGAGAGGTTGCCAACCATTCGTTATCTCTGCTTGAGCAGCGAAAATCGCTGCACGAGTCCTTTGTAGACGATTTAGCAGATTCGCTGGGCAAAGTCTATCAAAAGCAGGAAAACCTTCCTGATGCAATTCGCTTGTACAGCGTGACTTTACAACTCAATCCATTTCGTGGCCAGACTCGCCAGCGACTTGTAAAACTGTTGCGCGAGACTGGTGATCAGCAGAGGGCGACTGCCGAAGAGGATGCCGGGAAATTGTTGGAACAAGAAACGCAGCAAAATCAGCGGTTCAATACGTGGTTGTCTGAATTGACCCGCGTATCCACTCCCGCTACTTCCGCAGAGTCTCGCACGCCCCATTCGCCAGCGGTAAGTTCAGGCTATTCTAAGCCAGTATCGAGTGGTTCTCCGCCGGACGAGTCGTGACCGAAGTTTGTCGAATGCAGGTTAAGCTGAAGGCTCGTATTCAGTATTACAAGGTTTGACATTCAAGATGCCCAAGTCCGATCTTCTTGGTAGGCTATTCGCGTCAATCGGCTATTTGCAAACGTTGCGTCGAAAGCTGGCGGCACCCTTTCGTCGCGTTTTCAAACGGACAAGTGCTGGTGTTTTAACTTCGCGTCAACGGTTCGGCCGTAAGTTACCCAATCCGTTGGCTTGGCTGTTTCTGGTTGTCAGTTATCTGTTGGTAGCCATGGGCCAGCGTATTCAGCGGAAGCTGATATTTCTGCGACCGGTCGCCAAGTCAGGTATCTTCCCCATAGCGCAAAAACATTTGCTGGCGCTAGCTGGGCTACCCGCAGCCATGCGGAGGAATCCAGCGCTACGCAAAGCAGGAAAAAATCGCCTCGGACGCCGACTTTTGCGAACTATCTATCACATCTCACTATTGCAACCGGCAAAATGGCTGATTCAATGTGCGGGGGTGATGTTTGGGTGGGCTCGCACCAGGAAATGGAAGCGACTGCTTGTCGCTTCACTTCCAACCAGTTTATTGTTCGTGATGATTGCCACCGTTTGGGGCAGTGGAAAAATCGATCGCAATCAACTGGCCGAAATGTATTTTAAGTTAGGCCAAGAAGAAATCTCGGCGTGGGAACAGGGGTTGCTAGCCAGTGGCGATGTGTCGACCAAGAGGCCGCCGCATGTGGGCACTGGACAGGACGTGTTCGGGGTACCTAAGTTGCCTACAACGCTTTCCAGCTATGCCGAAATGTTGTTTCGTCGTATCGAGTTGCTAAAGCCAACCAGTGAAAATCGGATTATGATTGCTGCGTCGCTGCTGCAGCGCGGTGCTGTGGGCCAGAGCCAGCGAATGCTGCAGTCCATGGCTCCCGCACGACAAGTTGGCAATGCTAAGGCCCACGCCCTGATGGCCATGAGTCTGCTGACCGAGCTTCAGCGCGCGCGCGACATTGAACAGCTACCGGTGTTTATTCATCATGCAACCGCCGCCATGGCTTGGGAGAGTACTCCCATCGAAGTATGGCTGGCGGCTGCCGATCTGTGCTGGCGCGGCAAGGACATTGACCGCGCGCTTTTGTTTTACCGACAAGCCGCCGCGCGTTCCCCGGAGGTGTATCCCGTCTTGGTTCAGCGACTGGCTGCGGCCGGGTACGACGAGTTGTCCGATTCGGTTCGCAGGCAAGCCATTGAGTACTTTCAACAAGTCTTAATCAAGTTGCCGTCGGCCGAGAAGGCTCGTATTCAAATCGCACAGCTTTTGAGCAGCAGCGAAGCCGGACTTAATCAAGCTGAGGCCATACTAAAAGAAGGCCAATCGCTTCGACCTAGCCCAGCACTCACGCGTGCACTTTCGGAAGTTTATCGCATTCGCTTCCTCCTGGTGTCAGCTCGTGACAAGAATCCGTTAACTAGTTTTCGTTATCTGGATCGGGCAATGGTTGTGGACCCGACGAATCCGAGTGTAGCCGAGAGTATCGGCAATCTCATTCAAGTTCAACCTGATGCCGATGCAGAAGAGGCTACTCGCAGGTTGGACGATTTAGTGAGTGTGCTCAATCGCATTTTGGTAACTGGCGGTGCGACGACGGGAACTCACGCTATGTTAGCCACGCTTCATATGCACCAGGATCATGTGACTCAGGCAGTTCCGCACCTAGAGCAGGTCTATCAAGTGGCTCCAGCAGCAATTAAGAATGCGCAGCAATTAATGACCGCCTACGCCAAACTAGAGCGTTTTGAGGATGCTCTGAAAGTGGCTGAGAATTGCCGTGAGATTATCAGGCAGCGTGATCTCATGAATGAAAAACATGTCGATGAACTCCTGGAGACTCAGGCAATGGTCCTTCAGCGACTGAAACGCTACCCCGATGCCATTGGTTCCTACCAATTGGCGTTGGAAGCCAACCCTTCACGAGTGGAAACTAGAATTCTTCTAGCTAAGCTTTACAGAAGGCTGGGTGATGAACAGAATGCGCGCGCCCAGGAGGATGCGGTGGAGTTTCTCAGGGAGTCGTCGGAAGAATTGAAGACGGCTATGGAGTCTTCTGAATTGCTAACCGGTGCGCGCGAAAGCGATAACGCTAAACTTGACCGATAAATGCTCGAATTCTTGATGGACACAGACATCGCCGTGATGAACGCACTACCACGATCGAGCAAAGAATTCAGTCGCTGGGCGGATTGCCGCTCCGCTGTTGAAACTCACGCGGCCCTAGCGGATGGGAACCGTCGTGAGTTCCATTGACCCACTAGGCTGGTTCTATTGGTTCCTGAGTCGCATGCAACGACTCGGGGAATTACTGGCCAGGCCCTTTATGGCGGCCTACGAAATGCTGTTTGTAGGCGGCATGAAATTCGCTTCCGCATTCGTTTCCACTGCTCGTTTCGCGGCACGGATTCGCCAGGCGCTAGTTCTGCAGACGCTGCTCGCAAGCATCTTTGGCTTGTGGAATGTAATCGTCCAAGTATTACAGTTAGCCGGTAAGACGGGCGGTAGGTGGCTCGGGGCAATACACGTCCTGTATCAACATGTGCTGGATGTCCCCAAGAAACATTTTCAGCGAGCTTATCGGTCTCTGAATAAGTCAACTTGGTTCAAACTATTGCTAGGCGGTTGGAATCTATTTGCTCACTTCTTGGTCGTTGAGCCAGCTCGCTGGACCGTCCATATCGCGGAATTGAGTTACCGTTGGGCCAGGTCGCGAAAATGGCGCCAGATCCTGAAGCTGTCTATGCCGACATTTCTCTTGAGTGCGGTTAGTATGCTTGTTTGGTGGGGGAGTATCCTCGATCGTTCCATTCTGGCCAAGCGCTATTTGGATATTGGGACTGCAGAGGCAGTGGCTTCAACAACCGATACGCAAACTTCGGCGGTCCAGTTCAGCAAGTCCTTGACCAATTACGGTGAGCTGGCGTTTCGGCGTATCTGTCAAATATACCCGGGAGATTTTGGTCAAATCGTCGTTAGTGATGCTTTAATACGAAGCGGTGTGGTGGAGGATGCGCAGCGGATTCTATCGCGACTGGCTCCCCGCGATCGAATAGGCAACATCAGAGCACACGCGCTCCTGGCCATGCTTGAAATGAGTGGTCATACTCAAACGCCAGAATCACTTCGCGTTGCCGAGTTTCAACACCACGCGGAAATTGGCATTCGCTGGAGTGAGGCGCCGATATCTTTGCTGCTGACTTTGGCTGAGTTGTACTGGTCAAACCAGAGTTTTACCGCCGCATTGGAGTTATTGGAATACGCTGCGCTTCGCGAACCTAGCGTGTATTGTATGATTGTCCAGCGTGCGAAGTCGATCCATCAGCATGCAGAGGCCGAGAGAGTTCGCAAGAAAGGGGTTGCCGCCTTCAAGAAGCTGCTCGAGTCGCAACCAGCCAACGAATTCGTAGTTGCTCAGTTGGCTGAACTTTTGAGCCACAACGAACGCGAAATTGTTGAGGCGCAGAAGTTACTTGCAGACCGAGTTCGAGTGGCCGCCAGCCCAATTTTGACTCGCGCACTTTCGGATGTATATCTGGCAAAATTCACCGTGCGGATGAATCAAGGTGAAACGTTGCGTGCCGCCTTAAGGTACTTGGATGCCGCCTTAGCTGCTGACCCCAGTAGCTGGCGCGTAGCTGAAAAGTTTATGGAACTTGCACGTATCGGCCTTCAAACGCCTGCTGGTGATGTGCTTGAGTCAAATGACTTAACCGCCGACTTGAATGATATCCTGGCGGATGGCTACTCGGTACTTGGCGCGCACGCCTTGTTGGCCGAGCACCATCTGCTGCAAAACGAAATGCAACAGGTTCAAATGCATTTGGAACAGGTGGTGCAGCGTGTCGCGGGTGCTGCGCGTTACGCCAGTCTGTTAGCCAGGATGTATTTGGAATTACAGGATGCAGAAAGCGCGCGGCGGGTCGCCAACAATGCCCTGATAAAGCTGCAAAACCAACAAGCACTTGCTGAGCGGTATGTCGACGACCTCATGGATTCGTTAGGGATGGCCCACACTCAACTGGGAAATACAGCCGAGGCCGTCAACGCCTACGAGTTGGCGATCCGCACGAATCCAAATCGAGTTGAAACACGAACTCGATTAGCCGAACTATACCGCAGTCTGGGCAACCTGGAACGGGCGAATTCCCTGGAAATGGAGATCGATGCTATGAACCGGCAGGCGAATTCGGAGTCGGTGTTAGGCGATCAAACGCGTGGTATCGCAGCACCCTTCGGAGCATCATCGACACCGGCGAAAAGCAGCACGGGTCACTTCCCGCAACCGCCGTTTCAGTAGCATTTTCCATTGTGATTCCCCTACAGCGGGACGAGCGCCCCCAGCCGTCTCATGAATAGTCTCCAATTTTGCTATAAAGTTTCACTTGGCCGGCCTGGCGAACGAGACTCGCTAAAATCCGCACGATTGTAGTTACCGCCCCCCCAAGTTGTGGAGGGTGCGCTTATTTTGCCAATGTCAATCCAGAGACTGGGCGTCTAACCCAGGTCGGTAGATAATGGTCTAATCCTTTTTGACCTGCCGCGGGTTCAGCAGTGGACGGTTGCCGTCTGGCTCCCCAAGGCGTTTTTAGCGAGAACAGCATTCAATATGCGCCCTTTAGATCCGATTGGAGGATTGTTTGCGATCTTTGGCCGAATTCAGCATTGGGCCAAAAGGCTGGGTAATCGCGTCAGTCGCCTCCAACACTGGCTAATCTCGCTGGTATTCAAGCCGGCGGATCATGTGCTTCATAAGGTCAACTCCACGAAGCCCACAACCAATTCCACCGCCTTCAAGAAGTTGTACGGCTACTTCCTAGTGTTGGCCACGCTTCCCAAGCAGTTGATAGAGCGCCCCAGTTTCAAGAAGATTCGCCGCAGCAAGCTGGCTGTCGACATTGCACGTCACCTGTCAGTAATCTTTCACCTTTCGTTTGTGCATCCTGCCAGGTGGTTGGCCAACATCGCTGGTGCGTTATTAAGCTGGGTGGTATCACGCCGCTGGGGCCGTATCTTTCTTGCCGCTACTCCATCCGTACCTCTAATGCTGGTTGGTGGCCTGGTCTGGTGGGCGAGTACCTTTGACAATGCACGCCTCGCCTACCACTATCTAGATATGGGACGTGCTGAAATTGAGAGCTGGCAAAAGAAACTTGAGAAAAGTGCACAGCAGGTGGCGGCATCGACGGCTTCACCAAATGCGGACGGTGAGCTCACACAATTCGACGGCCAGATCGATTTGGTGGGCGGCCAGGCAACAGTATCCCGGTACTGTGAAATGCTGTTTCATCGCGCCCAGTTGTTGTATCCGCAGAAACATTGCCAGTTTATCGCCGGCATATCGCTGTACGAGCGCGGATTGACCGAACGCGCTAGAAAGCTGCTGCTTAAGATTGCCCCGAATGGCCGACATGGCGATCCCGATGCACATTCGGTGTTAGCGGTCATCTACTGGAATCAGTTTAATAAGACCAAAGATGCTCAGTTCCAGGCGCTATTTGAACATCATGCACAGGGAGCCTTATCTTCGACGTTTACACATCCTAACGTCTTGATGACGTTCTCTTCCTTGCTTTGGCAGCGCCAAGAATATGACCGTGCATTGCAGGTTCATCAGATTGCTGCCGAACGGTTTCCCAATCTAAATGTGGAATTGCAGCGACTAGCCACAATTGTCGGCGATTCACGATTGGCTGCCTCGGCCGGCCAGAAAGCCATGGAATACCTGCAAAAACAGATTTCCTATAGCCCTACGAATTCTCAGCTTCGAGTCCTGCTGGCGCAATCCATGACGAACACGGATCAAGGTATTCAGCAGGCTGAAGCTATACTGATTGAAGGAATGCACCTAAAACCGGACAAGGCATTGACTCGCGAACTGTCCAACATTCAGTGGGTAAAATTCATGAGGCATTTTGCAGCTTCGGAGGGTATATCCGTAGACATGAAACTCATAGACGCGGGACTGCGTTTGGATCCCTCCAATCCCAACTTGATTGACTTAATTGCAAAGATAGGTCAGATTGACGATAGCGAGAGCAACTCACTGATTGAAGAAATGAATCGTATCTTAGCCAGTGGCGAGGCTAATGTTGGCGCGCACGCCGTGCTTGCAGAATACAACACGTATCGCAATCGCCAGGCTCAAGCGAAAATGCATCTAGAGCAGGTCTATCAAAACATCCCCCACTCACCCAGGTACTCCAGCATGTTAGCGCGACTACATGCCAATTCGGGTAACTTGGATATTGCGCTGGAGACGCTTCAGACCTGCCTGAGCATCCTCGATCAAGCGGATGCGCTATCCGATCGTTACGGTGACGAACTGCTGGATACCTTGGGCGACATCTATCAACTGCGCGGCGAGACCAGCCAGGCAATGGCTGCCTATCGACGCTGCATTCAGATTTATCCCAACCATACGGAATCAAATCGCAAACTACACGAGTTGCTTGAAAAACACAGCTCAGACGACAAAAGTTCACATGAAGTGGCCAGCAAGGCCAATGTGTCGGTGACTGGAGGCGCAGCCACAAACCGCGTTAGTAACGCAGCGACCAATTAAGCATCATCAAGTTGAATATACAGACCGGCGTGGTTAGCACTAAAATATCGCCAACCTTGACGCGAGATTGAATTATTTTGCCGCAATTAAATTCTTACGGACTGAGTATGCATGTCGTCTATTGATCCTGTCAATTGGCTTGTGTCAGTGACTGGTTTAGTTGTCGACTGGTTGCTGTCGCGTCCCTGGCTGAGGATTTTGCGAGGGATGGCGCCCTTAATTTTGTTGATGGCCACGCTAGGCTTCATCTGGTATGGAGCTCAGCTGGACCATCGCGTTCTGTCCAACAAATACCTGCGTATGGCTGAGGCTGAGACGGTCAGCTGGCAGCGTAAGCTCAAGGCGACGCGGTCGACGACGGTACAGCCTCGCGGATTACTCAAGGATGACTTAACCGTCTTGAGCGACCAGGAGCGGCCAAACGACCATCGACAGT
The DNA here is from genome assembly GCA_019636385.1 of Pirellulaceae bacterium. Lineage (NCBI taxonomy): Bacteria > Pseudomonadati > Planctomycetota > Planctomycetia > Pirellulales > Pirellulaceae > Pirellulaceae bacterium. The sequence continues at coordinate 750,785 of JAHBXT010000002.1, read as the reverse complement.
TCAGCCTTTCGCGTTACGGTGAAATGTTGTATCGACGAGCGGAACTGCTGCGTCCCAATAATGAGCATAAGCTCATGATTGGTGCAACCATGATCGAGCGCGGGGCCGTCACTGACGGTCGTCGGATGTTGCGCGGGATTGCGCCGGATTATCGCCGAGGAGATATGCGCGCTCATTCCGTTTTGGCCAGCAGTATCTTGGAGGAGTTGCGTGAGACTGACGATACTAGTATGGTCGACGAACTGCTGCACCATGCCGACATGGCGGCCGCCTGGCCGTCAGCACCAATAGATGTTTTAGTAGCCGCAAGTAACTTGCATTGGCAGCGCAAGAACCATGAGCGCTCGATCGAAGTCCTGCAATTGGCAAGCAAACGCGCCCCAGATCTCAACACTTTGTTGTACGAACGCGCCCAGGAGGCTGGGTATGGTCGTATCGCCGAAGAGGCGCGAGATGCTGGACTGCGCTACTTGAGTCAATTGCTGGCGCGAGACCCCTCGCGCGATACGGTTCGAGTGGCTATTGTCCGGCTGATAAACACCGATCGTGTGGAGGGTCTGGCACATGCCGAGCAATTGCTGCTGGATGGACTAGCATTAGGACCAAGCAAGTTGATCTCTCGGGCACTATCAGAAATATACCGAATTCGATTCACCCAGATTTGGGAAGAATCCAGGGGAATGAACGCCGACTTCAGTGTCCTGGACACGGCGTTTATGCTTGATCCCTCGAACCCTCTGGTTACCGGGCAGATCGAACGTTTGCGTGAGTATGACTTCCAGGATGGCTCAGCGCTACGAAAGGAGTTAGACCGCATCTTAGCACAGGGAGCCGCCGCAGTTGCCGTACACGCAGTGCTGGCTGAGCATGCGATCAAGGTGGGTGAGAACCAAAGCATACAATTGCATTTGGAGCAGGTTGTGCGGACGGCCCCTACCGCAATTAAGTACGCGCACTTGTTAGTGCAGCATTATCTGCAGAACAGTCAGGCCGACTTAGCCCTAGAAACTGCCCAGCGGTCGGTGGCCGCTCTGGAAAGTGAAGGCCTAATGGGTGAGCGTTACAGCTACGAGTTGCTGGAGTCGCTAGCGGATGTCCACAGCACGCTTGTGCGTTTTTCGGACGCCATAGATGTGTTGCTGCAGTGCGTAAAACTAGATCCATCGCGCAAGTCGGCGCGATACAAACTAGCACTTCTGTATCGCCAGACTGGCGATATTGCCGAAGCTGAGCACCAGGAGCGCGCCATCGCACGCATCGAACTGGCTGAATTAGAGTCCCAACGGGCAGCGGATGCAGAAGCGGCCCAAACGTTAACCCCGCCCAGTCAGATTGAATCGTCCCCAGAAACTGACCTCCAGATGCGTGCAGAGCCGGACATAGCTCCGGAGGAGACTTCGCCACTTCCAGCAGATGCATCGCAAACATCGGGCGGCCTATCGAGGTCGCTGGTCGACACGGAGCCATTGCAGTCCGAGGAAAGTCAATCGTCATCTGAAGCGCCGCTTCAGTCACCCGCAGGTTTGACCTCAGCTAGTTCTGATACCGTACAGTTACCATGAGACCATTTGATCCGATCGAAAATCTGTATGCTTTGCTAGACTTGTTGTTGAAGTTAGCGCGGGTGCTTTCCGCCCCGTTCGTCTTCATCTATCACACTATCGCCTCGTTTGTGTTTTCGATTTTCGATCGAAATCTTGAAAAGCTACAGAATCTACGTGGACGACGAGAGGACGAAGCTGGCGGTGGTCCATCCCGACTAACTGAGTTAACGGACACGGTCTTGGAAACGATTCGGCGACCGTTTCAGTCGATATTGAAGACCGATGTACGGCCCGACGATCAAACCGGCTTCTGGGGCACCATCGCCGACTATCTGTTTGTAGTGCTCAACGTATTAGTTGTAGAACCTGCGAAAGTTGCAGCTACTTTTGCAGGAGCTATCTACGCTTGGCTGCTGTCGCGTGATTGGCCGCGCATTGCATTGACTGGGATTCCTGGCGCCATCATGCTTTTGGCGGGGGTTTTGGTTTCCCGCGGTGGTCAAATTGAACGAAGCATTTTGTCGCGCAAGTACTTAACTTGGGCCACTGACGAACTTAATGTACGGAATAGGAAAATCACCCCTGCAATTAGCAAATCGGAGGGCACAAAATCTGAATTGCCTGTGTCGCAGTATCTCGCGAACTTTGAAAACTTTTCTGCGGAAGACGAGCAATTGCCGTATTACGGAAAAATGCTGTTGAATCGCGTGCGGGTCCTGGATCCTAGTTTGCGTAGTCAGTACTTGGTTGGCACGTATATGATCCAGCTAGGAGCATTCCGAGAGGGCCAGGATATCTTGAGGCAAATTGCCCCGGACAACGCCGAGGGGCATGTGGCTGCTCATGGTGTTCTGGCGGAAGTCTACCGCTATCGCATTCAAGGGCACAATGAGCTTGAGCTTTTGCCCGCATTTGAACATCACGCCCAGATGGCCATGAATTGGCCTGATGTTAGCTACAGCGTGTTGCAATTCTTGAGCGACTTGCGATGGCAGAGACAAGAATTTGAAGCAGCGCTTCGGCCGTTGGAGCAGGCGGTTAAGCGGTTTCCAGAGTTGAATAAACTGCTGGCGACCCGTGCTGCGCAGGCTGGTGATCTGCGTTTGGCCAACAAGTCACTACAAGCGATGATGATTCATTTGCGAGCCGTCTTGGCTGCAAACCCACAGAATGAAGTCGCACGAGTTGAGATTGCTGATCTACTTGCCAGGAACCCCAATGGATTGGAAGAAGCTGCGCAAATATTGAACGAAGGCTTTGAGTATGGACAGAGCGCCCTACTCAGCCGAGCTATCTCGGAGGTCTACCGTTTGCGCTACAAACATACGTTGGTTAGCTCGCAAAAAACGAACATCGACCTGAACATGCTGGATATTGCGCTGCAGGCCGATCCTACGAATGCCAAAGTGGCAGAAGAAATTCAAGCGTTCGCGGCTTCAGATCTTAGGCCAATTGCCGACCTGACGCGGGACCTATACAAAATTCTTATTTCCGGCGCGGCGACCGTTGGAACTCATGCGATATTGGCAGAATTGAATCTACGGCAAGACAATCTATCGCAAGCCATTATCCATCTTGAACAGGTATATGCACTTGCACCAACAGCGATTCGTTATGCTCACCTGTTTGCCTCGTCGCTTGCTGCTTTGGGCAGATTGGACGACGCCTTTTTGGTTGCTTCTGAAGCGGTCAAGCTCTTGGAGCGGTCGGCAATGCTCAAAGAACGATATGCGGATGATCTGTTGGACACCTTAGGGGACATCCAAGCGGCCAAGAAGGAACCGGCAGACGCCGTTGTATCCTACGAGCGTAGTCTGGAGTCCAGACCGAACCGGCTAGAAACTCGCCGTAAGTTGATCGCACTATATCAGGAGCAAGGCGATGTAGCAGCTTCAGAACGACATATCCAGCTATTGGCGGAAATGGAACGTGATGATGCCAAAGCTACCGATTCAACACCCCAAAATGCCGATGCAGCCGGTCAGGAACAATTGGGAGATCCAGCAGATGTCCAGGAAGCGGGCTAAGCTGTTGCCATGGATACTCCGGAGCTACTACAAACGTCAACGCCCGCATATAATGAAGTGTCTCTGTTACGAATGTGCCCGGAAGGCGAGGTTCTTGCATTCTCACGGCTGAAATCTGTGCGGCACCTTAGAATAATGATGTTTTGATCCACCATCTTTGATTGAGTTCACCCCGGCTTGGCAGGTTGCGTTCTTTCGTAGCTTCATTCCCTTAGGACTTTTCGGTTATGGCAGGCTTTGACCCACTAAATTGGACCGTTTCATTTCTCGGCGCGTGCTACGATTGGGCGCTCTCCAGAGCCTGGATGAAAGTTCTATTGGGCGGGATACCCTGCGTTGCGCTTGTGCTGCTGGCGCTGACTGTTTGGATCGGTGGTCGACTAGACAAGGATACACTCGTCAACCGCTACCTTGAATTAGGGCGAACAGAAATCGGTGATTGGGAAGCTCGGCTGATCGACAGCTTTAGCATCAAGCCACAAGAAGCGGACCAAGCCGACAAGTCTCCGACCGGCGACAAATCAAATGCAGCGACAGCGGCCATGGAAAGTGTTGATCTAAATTCCGATCAACCACAGGCCGATGGCTCGTCGCCTGTCGCAATTGATACCTCCAGGGCTTCGATTGATGCGACACCAAGTTCGGCGGGCAAAACAACGAATGTTGCGCCTGCCAAGGATCAAATCGAGCAGGATGACCAAGCCGACTTAGCAGGCAGTAATGATCAAACCGACTCCACCGAAATGCAGAAGTACGTTGTCTCGCCATATGGCGAGATGTTGTACAAGCGAGCTCAATTATTGCGACCTACGCCAGAGAGTCAATTTGTGGTTGGAACTACGCTGATGCAGCGCGGTAACATCGTGCAAGGTCAGAAAGTGTTGCGAAGCCTGGCACCGGACGACAAGGCGGGTCTACCTAAGGCACATGCTATCATGGCTATGGGCTACATGGCGCAATATGCCAAGAATCCCAACAATGACTTAGTGCCTGTCTTACTGCACCACGCCCAAGAATCACTGCCTTGGGAGTACACCCCTAAGGAGGTTCTGTTTGTCGCCAGCGACATCAACTGGCAAAAACGCGATTTTGACCGCTCTCTGCAGATTTTCGAGACTCTCACTCAGCGCTTTCCGGAACATTACCACTTGCTGGCACAACGGGCCAGGGCGGCTAAACGCGACGAATTGGCTGACAATGCGATCAAGCATGCCATTGAATATTACAAGAACGAATTGGCAAAGGAGCCGAGTAATCACGGCATTCGTATTCAGATTGTTCAATTGTTAGGTGCCAGTCCAGAAGCTTTGGATGAAGGTGAAGAACTTCTGAATCAGGCTCCGGAAGATGACTCCTATAATGTAATTCGCCGCGCAAAATCAGATTTGTACCGCGTCCGATTTGGAAACTTTCTTAGGCCACTATTGGAGCAGCGGTTGATGGGGAAGACGGTTGAGCAAATCAAAGCCATGGATCGACTGACTGTCGACCTATCGTTGCTTGAGCGAGCATTGGAAATCGATCCTACCAATCCCTTAGTGTCTGAGCAAACAGCCATCCTGATTCGCGACAAAATTAATCGTAGTCCCAAATTGACTGCCGCATTAAAGGAGATGTTGGATTCAGACACTGCATCGGTCGGTACCCATGCCGTATTGTCAGAGCACTTTCTCAACGAGGGAAGGTATGCGGATGCAATCCGCCACCTAGAGAAAGTACACAAGGCAGCACCTCTCGCGGTTAAGTACGCCAACAATTTGGCGTGGCTGTACCTGGAAGAGAAGCGTATCGACGAGGCAATGGAAGTAGGGAAGAGAACGCTGGAATTGCTGCAACAAAATGGATTGCAAGGCGCGCAGTTCATCGATGAATTGTTAGACACATTGGGTATGGTTTACCAGGCCCAAGGTAAGGATACCGATGCCATCTCGCTGTTTGAACTAGCGCTACGCTACAATCCTAATCGGACAGACAGTCGCGAGAGGTTGGCAGCACTCTATCGTAAGCGAGGCAATGAAGGTGTGGCCGTAGCCCACGAACAAGCAATTGAGGCCATCAAGAAGGCCCAGATGGAAGCAGAAGAAAATGCCAAGCAAGCTGCAAGCCAATCAGTCGCGGCAGCCCCCTCGGACGCTTCTCCAGACACACCTTCTCAAGATGACTCAGCACCTTCTCAAGATGACTCAGCACCTTCTCAAGATGACTCAACTGAGGAATCTGCTTCTGAGACATCGGCAGATGTTCCGTAAGCAAATATTGGCTTTTGACACTAAAACGTATCACGCCTGCGGAATTTAGAGTCTTGGTCAACGCCGTCCTAGCTCTAATGCATCGAAATAGGGCAGCTCAGCGAGCTGCCCTATTGAAAATTTGCACTCGATTGCAAGGGCTACTAATCAAGAGGCCAGTAACAGAACCTGTCCATTAATTGCATGTCACGTCTAGGTTTGGTACCCGCCGCTGAACATTAGTAGTTACTTCACTTCAAATTCTGCGTCGATGGCATCATCGTCTGAGCCGCTAGCAGCCGGTTTGGGCTCAGCACTCGTTGCACCGCCGGCAGGTCCTGCTGAAGATCTTTCGTAAAGGATCTTGCTGAACGCTTGAGCCGCCTGTTCCAGTTCGGTGGTTGCCGCTCGAATTACCTCGACGTCGCTGCCTTCAGTGGTTTTCTTGAGTTTCTCGATGGCCGCCTTGAGTGGCTCTCGGTCGGCATCGGCCAGCTTATCTGCGTTTTCGGACATTTGCTTTTCGAGCTGGTAGACAAGATGCTGCGCCTTGTTGCGAGCTTCAGCCAATTCAAACTGACGTCGATCTTCTTCGGCGTGTTCTTCTGCATCTTTCTTCATGCGATCGATTTCGTCCTTGGAAAGTGCTGATGTCTCTTCCAGGCGGACTGAGGCCTGCTTGCCGGTGCTGACGTCACGCGCGGAGACATTCAAAATGCCGTTTTGGTCGATGTCGAATTTGACTTCGATCTGTGGCACGCCGCGTGGTGCTGGTGGAATCCCCTCGAGATTGAATTCGCCTAGCAACCGATTGTGATTGGCCATCTTCCGTTCACCTTGGAAGACGCGAATGGTGACGGCCGTCTGATTGTCCGAGGCGGTCGAAAAGGTATTCTTGCGCTCGGCCGGGATGGTCGTGTTTCGCTCGATGAGCGGCGTCAACACACCATGCTCGGTTTCAATGCCAAGGGTCAAAGGCGTGACGTCCAGCAGCAAAACATCTTTTCGATCACCCGACAGTACACTGCCTTGGATGGCAGCCCCAATGGCCACCACTTCATCTGGATTCACACCCTGATGCGGCTCTTTGCCGAAAATCTCTTTAACGATCTGGCGCACTTTGGGAACGCGCGTCGAGCCGCCCACCAATACTACTTCGTCGATATCACTGGGCTTGAGCTTAGCATCTTCCAATGCTTGCAGAACCGGCTTCTTGCAACGCTCAATCAGTTTGTCTACCAGTTCTTCAAACTTGGCCCGTGTAATCTTCATCTGCAAGTGCTTGGGACCGCTAGCATCAGCCGTAATAAACGGAAGATTCAAGTCGGTTTCCGGAACGCTACTCAGTTCCTTCTTGGCTTTTTCACAGGCTTCCTGGAGTCGTTGCAATGACATCGGGTCGGATCTGAGGTCGATGCCGTACTGGCGCTTGAAGTCGTCGGAAACGTAGTTCACCAGAGCCTCATCGAAATCGTCGCCGCCTAAATGAGTGTCGCCGCTGGTCGAGATCACCTCGAAGACTTTACTGCTATTGTCGCCATCGCCGGTGGAGGCCACTTCCATAATCGAAACGTCAAATGTTCCGCCTCCGAGGTCGAACACCACAATCTTGTGGTCACGCTGTTTGTCCAAGCCATACGCCAGAGCTGCAGCGGTAGGTTCGTTAATGATCCGAGCCACTTCCAGGCCCGCGATCTGACCGGCGTCTTTGGTTGCCTGGCGTTGGGCATCGTTGAAGTAGGCTGGTACGGTAATCACTGCCTTGCTGACTCGGTGACCGAGATACGATTCAGCGGCTTCCTTCAGCTTACGCAAGACCTTGGCAGATATCTCTTGAGGCGTGTATTGCTTGTCACCGATGCCGATCTTGACATATTCGTTGCTGCCACCGACGACAGAGTAGGGCACCATTTTCTCTTCAGATTCCACTTCCACATGCCGTCGGCCCATGAATCGCTTTGCGGAATAGACGGTCCGACGCGGATTCGTGACCGCCTGGCGGCGAGCTGGCTCGCCGACAATTACCTCATCTTTGTCGGTATAGGCGACCACACTAGGTGTCAGCCGATTTCCTTCAGCGTTCGGGATGACTTTGACTTCGCTGCCTTCCATCACCGCCACAACGGAATTGGTTGTGCCCAAGTCAATTCCGATAATCTTTTCGCCTTGTGCCACCTTTGTGTCTCCTTTGATTGTTCGTATCGAGCGGCGACTTTACGGATCGCCTAATTTTGTCCAGACTCAATGGCTTTCTCGCTGCCATTTTCTTCCGGAACCGGATTTCGCTCCCTTTGGATGCAATGCGCGTGCCAAAAAGCGACAAATCAAGCCCGGCTACTTACTTTGAGGGGTTGCTGATTAAGGGTTGTGACCTTGAAATTGCAAGCCGCTGAACTTTGATTTCTCTTGGATTGGATATGGACTCTAGAGTTGAGGGGTTGAATTGCCAGAATGACAGTGGATCGGACTTGGCCACCGTAGCGGCAGTAGCTATCGTTCCCAACGTAGAATATAAGGGATGTGAGCGGGAAAATCCCAGTTGGTGACTTCACGGGTAACAGGCGATTGATGAACAAAACATCCTCCCGGACGACCTGTCCAACCAGCAAGAGTCTGGCCGATCGACTCATCGAGATCGACAGGCAAATGTTGAAACTGCTGGCTGATCGCATCGGGCTGCTGCGATCTACCGAGCGACCGGTGGATCTGGAAGAGCAGCGCCGTGCTCTAATCCAAGAGTGCTCGGATGTCGGGCCGGCTCATCTATTATCTGACTGGCTCAATCATGCGTCGAGCTTGTCAGCTCGCCAAGCTTGGCCCAAGCGATCCGTGGCTTATCTAGGTCCGCTGTACAGCTTCAGCTATTTGGCGGCGGCCAAGTATTTTGGTATGGGGGCCGACCTAGTCGATGTGGCTTCGATCAGCGCGGCGTTCGAAGAGGTCGCGCGCAAACATACCGCCTTTGCCGTCGTCCCCATCGAAAACAGCACCGATGGACGAATCGTAGATACGTTGGGTATGTTCGCGCGAACTCCGCTGCAGATTTGTGGCGAAATCCTACTCCCAATTCACCATTGTCTGTTGGCTCGTGGCAGCCGCCAACAGCTACGCGAAGTACACAGCAAACCGCAAGCTTTGTCTCAGTGCCGAAACTGGCTGGCAACGCACTTGCCGCAAGTCAAGCTGGTGGAAGTCGCCAGCACGGCGCTGGCGGCCGCTAACGCGGCTGCCAACGAGCAAATTGCAGCGATCGCGTCGCGCGAGGCCGGCATTCATCATGGTTGCCAAATGATCGCTGAAAACATCGAAGACAACAGCCAAAACGTGACACGCTTTGCCATCATCGGTCAAAATCCCTGCGCGCCGACCGGAAATGACAAGACATCGCTGATGTTCGAATTAGGGCACCATCCTGGAGCGCTGGCCGATGCAATGATGGTCTTCAAATCCGCAGCGGTAAATTTGACGTGGATTGAGTCCTTTCCATTGCCCAATCGACCCAATGAATATCTGTTCTTTGTCGAGTTAGAGGGCCATCAGGATACCGAGTCAGTACGACTTGCTATTGAGAAGTTGCGTGCCATGGCACCTCGACTGGAGATGTTAGGCTCGTACCCCAAAGGTCGCTTAATCGAGACATGAGCTGTTTTGCACTCTGCTTGACGCAGTACTGCGTGTCGAGGACTTATTGACGATGGAACCGCTCAAGGTAGCCATCCTGCTATATTTTCTGGCGGTGGCGTTGGCTGCAGTAGATATTTTTATCCCCACTGCGGGAACGTTGCTGATCGCAAGCGCCCTGTCTGCCATCGCCTCAATCTACTTCGGCTTTTTAACGGGCGTCTACTCAGGAATGGCCATGTCAATCCTGGTCTTGGGCACCATTCCCGTGTTTACCTACGTTGCCATCAAGTTTTGGCCTCATACCCCGATTGGCCGTCGCATCCTGTTGACTCCACCGAAAATCCAAGCTGACTCGCATTCGGAGGCCCTGCGCCGGTGGATTGGTACGGTTGTTGTCAATCGCTGGCCATTGCTCCCCAGCGGCCAGATTCAGATCGGCAAACAACGCTTCAACGCGACCAGCATTGATAGTCGGCCGATCGAGGTTGGCCAGCGAGTCAAGGTGGTAGATGCTCGCGAATTGCTGCTAATCGTTGCCTCTACCAACGAGCAGGAAACAGAAATTCCAGAGGCAGATCGAATACCCAGCAGCTCCCTCGCAAGCCAAGGCTCGATGCCTTCCGAACAGGCTCTGCTGGAGGCACCGGCCGAACAACTGGGACTAAATAGCCTGGATGAATTACCACTGGACGAGACCGAGTTTCCGGCCAGGTAGCTGAGCCGACTTTTCCATCCAAATTCGAAAATATTCTCAAAATTAGGTCAACAACTGGCTGAAGTTCTTACAACCTTCAACGATAATAGAGAGAGTGAGTGAGTGAGACGACTGATTGCAGGAGGCAATTGCGACCGTTGCTTGCATTGGCAGGTTTGGGCTGTTTTTGAAGCGCAAACTCCATCGAGAGTCATAAAAGATGATCTGCATATTAAAAGTAATCGATGGCCCGGCACAGGGCGCGCAGTTGTGGATTAGCCGCAACCAGTGTTTGGTAATTGGAAGAATGTCGACGGCAGATTTCTCGATCCCAGAAGATCCTCACCTTTCCCGCAATCACCTGTTTGTGGAAAGCGGAGAGGAGTCGTTCCGGGTCCGCGATGCCGGCAGCAGTAATGGAACGTTTGTCAACAATGCGCCGGTGTCGACTGTCGAGCTCTGCACAGGCGATTTGATTCGCGCTGGCAAGTCGGTCTTTCAGGTAACTCTTAAAGATGAGATTCTGAAGCCGCAACCAGTGCCTAGCGACGTTGCGGTACAGACTCAGATTCCCAGCCGCAGCGTGTTCCAACGCGGCTAGGTCCGCCAAGGTTGACTGCTTTGGATCGGCACAACAGCAACTGTACGGCTGTCCGGGCTTAGCTGGTTGCCTCAGACGGCTTCTTGGCAATAAAAACTGTGGCCGGTTTATAGTGTCTAATGTCCCAGTCGCATTCCGGCCAATGACGGTCCAAATCAAAGGAGTCCGCTGTCTCGCAGACCAATTGCGATTCGGGAGGCATGCACTCGTAGAGGCTTTGTAGCCCTGCTAGCAGACGCTGCTGCTGATTCTGCCAGACTGCGTACGGTGGGCAGCAGAACACAACCCACGGGCAGCGGGGCAGGTCTGCGGATCGCAATTCACTTTGCCGTAGCCAGCGCAGACTGTCCACATTTTGAACATCAACCAGCGATTCCAGGGCCAAGCTGCGCATGTTGCACAGAATGGTTGATACGGTAGTTCGGGACAGTTCAAGCAGAATAGCTCCCTGAGCCCCACGACTGACCGCCTCGAACCCTAATATCCCAGTGCCAGCAAAAAGGTCGACCGCAAACTTTCCGTGAAGGTAGCCACCCAATAGGCTAAACACCGCCTCACGGGTCTTTTCTTTCATTGGCCGCGTGTCTGGGTCTCCGTTGTACTGGATATACCGGCCGCCCAGTTGGCCGGCCACGATTCGGAGACGAGTTGGCCGCAATTTTGGCGGAGCTTTACGGCGGATAGGCTGTACCGGCAAATCGTTGGTATCATCAAAATGCTTGGCCATCGTTAACTCGTGCTATTCTGCTGTCGTATCGGCGGCGGTAGACGCCATTTGGCTTGGCGCGATGCGACTAGAACCAAGTCATTGGAAAATGCAAAAACTGGCCCATCAAGCCATACTCAAAACTGAGTCGCTCTGTAGAATTTTCCAGTTGCGGAGAGCTTGCCCATTATGCCGAGTTTAATCCTACAGGCAACAGCTGGCGCTCGGAGTAGTCGTGGTGAATGACGATGTCCCTGTTCGTCAGCAAAAAAACTCCACAAAATCGGCAAAGTCTGCCGAATTGATTATTCTGGTACATCCAGCCTAGATCGCTCCGCACTATGTACCGCCATGGCAACTGCGCTCGCGGAGTTCACCGAGAAAACTTCACTACAGGTTCTTTCATGTCCACAGAGGCGCCGCAGGCTCCACGCTCCAAACAGGTTAAAGTAGTTACAGGTATCACAGTTCGCTTAGTTGGGGATTCAGGCGACGGCATGCAGTTGTTGGGAACGCAACTAACCAACACTTCTGCTTTGGCCGGAAACGATGTCGCGACCTTCCCCGATTTTCCTGCCGAGATTCGCGCACCGCGAGGTACGCGAGCCGGAGTGAGTGGTTTCCAAGTGCAGTTCGCTGCCCACGAAGTTCACACTCCTGGCGATACATTGGATGCGCTAGTAGCCATGAACCCGGCGGCGCTAGTGACGAATCTCGCAGACTTGAAGCCTGGTGGTTTGATTATCGCCGACGAGGATAGCTTCGAAGCCAAAGATCTGAAGCTGGCTGCACTGACTGCCAATCCGCTGGACGACGAATCGCTTACGGACAAGTACCGCTTGGCAAAAGTGCCAATCACGAAATTGACGCGCACCGCCGTCCAGGATCTTGGGCTGTCACCCAAGGAAGCCGATCGCTGCCGCAATTTCTTTGCCATGGGGTTGGTCTATTGGCTATACGGCCGAGGCATGGAGACAACCAAGCGATTCATCGCCAATAAGTTCAGCAAGAATCCTCAAGTTCGCGAAGCCAACGAACGAGCGTTGAGCGCCGGTTGGGCGTTTGGGGAAACCACTGAACTGTTGGACGTTTCGTATCAAGTCGACCGGGCCACTTTGCCTGACGGAAGATATCGCAACATCATGGGCAACCAAGCTTTGGCTTGGGGGCTCATGACCGCCGCCAAGCTCAGCGGTAAGCAATTGTTCTACGGTACGTACCCGATCACTCCCGCCAGCGATATTCTGCACGAGTTGTGTCGCTACAAGAATTTTGGCGTCAAGACGTTTCAGGCTGAAGACGAAATTGCTGCGGTCTGCTCGGCAATTGGCGCGGCCTACGGTGGAGCGATGGGTGTCACCTGTAGCTCTGGTCCCGGCATCGCTCTTAAGGCAGAGGCCATGGGGTTGGCGGTGATGATTGAACTGCCGTTGATCGTAATCGATGTTCAGCGAGGTGGTCCCAGTACCGGGTTGCCAACAAAGACAGAACAAGCGGACTTGCTGCAAGTACTTTATGGCCGCAACGGTGAGGCACCTGTTCCGGTCATCGCAGCATCCAGCCCTGGCGATTGCTTCAATACGGCCATCGAAGCCTGGAGAATAGCCACCAAGTTCATGCTGCCGGTCGTCATTCTGTCCGATGGCTATATCGCTAATGGTGCTGAGCCGTGGTTGATTCCTGACGTGCAGAAGATGGAGCCGATCAAGATTCTACATCCCGGGCCTCCTAGCCAGGATGAAGCACCATTCCGTCCGTACTCGCGAGACGAATTCCTGGCACGTCCTTGGGCTCTGCCTGGGACGCCCGGTTTAATGCATCGCGTCGGTGGGTTGGAAAAAGCCAATATCACGGGCAACATCAGCTACGATGCAGACAATCATGAATTGATGGTCAAGTTGCGAGCGGAAAAGGTCGAGCGCATCGCTGCGGTCATCCCACCACAGAAGGTGTTTGGACCATCCAAAGGTCAATTGCTGGTTGTCTCGTGGGGTGGTACTTACGGAGCTTGCCATACGGCAGTGCAGCAAGCGCAAGCCGAAGGCATCAGCGTTGCCCACTGCCATCTGCGACACTTGAATCCCTTCCCCAAGAATCTGGGGGAAATTCTTGCCAGCTACGACAAAGTTCTGGTACCCGAATTGAACCTTGGCCAGTTACGTAGCCTGCTGTGCGCACGCTACCTAGTCAACGCCTTGGGATACAACAAGGTGAAAGGTAAGCCGTTCACGGTAACTGAATTGGTCAGCAAGATCCGCGAAGTGACCGCGCCCAGTGGAAACGGCAAGCACGCTTGATTCAAGCAACCGGCATTGCGAAGCGTTGGTTGTACGATCGCCCATCCAGCATTAACCACAATCATTTTCTGTTATCCGACAAATTTTCATGAGCACTCAATTACCGGTACTGACCGACAAAGATTTTGCCAGCGACCAAGAGATCCGCTGGTGTCCAGGCTGCGGCGATTACTCGATCCTGGCGCAGATGAAAAAGATGCTGCCGACGTTGGGATTGCCGCTGGAGCAAATCGTCTTCATATCCGGAATCGGTTGTTCGAGCCGTTTTCCGTATTACGTGAACACCTATGGTATGCACAGCATTCACGGCCGTGCACCTGCATTTGCAACCGGTCTACGCGTTGCTCGACCTGACCTGAAAGTGTTCGTGATCACCGGTGATGGCGATGCGCTGAGCATTGGCGGCAACCACTTTATGCACCTACTCAGACGCAATGTGGACGTGACGCTTGTTCTATTCAACAATCGCATCTACGGACTGACCAAGGGCCAGTATTCACCTACCAGCCTAGAAGGGCAGGTTACCAAGAGTACCCCGATGGGAGCGCTCGATCATCCTCTAAATCCAATTAAGCTAGCCTTGGGTGCCGAAGCTACGTTTATTGCTCGTAGCATCGACGTGCATATCAAGCATCTGGGCGAGACGCTGTATCGGGCCGCCATGCATCGCGGCACTTCGGTGGTCGAGGTCTATCAAAACTGCAACGTCTTCAACGACGGTGCATGGAGTTACGCCCAAGACAAATCGACCCGGTCTGATCACACGATCGAGCTTGAGCATGGTAAGCCGTTAATATTCGGCAAAAATCGGGACAAGGGCATTCGACTGAATGGAATTACACCTGAAGTCGTTGATCTGTCCACCGGCAAGTTCTCTCACGATGACCTGCTTTTCCACGACGAGCAGGCTGATCCGGCATTGGTTAATATTTTGGCACGCATGAGACACCCCGAGTTCCCTGAGCCCATCGGAGTATTTCGAGCCATCGAATCGCCAATTTATGAGCACCAAGTTGAACAGCAAATCAACGATGCCGTCAGCTCGCGCGGCATGGGGGATTTGAACAAGCTGTTCAATGCCGGCGACACTTGGGCTGTACCCAATCAAGCCGTCTGAAGCAGTCGTGCTTTTCGAGCTACTTCAGTAATCCCGTCAGAACAGGCTGCTGTCGGCATCGAACTCGTTAGCAGGCAGACTGTTTTGACCATCGTCCGTGTCGCTATTTGGCTGGCTACTGTCGCCGAATGGGTCGTCGTCAAACGTATCGCCAGATGAAGGGGTGTCCTCCATCAGAGTCTCGGAGGGTACCGACCGGGTGGATGGTGCTGCGGCTGATGCGGTGGTAGCGGGCGAATCCGATGGTTGATCTGCCACGCGGTTAATCTTCGGCAGTACCTTTCCACGCGGGCGCAAGCATTGTAACTGGCCGTGGTTGCCGAGAAGATAGACGCGATCGGTCAAATCATTGACAAACATCATATCCATCAGCGGCAAGGACGGTGTCTCGGAAATTTGCCTGCCCGATTTGCTGTCATGAGCCACGAGAGTATTTGCCAGCGTACGGGTGACCACTGTCGAATTGGCAATCGCAATGGGGCCACGAATTCCAGTGGCGCAATAAGCGCTGCGAGCCCAGACTAGACTTCCCGTCGAATCGTCAACAGCATTCAGCTCACCGCTTTCTGAACAAACATAAGCAATTCCCTGTTGCTGATCCACCAGCGACATCGCCGAGATGCTCTGAGAAAAACGAATCTTCCACTGGGATACGCCATTTTCGGAAGTCAAAATCTTGCAGAATGTGCCAGCAGCGTCGCCAATATAGAACGCATCTCTCCCAGCAGCCAAGCTTCCGACAAAACGTGCACCACATTCGTAGCGGAATTGAATTGCGGGTCCGTCGGCGGCAGAGAACACATACATCCAGCCCTTGTCCGTTACGAAAGCCGTGTGTGATCCGTCGGGCAGCGAAATAGGAGTGTTAGCGACGCGCCCACTGAGTCGATAGGCCCATGCATTTCGTTGGCCCGAGACGCCGTAGGCATTGATCTGCCCTGCGAAGTCTGACACCAGCGCCACACTCTCCGTGCGCAATGTCTTCTCCTGTGCAGCCGAATCACTTGTCAAGGGTTGCTCAATGACTCCCACGGAATTCGAAGTACCCGAAGCAAGTTGTTTGGCGGCGATTTGTTTGCCGGTTCGCCAATCCAGCAAGTACAGCGAATCACCTTGCAGCACTACGACGCCGGCGGTCGCCAAACCGCACGAGTACACCGGCGCGGTTGCCGCTCCGCACACCGCCTTCCAGTGGAGCTTGCCGGTTTCGGCATCAAAGCAAGTTACCACCCCATCGCTACTTGCCACGACCAACTGAAGTTCAGGAATCGAGCGCTCGACCGCAGCCAACTCATACTCGCTACCTACCAGTCGCGCCGCTCGAGCCCGTGCGGTAATCTTGGCTTTTTCTATTCCCAGTGGCTGTTGTAAATCGTCCAACTGATCCACCGGTACACAAACCATTTGATCCGCAGTTTCTACGACTGCAAAATTTCGGGCTCGATGCGGGTCTCGCCACAGCCCCATCCACGCTACGCCTCGGCTTAAGTCGGACTGTGTCTGGGCGACCCAGGCTGTTTCCAGTCCGACCTTGACAACGGCTAAGTCGCTAACTTGGGCTCCTAAATCTCCTGGTGCTAAAATCGCAGCAATCAGCAGCGTTCGCCTCGCAAGAGCTTTCAAACTAGCCATTTAGGGGGTGCCCTTTATTGTCCTTTGAACATGGGACATTCGTGAACGCTTCACAGAATTGCCAGAGGGAAATTCCTATGTCGCAGTATAGTCAGAAGCCCAATTTTAGCGAGTTTAGCCTAGAATTGTTGCTCCCAGTTCGATTTTTCACAGCAGGGCTTGTCAAAAATGGTCTTGCACCTATAAAATCGGGCTGTGGCTAAGAGCGGTAGTCTTGGTCGCACCACCTAGGAGAGCGAGATGCGAGCCGCAAAAGCCGAGCATATACGTCCTATAGACCAAGCTGTTTTGGATCTGCTGAGGCAGCATCAGAATCTGACTGTCCAAGATTTAACCGAACGGCTTGAAGTGACGGCGACCGCCGTTCGTCAGCGCTTAGATCGCCTGGAAGAAGTGGGTCTTGTCGGTCGCAGCAAAGAGAGTGTCGGCCGTGGTCGCCCGCAGTTTCGCTACTTTCTCACGGCTTTGGGAATGCGGTACTCGTCGGTCAGCTATGCCGAGCTGGCCGCAGCCCTTTGGGCGGAGGTACTCGACCTTCCTAACCCTAGTCTGCGGTCACGAATTCTACTTCGTGTAGCACGACGAATGAGCCAAGACTTGATTCATGAATTGCCGCAAGATGCTAACGTCGACGACCGACTGGAAGAGATCGTTGTTCAGCTAGCACGGCGGAAGATACCGGCGACGCTTACACCTAAGGGCAATATGCCGGTACTGCACATGTTGGCCTGTCCTTTCCCGGATCTAGCCGGGGACCAAAATCAGCGTCACGTGTGTGAACTGGAACAGGAGATGTTGAGTGCTGCTGTTGGCCAGTCGGTACAACTTGAATGTTGCCGGCTAGATGGTCACGAGCATTGTCAGTTTCGTCCAGTTGCGGCTGTCGAGCCGCTGCCTGCAGAAAGTATCCGATTACTCAACGAGAATGAATCTTTGTCATAGCCCAACATCATTCGCGCCATAGAAAACGCGGTAGCAAACTGATGGTCATGGCAAGTAGTCCACTGAATTAATGATAGGTAGGAAAGAATCAACCCAATGAAACCGACACTGACTATTCATAATCTGCATGTGCAAGTTGAAGGCAAGCCAATCCTGCGTGGAGTCGACTTGGTGTTGCGCCACGGCGAGACTCATGCTCTGATGGGGCCAAATGGCTCAGGCAAAAGCACGCTAGGGCTGGTGATTGCCGGCCACCCAGGATATGAAGTCACGCAGGGGACCATCACTCTGGATGGACAAGACATTCTGGCGATGGAGGCCGACGAGCGAGCGCGGGCCGGAATCTTCATGGCCTTTCAACGCCCGATCGCGATTCCTGGCGTCCGGATGGCCGACTTCTTGAGACACGCCACCACCAACGTTCGTCGCCCCGACCGCAAAGAGGGCGAAGAGCTGATTCCAATGCGTGACTTTCGCAAAGAACTCAAATCCAAAATGGAACAATTGCAGATGGACGTTGAGTTTGCTCGACGCTACGTCAACGATGGCTTTTCCGGTGGCGAGATGAAGCGTTCTGAAATCTTGCAGCTGGCAATGTTGCAGCCCAAATTTGCCATCTTGGACGAAACCGACAGCGGTCTGGACGCCGACGCTGTTCGGCTGGCCAGTGCCAGTATCGCCGAGATCGGTCGCGAGAAGATGGGTCTGCTGATTATTACTCACCACGACAAACTACTTGAACACAATCCGCCCGATTTTACGCACGTAATGTTGGGCGGTCGCATTGTCGAAACCAGTGGCATCGAGTTGGCTCGGGAGCTTCACGAGCAAGGTTACCAGCGCATTCGACAGACCTACCCAGAGGCGGATCGAGCCAATCAGCAAATGGTCGGCGAAGAAGCCGAAGTCGGCGTGTAGAGAGCGCACACGGCCAGCGTCAGCATCTGTTTGATACTTTTCAAGATTAGGACTTAGTCAATATGTCAACTGACCTCGCACTCGAATCATCCGATGCCATCGGAGAAATTAATAAGTACAACTTCAGAACTGATTCGCCGGCTGTGTTCAAGGCTCGCAAGGGTCTAGATCGTGAAATCGTTGCTCAGATTTCCGAGATGAAAGGCGAACCGGAATGGATGCGTGAGTTCCGCTTGCATTCGCTGGACGTCTTTCACTCCAAAGCGATGCCCAAGTGGGGCGGTGATATTGATATCAACTTCCAGGATATTTATTACTATCTCAAGCCATCTTCAGGCCAGGAGCGTTCGTGGGATGATGTTCCCAAGGAAATCAAGGACACTTTCGAAAAGTTGGGCATCCCTGAAGCCGAACGCAAGTTCTTGGCGGGGGTCAAGGCTCAATTCGAGAGCGAAGTTGTCTACGGCTCGCTAAAGGAAGACTTAGCCCAGCAAGGCGTGGTCTTCCTGGATACCGATTCGGCCCTGCGTGAACACCCAGACCTGTTCCGCGAGTATTTTGGAACCATTATTCCGCCACACGACAACAAGTTCGCAGCGCTGAATTCTGCTGTCTGGTCTGGTGGTTCGTTTATTTACGTGCCGCCAGGGGTCAAGATTGAGTTTCCGTTGCAAGCCTATTTCCGTATCAACGCCGAGAATATGGGGCAATTCGAACGGACGTTGATCATCGTTGACGAAGGGGCTTCGATTCACTACGTCGAAGGTTGCACGGCACCGATGTACAGCACGGAGAGTCTGCACTCGGCCGTAGTAGAGATCATCTGCAAACGCGGCAGCCGCTGCCGATATACCACCATTCAGAATTGGGCCAACAATATCTACAACTTGGTTACCAAGCGAGCCGTGGCTTATGCGGATGCGACCATGGAATGGGTCGATGGCAATTTGGGCAGCAAGTTGACGATGAAATATCCTGCGGTCTACATGATGGAGCCTGGCGCCCGCGGCGAGATACTGTCGATTGCCTTTGCAAACCAAGGCCAACACCAAGATGCCGGCGCTAAACTGGTTCACGCAGCGCCTCATACCTCCGGTCAGATCATCAGCAAGTCGATCAGCCGCAACGGCGGACGCAGCAGCTACCGCGGATTAGTGCGTGCTGAGAAGGGGGCCTCCAATTCGCGCTGCAACGTCGTCTGCGATGCGCTTATCTTGGATCCACACAGTCGGTCAGATACCTATCCGTACATCGAGATCATGGAGCAGGATGTCAGCGTGGGACATGAAGCAAGCGTATCACGGATTGGCCAAGAGCAATTGTTCTATCTAATGAGTCGCGGGTTGTCGGAAGCCGAAGCCAGCACGATGATCGTCAATGGCTTTATTGAGCCGTTAGTCAAGGAGTTGCCGATGGAGTATGCGCTGGAGATGAATCGTCTGATCCAACTGCAAATGGAAGGTTCGGTGGGCTAGTCGCCATGCATGACTCTCGTGTTGAAATCGATTCGGTGATGACCGCCTCGGAACCCTCGGCAACGAATGCCTTCGATGATGTTGGCTTTGAGTGTTTTCTCAGCCAGCGCCAGGAACCCGATTGGCTGCTGGCCGCTCGGCGGACCGCCTGGGTCCAGTTCCAGTCGATGGCCTGGCCATCCCGCAGCCAAGAACAGTGGATGCGAAGTGACCTGCGCTCCTTTAAGCTTCAGCGCTACAGTCTTCCCAACAGCGAGGTTGCCGGATCATTCCAAGAATTGAATATCCCAGAGCGCCTAGCTGAAGGCGTTGACCCGGCAGGCGTCATGCAGACTCTTGACGGCGCAACCCTTTCGGCCACGCTGGATCCAGCGTTAGCCGCGCAAGGAGTGCTGTTTGGGGATCTCAGCCGCGCTGCAGAGGAGAATTCACAATTGTTACAGAGCTACTTGGGCAAGCAGGTCGACTATCGTAGTGACCGATTCGCAGCCTTGCAAAGTGCCACTTGGTCAGGCGGCCAGCTGTTGTACGTCCCACGTGGGATATGCATCGAGCGACCATTTCGCGTGGCCGCTGGGCTAACCTCCGGTGCCACCGATACCGGGCGAACCCTGATTGTTGTCGACGAGGGAGCCGAAGCTACTTTTTTATACGAAGGCAACAGCCCCAACGAGCAAGCCGATGGCTTTCACTGTGGTGCGGTAGAGATTGTGGTCAAGTCAGGAGGCAGATTACGTTACGTCAACCTCCAGGATTGGGGCAGGCGGGTGTGGCATTTTTCGCACCAACAGGCCCGCCTCAGTCGCGATAGTTCGTTGCAGTGGACCGTGGCGGCGCTGGGAAGTCGGTTCTCACACGTTCATCAACAGGTTGCATTAGCCGGTGCAGGTGCCTATTCGCAAGTCAACGGAGTGCTGTTCACTCAGGATAAACAACAACTGACTTACAATACGCTGCAGCATCACCAGGCTCCCTCGTGTCGCAGCGACTTTTTGTACAAGTCGGCACTGCAGGATCAATCGCGCACCGTCTGGCGCGGGATGATTCAAGTGGACCCCGTGGCGCAAAAGACTGACGGCTATCAACGTAACGATAATTTGTTGCTCAGTAATCAGGCTCGAGCCGATTCCATTCCAGGCCTGGAGATCCAGGCCGATGATGTGCGTTGCACACATGGCAGTACATCGGGCAAGGTTGACGAAGAGTTGATCTTCTATGCTCAGAGTCGAGGATTCACCCGCAAGGAAGCGGCGCGGATGATTGTCACCGGGTTCTTTCAGCAGATATTTGATCGCATTACGATTGAATCCGTTCGTGAGGCGCTGAGCCAGTCGATTGCTCGTCAGGTTCAGGAGTATCGCTAGGTGACTACCGGTCAATCGGATTTCGTTCAGGTAGCGTCGGTGTCCCAGTTTCCGGTCGACGGTCGACTGTGCGTCGAGGTCGATGATCGCTTCTTAGTCTTGGTGCATTATCAAGGGCAGTTTTACTGCCTGGATGATGTGTGTACGCACGACGGTGGGCCGCTAGGCGAGGGGGACTTGGAAGGTAATTGCTTGATCTGCCCGCGCCACGGTGCTCGATTTGATGTCTGCACCGGAAAAGCACTCACCATGCCTGCTACAGAACCTACAGCCACTCATGCTGTGCGAGTTGATGGCGATCGGATACTGGTGAAGCTATCCCATTAAACACAAGTGGAGTTTGTGTTGAGCCGAGGGTCGGACTCAAGCGGTGTCCCGTGCGTTAGCGGCCCAGAGCCAGATTGTCAGCGGCTTCAATCGTGTCTAGAACGCTCTGGTCAGCTAGACCCAAGAATTGAACTCCGTAGCACGAACGTTCTAGATCGAGCCGACTATTCCTTAGGCTGTGAACCACTTGCTGATGCTCGCGTACGACTTGGCATTGAATAAGCTGATCCTTGAGATCAGGAAGCATGATCCGTAAAAACAGCTCTTTGCTTTCTAGAGGTTTTTCGGTAACGATTCTTGCTCCAACCATCGACAAATCGTCAGTCCAGGCACGGCTTCGACGAAGTCCTCCTGTCTTCAGTTTTTCGTAGAGGACCACCGGTGTCCGCACGCCAATGCGAGTTGAGCAACGAAGTTCTTCACTGGTACTGGTAGACATAGGATTTCACCCGAAGCAATTTAAATACACATCAATAAAACATACGCCGCAGGCAACTCGCCACAGCCCATCGGCCCACCAATGCAAGCACAGGCGGGCAAATTCCAGGGCGGACTGTAGCGATTCTAACGGCGACAGGTCAATCGCAACCACGTAGCGTTGCTGGATAAACCGAATGCTTATCTGGTGTTCGCCAAGCAGCCTTGGCCCCAGTCTGGTGTCGATGACCGCTTATTGGCGGAACTTTGCTTGGAATGTGGTCGGAAACAGGGAATCAAGATGCCTGAAGATTAGCCCAACCTGTGGGACTTAAGGAGATTCGCCGCGTTACCGCAGATCGCCAAGTCAATGGGGGGTAAGTGGTATTCAATTTGCGGCACAGGACTATAATGCTTCGGCATTTTCAATCCACCTTGAACCCGCCGTCCGGCTTACTACACTGTTCCCACGCGGGGGATAGTGCAACAATCGTCGCGAATCCTTCCCCATGGCAATCAGATTACCCGTCGTAGAAACGCCGAATGCAGCTTCGGCAAACGCTGCGCAGAACCCTGTCGGGGATCGGCAGTGTCTGGGGCGATATGCTTTCGTTAGCTTGGGCTGTCCGAAGAACACCGTTGACAGTGAGCGCATGTTGGGGCAGCTGCACCGCCAAGGCTATGACTTGGTGGCCA
Organism: Pirellulaceae bacterium; assembly: GCA_019636385.1. NCBI lineage: Bacteria > Pseudomonadati > Planctomycetota > Planctomycetia > Pirellulales > Pirellulaceae > Pirellulaceae bacterium. The sequence goes on along the minus strand of JAHBXT010000002.1, from coordinate 728,176 downwards.
ACCCGGAAGAGGCAGAGTTTGTAGTGATCAACACCTGTGGCTTCATCGATCGGGCTCGACAAGAGTCGATGGAAGCCATCGATCAAATGCTGCAGCTTAAGCGGGATGGCAAGATCCGTGGAGTGATTGTCTCTGGCTGTCTGGCAGAGCGTGAGCGTGAAGCGCTGCTCGAAGCACGTCCCGAAATCGACTCCCTGGTCGGGGTTTTCTCCCGTGATGACGTGACGCTGATGGCCGCCCGCGTAATGGACGGATTGGACGAACAGCGCACCGTCTTTCGACCGGCTCCCATTCGCGCGCTGGACGATACCCACCGCCTACGGATCACTCCGCCTCACTTTGCCTATCTAAAGATTTCTGAGGGCTGTGATCGACTGTGCACTTTTTGCGCGATACCCAAAATGCGCGGCAAACATGCCAGCAAGCCGCTAGAGAATATTATTGACGAAGCCACCGAGCTGGCCAGATCTGGTGTCCGCGAGCTGATCGTTGTGGCCCAAGATACCACCTACTACGGCCGCGATCTGTATGGTGAAAACAGATTGTCGCAGTTGCTTGAACGGCTGAGCGCGATCGACGACATCCAGTGGATTCGGCTGATGTATTTCTATCCGATGTACATCGACGATCGTTTGCTCGATGTGATGGCAGACTCGCCGAAAATCCTGCCTTATATCGATATGCCACTGCAACATATTAACGGTGAAATGTTGCGACGCATGTCACGACGCGTTTCCCCTGAGGCAACTCGCGAGCTTATCACCAAAATGCGTGAGCGGATTGATGATCTGGTAATTCGTACCACCTTCATTACGGGCTTTCCAGGCGAAACGCAGGAGCACGTAGACGAACTGGCCGAATTCTTGCAGCAGTCGAAATTCGAGCGATTGGGCGTGTTCACTTATTCACTAGAGCCCGATACACCGGCGGCGAAGCTGCCAGGGCACGTTGATGAACAGGTCAAACTGGCCCGACAGCAGCAGCTTATGCAGGTCCAGCAGCAGGTCGCATTTGCTTGGGCTAAGCGACAGGTGGGCCGTGCCGTGGAAGTGATTGTTGACAAGGAACTTGACAAGTCGAAGAACGTGTGGCTAGCACGCAGTCCGGCTGACGCGCCAGACGTTGACGCTCTGGTCTATCTGACCGGATCGCCTCGCACGCCGCTATACGCCGGAGCGCTGGTGCCTTGCGAAATCGTGGGGCATCAGCAATATGACTTAATTGCAGCAGCGATTGGCCAGCCACGGTAGACGCTATTTTCAGGTTGCGAGTAGATGGCAAATTCGACCGATGCGACCGGCGATCCCAATCGTATTTGGAATGTGCCTAACCTATTGTCGATGGCGCGCTTGCTGCTGTCACTTTTCGTGGGCTTGTTGATCGAGTGGCAGTATTATCTGGTGGCTGCCATTCTGTTTTTGATTGCGGCGACTACCGATTTTGTCGACGGCTGGTGGGCTCGTCGATACGGACAAGTCACCAAACTTGGCAGGATCCTTGACCCATTCGTTGACAAGATCATTGTGACAGCAGCTCTGGTGGCCCTGGTCGGCCAGATCGGTAGCGGGGTGGCCGCTTGGATGGTTACGGTGATCGTGGGGCGCGAGCTGCTGGTGACCAGCTTGCGGGCGATGGTGGAAGGACGTGGCGGCGACTTTTCCGCAGTCTGGATGGGGAAATGGAAAATGGGACTTCAGTGCGCGGCCATCGTAGCCAGCTTGCTAAAGTTAGCTTATGGTAGCCAGTTTGCATGGCTAGGTTCGATCAGCAGTGTGCTACTATGGAGCGCTTTGCTGCTGACGGTTGCTAGCGGTATCGACTATGTAGCTCGCGCCATTTCATTAAGTCGTTCGCCGTAGGCCCCGATTGTTTCAGTGCGAACGAAATAGTCTCCGTCCGTCGTGTTACGCTTCCTCAGCCCCCGTCCAATCCACGAATAACGCTAAACACTATGGGAATGCGACAGACGCCTGAGATCACCCCAGAGATGCTTCAGCAACATCCGAGCTTGTTGCTGTACATGATGTTTATCGGCCTCCTGGTCTTCACAATCTTGATTAGCAGCTTGGCAAGTTGGGCCTGGCTGCTTTACCGCCAGTCCCATGGTCAGCCTTGGATTCCACGGCGTCTTGGCTGGCAGCCCAGTTGTTGGTCGCTCTTCGATGTGCTGCTGATCGCTGGCTTTGTTGTGTTGTTGCAATTAGGTCCAGCCAGTTGGGCGCTGCGAGCCATGGGTATCGGCAGCCAAGGCCAAATGTCTCTGGAAGCCATGGCGGTCGGAGGGGCAGCTAGTCTGATGGGCGTATTCTTGGGAGTCGCCTGGATTATCGCCCGCTATCGGCGAAGTATCGAACATGTGGGCTTGGGGGCGATTCCCGTTTCGCTGCTGGCACTTAGTATGGCAGCTGGCCTAGCCATGTTGCCGCTGGTCTATCTGATGATGACCGCCATTTCGCTAATGTCACAATCCGAATATAGTCATCCGCTGATTGAGTCCGCTCAAGCATCTGGATCGCTAACCGGGTTTCTATTGGCTTTCTTCGCCGCCGTTGTCGCCGCACCACTAACCGAGGAATTTTTGTTTCGGGGGATGTTACAAGGTTGGCTACAGTCGATTCCGTTCAAAAGTCTTCTAACCAATGTGCTCGGTGTCACTCCACAATCACAAGCGATGCCTCCATCGGTCATTGAACCACCCCTGGCAGATGCTAGTGCCGGCCATGCGACTGCTTTCCCAAGTGAAATGACGGAAGTCGTAGCTAAAGTCGAAGCTGTTCCCGCAGTTTGGCCAGCGGTGGTGACTGGCATTTTATTTGGGCTGGCACATATCTCTTACGGCATGAGTTTTGTGCCGCTGTCGGTACTAGGTATTTTTTTGGGGCTGGTCTATCGCCAAACGCAATCACTTTGGCCCTGCGTATTGATTCACATGTTGCTGAATTCGATTAGCATGTTGATGTTGGGCCTGATCATTTTTGTCACTCAAATCGCTGGCTAGCAGCCCCGAAGTTCATGACATTCGATCGGCGCAGGACACAAACGCCAAGCCTCGGAGCAAGATATTGCCTTTGCACTTCGAGGATAAGCCATCTACCGCTGGGCTAGTCTGCGGATCACTTGGATTGCACCCCAAGCATCTTGCAGGCTTAGTTTACTGCGCCCGGCAGTGCGCGGCTGAAACAGAATGGGGACTTGAGCCAATGGGCAGCCTGAGCGATGCAGTGCCACTAAAATCTCTTCCAGGAATCCGTAACCGTTGCAGGTCAGCTGCTGCAGGTTTACCTGACGTAATGCTGCAGCGCTATAACAGCGAAACGATCCGCTGCAATCGGTCAGGGGCAGCTTGAGTCTGCTGCCCGCGTAGCGGTTAATCTGACGGCTCATCCAGCGGCGATGCCAGGCCACGCCGATGAATCCGCCGCCCGGCAAATAGCGCGAGCCCACCGAGACGCCACCCTGCAATCCTCGGCAAGCCATCAACAGCGCGGGCGCATCGCTAGGACGATGACTCTGATCGGCGTCGAGGTTGATCAAGTAGTCGTATTCGTGTTCCAGTCCCCACTGGATGCCAACTCGCGTCGCCGAACCTAATCCGAGCTTGCCAGACCGGCTGAGCAAGAACAACTGCCGGTCGGTGGCCATCTGTTGCTGAACCCAGCGACCTGTTCCATCGGGCGAGTTGTCGTCGACTACCAGGATGTCCGCCTGTGGCAAAGCCTGATGCAATTGGCTGACCATCATTGGCAGATTGGCAATCTCATCGTAAGTACACAGCAATACTAGGACGCGCGGGGCCACCGGATGTTGCGACTCGCTCATCGAACCACAACATTCACGAGTCGCCCAGGGACGACCACGACTTTGACGATCTGTTTACCGCTGACGAGTTCCTGAATACGCGGATCTTCCATGGCCAACTTCTCCAATTCAGTCTGTGAGCACTCCGAGGGCACGGTAATTCTGGCTCGCAGCTTACCATTGATTTGTAGTGGAATTTCGACTTCGGCGGCCCGTGTCCATTGAGGATTGAACTGTGGCCACGGCTCATACGCCAGTGATGGTTGGTGCCCCAGCAACTGCCACAACTCTTCGGCTAAATGCGGAGCAAACGGCGACAGCAGCTTGGTGAACTCGCACATCGCCGCACGCGGACGCAGCTGTTCTTTGGTGAAAAAATTGACGAACTCCATCAGTCGCGCGATCGCCGTATTAAAACTCATCGACTCGATGTCTTGGGTGACGGCTGCAATTGTCTTGTGGAGCACCTGATTTTGCTGGTCGGTAGCCGACAAGTCCTGAATATTCTCGGAAAGTTCAACGGATTCGCGGCGCTGGTCGACGAACATTCTCCACACGCGATCCAAGAAATTACGAACACCGCTCACGCCCGCCATGCTCCACGGTTTGGTTGACTCCAGCGGCCCCATAAACATTTCATACAATCGCAGCGAATCGGCTCCGTACTCGCGGACAATCTCATCTGGATTGACTACGTTCCCTCGACTCTTGGACATTTTGTGTGCACGACTCTCGACGCGAATATCGGTTTGCTCAGCCAAGACAAAGCCGTCGCCCTGTTTTGTAACCTGAGATTCTTGGAGCTGAACCGACCGAACTAGACCGCCGGACTGCGCGCAACGCAGTTCACCTGTCTGGTCATCTCGGCGAACTTGATTGGGTTGAATCCATCGGCCATCCACCTGGTACGCGGTATACTCGACTTCGCCTAAAATCATTCCTTGATTAACCAACTTGCGGAACGGTTCTGGCGTGCTGACGTAGCCACGGTCGAAAAGAACTTTATGCCAGAAGCGCGCGTACAGCAGGTGCAACACAGCATGTTCCGCTCCGCCGACATACAGATCGACTGGCATCCAGGCTTGTTCTTTCTGTGGATCGCAGAGAGCATGATCGTTACGCGGATCGATAAAGCGCAGATAATACCAGCACGATCCAGCCCACTGCGGCATGGTATTCGTCTCGCGTCGATAGCGTTTGCCATCGCGCTCGACATACAGCCAGCTCGCTGGTGCCTTGCCGAGTGGTGGCTCCGGCTTGCCGTGCGGTTTATAGTCATCCAGCGGTGGCAGATCTAGCGGCAGCTCGGAAGCGTCCAAGGCGCGAATAGATCCTGTGGGCTGGCCTGCCGAATCCAGTTCGTGCAAGATGGGAAAAGGTTCTCCCCAGAACCTTTGGCGGCTAAACAGCCAATCGCGTAGCTTGTAGTTAACCGCTTGCCGCCCGGTTCCGGCCAGGGTTAGATCGGCGGTGATCTGCTGCTTAAACTGCTCGGTCGCCAAGCCATCGTAGCCTGGCGAGTTCATGGCGGTTCCAGCTGCAGCGTAACAAGCTTGCCCTGCCAGTACAGATTGGATGTCCACGCCACCATCCCTGATTGGCTGAACCACGGCAACAATCGGAAGTTGGAAAGTTTGAGCAAACTCAAAGTCACGCTCATCATGCGCAGGCACGGCCATGATCGCGCCGGTTCCGTAGCTGGCTAAGACATAGTCGGCGATCCAGATCGGAATGGCATTTCCATTGACTGGATTGATCGCATAAGCGCCGGTGAAAACACCGGTTTTCTTTTTGGCATCACTCTCGGTGCGCTCGCGATCACTCTTGAAGGATGCTGCTTGGCGGTATTGGTTGACCGCATCGCGCTGAGCTTCCGTGGTTAGCTGGGGGACCAGTGGATGCTCTGGGGCCAAGACGACGTAGGTGGCTCCGAACAGCGTATCTGGACGCGTCGTGTAAACACGCAGACAGCGCTCGCCGGGTTCCTCAGGAAACCCCTCCTGCCTACGCTGGCGTTGCCAAATTGCAAACTCCGCCTGAGTACCCAAGCAGAAATCGACTTCGGCACCGACGCTGCGACCGATCCAATCACTTTGCAGCTTTTTGATGCCAGGCGACCAATCCAAACCATCTAGGTCAGCCAATAATCGCTGGGCGTAGGCAGTGATTCGCAGCATCCATTGTCGCAGCGGTATGCGCTGAACGGGATGCCCACCGCGCTCGCTACGTCCATCAATCACCTCTTCGTTCGCCAACACCGTTCCCAGCGCCGGGCACCAATTGACTAGTGCGTCATCCTGATATGCCAGTCGATAGCGATCGCGATATCGGTTTATTGCATCCTGCCCCTGCTGCTGTACGTCGTCAGGTATACGCAACTCGGCGATCGGCCTGCCCTTGTTCGACACAGGATCAAACCAGGTATCGAACAGCACCAGAAATATCCACTGTGTCCAGCGGAAGTACTGCACATCCGTGGTCGCCAGGACACGATCCCAGTCATAACTGAAACCTAACATTTTTAACTGGCGTGTAAACTCAGCGATATTACGTTCTGTCGACACTCGGGGCGGAGTATTTGTTTTGATTGCATGTTCTTCCGCAGGTAGTCCAAAAGCGTCGAATCCCATTGGATGCAGCACACTCTTGCCCCGCATACGGCTGAAGCGACAGACGATATCGGTGGCCGTGTAGCCCTCGGGATGCCCCACATGCAGTCCGGCTCCACTGGGATAGGGAAACATATCCAAAACGTACAGTTTCTCAGCGCTAGGCAGCTCTGGAGTACGAAAAGTTTGGTTGGTTTCCCAAAATCGTTGCCATTTGGGTTCAATTTCGGCGGGATTGTATCGCGGCATAGTTGTGTTCAGTGGCGCTGCGGGGACGAATTGTCGGCGTCGTGATGCACCATTTTATAAACCGCGATTGCCTCGCCGACCAGCCGAATCGCACCTGGCGGTCGCACCAGAAGCCTCAGCCAAAACTACAGCCACGGCGTCAGCTAGACGCCGTCTAGTTTGGCACCAGCAAAAATTTGCGCAACGTGCAGCACCTTCACCGGCTGCCTGGCTCGACGAATCAGGCCCTCCAGGTGCATCAGGCAGCTTACATCGGTAGCCGTAATCACCTGCGCCCCGGCCTGCAAATGATCGTCGATCCGATCTCGGCCCATCATGACCGATACCGCTTCCTCCGCCACAGCAAATGTACCGCCAAAGCCACAACATTCATCAGCTCGCTGAAGCTGAACCAATTCAATACCGGGAACCTTCTCCAGCAAATGGCGAACTTTGCTGGGTTGCGCACCGACGCGCTCCGAGCAGCCATCTAGACGCAGTTCGCGTAGCCCATGGCAACTGCTGTGCAGTCCGACGCGATAGGGAAACGCATGTGGCATTGACTGGACATGCAAAATGTCCGTCAAGAATTCGCAAAGCTCCCATACGCGACTTTTAAGCGAGTGGTATTCAGAACTTTGCGGCAATAGACCTTCGTAGTGATGCTTGACCATCGACACGCAGCTGCCAGACGGCGCAACAACATGGTCGTAAGGAGCGAAAATTTCCACAAATCGTTCGGCCAATGGGCGTGTGTCATCGACGCAGCCGGTATTGGCCATCGGTTGCCCACAGCACGTCTGCTGCTCGGGGTAGCATAACTCGACATCCGCGAAGCGACTAAGTACGTCAACCATCGCCAGGCCGACTTGAGGATAGAACTGATCGATATAACAGGGAATGAACAGCGCGACTCGCATACACTACTCGCCCGACCAGAGCCACGAACACTTGTGACCTAACGCTGCGCCCAATAATCTACCACAACGGCCTTCTGCAAACGCGGTAGAACCACATCTACGAAGGCTTGATGGGCCGGATGCTTCAAGTATGTATCGCGATCTTTCTCGCTGCGAAAAGTAAGCAAAAAGCAGTGCGACAAGTCTGCGTTCAATTCCTCGGGGCTATTGTTGGTCCCGTATTCGTAGTCAACAATAACCTCAATCTTCTTCGGCAGCTCTCCGAATGCGTTGACCAAGCGCGCTACCTCTTCGGAGGTTGCGTCGGCTTTGAACTGAAACAGGACGACATGTCGCAGTAGCGATTTTTGCTGGCTCACTTTGGCACCTTCGAGTTTCTCATCATCGGAATTCAGACCTGTTAAGCGCTCCTCAGGCTGGTTCGCCTGGGCAATTCTGGAATACAGCAAAGGCACACTGCCGAGTGCACCGACCAGGGCAATGATTGTAAGTAAATTTCTAGGCTGGCTTAAAAAACGCATCTTAGGTGAACTCCCTGTCAAAGTAATACGCCGGCTGTACTCTGACGACATGCAGAGACTGCTGGTTGAATTAGACTTGTTTGTGTTGGAGGCAGAGTACGAATAGTTTACGCCTCGCGCGTGTTCTTGCGGCGGTATCGAATACTAGCCGCTAGTTCTAAACTACACTTCGCAGGCCATGGAGCGACAACAAAATCAGGACTCACACTGGGCGGCTGAGGGCTCTAGATTAACTGAGTTGCACATAAACGGGAAGGGTGGCCGCCGTCAGGACTTACCAGCTCTGACAGCTCTCTGGACGACTTGTAAGTGCTGCTCAAGTTGCTGTCTCGCATTAGCGGACAGGTCACGCCGATCGCCAAAACGTAAAGCGTAATACCAGTCCGTCAGGAATTTTACGGCACGATCCACTTCGGACGCGCTAGGGCCAGTCGGATGGTCAAGCTGGCCGCGAGCGCGATTCGTGTAATCTTCGATGGTCTCCCATGGATGCCGATATAATCTCAATGACTCCAGTAAATCTACGTAGCGTGCAAAGAAGGTCAGTTGGATGGAATTGGTGGCGCGCTGTCGTAGTCCGAATCGTCGCGAGAGCCCGGGTGCCAGTCGTGGAAGCCAGATAAGTAACTGCCAGAGGCCTAATGCAGCTACGCCCAACACAAAAACCCCAACCGCCAACTGCCATTGAAATCCAATAGTCCGATTTCGAAATAGGCTGCCGCTGATTGTTCCATTTAGAAGTTGCCATTCAGACATCAGCCAGCTGGCCATTTCCTTGCCACTGCCCGAGACGTTCTCGTACAGCCCACTTTGCTTGAGCATCTGAGAGCTGGCAACATAGTTATCCCATATTTTTTCAGCGAACTCCAGCGAACGGCGATTCTGGACAATCATTCGTTCTGGGTGATCACCTGGAGGTGTGGCATCCAACTGCACCCAATAGTACGGCGCGTCGTCTAAAAGCGGTTCAAGATTTGTGCCCAGCAATTCGTGACGGGCAAATCGGGCCTCGACCCATGCGTGCGCGTCGGACTGCTTAACGATAAAATGTTGGCCCATCCGATTGAAGTCGACCGGCAAGTAGCCAATCACAATACGCGATGGAATGTCGGTTTGACGTAGCCATGTTACAAGTCCGGCTGCATAGTTCTGGCACAGTCCAGCTTTCTGATTTACCAGAAAGTCTTCGATCGGATCGATGTCCGGGTCAAATGGCGGCTGCATATCGAGCGAGTAACGGTACTCGCCGGAGTGTTTCAGATGTTCCTCGAAGGCTTTTGCTGCGGCATAACGGTCTGTCGGCTGAATTTTAAGGCTGCGCAAAATCTCCATGCGCATTCGATCGGCTGCCGGCATTGGTGGTAGACCACCCGTCGCATCCAGACGACTCCTCTCATCGTAGTCCGCAAATATCCCCAGTTGCCGATGATCGGCAAAGCCAGCCGTAACAAAATGGTACGACTGGAGGTTGGATTGATGCAGTTCATACTGCACCAGTGTGGCAAACGCCAATTCGTCATGTCGATATTCTAATTTCGCCGGAAAGTCTGTTACCGGCGGCACGCTTACCAGATGGCGGCGTATGCCTTTCTTGAATTGCACCTCGACTTGCACCAAATCGCGTAGCGGATTGGAACTTGCTGGAGGTGGCGGCTCCGAGCCGTTGGGACTGCGCTGAGATACCCACACTCCGGGGTCGTACGCATTTCGTGGTGGACTGTATTGCCCCACGACTCCCACTCGCAGATAGGGCGGGTAAAACACTGGATAGGTTGTCCCATCTGCATTACTGAATTGCACCCGCATTACCGGAGTGGGATCGGACAGGATGCTGCCAAATTTGCCGACGGTAACCTGATCGGCAATTCCAACTTCGCGTACCTGAAAGCTGACGATCTCGTTGTACTGCGTGCGCGGTAGCAAATAAAATACTGCGCCACCGAATGCTAGTGCACCCAGTGCCATAGTTCCCGTCGTCCAGCCGGTCTGCTTTCGGTGAACGGTCAACAGATTGGGTTGAACTTGAGCAATGCTGGCTGCTATCGGCTTCGGCGGTTGCGCGCGCAACGAAGCCGCAAATCGTTCATAGATTAACTGGTAAAGCAGCGGCACCGGCTGGTCGATGTCCGGCGACGCATCTACCAGCGCTGCGTATCGCGCAAACAGCAAAAGTGCCGAGACCCACAGACACAATATCGGCACCATCAGGAGGCCATAGATGTAGTTGTCGTTGATCAGCGCAGCGACGATCATCTGCAACAATAGGAAGATCGACAATTGCTCGTAAACCCGCAGGCTCTTCTTCTGATAGAACAAGACACACTGGGGGTAGATCAGCAGACTGGCTACCGCCAGCAACTGTACCGACTGAAAGTCGCGATAGACACTGACCACCAAGGTTGCCATTGCTACCAAAGTAGCCAAGGCCATGCCGACAAAACTGCCGGTTCGACCCAAGTGTACGACGCCCAGCCAGTCCACCAGTACATAGGCGGACACAGTGACCAGTACGACCAGAACTGGCAAAAATAGACTACCACTTCCGCCATTGGCCACTAACACCGAGGTCAAAATAGCAATGACAGAAAACCGCTGCGTTAAGTAGCGGCGGATTCGTTGGACACGCTGGGGTTCCATCGAAACAACGGCTCCAATTCACCTCTCGAGGCATTCAACCAACGAATTGCCAAACGCGCGGCTGACTGTGGCCCCCAATCCAGCGCCAATTCGGTGCGCAACTGCTCGGCTCGACTGGCACGAGTGCTGATTACCAACAGACTAGGGTATTCTAACAGGATAGCAGACATTTTCTGTACTGCATCCCGGTGTTCGGGCCGAGCCGCAGGCTGAACGACGGCCAATTCATCCAGCAGATTGCGAACCAGCACTGGACTTTGGACGTTCGTCAATGTCAAACTTTCTGACGCTGCGATGGCCACAGCGATTCTCATTCCAGACTCTCTAGCAACGCAGCTAGCCAACGTTGCCAAGAAGGCAACCGCCTTCTCGCAGCATTCAACATTAGCAGGGCTTCGGTCGCCCTGAGCCAAGTACAGATCCAGTAATACGCAGGCCTGACGCCGTTGCAATCGATCGAACTGGCGCACAGATAACTCACCCAAACGTGCCGACGTTCTCCAGTGAATCCAACGACGCGAATCGCCGCGTGACCAAGGTCGCAACCCGTAGAACTCGGCCTCGTGAGCCCCCGCATGCATCGAAGTCTTGTGCTGCCCCTCTTTATCGCTGTGAAACAGACCTTTGGCCGCTGGCATCAGTTCACCTAGTCGAGGATGCACAATCACCTCCCCGTCCAATGGCAGCGTTCGCCAACTGCGTCCCAGACTCATCGGAAAGCGAGTTGACAATGTGCATGACTGGACTTGGTATCTGCCGCGCTGATGAAACACAATCCCGTAAGTTGCCAAGGATGTACTGCGCGGAAGGATTTGGTCGATCACAGCCATACATCGAGCCACCGAGCGCCGCTGAACCGGTGCCACTTGGTGAAAAATATCCTCCACTGTCACTAACCAAGCTCCTAACCAGCGCTTGGGATTTGTGACAGAGATCAGGCACTGATTGGTTGCGTCTTGCACGACGCGTTCGGGTAACTGGCGAGTCGCATTCAGCCCAGAGATCGTTCCAACCGCCAACCGCCAGTGGAGCAACAACAGCCCGATCATGGACGCGGCAAGCAAAATCAACAAATTGACATCACGCAAAACCGCGCCAATCGAGATGAACAATACGATAAACGTCAGGTGTGTTCCCTCGCGCGTCATGCGAAACCTGACATGCGACGCGGACCACGCCAGACGCTGTTGTCGGCGAACTTTGTATCGCCGCCACCAGCGGGTCAACCGGCTGCGGCTTACCCGCTCAATTGTCTTGCGCTTGGCCACGAGAGCTCAATTTTCAAATGGGAACGATGACGCTCTTGAGCAGACCGTGAATCACATTTTCAGCCGCTGCCCGGTCCGCCCCTGGCAACATGCCGCGCGGTACGATGCGGTGGGATAACACGGGTACAGCCAGGCGTTTGATGTCCTCGGGAATCACGTAGCTGCGTCCCTCGACCAAAGCCAGAGCTTGTGCGGCTCGGTAATACGCCAAAGCGCCTCGCGTACTGACACCCACCTGAACTGCATCCGACTGACGGGTGGCGTGCACGATATCCAGTAGGTAACCTGCCAGCGAGGCATCGACATGAATCTGCCGCACGCGCCGCTGCAATTCCAGAATCTGCGCCAAACTAATGACTGGCTGCAACCCATCTACCGGCTGTCCTTGACGGTGAGCTGCCAGCAAGTCCAGTTCTTGCTGACGCTCTGGATAACCGACGGTAATTCGCAGTAAGAACCGATCCAGTTGGCTCTCCGGCAGCAGATAGGTGCCCTCGAATTCAAACGGGTTTTGAGTTGCGATGACCAGCATTGGCGAGGGGAGAGCATGTGTTTCGCCATCGACGCTAACCTGCCCCTCTCCCATGGCTTCTAAAAGCGCACTTTGAGTTCGGGGGGGGGCACGGTTGATTTCGTCGGCCAGCACAACATTGGCGAACACGGGCCCTGGGTGAAAAGTGAACTCGCTCTTGGTGGAGTTGTAAACACTGCTGCCAGTAATGTCGCTGGGCAACAGATCCGGCGTGAATTGCAAGCGAGTGAACTTGCCAGAGATACTTTTGGCTAGCGCTTTTCCAATCAAAGTCTTGCCGACGCCCGGTACATCTTCCAGCAGAATATGTTCGGCCGCTAGAAGAGCCGTCGTAACCAGCTTGACTACCTCTGGCTTGCCCAGAACAGCTCTGCCGATGTTCGCACGAAGTTCATCTAATTCTCGACTGCTAGTGGCCAGGGTCATGAATTTCGTAATCGCTCACGGGTTTGTAGACGGCCCACCAATCGTGTAGGCAGAGTTTGGCTCGATTGGCAGTTGAATATCCTTACGCTTGCTCGCTGGACATAGTAAGCTAGTCATTTTATACAAAGAATCCGGCTCCGGGGGTACCCTGCCCAATCCGAGCTGACGGCAACTCACTCAGGCGTTTTTGGAAAATGACAGTGCAGCTCCCATTGGATATGCTGGTTGTTGCTCCGCATCCGGACGACGCGGAACTAGGGATGGGCGGAGCTATCGCCAAAATGATTCAACTGGGCTGGCGCGTTGGAATTCTAGATTTGACCGATGGCGAGCCCACGCCACATGGCGACGTAGCCACGCGCTGTGCTGAAACAATCCAAGCCAGCCAGATACTGGGCGTTACTTGGCGAGAGAATTTAGGCCTGCCCAACAGAAGTCTCGAAGCTACCCTGGACGCACGTACGCGCTTGGCCAATGTCATTCGCCTAACTCGACCGCGCTGGCTTTTCGCACCGTATTGGCAAGACGCGCATCCAGACCACATTGCAGCGACTGCGCTGGTTGAAGCGGCACGTTTTTGGGCCAAGCTCACCAAATCAAATTTGGATGGAGCACCGCACCATCCGGCACGCATCTACTATTATTACTGCGTGCATCTGAAACATCTGGCCCATCCGGCTTTTATTCTGGACATCAGCGATCAATGGACCACCAAATTAGCTGCTATCTCGGCCTACCAAAGTCAGTTTGTCGTCGGTCGGCAACAAGATAATCCACCTTTTTTGGATCGCGTACGTGACGAAGCGGCATATTGGGGACGGATGTCTGGTACGCTTTATGGTGAGCCTTTTGCTTCACGCGAGCCGATTGTGGTCCGCGATCTATGTGGCCTCCTGTAGCAGTTTCTAAGTCATTGGATAGACGTTGTTGCCGTGCGAACCCCAGTCGTTCTTCCTGATCCCAGCCAACTGCCCTCAGCGGACGTCGTGATTTGGGACGGCCACTGCAATTTTTGTAGAAGCGGAGTCGAACGCCTGCGGCGATTGGACTCGAACCAGTTGGCCTACCTGAGCTTGCACGACCAGCGGACGGCAACGCTGTGCCCAGATTTGACACACACCCAATTGATGGAACAGATGTGGGTTGTGACCGCACAGGGCAAGAAGTTTGGCGGTGCCGACGCAGCCAAATACTTGAGTCGAAAACTGCCCAAGCTGTGGTGGCTGATACCGCTGCTGCATCTACCGGGCAGCATGCCCCTGTGGCGATGGTTGTACCAACGCATTGCTCTTAGACGCTACCAGTTAGCAGGCAAAACGTGCGAGAACGGCACTTGCAAACTGCACTAGCATTATTCGTACTCGGCTATCGAGTCCCCGTTGGTTGCGGCAGCGTGCCGCGGAGAAAATTCTGAATACTGTCGCGGGGATTGGGAAGTGAAGCCCCACCGGCATTCGGCTTGGTCGTAGGGATTCCAGCGCTAGTCGCTGCGGATGATGCTCCTGCGGTATCAGATTGAAGATCCATTTGCAGTTGTAATCCCTGCGATTCTTCCAGCCCGTTTGTTTTGACATTTAGAACTGCCGAATCCACCTGAACCGTCGTAACGGATTTGTCCATCGCACCCGCTCGTGAATCGGCCTTGAGTAAGGCCGTTGATGGGATTCTCAGCAGCGCTTTGGTACGTCCATCACCGCTGATCGCCAAGCGATCTTTACCTTGAACAAACGTTACCTGGTACGCCGAACCTGCAAATTGGCCCGATATTGTATTGCCATCAAACACGACGTTACCGGTTGCTTGAGCTTCCCATAGCTGACCAGGATCGTTCGCTGTACCGGGTGACCTATAGCCCTGTGTTGAATTGAGCGGACTCGTGTCATACAGCTTAATCTGATCGCTCGAGAGACTCATTTGACCAGGTTCCAACCGCGACAGCACAAACGGATCCAGTTCCTGATCCCAATCCTGAATGGGAGAAGTCGCAATTCTGACGCTGCCATCGGCTACGATTTCGTTGCGAGCCAAAAAGGCAACTAAAGTATCGCGAAAAGCCAGATGGCCACTATACAGGCCACGCGACGACTCTGAGCTAGAACCTGCTAGCGAGCCCAGTGAACGCTGATTGCTGAATTTTGTTAAACCTCGCCCTGGACCGTTAGCTACTATCTTTTCCTGCGGTACGTAAACTGTCACCGTGGGCACTACTAAGCGCTGCAAGCTCAGTCGTTCGCCTGTTTCGCTGCGTTGAGCCATTCGCAAATCGACGTTGTTGCGGAGCGTGATGTGCGACAATTGTCCCTGGCTAGTGGCAGACGCGGCTCTAAGCTGCCTCAAGTCGATGGGCTGCGCTAGTTGCAAATCAAGCTGTTGACTTAAGCCTTCCAACAACCAGATGCGATCTTCGCGACGGAGTGCACCGGTCAGTTGAATATCACCCTCCAATCGAATGGTTTGGCCATCGAAGTTCATGTGCTGTTGCCAGGTACACTGCAATGGCCTGTCCCAGCGCAGGCTCGCATTGCCAGCCAGTGAATTGAGAGCTTCGGCGGGAAGCGTGAAGTCCCCCGGTTGATTCATCCACACGCTGCCTCGACTCTGGTTGAATTGAATGCTCGGCCCCCGAATGATTCCCCCAGCGATGAACACCTCTGCCGGTTGCCCAATGATTTGCAATTCGATATCGCGCTGCGGCGAACTGGACATCGTTAGCGATTGACTACGCACTTGAAAAGCCGAACCAGCGGAATCGGTGGCCGACTTTAGCGTAAGCGGTCCCTCTGCAGTCAAGCTGTCAATCCAAGCCTGGCCACCCACCATGGCAATAGCTGCTACCAGCCCGCGACCATCGATTTCCAACGGTTGCGGGTCGCTGCGATCACGTTCTGTGACGGGTAGCCCGCCAGTCCGTCTGGCCGCCATTTCACCGGGTTGGGCCAGAAAATCGATCCAGCGATCACCGCTAGAATCCTGCAGCTCCAAGCCCGAACTGGCCCCCATATCGACCATGCTCGGGTAAACAAACGACAAATCCATCGTCTCCACCGAGGCGCGCACGTTGCGAGCTGAAATCAAAGTTGGACCCGCTGTCAATATCCGCGACGGACGATAACTACTTTGGAACGGAGCATCTGCCGGTGCTGTCACGAATGTTTGATCAGGAGCGGCCAGATCGGGCGGCGCAAGCCACACTTCAAGACGCTCAGCCGTAATAAAGCCGTGCTGCGGACTTTCCACCAACGTTTTTCCGGACAGTTCGATCCACTGTTGTCGCCCCGACTGGGCGGGGGCCCACTTAAAGCTGTCTTGCCAGCGGGCGTGTGCTTGACCGATCGGAGAATCTGCCGTGGCGGTGATCTCGCCGGCACCCTGTGCAACCATCCATCCACCGTGCTGCGGGCGACCGTCCTCACCCGGAGGTGCCGCTTGATACTCCAGCAACGGTGCTCGAACTTGAAATCCTCGATAATTCAGTTCGGCGATTGATATGGTGGCACCTGGCTGATCCAGTTTTCCGGCCAGCTCAATTCTCTTCCGTGCAAAATCGTACTTCACACGTTTGGCCCGCGCGGTGGCACCTAAGATGGGCGATTGAAACTCGACCCACATTTCACCCACAAAATCCTCCAGCGAGTCGATTCCGAAGGCTTCTACTTCGCGAACATTCAGCTGTGCAAGGGGATCGGCGGAATCTGACCGTGCAGAAGCCGGGCTGGCCTGTTGACCCGCCAGCCTGATATTGATCTTGTGACAATGAAATTCATCGGCAGGCAATCCAGGCAGTACATGGCGAAGATGCACACCACCGCCCAAGGTCGCCAAATTCTTGGAGAAGTTGAACGTAAACCGGCCTCCGCACTCGGCCTGGATCATCGCTGGCAGCTCCTTGATTGGACCGGCTCCTTGCAATAACGATGGATTGAGCTTGGACCAAATTCCGCCTGAATCCAATCCGAGTTGGAATTGGGTCAAGTGCATCAGCTCCAATTCTTCGATAGGCATAGAAGCAGAATCGCTGCGGCCCAGTGAATCTGAATCTTTGCTCAGGATATCGCCGATTAAGCCAACTCGCAGCACTCGCCCGCGCACTTTCATCTGGGGCGACTCGATCTCGACTTCATCCTGTGTCCAAATGCGTCGGCGGTCGATCGTGATATTGCGAGTGTTGATTTGCAGCTGTGGTACGCCCGGTTCTACCAATGAAACCAATTCGACGCGAATATCTCCATCCAACTGTCCACGTAGAATGCTCGGAACTGTACCACTCTTGGGGTCCAGCGGCTGCTCAAAATGGATGGTTGCACCTTTATTACTACGGATCACCCACACCGGCCGCTCTGCGCGGGCGTTGAGTTCGTCTGACGGGTCCAACGCATCGGACATCACGATTGTCAGCGGTGTCAGCTTCCAGGTGCGTTGATCGACTTGCTCCCATGTCTCGGCTAATAGAACTCCGTTTTCATTCTGCACTACCGTGGGCTGCTTGAGCTGCCATGAGTTTGGTTCAAACAGCCCTGTCCACCAACGCTCGCCGCCCACCGAGGCCAGGAAATCAGGGATGGGATAGGATCCGCTGCGCTGAGGTTCGATGGCTGGCACAACCGTTAGTCGATAGACGATCATCACTGCAGCGACGACGCCCAAGGCTTGTAGATAGCGTTTGAAAAACAAAGCCATGCCGTCGCGACTTAGTGTTTGGAGTAAAGTGGCAGTTCGGGCTCCCACAGCCCCTTTGCCTTCAATAGCCGTTCAATCAGTTCACGCACAGCACCTTTCCCACCAGGGCGTTGCATGACCCATTGAGCCACCGCGCAAACCTCCGGCACCGCATCGGCTACCGCAACCGGTAAACCGACCTCGTTCAGTAGCGGCAGGTCCTGTAGATCGTCGCCGATGTAACATACTTCCTGGGGCTGAAGACGTAGCTGTAAAAAAATTTCCCGAGCAATTGGCAGTTTGTCGGTGAAGCCCTGACGCACCAATTCAATCCCCAACTCCGCAGCACGCAGTTTCACCGCTTGCGAGTTGCGCGCGCTTAGAAGGCCGAAATAGAATTGCTGCCGCTGCCAGAGTTTGATTCCTAAGCCGTCGCGAACGTGGAACGTCTTGCTTTCGATTCCCGAATTGTCGATGGTGATCGAGCCGTCGGTCAGTACACCATCGACGTCAGACAGCACCAATCGAATTGGCCGCGCAAGATCGGTGTCTTTGCCAGAAGCGAGCATCGTATCCGTACTGCCCAAAACGAAAAAATGGAGCTGCGCTCGCCGGTCCAATCAGCGAGACAACCGCAGCCGGTTGAAGCCCTGCGCAATTTGCTAGCGCTTCAAACATCTCCAGATTCTAGAGATCGCCTCGCACCACGACAACGTCGCTTTGCCGCCGCTAACCCAACTTAAGGCGATCCTGCATCGAAAGCAGAACCGCTCCGAACAAATCACAGTACGCAGCCAAGTTCGTCAGAACGTGGAAAGCAGCATTCCGGTCAATACGAGACACATAAACACGAGCACCACCCCCAACTCACCATCGCTAGCAATGAAACCACCGCCCCGCCACAGTGACCAAGCTAATACAGCAGCGATGCTGAAGTTGGGCCTGAACCCGTCAGCCCCGTCATGCCGGGCAAGAAAAAGCAGGCTTCACCAATCGCCAATTTGCTCTTATTGTGCGAAACGCAGCCACCAAACTGGCGAGCACTGTCTTGGCCATTTCGCCGATTTTTCATCTGTTTTCCGAATCTTCCGCTTTTCAAATCGGTAGCATACCAGCGGCCAATTGAACCAGACTTAATCACGAGTAGAGACCTACCCCAGTCACAGGTCCTTTTATTCTCCACATCGTGGTTCAGCCCGTTCTTTCGCCACTCCTTGGTCGACGTGATAACGACTGATTGCGACACCGTCTGCCTAACATCCGTCTGTCCATCACCCTCTTGTTTAACATCCCAGCAGTTTGTCTATCAGACGAATTCTACACTCGAAAAAGGCGTTCGTTGATGCCCCGAATTGCGCGGCTACGATCTTCAATCAAGATATCAACCCCAGACACTCATATTAGTGGCATCTGACTAATAGTAGTTCGTCAGGGCAGTCGTACTCGAACTCAGTGCAATGGTACTCGTACTCATACTCGAAAGGAGCGTGATGGCAGAACCGACTGTCAACCATTAAGAACGTGACGTTTATCGACTATCGATTGAGTACGTAGCGTCCTCGGGTCACAATGCGAAATCGCTAAGCGGTGCGAATCGACAGGCTCGTGACCAATGGCTGCGAGCGGCACAGTCGATTCCACTGAACATCGCACAGGGCAATGGTAAACTAAGTCTCAACGACAAGAATCGCTTCTTCGAAATCGCTCGCGGCTCAGCGCTCGAAAGTGTTTCGATACAAGATGCCTTGCGTGCTTGCGATGCCATCGACCAGGAGCCGAATCGCCGAGGCAAATCGGACTTAAAACGGATCGACTCGACGCTGACTCGACTGTTCCAACCACAACCAGCCACGACCAAGGCAAAAGAGACAATCGAGTACGAATACGAGTACCGCGATGCTGAGTACGAGTACGACCCTACCGGCGAAACCTGACGAAATCGGGTAAGGACGGTCATTGCTGACCGTCCTTATCACACCACCACGGCATGACGCCGTCGCGGTATCATCCGGTCAGACTGATGAACCTATAGTCCGCACGATTGCAGAGTCCAATAAACTCGCAACTCCTATCGGGCGGGGGTTCCCTCGCGACAAGTTGCCTGATGGCTCTTCCTTGTTCTTACTTGTCCTTACTTGTTTGGCCCTGCCTGTTTCGATTGGAGGTCGAAGCACAGTACTACGGCCACTGCTGAGTTCGGTCGGGATCAATGCTACTTGCACGGCATGGTTCCGAACTTTCAGGCAAGCCTTACTCCTCGCAACCCCACCAATCGCCCCGGATAAGGACATGAATTTCCGCCGCACGAGCTCATCCTTTACCTGATCGGTCGAAAGGGCAGGGCTTCGTGATGTTTGGCTCACTCGCCTGACCGGTCCGGCCTTATAGGATGTTTCTGTTCGTAGCCCTGCAGATTCGGTGTGAATGCATTCGAGTGGGCAGTGACGCACGGATGGCTGTCTACAGACTGGCACGCTTATCCATACATTCGCAGGCTTCCCTCCCACGGTCGGTTACCTTTCCGCAGTTGCCTTCACCATGGACTTCTTCTTTCGAAGCGGTCATTTGGTATACTGAACTCCTGGAGATTCCTATCTCGTACAGGGGATTTTAACCCCACAGACTCATGCCCATGACGGGCGTACCCAAGCCGTCAACTGGAGCACTCAAAAACGCGGCAACTGAAATCCAAGTCTTACGTTCGTGCCCGGTTACGGCAGACGTTTCGTCGGTAGGGATCAACTAGCTATGACTTTGCATCGTCGCAAGGCATTCACTGTAGTCGAGCTATTGGTGGTCATTACCATCATTGGTATCCTCGTCGGATTGCTGCTGCCAGCGGTGCAGGCTGCTCGCGAGGCTGGTCGACGTACTCAATGTTCCAACAATTTGCGTCAAGTCGGGCTTGCAGTCCATCTTTTCCATGATGCTCACAACGGCCTGCCTCCCCAAGCAACCTACACTCCGGGAGGTACTTTTAGCGGCTATTCTGTGCATGCGCGCATACTGCCACACATAGAGCAAGGTAATCTGCACTCTAGGGTGGATTTCGTTATCGGCTACGCTGCCCAACCGGACATCTGCAAGACGAAAATACCTTCTTATCGCTGTGCTAGCGATCCGATGGAAGGCACTCGAATGGACGGTGGCGTCGAGTTCTACCCTACCAACTACGGATTTGGTATCGGAACTTGGCTGGGGCTGGATACACAAACGGGTCAAGGCGGGGACGGAGCGTTCGGTTATAACATGACTCACAGCTTTGCAGCCATCATCGATGGTTTAAGCAACACAGTCTGTGCTGCCGATGTCAAGTCGTTTACGCCAGCCCTGCTAGATGGCGGAAGTCCGGGCAGTCCGTTTACTCCACCGCCAGAGTCACCTGCGGAGGTGGTTGCCTTCGGCGGAACATTTGACCCTAACTACGGTCATACGCAATGGGTAACGGGACGCACCTTGCAGAGCGGCCTGACAACCACCTTTCCACCCAATACGAAGGTTCCTTACACAATAGCTGGAATTACGTATGACGTGGACTTTACCTCGGCCCGCGTCAGTCCGACAGCTCCTCGGCATGGTTACCGAGTCGTTACGGCACGAAGTTTTCATTTTGGCGGCGTGAATGTGCTGATGATTGATGGAGCGGTACGATTCGTCACTAACAACATTTCGCAGGCAACGTGGCGAGCGCTGGGGACTCGGGCTGGTGGAGAGGTTGTTTCGCAGTACTAATAAATGATCCCCGGGGAACATAGCAATTTATCGCAAGTACTTGGCGGATAGAGTTGATAGAAGTGCAAGTCCGTTGTTGAGGAGCTTTGCAAGTCTGTTGATTTCATTGAAGCACCTGGCAGCCTGCATGCTTTGACAAGATTGGCAGGACCAAATGCTTTGCCCAAGTTTTCCACCAAAATGTAGCTCTATCCTCGATGGCCAGTCACGACTTCATAGTCACCCCTGAGTCTTGTGGCGTTGCTTCAGTTGGTCGCGCTCGCGTTGGTGCTTTGCTGGCGAGACGTCAGGCGGCGCTTCAATAGACTCGCTCAGCACGCGCTCGACTGCGGCCCCCAAAAAAGTCTGCCACAGTCTTTCCTCGGCAAATGTCTGGTCGCACAATCCAAGTGTCTGTCCGGAAGTTCGATATATGTCTAATGGCACTGATGACTTCAGCCAGTCATCAGCGCGTAGTCGGATGTGGGATTCGCTGGCTTGGACTCCAATGGCAGACATTTGAATGAGGCATTCGAGTATATGGAAGTGTTCGATCTGGGACGGTTTGTCCTCAAGACATAGAAGACGGCTTCCCGTTGGGACGCAACCGTCTGCTAGCCGTGCTTTGACTACTCTGAAACCCCCGAAGCGGTCTGAATTGATCGTTCCAGGCCGACTTTGATTGAGTACTCAACCCCAACAGCTAGCGCAATTCACCCTTGCGACGAGCGGTACACGAGAAGAACATCCGTTTCCCATCGCCTCTAAGCTTTAATTGCAGACAATCGCCATGCTTACGCAAGCCTCCACGTTCTGGCAAACGAGGCTACAGCGCTGCTAGGGCTGATTCCACATTTGACCTAGGATTCGCAGCACATCCTCGGCGGCTCGTTGCGGGTGCAGGGCGGTATTTGCAATGCCAGCGACAACGCGCGTTCGATCGTGATCGACCAGCCCTGACGAGGCCCATACGCTGCCCTCTGGGCAGCTAAAATAGACTGAGAATGTTCGATGGCCGGTGCCTGGACGCTCGCCAATGACATGCAGAATGGCTCGACGCCCCCCAAGTCCACCTAGCAACTCGTGGCCAATTTGATACCCCGCGCGGACTCGTCCGCGCTCCACTACAATTAGTTGCGGACTGACTTGGTAGCCAGCACTGTTCAACTGGTGCTGCAAACTTTCCAGGAACGGCTCTAACTGCTGGCGGTCATTCAGCGCCAGCGCATTTAATCCGTCGGAAACGACAATTTGCACATTGTACTGACCAGCTTGATGTTCGCGCAGCTCACCAAGTTTAGCCAGCGACAAGGCGCTCAGCTGTTCACCTGTGGCAGGGTGCAGGATGAAATCTTCGCGATCTTCGGAATGGGTTTCCAACCACACGGCGTCGTGATAGTGTGCACGAAATTCGGCATCAAATTCAGCTCGCAGGCTGCGCTTGGAATCGTCGTAAATGCGATTGATTTCATGAGCTAACTGAGGCTGCAAATCGCTGGGCTGCTGGCCATGACCGACGGCTAAAAACACTCCACGCTCGCGAATCTGGCGCATTTGCTGGCGACCGTCGGCCTGAATCTCGTGGTCACTGCGCTGATCGTTGCGGTGCCGACAATACTGCCTGTAAACCCACAGTGGATCGCCGAAATGCTCGGTGGGCCGCCCTTGGTCATCAATGACCTTCAAACGCTTGAAAAAACCCCACATGCGATCGTCGACGCGACAACCGAATTTCTCTCGCAGCCGAACGTGGTCCTGGTAGGCCGTAGTCAAATAGCCTAGCATCGGATCAATCTTCGTAGGCAGCGCCATCAAGTATGCCGGGCAGGCCGGGACAAGCTGCTGCTGGCACCAATCCAGATCATCTAGGCTGATGTCCATGTGCAGCGTCGAGCACACGTCCAGTCCAATGCACAATCCGTGCAGTTTACCCATGACAATATCTTCGAGGCAGCATCGCACTAACTGCTCTCGCGTGCGGAAAACCTCGGGACCAATGAATCCGGCGACATCATTGACGTGAACCCACGGTCGCCGCTGGAGGCCATTGGCTTTGGCAAACTGCTGGCTCAACAGGCGCGCCAGGCCATACTTGCGTGACTCGTGCAATACCATGTCATAACCATGGCCATGACCATTTGTAAAATCGGCACCTTGCCCCGTCTCGAAATATAGTCCAAATGGACCAGCTTTTATCGAGGCATAGCGGAGCATCTTCTCCAAGGAGATATCGAAGGTTGCATTGGCTGAATCGCTACCGGCAATACTTTGAAACCACAGCGCGGTAGTGCCCGGATGGTCATGCTCGACTTGAGCCTGCACATCAATGTGCGCAAGCACACAGTGCGGCAAAACATCGGCCAAACCAAAGGTTCGTAATATATCCTGCAAGCAGCGCTCGACTTGGGCAACAGATTCTGCTTCACTGGATACCGGATTGGTTCCCAGCAGCAGATCACCTACCGCAAATGCCCAGGCGTTGAACACTTGCCAGCGAATGTCATCCGGGTGATCGGTTGGCGAATTGGGTTGAATACGGGCACTCAAATAGCCGCGAGCGCCAATCTGGCTGCCCGGCAATGGATTGAATAGTTTCCCTCCAACAGCGATTAATTCAGCGTCACTGAGCAGCTTGACCACACAGCCGATCACATCGCTGGAAAGCCCAGTTGTTACCGCCTGTATCTCCCGCTCATCCTGCTCCAGCAGGAAGAGCTTCAACTGATCAAAGGTCCAGTCGGCAGTCCGCTGATGGGCAGCCGCGTCTAAACTCCCGCGCAGAGCGCGAAAGAGATCATCCTCAAGTGGCGGATGGGCGTCGACTATGTGAAGCGCGGTATTGGCTAGTACTTGGCGAGCCAATTCTCGATGCCGGTCATTCTTGGCGGCCACACCGACGATGCTATCGCCCTCCTTGAACGGATTGGCCGCACCCAGCAGATGCTTGTATAGACGATCGTCCCAAACTCTGCTGACGCGGGCGAGGTAGGAAACCAGATCGTCTTCCGGCAGTGCATCTGGCCAATCGTGCGTTGAACTGTCTCCCAGCACCGCAGCCTTCAGGAACGGCGAGTGTCGAACCGCAATGCTGCCGGCCGACGTTGCCGATACTGCACCGATAAAACGCCTGCGATCCAGGGGCATCGTTGTCGTCCTTGGCGCAAAAACTGCCGAACCTATTTATTCGCGCCGGCGAATAGTTCGTTGACGAATCTCCAATTCACAACGTTCCACCAAGCGGCGATGTAGTTAGCTCGTAGATTCTGATATTTCAAATAGTAGGCATGCTCCCACACGTCGATGCCCAGCAGTGGTACCTTCCCTTTGGAGATCGGCGTATCTTGATTGGGGGTGCTCATGACTTCCAGTTTGCCCCCGGAAGCTACCAGCCAAGCCCAGCCGCTACCGAATTGTCCCATGGCTGCTGCCGCGAACGCCTGTTGGAACTTCTCAAAGTCGCCAAACGTCGAGTCGATTGCCTTGCCGATGGCACCTCGATCCTGCTTACCGCCATCAGGAGCCATCATCTTCCAGAACAGCGAGTGATTCACATGCCCGCCTCCATTATTGCGAACCGCATTGCGAATCGAATCGGGCAGACTGTCCAAATCGGTCAACAACTTATCCAGCGGCTTTTGCTGTAACTGTGGATGGTCGGCCAGAGCTTTATTCAGGTTATTGATATACGCTTGATGGTGCTTGCCATGGTGAATCTCCATCGTCTGTGTGTCGATGTAGGGCTCGAGGGCATTTTTGGCGTAATCCAGGTCGGGCAAACTGGCTTCGGCTGCACGGCAATGAAGGGGACTGGACCCGATCCATGTCGCAGCCCCTACCGCGCTAGCTGCAATGACGAAATGACGACGATTGGCGTTCATTGGAAGACTCGACTCGATTTTGATTAACGTGTGAACTGAAACTAGCAAAGATTCGACCAACGGTCGGAGTTGTTTCGGCAGCCTCCACCGTTGAGCGACTTTTCTACGTTGAAGGGCATTGTACACGAAACTGCAAACATGCCTTGACGAGCTGGGCTCAAATCGACAAACTTTCACAAGCAAAGCAGGAAACGGGTGGAGTCTTCCAACCGTTTCCTGCGGGCGGTTAGCTCAGTTGGTTAGAGCGCAACGTTGACATCGTTGAGGTCACTGGTTCGAGTCCAGCACCGCCCACTACCAGAAACCCAGTATTTCTCAGTGTTTTACTGGGTTTTTTCGTGTCTTGATCGCCCAGTTCATCCGTCATCAAATTGACTGAAATGGACTGATTTTGACCACTCTGGCCCATAGTTGGTGCAAGCGTTGGTGCAAGCTTTCGAGGAGTAGTCGTTGCGTCGTTTTCCAGCGTTTCATCAGTCGCACAAGTAGTCGGTGCATTCGCAGTAACCTCCTCATTGGTGCAAGCTTTCGAGGTCGCTGACTGAGCGGGTTGATTGCGGAATATGGGTAATGCTTCGATCGCTTCGGATGTGTCGAGCAGCCGTGCATCGGTGTAAGTGCCCATCGTCAAGCCAATGTTGCTGTGACGCATGGCAGCTTGCGCCACACGCGGGGCAATCCCAGCTTTGGACAGGTGAGTCCCGAAACTGTGTCGCAACGCATGGACATGAACTACGTAACCGTCAGCGTCCTTCTTGGGGATGCCAGCCGCTTTCAAATCTCGATTCATAATTCGCAGCAATCCCGCCGGGACATCGAACACCCGGTCGCCACGTTCCCGGCCAGCGATCCATTCCCGCAGTTCGGCAGCCAAGTCCGATCGGATAGCCAATGTCGATCCTTGCCGGTTCTTTTCGTTGCCATGTTCCAGCTTGATGAACGGAACATCGCCGAACGACAAATCGCGACACGTTAGCGTTCGTAGTTCGTTCAATCGAAGACCGGTCAAAACAGCCGTCTTGTAGATCAGTGCGCGTTCAGCTCCTAAGCGCTCGAGTTCTTGCCGACGCTCCTCAGGAACCTTAGCAAGCAACTTACCCTTGTTAGCGCCACGGTAAACTGTCATCGCATGTTCAAGCGGGCGACGGCGCGCAGCACCCAGCAACCGAGATAGTTCATCCTCTGTCAATGCTCTTGCCCGTCGTCGTCGGTCGGCCTTTTCATTCAGTCGCGCCATACCGTCAAACGGATTGGCAAGCAGTCTCTTTTCGCCGTTGAAGTGTGTTTGTTTGCCAGTAACGCGCTTACCGATACACCAATTCCCAAACGCTAACCATGATTCTCGATAGCCGTTGTAAACAGCAGCCCCTAAATCACGATCGCCGCTCCGCTCTTCCGACAACCACCTTTCGAGCCGATCGACTGACAAATCACAAAGCGTCCGAAACTTGCAAGCGTTGGCAGTTTCGTAAAGTTTCGTTTCGTAATGCTTGACGCGGTCGGTATGTGTTCCTTTGCGGCGTTGATAATCCAAGAATGCATCGATGTGTTCAGAAAGTGGCGTTCCAGCATGATCGGCGATACGGTCTTGATCGGGGGACAACACCTTTGCTTTGACCAGTTCCGCACGTCGCAACAATTCATCAAGCACAGATTGAGCCGCTTGTTTATCGCGGCATCCCGTTGCCACTTCACAGACAACGCCTTCACCATCGCGATACTTAGCGGTCCATGTTGCCGCTTCCGATTTGATCCGCTCGCCGCCAGCAGTCAGTTCAGCCGATCGTCGTTTCCCTTTACGGTCGACCCACTGAGCAAACTGTTTCGATTCGCCGCTTACTGTTCGCGAAACAATCTTCGCGTCAACGGGTATTGGTTTAGTGAATTGCTTCTTGAAAAGTGTAGCCATGACTCTTATCTTTTCCGTTTGTGAATCGGTATTATCGCGTTGACTTCGGAGCCGCCCCCTTCGCTTTCAGCTTCGTTGGCTTCGCTGATTTCCCAGCTTTCTTCATTACGTCTTTGATCGCTCGATCAATCTTTTCGATTGTCGGCACACTGGGAACTTGCTTGCCTGTTTCGATTCGGCACAGATTCTCGAAACTAATACCAGCCAACTCAGCCAGCTTGCGTTGAGTCAGGCCAGCTGCCGCGCGATCACGAATAATTTTCCTCGCCAAACTTGCCGTCGCATACTCGACCGCCGGATAGTTTCCTTTCGCGTCGGCTTCTGGCAACGCAGGAAGAACAGCCGCTTTGGCAAGTATGGTCAATCTTTCATACTCATCCCGTGGTAGCAGGACATAAGCCTTGCCCTCAATCGTGATTGTTTGCTGTGTCGCCATGTGTGTTTCAGTCCTCGTAGAATTTGTCCCGATGTCCAACCTTCTCGACAACAACTTCGTCACCGCTCAGATTGAATTGCAATCGGTAGTCTCCCGTTCGTAGCCGGTATCGGCCCGCCAATCCGCCCGACAGCGGCTTAGCACCGCTCACGTCCGGCCAATTTTGCAAGCGAACCAACAACCTGATTACCCGAGCATGAATCGGATTGCCGAGTTCTTCCAACTGGCTGATTGCAGTCGGTGTTAAGGTCACTTTCGCCATAGTAGCATTCTACTCCCTTGTTGATTTTATCGTCAATACCTTGTGTTATGTTGATGGGCGATAGCCAATGAACCGACCGCAAACGCGACACGTCGTTCGAATCCAACCAGGTCGGTTAGGTGCACGCCCTTCGATGTAGTTCTCAGGCTTAGTGTGGGGTTGGCAGCTTTGGGATAGCAGGTCGATCAGTTCTGGTTTGCGATCCCGCGCTAACGCGACCGCGTCCGCTGGCACGTCACCCACTTTGGCAGTCAATCGAATCCGCCCCGGTGTTGGACAGTCTACGGAAATGCCCATCTTAGATAGTTCGGCGATCGTTTCGGCAGCCGTCATAGTTCCACCACCGATCCGCAGCCATGCGACGAACCAAAATCAAGGTCTGATTGAGTGGAGATTGACCCATTCAACCCACTTAACCCACTATCACCATTCTTGCCCGCATCGTTTTCGAGTGGGTTAGGTTGGTCAGGATGGATAATTTCCGGTCGTTCTTGGCTTGGTTGTGCGTTGTGTCGCACAGATTCAGCTTGCGACTTACCGGCATCGGGATTCAATCGGGCCGACTTTGACCTACTGAACCCACCTAACCCACTTTCGACTCTTCGGACCCGCCACCGCTTCACGCCACCTCCCGCCGATTCGTCATCGATATAGCGACCCTCCCAGACTCGCTTCCTGAACCCGCGAACCCGTCGACCGAATTGCCGAGCCTCAAACCTTTCGCCACAAATCTCAAACACCGCTTCGGCCAGAGCCTCGTTTTCGTCGAAGTTGCCCTGGCTGCCAAAAGTTTTTCGCTGAATCTCTTTCGTTGTCAGCCCCATGCCTGATGGATCAGCCTGTTCGATGCCCGTAATCAGCTTGCCGAGCAGAGCAGCCGTATCATCACCAGCGAGAGCCGTAGCCCGCGTCGGCAATGGATCAGCACCACCAGCCCAAACGATCGCCCCGCGAATAGTCGCCGACCAGAATTCAAAAGACCCCCACTCACCCTTGGGTTGAGAGGGGCAGCCCGCGACGAAGTATGCTCTTAGGATCGTTAGCGCGGCAACCGCAAGCCTTGGTCGTTGTGACTCGACCCACGCTAAGAGATCAGGATGTACGAAACCAGATCGGGTTTCCGGCGCTTCGAGTGGTGACTGCAGGCGAATGGGTAGGACGCGACGGCCCACGTCCGAGCCGAAAGCCATGTTGTTACCCGTTGCCGACCAAATTGTCCGCATTGGCAAATCGCCCGTCATCCGTGATTGTCCTAGGATTCTGTCAGACCAAGTTGAGGACGTGATTGCAGCATCCAGGGCAGCTCCGCCCAATTGAACGTCTAGATTATCAAACAACACGCTTGGGACGGCCCCAATAGCAACCGCTGTGATCGACTTTCGCATTTCGTCATCATCGCGGGTAAATGCTTTTCGAGCCGCACGCCGACCGTAAGCGATCAGCGTTGCCGCATCGACTAGCAACGACTTTCCAGCGCCGCGAATGTTGGCGGTGACTGCGAATAGTGGGACGTAGCCATCAATGCAAGATCGGCCAATCATGGACAATACCAT
This sequence comes from Pirellulaceae bacterium, assembly GCA_019636385.1. Taxonomy (NCBI): domain Bacteria; kingdom Pseudomonadati; phylum Planctomycetota; class Planctomycetia; order Pirellulales; family Pirellulaceae; species Pirellulaceae bacterium. The sequence goes on along the minus strand of JAHBXT010000002.1, from coordinate 698,832 downwards.
CGATGCCCATGCCGCACCGTCTGCATCATCCTGCATCGGGAAATCGACTAGTACGTCCAGTAATTCTGCTAACGCTCTCGCCGCATCGTCCCTTGTTGGTGACTCAGGCACCGGCGGAAACAATGTTGACGAACGAAAGATCAATCCTGTTTGTCGATCGTACCCCGGCATCTGAACAATCGAGCCATCTACGCGAATCGTGGGTGACTCAATGATGCCCGACAGTGGACGTATCGCGCCGCCATAGCTTCCACGTCGATAAACCGCATCGACCAACCAGCCCGGTGGACGTGTTGGCTTAATGTCGACTTCCTCTTCGGATTCTATTTCCGTGATAAGAGAACATGCTTGCGTGATCCGCTCACGAACTAAGCATGGCGGCAAATCACGAACAGACAATCGTCCCTCTGTATCAACGTCGTCACTCTCAATTGCGTGCACCAGCACGCCACCGCGAACAAACAATCGCACCGATTCTGAATACCTAGCATTGATCCACGGTGAATCCCAACCTAGTTTACCGAGATGCTGGACCACTTCATCCGTGACAGCGGCCTCCTTCATGGTGATCTTGACTTTTGGCCTCGTGTCGTTACCGCACGCATCGGAGCTAGGCTTCCACGGTGTTGCCGCCTCGATCGTTGCCCGAACACTTTTTTCGCCGTCAGGCTTTTGCAGAACGTCGCGAACGTCATCGCCGTGTTTATCCTTCACCACGCCCGGCATTCGCGCGATTGAGACCGAAGAAGCTATGCTCGCCAGAACTCCCGCAGTTTGATTGGCCCCGAGCATTCCGGCAGTATCCAAGTCAGGCATGACAATCGCGTCCACGCCCTCAAACAATCGAGCGTATTTCGTCGCCAACTTGTTACCGCAATAGCCGAAAGCGTTGTAGCCGAGTCCAACTAACGCGGCAGCATCCTTCACGCCTTCGACGGCCAACCACTTTTCACCAGCCGCAGGTAATCGACCAGGAAAAAACAAACCGCTATTCCCTTTGCCTGGTTTCACACGGCCTTTGTCGCCCGGCCATAAATCAAAGTGCGAATGAACGACACCCGCTTCGTTGTAAAGTTCAACACGACAGACGACCAATCGATTCCTACCCCGCTGGACTTCCTTCACGCCGAACAATTTGAATGCCTCAACTGGCATTCGCTTATCGCGACACGTTGCCGTGATAATGTCCACGGGGGTAGTCGTTGGTTCTCCATTCATGCCGAGCCGACCAGCGATCCATTTTGCCGCTTCACCGTTGGTTATGTTCATCAACCAAGCAACGGTAGCAACACCATCGCCCGGCCTAATCTTCGAAGTTTTGTTGAAACAATGGCGGCAGAACACAGCACCTGTTTCGGCGACGTCTTTTGCTACGCCGTAGCGATCCGTTCCACCACACTTTGGACATGGTTGCGGGCGCTTTTCAAGGCAATCAGCAGGCAAACCGGCGTCTTGCAAAAGGCCAATCCACTGACCTCGTGCGGCGATTTTGACTTCGCGAATCGAAACGCTCATGGCTTGCCCCCTTTCGCTACGTTGCGAACATTGGGGCAGCCGTCAGCTTCCCATTGCTCGATAACAGCAACGGGAAATTTGAGCAGCGAACCAAATTTGATAGGTCGAGGACATCGACCCGCATCAGCCATGCGTCTTACATGACGTTCAGAGCAACCCCATCGCTTCGCTAAGTCCGTGATTGACAACATGGTCCGCCCATGCCCATTGGTCACCGTATTAACTACTTTGTTAGTCATAACTTTCATCCCATAACAGAGACACAAACCGTCCACTGCAAATCATGCGTGACGTGTGTAGTTATTGGGTGGCAAAGCAATGCCGAGAATTGTCACATTTGGAAGTGTGACGCAATGTGTGACGATGTAGGACGTTCCCTTACCGTCGATTCAAAGAAAACTCCATTGCAAACTTTTTTCCGATTCTTTCGGAGTGTGTCGCAGCCAATGAATAGTAACCCCGCCTGTCATCGCCTCGAATAACGTAGGTGCGTTCATCTCCATAGTAGATTCCGCCGACCCCCTCGAAATAGAACGATCTCGTCTTTCTACCTCGCCCTTCTTTCGCCTTCGCTTTGGTGCGACGGTCAACTTTATCGCTCCATTGATTATCGCTGAATCCCTCTGTTTCTTCTTTGAAGCTTTTTATCAACGCATCGATACGCTTCTTATCCGAAAGAGCGTCCAATGCCTCAATAGGTTCCTTTGCTGTTTCAGCAGTAGGACTTTCAATAGCAAAGCATCCATCACTTTCGGTCGTTCGTTCGCCACGACGCTTCAAACCCGCCAGTTCAGCAATCAGTTCATCGCTTGCTACAAAGAATTGATCGGCCTTCAACGCGACTTCACAAGCGTCAACAGGACGCATTAGTCGGCATGTTCGTCCGATCGTCCTGTCGTCATAGTCCCAAACGTGATAGATGAACCGTCCAGCTTCATCGCGATACAAAGTCCCTTGGCGCTTGTCTTGTCGAAGTAGCGAAGTGCATAGCTTCGTTAGTCCCGACAGATCAACCATGCCGATATGAACATCATCGTCATACAACGGAACCTTTGCCGACGATTGCACCGCTGAGCCGCCTTTGATCTCAGGCGATCGCTCATTCAGCAGTCCCGATTTCAGCAGTTCGATAAACTCGCCGTACTTCATTCGCAACCATCGCTCTTGATCCCAGCCAAGCACCCGCAAGTGATCCGTCATCCATTCCCATAGCTGCATGTTGGTTCGATCAGATCCAAACCTATCCCGCAGGTACGCCCGAATCGTCAGCCACTCGCGAATCCGTTCAGGGCTATCGTTCTCATTCCCGTACAGGTGTTGGCACTTAATCGCAACTTCCAATTCAGCCAACTTCCCTTTTGGTGATCGGCACTCATGGCACTCGTCACGATCGTAATCGCCGATCAGCTTTGAACACGTTCGGCAGTAGGACGGATTGTAGAAATACTCTGTTAATCGAAGGTTGTATTCGTGGGTCCCGAAATACCATCGAGTCGGCTTTCGTTCTTGCACCGGCGGTCGATACATTGGTTCGCTTTGGCGATTTCCAATGACTCCACCCCAAACAGGAATCGAAAGCTTAATCCAGCCATATTCCTGCATCCGAACTAGCGCCCATTCCACCGTATTTCGTTGGATACCATCCCTCACAGCAGCCGCAATGACATGGTTTACTTTTGCCGTTCCTGCATGGGGCAGCTTGTGAAACGACTTTTTCAGATACTCAATCGCATCATCCGTTAGCGAGTCGTTCGGCCTCGGAAACTTTGATTCGACGCGACAGTCGCCCTTGCTATGTTCCCCATTACTCAAAGCTTGATTGGCAATCGCCAGCGTATCCGATACCGCCTTCTGAGCGTCAGCAATCGCCGCGTTACCAGCCGAGAGTATTTGCAAGGGATGCGCGACTGATTTTTCTCTGTTGTTCGAACCGCTCCCTCGTTCAAACGACTTGGAAATAAACTCTTGAACCCGAATCTCTTCCTTGCGCAATTCTGCATCCAGTTCAGACCAAGCGAATTGAGGCAGGGTTTTAAGGGATTCCAAGACTTGCTGAATCGCTTTGCCAATCAAGCGTTGACGCTCTGCGGAATCCAGCTGACACAATCCTGCAAACCTGATAGTAAGCCTTGAATGCGCCTTTTCGAGCATCTCATAGGTTGCTTCGTGGACGCTCAGTGAAGTACGTCCATCCATTTCCACACTTGGCAAATCGGCGATGACGTTCATCCTGTTGAAAGGATCGAAGCAAACAGATGCCATCTTCCGCAACTTGACCAGATGAACAGTTAGAATATCGATCGAATTGGGGGCGATTAGCCGAAAGTGCTCGAACCGATCCGTTGCTTCGAACAAATCGCGAAGTACGTTCACGCACACGCGCAACCCGTCAGTTATCGTCACTGGCATTGAAAGCTTTCCAGAAACAAGAGTGATGACAGAAGGTCGCCTAGCCGACCGGCACCGCTCTTGTTCGGGACCGATCGGCTAAGGCGTTCGCGGGTAATTACTCCGCTCCCCTTTCATAGATTATGGCGGCTAAACTTACCAAGTCCACCGCGCCAGGCCCGGTTAACGGCTTTTAGCCTCTCCACATTTCTTGCAGGTTTTGATAGACTGTCTGGCCTTTCTCAGATCGTTTTGCGAGCGTGAGACCACAGCCCAAATGCCGAAACTAACTGAATACCTACACACAGCAACGGCTGCCGAGTACGTCCGTGTCGCTCGGAACACGCTTCACAAATGGTCTGCTTGCAGGGACATTCCAATGCATCGGAATCCTGCTAAGGGTTACCGGCTATTCAAGCGAAGCGACCTGAAAAAATTTCTTGGCCGAATCGAACCCACCGTTACAGCTACCAAGCGTCTGTAGAAAAATTCTGCTCCATGGAACCTGGTCTCGATCCTTATTCTACTTTCTCGCGTTTTTCTTATGTCCAAAAACGTTCCCTACACTAAACGAACCGATGCACCTCCGGCCATGGTTAGGGAGCACGATATTGAATCCGATTTCCAAAAGAGACTCGAAAGCCTCAAATACACCGTTCGCCCAGACATCCGCGACCGAGCAACCCTAGAGCAGAATTTCCGCCAGAAGTTCGAAGCACTGAACCGCGTCCATCTGTCCGATGCCGAGTTTGCCCGCCTTCTGGATGAAATCGTCACCCCGGATGTCTTCGCCGCCTCCAAGATCCTGCGCAGCATCAACAGCTTCACCCGCGATGACGGCACCCCACTGAACTACACGCTGGTGAATATCAAAGACTGGTGCAAAAACACGTTTGAGGTTGTCAACCAGCTCCGCATCAACACCGACAACAGCCACCACCGTTACGATGTCCTTCTCCTGATCAATGGCGTGCCGGTAGTGCAGATCGAACTGAAGACCCTCGGCGTCAATCCCCGCCGGGCCATGGAGCAGATCGTCGAATACAAGAACGACCCCGGCAACGGCTACAGCAAGACGCTGCTTTGCTTCATGCAGCTCTTCATCGTCAGCAATCGCGACCGCACCCACTACTTTGCCAACAATAACGCCCGCCACTTCGCCTTCAATGCGGATGAGCGTTTCCTCCCGGTCTATGAGTTTGCGGACGAGGCCAACAAGAAGATCACGCACCTCGACGACTTCGCCGACCGCTTCCTGCAAAAGTGTGCCCTCGGCAAGACCATCAGCCGCTACATGGTGCTGATCGAGAGCGAGCAGAAGCTCATGATCATGCGGCCCTATCAGGTCAATGCGGTGCAGCACATCGTGAAGTGCATCGAGGAAGACAACGGCAACGGCTACATCTGGCACACCACCGGCAGTGGCAAGACGCTCACCTCCTTCAAGGCTTCCACGCTGCTCAAGCTAAACGACGGCATCCACAAATGCGTCTTCGTCGTGGACCGCAAGGACCTCGACCGCCAGACTCGCGAGGAGTTCAACCGCTTCCAGGAAGGCTGCGTGGAGGAAAACACCAACACCGCCGCCCTCGTGCGTCGTCTGTTGTCCGAGGACTACGCGGACAAGGTCATCGTCACCACCATCCAGAAGCTCGGCCTCGCGCTGGATGAAACCAGCAAGCGCAACAAGCAGCGGAAGAAGAACGACCAGCCCACCTACAAGGAGATGCTGGCCCCGCTGAGCGACCAACGCATCGTCTTCATCTTCGACGAATGCCACCGCTCGCAGTTCGGGGAGAACCACAAGGCCATCAAAGAGTTCTTCCCCAAGGCCCAGCTCTTCGGCTTCACCGGCACGCCCATCTTCGAGGCGAATGCCAGTTTGCAGAAGATCGAGGACACCACCGCCTCCATGCGCACCACGGAGGACCTCTTCCAGAAGCAGCTCCACGCCTACACCATTACCCACGCCATCGAGGATGGGAACGTCCTGCGCTTCCACGTCGATTACTTCAAGCCCAATCGGGAAGAAGGCAAGACGCTCCCCAAGCCCGGCGAGCCTCTGGCGAAGCGAGCCGTCATCGAAGCCATCTTGTCCAAGCACGATGCCGCCACGGGCGGACGCCGTTTCAATGCGATTCTGGCCACCGCGTCCATTAACGACGCCATCGAATATCACGGACTATTCAAGGCACTGCAGGCCGAGAAGCAGGCTGCCGATCCTGACTTCAAGCCGCTCAACATCGCCTGCGTCTTCTCCCCGCCCGCCGAAGGCAATCCCGATGTCAAGCAGATTCAAGAAGACTTGCCCCAGGAACAGGCCGACAACGAAGTAGACCCCGAAGGCAAGAAAGCCGCACTCAAGGCGATCCTCACCGACTACAACGACAAGTACGGCACCAATCACCGCATCTCCGAGTTCGATCTCTACTACCAGGATGTGCAGAAGCGGATCAAAGACCAGCAATGGCCGGACGAGGATTTGCGCAAAGCCAATCCCAAGATTCCCCATCACAAGATCGACATCACCATCGTCGTCGATATGCTGCTCACCGGCTTCGATTCCAAATTCCTCAACACGCTCTATGTGGACAAGAACCTGCGGCACCACGGCCTGATCCAGGCCTTCTCCCGCACCAACCGCGTGCTCAACGGCACCAAGCCTTACGGCAACATCCTCGACTTCCGCCAACAGCAGGAGGCAGTCGATGCCGCCATAGCACTCTTCTCCGGGGAAAAGGCCGGTGACCAAGCCCGCGAGATCTGGCTTGTGGAAAAGGCCCCTGTCGTCATCCAGAAGCTGGAAGCCGCCGTGCAGAAGCTCGACAACTTCATGAAGTCGCAGGGGCTTGA